>NZ_CP054925.1:3640714-4247500 GCF_013364075.1 Amycolatopsis sp. Hca4
CAGGAGCAGCAATGAACGAAGCCGGCATCCAACGCACCCAGGCCGACGCGCCGTCGCACGGTGAACCGCGCAACCCGCGGCTGGCGTTGTTCGCCTCCGCCGCGTTCGACCTGATCGTCCCGCTCGCCGTCTACTACATCCTGCGCCAGAACGGCGTTCCGCTGTTGACCGCCGCGATCATCGGTGGCATCGTCCCGGTGGTCCGCACCGTGTACGTCTTCGCCCGCTACCGCAAGATCGACGGGCTCGGCCTCTTCATGGTGACGATGATGGTCATCGGCACCGCGGTTTCGCTGATTTCGGGCGACGCGCGGTTCTTCTTCGCCAAGGACGGCTGGCTCACCGCCATGTTCGGCATCTGGATGCTGATCACGCTGTTCTTCGAGAAGCCGTTCTTCCTGCACGCCGGGGTCAGCATCGCGCGCACCAAGCGCGGCGGCGCCGGCGCCGAGGTGTGGGAGCGCCGCTGGGACACCGAACCGAAGATGCGCCACGGCCTGCGCCTGCTCACCGTCGTGTTCGGCGTCGGCATGATCGTGGACGCCGTCGTGCGCGTGGTGCTCGCCTACACGCTGCCGCTCGACGACATCAACCTGGTGACGACCGTGCAGTGGATCGTGGTCCTCGGCGGGCTCATCGGCTTCATGGCCTACTACACCCGCAAGCACGACCTGCGCGCCTGAGGCCCCGGCCGTCCACCGCAACCCGAGGAGCTTTCCCATGGCACACATCGCGCTGCTGAGCATCCCCGCCTACGGGCACGTGATGCCGACGCTGGACGTGGCCGCCGAGCTGGTCCGCCGCGGGCACCGCGTCACCTACGCCACGACCGACCAGTTCGCGGACCTGGTGGCGCCGACCGGGGCCCGGGTGCTGCGGTACGAGTCGTCGCTGACGCCGAAGCCGCGCACCGAGGACCCGCCCGCCGACTTCGCCGCCTGGCTGCCGCTGGTGCTGGTCATGGAGAGCACGGCGACCATCCCGGTGTTCGAGGCGGCCTTCGACGGCGACCGGCCGGACCTGATCCTCTACGACCGCACGGTGTACGCGACCGGGCGGGTGCTCGCCGCGAAGTGGGGCGTGCCCGCGGTGGAGCTGTTCCCGTCCTTCGCCTACAACGACCACTGGTCGCTGGCGAAGTTCCTCGGCGAGGAAAACGGTTTCAGCGAGGAACACCCCGCCCGCGTCGCGTTCCGGGAGAAGATCGCCGAGCTGACGCAGGCCCACGGCGTCCCGGCGATCTCGCCGTCGGACTTCGCCATCGGGCGCGAGGAGTTCGCGCTGGCCTTCGTGGCCAAGGAATTCCAGTACCAGGGCGAAACCTTCGACGAGCACTTCGCGTTCGTCGGCCCGTGCCTGGGCGACCGGACGTTCCAGGGCGGCTGGGAGCCGCCGTCGGACGGCAAGCCCGTCCTGCTGGTTTCGCTCGGCACGGCGTTCAACGACCGGCCGGACTTCTTCAAGGCCGTCGTGGCGGCGTTCAGCGGTTCGGAGTGGCACGTCGTGCTGTCGATCGGCGCGCTCGACCCGGCCGCGCTCGGCGAGCTGCCGCCGAACGTCGAGACGCACGCCCAGGTGCCGCAGCTGGCGGTGCTGGAACACGCTTCGGCCTTCATCACCCACTCCGGGATGGGCGGGACGATGGAGGCGCTGTACTTCGACACGCCGATGGTGGCCCTGCCGCAGAGCGTCGAGCAGGCCGCGGTGGCCAACCGGGTCGCCGAACTCGGCCTCGGCACGAACCTGGCCGGCCGCGAGCCGACGCCCGAGCTGCTGCGGGACGCCGTGCGCTCGACGGCGGCCGACGGGCGGATCCGCGCCGCGGTCGCCGCGATGGGCGCGAAGGTGCGGGCCGCCGGTGGCGCGGTGCGCGCCGCCGACGAGCTCGAGCGGCACCTCAAGCACGTTTCCTGACCCGCTGGTTCGGCCGAACCAGCCGCCTGTGGGGAAGGGCCGAGGTTGTCCCCCAGCACCACGGCCCTTCCTCACCTCTTTTTCGTCCACACTGATTCCTGGAGGACCGGCGTGCCGGACGCTGTGGTGGTACGGGATCTCGTGAAGAGATACCCCAAAGCAGAACGGCCTGCGGTCGACGGCCTCGGTTTCACCATCGCCACCGGCGAGGTGTTCGGCCTGCTGGGCCCCAACGGCGCGGGCAAGACGACGACGGTCAGCATGCTGACCACCCGCGCGCTGCCGACGTCGGGCCACGCCGAGGTGGCGGGCATCGACGTCGTCAAGCACGCGACGGCGGCCCGCCAGGCGCTGGCCGTCGTGCCGCAGCGCAACAACCTCGACCAGTCGCTGACCGTGCGGCAGAACCTGCTGTTCCACGCCGCTTACCACGGCATGGGCCGGGCGCAGCGGCACCGCCGGGCCGAGGAGCTCATCGAGTGGATGGGCCTCGGCCCGCGGGCGAAGGCCAGGGTCGACGAGATGTCCGGCGGCCAGGCCCAGCGCGTGATGATCGCCCGCGCGCTGATGCACCAGCCGAAGGTGATGTTCCTGGACGAGCCGGCGACCGGGCTGGACCCGCAGTCGCGGCTGTTCGTGCACGAGCGCGTCGCCGAGCTGACGGCCGAGGGCGTCACGGTGGTGGTGACCACGCACGACATGGAGGAGGCGGCCAAGCTGTGCGACCGCGTCGGCATCGTCGACCGCGGCAAGCTGCTGGCGCTGGACACCACGGACGCGCTGACGCGGTCGCTGCCCGGCAACACGACGCTGACGGTGGGCGTGAGCCTGGCCGAGTCGCCCGCGGACGCCGTGGGCAAGGAACTCGAGCAGGTGCCGACGGTGGAGCGCGTCGAGCGGCTGGCCGCGGCCGGCCGGGCCGCCGCCGACGAGAAGGCCGTCCAGTTCCGCCTGTACACCGAAGCCGAACCGGCGTCGCTGCTGCCGGGCGTGCTGGCGGTGCTGGGCCGCGAGCGGTGCGACGTCACCGGCATCTCGTTCGGCAAGCCCACCCTCGAAGACGTGTTCATCTCCATCACCGGACGGGACCTCAGATGACCGCCGCCACTGTCGCCCAGCCCCAGCCGCAAGCACAGCCGGGGCAGGCCCGCGCGTTCTTCGCCGTGCTGGGCCGCGACTTCTTCGTCACCGGCCGCGAGCTGCTGCCGTTCCTGGCCCAGATGCTGATCCAGCCGCTGTTCCTGCTGTTCATCTTCGGCAAGGTGCTGTCGCAGATCGGCTACGCGGGGGCGGGGTACGCCCAGGTGCTGCTGCCCGGCATGGTGGCGATGAACGCGTTCACCGGGGCCCTGCAGAACACGGCGCTGCCGCTGGTGCTGGACTTCTCGGTGACCAGGGAGATCGAGGACAGGCTGCTGGCGCCGTTGTCGATCCGGCTGGTCGCGGTGGAGAAGATGCTGTTCGGCGCGATCCGCGGCATCATCGCGGGCCTGGTGATGATCCCGATCGGCCTGCTCATCCTCGACGGCGTCCACTGGAGCCCGGCGGCCCTGCCGGGTGTCGCGGGGGTCGTCGCGCTGGGGTCGCTGGCGGGCGCGGCGGTGGGCATGGTGCTGGGGACGATCGTGCCGCCGCGGCACATCAACCTGGTGTTCACCATCCTGCTGGTGCCCCTGATCTTCACCGGGTCCGGTCAGTTCCCGTGGCTCAGCCTGTCCGGTTTGCGCTGGTTCCAGGTGATCTGCGCGGCCAACCCGCTGACGTACGTGTCGGAGGCCCTGCGCCGGCTGGTGATGCCGGACCAGGTCCAGTCCATCCCGCTGTGGATTTCCCTGCTCGTCATGACGGTGGCGACGCTGGTCTTCGGGGCGTTCGGCATCCGGGGCTTCCTGAAGCGGGCACTGGACTGACGCGGGGTGACCGGGCGGTACGGTTGGGCCACCCCCAACCCGGCCCCGCCCGGCCCGGAACCCCAGGAGCGGTTCGTGCGCGTAGTCCTCGCGGAGGATCTCTACCTGCTTCGTGACGGCATGACGAGGCTGCTGGAAGCCCACGGGTTCACGGTGGTGGCCGCGGTCGGCAACGCCACGGAGCTGCTGAAGGCGATCGAGGACCACACGCCGGACATCGCGGTGGTGGACGTCCGCCTGCCCCCGAAGTTCAGCGACGAAGGAATCCGGGCGGCGCTGGAGGCCCGCCGCCGCCGTCCGGGGCTGCCGGTGCTGGTGCTGTCCCAGCACGTGGAGCAGACGTACGCCCGCGAGCTGCTGGCCGACGGCGCCGGCGCGATCGGGTACCTGCTGAAGGACCGGGTGCTGAACGCGGACCAGTTCGTGGACGCACTCCGCATGGTGGCGGCAGGAGGGACGGCGATGGACCCCGAGGTCATCACGAAGCTGCTGGCGAGCCGGTCCCGGAAGGACCCGCTGGACGCGTTGACCCCAAGGGAGCGCCAGGTGCTGGAGCTGATGGCGGAGGGCCGCTCCAACGCGGCGATCGCCCAGCGGATGACGATCAGCGAGGCCGCGGTCGGGAAGCACACGGCGAGCATCTTCACGAAGCTGGACCTGGCCCAGCACGAGGACGACAACCGGCGCGTGCTGGCGGTGCTGACCTACTTGAGCAGCAAGGTGCGCCAGGGCTGAAACGACACCACCCCGGCCGTGGTCACGGCCGGGGTGTGAGTCGAGCACACACAGATCAGCTGTAGAACTTCCGGACCCGCGAGACGATGTACTCCTGGTCGTCTTCCGAAAGCGACGTGTAGGTCGGCAGGTACAACCCCTCTTCCGCGAACCGGTTCGCCTTCAACGAAGGCCAGACCGGGTCCAGGTACATCGGCTGCCGGCTCATCGGCTTGAAGAACACCCGCGTCTCGATCCCCTCCGCGGCGAGGAAGGCCCGCAGCTCGTCCCGCCGCGAGCACAGCAGGTCGTACATCCACAGCACGTCCCGCCGGGGCATCAGTGTGACACCCGGAACGTCCCGCAACCCGGCGTCGTACCGGGACTCGATGGCGGACCGGAGGGAAAGGATCGAGTCCAGCTGCGCGACCTGGGCCGTCGCCACCGCGGCCTGCAGGTTCGTCATCCGGAAGTTGTAGCCGAGCTTCTTGTGCAGGAACGTGTGGTCCCGGTTGAACGCCATCCCCCGCAGGTGTTCCATCTGCGCGGCGAGCCGCGCGTCCGAGGTGAGGCAGATGCCGCCCTCGCCCGACGCGATGATCTTGTTGGCGAACAGGGAAAAACAGGCGACGTCCCCGACCGGCCGCACCCCGTGCGCCTCGGCCGAATCCTCCACCACCCGCAGGTTGTACTCGAAGGCCAGCGCCATGATCGCGTCCATGTCGCAGCGCCGCCCGTAGACGTGCACCGGCATGATCGCCCGGGTCCGCGGCGTGATCTTCGCTTCGATCAGCGACACGTCGATGTTCAGGTCGTCGCCGCAGTCGACGAACACCGGTGTCGCACCCGTGTACGTCACCGCCCACGCCGAGGCGATCATCGTGAACTCGGGCACGATGACCTCATCGCCCGGGCCGATCCCCAGCGCCCGCAGGGCCAAGGTCAGTGCCGTGGTACCGGACGAGCACGCGACTCCGAAAGAAACACCGTTGTAGGCCGCGAAATCCGCCTCGAACCGGGCCACGTACGGCCCCTGCGAAGAGATCCAGCCGCTCGTGACGGCGTCGGTGACGTTGGCCAGCTCGTCGCCGTTCAGGTACGGCTGCGAAACCGGGTACTTCATGCCCGTTCCTCCCGGAGAGCGGCCAGCACGGTGTCGGCCGCCGCCGCGGCGCCGCCCGCGGAGCGGAAGCGGTCCGCCCATTCCTCGGCCCGTGCGGTGAACTCCTTCTCCTCCAGCACGCGCCGCAGCTTCGCCACGATCGCGTCCGCGGAGATCGTTTCCTCGTACGAGAGCACCAGCCCGCAGCCGCTGTCGAGGACGCGGGCCGCGTGGTCGTGGCAGTCCATCCAGAACGGCTGCACCAGACCCGGCTTGCCGAAGTAGATCCCCTCGTACGCGCTGTTCCCACCGCCGTGGTGGTAGTACGCGCGCACGTGCGGGTGTGCCAGGACGTCGAACTGGGACGGCACCCAGTTCTCCAGCCGCACGTTGGGCGGCAGGTCCGCCGGCAGCAGGACGCGCTGGGCCTTCGGCAGCTTCCACAGCACGTGGTGCTCGGGCCCGATCCGCCGGGCCGCCTCGGCGATCGCCGCCACCTGCGGCGCGGTCAGCCGCATGTGGGTGCCGAACGCCAGGTACACCACCGATTCGTGCTCGTCCAGCCAGGCCGACAGCGCCGGGTCCGGTTCCACCGCCTCGGGCAGCGGGGGCACCACCGGCCCGACCATCCGCAGGTGCGACGGCGCCGCGTCGAACGGGTACTCCATGCCGAACACCGAATACCCCAGGATCGCCTGCGCGCGGTCGGCGTAACCGGACTGGCCCGCCGTCGCGTTCAGGATCCCGGCTTCCTTGCGGGCCTTGGTGAACCGCATCGCAGGCACCTTCGTCAGCATGCCGTACAGCAGCCGCAGCCGGAAGCCGAGGTTCGCCAGCTTCTGGCGTCCCGAAAGCTCCCGCGGCAGGCCCGTGTTCGGGCTGGGGTAGCTCAGCGGCAGGCGTTCGGCGAAGATCTCGCTCACCGAGATCGGCACGCTGTAGACGTACGGGATCCCGCGGGCGATCGCCGCGTCCGTCGGGTAGACGCTGGAGGAGTCGATCACCATCAGCGCCGGCTCGACCTCGTCGACCGCGGCCAGCGCGCGCTCGTACATCGTCACCATGATGCTCGCGTCCGTGACACCGCTCAGGTACGCCACGACGTTCTGGGGCCGCGCGGTCAGGCTGCCCGGCTTGGCGGGCTGGGTCGCCGCCGCGTAGAGGTCCGGGTCCCACTCGCCCGGCGGGCGCTCGAGCCGCTCGCCGAAGGAGACGAACCGGACCGGGTTGGCCGCGGAGATCGCCTCGACGTCGGCGCGGCGGTCCTCAGTGGACGCGAAGTACAGGTCCGGCACGCCACGGCGGGCGAGTTCCCCGGCGATGACGAGCAGCGGGTTGATCATGCCGGCGTCCGCGATCGACGCGAACAGGATGGGCGCCATCGCCGTCACCAGCTCCCGGCGAGCATCAGCTCGCTGTACTTGTGCTCGTTCGACGCCTTCCGCAGGTCGGCCTCGACCATCATCCGCATCAGCTCCTCGAAGTCGACCGACTGCTTCCAGCCGAGCTCGGCGCGGGCCTTCCGCGGGTCGGCGCACAGGGTCTCCACCTCCGCGGGCCGGACCAGGGCCGGGTCGACGACGACGTGGTCGCGCCAGTTCAGGTCCACCGCGTCGAAGGCGATCTGGACGGCGTCCCGCACCGAGTGCATCTGCCCGGTGCCGACGACGTAGTCGGTCGCCGTCTCCTGCTGCAGCATCAGGTGCATCGCGCGGACGTAGTCGCCGGCGAAGCCCCAGTCGCGGACGGCGTCCAGGTTGCCGAGGTAGAGCTTGTCGCGCAGGCCCAGCTTGATCTCCGCCACCGCCATGGTGATCTTGCGGGTGACGAACTCGGCGCCGCGGCGCGGCGACTCGTGGTTGAACAGGATCCCGGACACCCCGAACATGCCGAAGGATTCGCGGTAGTTCTTGGTGATGAAGTGCCCGTAGGTCTTCGCGACGCCGTAGGGGCTGCGCGGGTGGAAGATCGTCTGCTCGTTCTGCGGGGTCTCGGCGACCTTGCCGTACATCTCCGACGAGGACGCCTGGTAGAACCGCATCCCGCCGCCGGTCGGGCGGGACTTGTCGAGGCCGCAGACCATCCGGACCGCTTCGAGCACCCGCAGCACGCCCATGCCGTTCACCTCGGTGGTGAGCTCGGGCTGCTGCCAGGACATCGGCACGAACGAGATGGCCGCCAGGTTGTACACCTCGTCCGGCTGCACGAAGTCCACCGCGGACACGAGACTGACCTGGTCCATCAGGTCGCCTTCCACGAAGTGGAGGTCGGAGACCAGCCTGCTGATCCGCGACTTGCGCGGATTCGCCTGGCCGCGGACCAGACCCCACACCTGGTAGCCCTCGGCCAGCAGGTGCTCGGCCAGGTACGAGCCGTCCTGCCCGGTGATACCGGTGATCAACGCACGCTTCGCCATGAAGTTCGCCTTCCCTTGCCACGTAACGAGCAAAGCTCCCGCCGTGGCGTCGTCCGGCCGCCGTGCGAGCAGCTCCGGTGCACCTCGCCGCCGCGAAAATCGCGCCGGATCCGGTGCCCGGCAACGACGTTCACGTTCGCCGGAGGCCCGTTCTTTGTCAATGAAACCGGCGCCAAGTCAGTGGCCCCGGTGGGAAACCTAGGGGCGCACCTATAGGGGTCCCGGCAAAGGAAAGAGCCGGGACCCCGTACGGGATCCCGGCTTCTCTCGGCACGTCCGTCAGCGGACCGGCGGCACCGGCCTCAGTGGACGGCGCACCGGCGGCGCCGGCGCCCGGTGGTTGACCGCGACCGGCGGCCGCGGCACGCCCGGCAGGCGCTCCTGCTGCTCCGGCACCCGCAGCTGCGGCTCCGACGCCAGGTCGCGGCGCCGGCTGACACTCAGCTTCCGGTAGACGCGCGTGAGGTGCTGTTCGACCGTGCTGACGGTGATGTAGAGCTGGCTGGCGATCTCCCGGTTGGTGTGCCCCCGCGCGGCGAGCCAGCCGACCCGCTGTTCGGCGTCGGTCAGCAGCTTGACGTCGGCCGGGGCGACCGGACCGCGGAGCGGGACCACCACGTCGGCCGCGCCGCCGTCGAGGAACGTCTTCCGCAGCAGCTCCGCGCCGCACTCCTTGGCCAGCACCCTGGCGTCCCGCTCGGCCGTGCGGGTGGTGGCGGGGTCCCCGCTCGCCCGGCTCAGCTCGGCCAGCGTCCGGGCCAGTTCCAGCTTGGCGCCGGACTTTTCGAGCACGTCCACCGCCTCCTGCAGCAGCCGGGGCCGCCGGGCCGGGTCGGCCACCAGCGCCAGCGTCCGCAGGGTGATGCCGCGGGTGCGGTCCCCGCAGTCCGGGCCGAGCTTCGCCGCCTGCTCCTCGGCGAGCACGCGGGCGTTCTCGCGGTCGCCCAGCTTCAGGTAGACCTCCGCGGCGCTGGAGCGCCACGGCACGAGCGACGGCTGGTCCAGCTCCCACCGGGCCATCTGCTCCCCGCAGGCGAGGAAGTCGTTCAGCGCGGTCGGCAGCCGGCCCGTCGCGAGGTAGTAGTGGCCGCGCGCGTGCAGGTAGTGCAGTCCGAACCGGGTTTCGCCGAGCGCGTCCGGCACCGGCTGGTTGAGCAGCTCGGCCGCTTCGTCGAGCCGGCCCATCTCGGTCAGCGCGGCCAGCAGGGTCGCCAGCGGCGCGCCCACCCCGATGCCCCACGCCTCCGGGGTCATCTTCGTCAGCGCGATCTTCGCGTTGCGGGCCGCGAGCGGCAGGTCGCCCTGCCGCAGCGCGACCTCCGCGCGCAGCTCGGCCAGTGACGCCTGCCAGGTCGGGGCCGGGCGCCCGGCGGCCTGCGCCATCAGGTGGTCCGACCAGGTGGCGGCCTTGTCGAGGCGTTCGGCGTAGATCAGCACCGTCGCCGCGAACACCAGGTGCCGCAGGGTGATGTCGGTCATCCGGGTGCCTTCCAGCACCTGCTCGGCGTCGAGCACCGCGGCCTCCGACGGTCCTTCGCGCACCGCGCTGGTCAGCGCGTCGATCGCCTTGAGCTGCGAGTTCACCGCGAGCCCGAGCTGCGGTGCCGCGGTGCCGTCGGTGATCGAGGCGAGCATCGGCTCGACCAGGTGGAGCATCCCCGGCACCGAGCTGGCCAGCCACGACGACAGCGTCAGCAGTTCGCCGCGGGTGCGGCGGTCCCGGCAGTCGACCAGGTCGCCGAACGCGTTCGCGATCTCCACGGCCTCGTCGACCCGGCCGAACCAGAGCAGGAACTCGAAGATGCCGACGACCCGGATGCCCGGCAGGTGCCCGGCGCGGGTCGCGTGCACCAGCTCCGGCAGCCGGCGCATCGCCTTCGCCGGGGTGGTCCGCCATTCGATGTCGGCCAGCGACGCCTTGGCGATGGCCCGGTCGCGGTCGTCGGTGCAGCAGCGGCTGGCCAGCGCGATGCAGGCGCGGGCCAGCTCGACGTCGTCTTCGAGCAGCGCCGCCTCCGACGCCTCGGACAGCAGGTGCTCGGTCCACGGCTCGTCCAGGTTCCCCGCCACCACGTGGGCGGCGATGGCGGTCGGGCGGGCGCCCTGGTCGAACAGCAGGCGGGCGGCCTGGCCGTGCAGGGCGGCCCGCACGCCGGGGTCGAGTTCCTCGAGCACCGCGGCGCGGGCTTCGGCGTGCCGGAACCGGTGCCCGTCGAGCACACCGGCCGATTCCAGCGCCCGGCGCACCGGCTCGGTGGTGGCCGGCGCGAACGAGACCATGCCGCCGGCCAGCGCGATCTGCGACTGCTCGTCGTCGCCGAGGACGGCCAGCGCCCTGGCGAGTTCGAGCGCCCGCGGCTCGCTGGAGTGCAGGCAGCTGAGCACGGCGTGCCGGTAGGCGGCCCCCGCGACGACCTCGCCCGTGCCGGCCGCCCGGGTGTCGTGCACCAGGGCCGTGGCCAGCAGCGGGTTGCCGCCGCTGACCGCGAAGCACCGCGCGGCCAGCGCGTGGGCCCGGCCCTCGTCGAGCTTGCCGGCCAGCAGGACGCCGACGCCGTTGCGGGACAGCGGGGCCAGCCGCAGCTGGCGGCAGTGCGGCCGCCGCATCAGGTCGACGTGGCGGACCGGGCGCCGCTCGCCCGGGTCGGCCCGCTCGGCGAGCAGCACCAGCACCCTGGCCGGCCGGATGCGCCGGGCCATGTGCTGCAGGAACTGCAGGGACGCGGGATCGGCGTGGTGGGCGTCGTCGACGCAGATGACCAGCGGGGTCTCGGCCGACCAGCCGAGCACCGCGCTGGAAAGGCGGTGCAGGAACCGGCTGTCCAGCAGGGTCGCGTCGGCTTCGGCGTCCTCCACGTACGCCGAGACCTGGTCGGCGATGTCCGCGCGGACGCCCGGCGTGTGCACCAGCTGGGAGACGACGCCGAGGCCGACGGCGGTCTCCGACCGGGCGCCGGACGCCGAGAGCACGACCGCGCCGGTGCCCGCGGCGTGCCTGCCGAAGGTCTCCAGCAGCGCGGTCTTGCCGCTGGCGACCGGGCCGAGGACCAGGCCGACACCGCCGGCCCCGGAGCAGGCGTCGGCGAGCATCTGACTCAGTGTCGCCGTTTCGAAATCACGTTCGATGAGCATGACAGGTACTTCCCCCAGGAATTCGTTGCGTGTTGGATTCGGCTGATCCACGCACCGGGTTGCGGCCGCCCCAGACGGGCCCAACCCGGCTATTCCCGTGAATCACCAGCACAGCCGCGCGCACCGGGCAAATGCTCCTCGCGCGCAATGCTTCACGGTCGATCAACCCGGCAGACCGCTCCCCAACGAGGTGCCTGGTGATGACAAAGTTTCCGGCGACTCGCGCACGAGCCGGCGGCGAAGTGTTATTCGGCGTCCCTTAAGAGGGACCGCGGTAAACGTTCATCGGACGACCTTTCCCCAGACCCCAGATCCCCACGGTTGCCGTTGGACGATTACTGTCCTGATCGCCCGGTTCACCGCGAGGAGATAACGATCAGAAGCTACCACCTGCCCCTACCTGCCGCAACGAGGCACAACAGGGGTTCGTCGCGCAAGGATGTCCGTTTGGTCCCGTTCCACTCAGGCGGGTCGCGACACACCGGCAGCAGGTAAAAGCTGCATGAACCCGCACTCCACCCAGGGTCGAAGCCGACGTGACGGCACTCGGGCGTTCGAGTGAATGGAGTACGGACTCCTTGCCGTTGGGTAACGATTACTTCCCCGGAACCCGAACCTTTTTTCTGTTGCCGCCGAATAAGCTCCGGGAAACAGTACGTGAACGAAATCCCGAGCCGCGGTCAGACCTTCTCGCGGACGCGGCCCTGCTTCGAGAAGTAGCCGCGGACGCTCTTCGTGCACAGCAGCACGAACAGCACGAGCAGCACCAGCGCCTGCCCCGCCTGGCCGGCCCGCATCCAGTCCGGGAACTCGGCCGCGACGATGAGGTAGACCAACCCGGCCAGCCCGAGGACGGTGATCACCATCAGCCGGACGTAGGTGCTGCGGCGGCCGAGCTTGAGCCGCCCGGCCAGCCGGACGTAGACGATCGCGATGACCAGCACCGACACCGGGCGGATCCACAGCACGCTCTCCAGTGAGGAGCGCGTCTCCGCGCGGTCGGCCGGGTTGGCCTGGCCGGTCGACTCCCAGTGCAGCACCTGGTAGTCGAGGATGCCGTCCTTGTGCAGGAAGGTGAGCACCGCGAACGCGACGCTGATCAGCAGGTTGAAGTAGAGCAGGGTGATGACCGGCCGCAGCACGCGCCCGGAGGTGTTCGAGGTGGCCATGGTTTCCCCAGTTCAGTCGGGCGCGGTGGCCCGTTCGACGATCGCGACGAGTTCGGCCGCGTAGGCGTCGACGTCGGTGTCGGGACGCCGGAGCAGTTCGGTGTGGATGCCGTCGATCGCCTGGCGGACGGTGATCGCCATGACGCGCGGGTCGAACCGGCCGAAGTCGCCGGTGCGCTGCCCCTCGCGCAGGCAGGTTTCCAGGATGTCGACGGCGCCGTGGTACCAGTCGTCGTTGCCAGCGGTGGTGGCGCCGCCACCGCCGTGGCGCAGGCTCTCGAGCAGCGCGGTGAGTTCGACCGGGTGCTCGGCGATGAACGCCAGGTTCGACTCGATGTAGGCACGCAGCTCCGCTGCCGGCCCCCGCACCGCGTCGATCCGCTCCCGCATGTAGGCGAGGCTCGTGGCCAGCACGTCCCGGACGACTTCGGCGATCAGGTCGGCCTTGCCGTCGAAGTGGTAGGAGATCATGCCGGTGCTGCTCAGCCCGGCGCGTTTCGCGATCTGCCCGAACGAAGCCTTCGCGTACCCCAGTTCACCGATGGTCTCGATCGCCGCGCGGACGATCTGCGCCCGCCGGGCGTTCTCGGTGAACGTTTTTGCTTGCACGAGCAAAAAGTAGCACGGTTGAGCAAACACCCGCCAGAATGCGCTCTTTCCGCAACCGGGCGGTTGCGGTTCGTGTCGATCACGGGAAAGGCCACCCCGGGGCGTCCGGGGTGGCCTTCACAGCGGTAGGGGTCAGACCTGGCGGGCCGTCGCCATCGCGCGCTCGGTCTCCCAGAAGGCCCGCACCGACCGGATCAAGCCGTCGTCGCCGACGCGGTAGACGAACACCCCGTCGGTGTCGACGCGGTAGCCGCCCGGGAGGAACGTGGTGATCGTGCCGACGTTGGCCACTTCGTCGCCGCCCGCGTGGGAGTCGCGGATGGTGAACTCGAAGCGCTCGACTCCTGCGATCGTCTTGTCCCAGAACGCGCCGATGCCCTCCCGGCCGTGGTGCCCCTTGCCCTCTTCGTCGAAGAACGACGGCCCGACCGGGTCCTCGACCACCGCGTCCGGGGCGAAGAGGGCCAGCCAGCCCTCCTTGTCCCCCGCGGCCACCGCGGTCATCGACGCGAACGCCGCGCGGCGCGCCGCCGGCTGCTCCTGCCCGGTGTCCCAGCTGACCTGCACGTCCACGGCGGTCACTCCTCGAACTTGGCGATGATGTCGGTGCCGAACCTGCGGATGGCGTCGAGCTTCGGCTCGACCGGCGCGTCGAACCCGACGCCGTCGAACACCCACGGCATGGTGATCACGTCGGTGACGCCCGCTTCCGCCTGCGCGCGGTAGCCGTCCAGGCCGAAGGCGTCGATGCACACCGCCTGGTACTCGAACGGGTCGTCGGCGCGGCCCCGCTCGGCCAGCAGCTCCTTGATCCGGGCGATGGTGTCGCGCAGCTCGTCGAGCTTCATCATCGCCGAGGACCAGCCGTCGGCCACCCGGGCGGCGCGCTTCAGCGCGACCTCGGTGTGGCCGCCGATGTAGAACGGCACCCGGCTCGGCGGCGCGGGGCTCATCCGGATCCTGTCGAAGTCGTAGAACTCGCCGTGGTACTCGACCATGCCGCCGCCGAGGATCAGCCGCAGCACGTCGATGGCCTCGTCGACCCGCTTGCCGCGTCGTTCGAACGGCACGCCGCAGTACTCGAACTCCTGCGGCAGCCAGCCGACGCCGAGCCCGAGGCCGAACCGGCCGCCGGTGAGCACCGCCGCCGAGCCGACCTGGCGGGCCAGCAGCACCGGGTTGCGGGAGCCGAGCTTCAGCACCGAGGTGTAGAAGTGGATCCGGCTGGTCACCGCCCCCATCGACGCGGTGGCCACGAGCGGGTCGACCCAGGGGGTCTCCGCGGTCCAGAACCGGCTGCCGTCGGGGGTGTACGGGTAGTCGGTGTCCACCGTCTCGGCGTAGAAGAGCGAGTCGGGCAGGGCAATGGAGGCGAAGCCGGCCTCTTCGGCGGCCCGGGCGAGCTCGCCCAGCTGATCGAGGGGGTTCATCGCGATCGACAGGGTGAACTTCATGACCGAACTATAACGTGTTCTAGTTTACTCGGCCAGGGCTCGTGGTGGGCCCGGTCACGCTCCGGGAACCCACCGCGTAGCGTCCGCGTTGTCCGTTTCGAAGGTGACCACGTGGTCACCGAGCCCCGAACTTCCAGGAGTGGTCCATGGGCACCGCGATCTTCCTGATCGTGCTCGTCGTCGTGATCGTCGGTGGCGGCCTCTATTTCTCGCGGCAGCGCGCCGCGGCCCGGCAGCGGGAGCTGGACGACGCCAAGGCCGACGCCAGGCGCCTGGTCGAGCGGCTCGGCGGCCAGGTCCTCAACCTCAACGGCACGGACACCGCGTCGCAGCAGGCGATGGCCGACGCGAGCGAGCGCTACAACGCGGCCGGTTCGCAGCTGGAGCAGGCCCGCACGATCGAGCAGGCCCGGCTGGTCAAGGACACGGCCGTCGAGGGTCTCTACTACGTCCGCGCCGCGCGGGTCGCGATGGGCATGGACCCCGGCCCGCAGCTGCCGGAGGAGGCCGAGCGCGAGCGCGCAGGCAAGGTCACCGAGCGCCGCGAGGTCGACGTCGAGGGCCAGCACTACGCCGCCTCGCCGGAGGCCGGTCAGGACACGCCGTACTACTACCCCGGCGGTCGCGTCGCGGGCCGTCCGGTGCCGCAGGGCTGGTACAGCGAGCCGTGGTGGAAGCCCGCGCTCGTGGCCGGTGCCTGGGGTCTCGGGTCGATGTTCCTGTTCAGCGCGATGTTCTCGGGCATGAGCGGCATCGCGAGCGCCTCGGCGTGGGAGTCCGGTTACGACGCGGGCCAGCAGGACGCCCTCGAGTCCGGTGACACGGGCGGCGACGGCGGTGACTTCGGCGGTGACGGCGGAGGCGACTTCGGCGGAGACGGCGGCGGCGACTGGGGCGGCGGCTTCGACGGGGGCGGGTTCGACGGCGGAGGCTTCGACGGCGGCGGTTTCGACTTCTGACCCCCGACGTCCACGAGCGGCTCGTTCACCCGAACGGGCCGCTCACGGCGTTTTCAGGGCAGCTGGCACTTCGGGCACCAATAGAGGTTGCGCCCGGCCAGCTCCGAGTTCGCCACCAGCGTCCCGCACACCAGGCACGGCTCGCCCGCGCGCCGGTAGACGTAGACCTCGCCGCCGTGGCGGTCCACCCGGGCCGCGCGGCCCATCGCCTCCGGCAGGTGCTCCGGGCGGACGGTGTCGATGCGGCCGACGCGCACGCCGTCGCGCATCAGGGTCACCAGGTCGGCCCACATCTCGTCCCACAACCCGCGGTCCAGCGCGCGGCCCGGGGTCAGCGGCGCGACGCCGTGGCGGAACAGCACCTCGGCGCGGTAGACGTTGCCGACGCCGGCGAGCACCGCCTGGTCCATCAGCAGCGCCGCGATCGACGTCTTCGACCGCGAGATGCGCGCCCAGGCCAGTTCCGGTTTCGCGTCGCGGCGCAGCGGGTCGGGGCCGAGGCGGGCCTTGATCGCGTCCGCCTGCGCGGGGTCCAGCAGCTCGCACTTCGTGGGCCCGCGCAGGTCCGTCCAATGTGTCCGGCCGGCCAGCCGCAGCCGGACCTGCCCCACCGGCTCGGGCGCGGGCAGCGGGGACTCGCCGAACGTGCCGTACAGCCCGAGGTGGATGTGCACGACGCCGTGCGGGCCGTAGTCGTGGAAGAGGTGCTTGCCGTACGCCTCGGCGCCGACGAACACCTGACCGTCCAAACGGGACGCTTCGGCGGCGAACCGGCCCTGCGGGCTGCTCACCTCGACCGGCGCCCCGGCGTACCGGCGCTTGTGCAGCCGCGCGAGCCGGTGGAGCGTGTGCCCCTCGGGCATCAGGCCTCCGGCAGCGCCGGCGGCGTCCCGGTGCGCTCGTAGTCCAGCAGCTGCTGCACGCGGCGGGCGTGCCGCTCGTCCGGCGAGACCTCGGTCGCCAGGAACGCTTCGACGATCTCGACGGCTTCTTCGGCGGTGTGCATCCGGGCGCCGACCCCGATCAGCTGGGCGTGGTTGTGCTCGCGGCACAGCTTCGCGGTCTCGACGCTCCAGGCGAGGCCGGCGCGGGCGCCGGGCACCTTGTTGGCGGCGATCTGCTCACCGTTGCCCGAGCCGCCGACGACGATGCCGCGGCTGCCCTCGTCGGCCACCACGCGCAGCGCCGTCTCGACGCAGAACGCCGGGTAGTCGTCGGCCGCGTCGTAGACGTGCGGACCGATGTCGGTCACCTCGTGCCCCTGCTTCTCCAGGTGAGCCACCAGGTGGTTCTTCAGCTCGAAACCGGCATGGTCGGATCCCAAATAGACACGCACAGCCGGAAGTCTGCCACCACGGCCGGTTTCGGGCATGCTCCGGGGGTGGGGATCTGGGAGCAGACCGGCAGCGACGTGCGGCTCGACTGGGGCGCCGAAGGGGTGGCCGCACTGGGCCGCGAATGCGCGGTGCTGGTGGTGGTCGACGTGCTTTCCTTCAGCACCACCACGGACCTCGTGGTCGGCCGCGGCGGCCGCGTGCTGCCGGTCCGGTGGCGTGACGAGCGCGGGATCGCGCAGGCCCGGGCGGCCGGGGCGGTCATCGCCGGTGAGAGCGGATTCACCCTGCGGCCGTCTTCTGTGACGGACATCCCTCCTGGCACGCTGCTCGCCCTCCCCTCACCCAACGGCGCCACGCTGTGCGACGCAGCCGCGGCGACCGGAGCGAAGGTGCTCGTGGGCTGCCTGCGCAACGCCTCCGCCGTCGCGGCGAAGGCCGTCGCGCTGGTCTGCCCGGTCGGGCTGATCGCGGCCGGGGAACGCTGGGGGGTGAACATCTTCGGCGCGGGCACGACGCCGGGTCCGCTGCGGCCGTGCGTCGAGGACCAGGTGGGCGCCGGGGCGATCGCCGCCGCGCTGGCCGGGCACGGGCTTTCGCTGTCCGCCGAAGCGGCGCTCGCGGCGCGGTCCGTCGACGTCACGGCGTTGAGCAGCTGCGTGTCGGGGCGTGAGCTGACCGAAGCAGGCCACGGCGGCGACGTCGTCCTGGCCGCCCGATCCGACGTGAGCGGAACCGCTCCCGTCCTGAGCGAAGGAGTACTGGCATGACCGGCCGCTGGATCGAGGTCGCCGAGGGCGTGCACGCGCGCCGGTACGAGGAGCTGGACCTGACCGCCGGGCTGGTCGTGGGCACCGAACGCTGCCTGGTCGTCGACACGCGCGGCGACCTCGAGCAGGGCGCCGAGCTCGCCGCGGCGGTCCGGGAGGTCACGCCGCTGCCGTGGGTCGTGGTGTACACGCACGCGCACTTCGACCACGCCTGGGGCACCGAGGCGTTCCTGCCCTGCGAGGTCTGGGCGCACGAAGGCTGCGCGGCCGAGCTGAGGACGGACCTGGAGACCGTGCGCGCCAAGTGGGTCGCGCACTACCGCGCGGAGGGCAAGCCGGAGATCGCCGACGCGATCGGGCGCACGACCATCACCGGCCCGGACCACACGTTCACCGACCGCGTCGAGCTCGACCTGGGCGGCCGCACGGCTGTCCTGCTGCACCCGGGCCGCGCGCACACGAGCCACGACGTCGTGGTGCACGTCCCGGACGCGGGCGTCGTCTTCGCCGGTGATGTCGTCGAACACGCCGAAGCGGGATTCAGCGAGTATTCGTTCAGCGACGAAACGGACCTGACCGCGTGGCCGGCCGCGTTCGACCGGATCCTCGCGCTGGAGCCCCGCGTGGTGGTCCCCGGCCACGGCGACCCGGTCGACGCCGGGTTCGTCCGCTACCACCGCGACGGCCTGCACGAACTGATCACGCTGAAAGCGGGCGTGGGCCGCGGCGAGACGACCGAGGTCGCCGCCGTGGCCGCGTCCCGCTATCCCGGCGACGTCACCCTGGCCGCCCTCGCGACCCCGTGACGAGGAGAGGGGCGGTGGCCCTCTGCGCCACCGCCCCGTCCCGCGACCCCCCGGCCCCGGCTCAGTCGAAGTTCAGCTCACCCGAGCGGGTGCGCTTGAGCTCGAAGAAGTCCGGGTAGCTCGCCAGCGCCACGGCGCCGTCGAACACCTTCAGCGCGGCCTCGCCCCGCGGGATCGAGGTCAGGACCGGGCCGAAGAACGCCACGCCGTCGATGTGGATCGTCGGGGTGCCGACGTCCATGCCGACCGGGTCCATGCCCTCGTGGTGGCTCTTCTTCAGCGCCTCGTCGTACTCGGTGGAGTGCGCGGCGTCGGCCAGCTCGGCCGGCGCGCCGATCGCGGCGAGAGCCTCCTTGATCACCACGTCGTAGTCCTTGGTGCCCTGGTTGTGGTAGCGGGTGCCGAACTCGGTGTAGTACTCGCGCAGCACCTCTTCGCCCTTGAGCTGCGAAAGCGCGACGGCGACCCGCACCGGGCCCCAGCCCTTCGCCAGCAGCTCCTTGTACTGCTCGGGCAGCTCGTCCCGGCCCTCGTTCAGGACCGACAGGCTCATGATCCGGAAGTGCAGATCCAGGTTGCGGTGCTTTTCCACCTCGAGGATCCAGCGGGAGGTGATCCACGCGAACGGGCAGATCGGGTCGAAGTAGAAATCGACCTTCGTGGGCTGCTCGGCAGCGGTCATTCGGGTGCTCCTGAGTGGCGTCTCGGTGTGGGCGGACCCCCACACGACGAGCCAACACCGCGCAACCCGGGGTTGTTCCCTTATCGCCCGCCACCCCGTCCCCATGATTGGATGCGGGGAGTTGAAAACCGATACCAACGACCAGAGGTGCCTGTGCCCGCCCCCAACCTGACCCGTGATCAAGCCAAGCTGCGCGCGGATCTGCTCGACGTCACCGGTTACGACATCGAGCTCGATCTGACCGACGGCCACGGCGGCCCCGGGGAGAAGACCTTCGCGTCGACGACGACCGTCCGGTTCTCCAGCGCCCGGGCCGGCGAATCGACGTGGGTCGACATCGTCGCCGACCGCGTGCACTCGGCGACCCTGAACGGCGCGGACGTCGACGTCAGCGCGTACGTCGAGGACAAGGGCATCGCGCTGGCCGGGCTGGCCGAGTCCAACGAGCTCACGGTGACCGCCGACTGCCGGTACATGAACACCGGCGAAGGCCTGCACCGGTTCGTCGACCCGGTCGACGACGGCGTCTACCTGTACACGCAGTTCGAGACGGCGGACGCCAAGCGCATGTTCGCCTGCTTCGACCAGCCGGACCTGAAGTCGGTCTACCGGCTCACGGTGATCGCGCCGAAGGACTGGAAGGTCGTCTCCAACGCCATCGCCGAGTCCGCCGAAGAGACGCCGGAAGGCGCCGTCCGCACGGTGTTCCGCGAGTCCGAGCGGATCTCCACCTACCTCGTCGCGCTGGTCGCCGGCCCGTACTCCGAATGGCACGACGAGTACACCGACGACCACAAGACGATCCCGCTCGGCATCTACTGCCGCGCGTCGCTGGCCGAGCACATGGACGCCGACCGCCTCTTCACCGAGACCAAGCAGGGCTTCGGCTTCTACCACGAGAAGTTCGGCACGCCCTACCCGTTCTCCAAGTACGACCAGCTGTTCGTGCCGGAGTTCAACGCGGGCGCGATGGAGAACGCCGGCGCGGTGACGTTCCTGGAGGACTACGTCTTCCGCAGCCGCGTCACCCGCTACGCCTACGAGCGGCGCGCCGAGACGCTGCTGCACGAGATGGCGCACATGTGGTTCGGCGACCTGGTCACCATGCGCTGGTGGGACGACCTGTGGCTGAACGAGTCGTTCGCGACCTTCGCGAGCGTGCTGGCCCAGGCCGAGGCGACCGAGTACAAGAACGCCTGGACGAGCTTCGCGAACATCGAGAAGTCGTGGGCGTACCGGCAGGACCAGCTGCCCTCGACGCACCCGATCGCGGCCGACATCGTCGACCTGCACGCGGTCGAGGTCAACTTCGACGGCATCACCTACGCCAAGGGCGCGAGCGTGCTCAAGCAGCTCGTCGCCTACGTCGGCCTCGACCACTTCCTCGACGGCCTCAAGGTGTACTTCGGCAAGCACGCCTGGGGCAACGCCACGCTGGCCGACCTGCTCGGCGCGCTGGAGGAGGCGTCCGGCCGCGACCTGTCGTGGTGGAGCGCGCAGTGGCTGGAGACGACCGGGCTCAACTCGCTGAGCCCGCGCTACGAGGTCGGCGCGGACGGCACGTTCACCTCGTTCGCCGTCGTGCAGTCGGGCGCGAAGCCGGGCGCCGGCGAGCTGCGCACGCACCGCGTGGCCGTGGGTGTCTACGACGAGGACGCGTCCGGCAAGATCGTCCGGACCCAGCGCGTCGAGCTGGACGTCGACGGCGAGCGCACCGAGGTACCGGACCTGGTCGGCCGCCCGGCGGGCAAACTGGTCCTGGTCAACGACGACGACCTGACGTACTGCACGATGCGCCTCGACCCGGCGTCCCTGACGACGCTGATCGACCGCATCGCGGACATCACCGAGCCCCTCCCGCGCACCCTGTGCTGGTCGGCGGCGTGGGAGATGACCCGCGAGGCCGAGCTGAAGGCCCGCGACTTCGTGACGCTGGTCCAGCGAGGGATCCACACGGAGTCCGAGGTCGGCGTGGTCCAGCGCCTGCTGCTGCAGGCCCAGACGGCGCTGAACTCGTACGCGGAGCAGGAGTGGGCGGTCTCTCGCGGGTGGCCGGCGTTCACCGCGCGGCTGCTGGAGCTGGTCCGGGGCGCCGAGCCGGGTTCGGACCACCAGCTGGCGTTCGTGAACTCGCTGGCCGGCTCGGTGCTGGACGACGCCACGCTGGCGGTGCTGTCCGGTTGGCTGGACGGTTCGGCCCCGCTGGAGGGCCTGACGGTGGACACGGACCTGCGCTGGCGCCTCCTGCACGCACTGGTGGCCCACGGGAAGGCGGCAGCACCGGAGATCGACGCCGAGCTCAAGCGCGACAACACGGCCACCGGTCGCCGCCAGGCCGAGCGAGCCCGCGCCCTCCGCCCGGAACCGGAGGCCAAGGCGGACGCGTGGCAGCGAGCGGTGTACGACGACGAGCTCCCGAACGCGGTGAGCGACTCGCTCATCTCGGGCTTCTCCCACCCGGGCCAGAAGGCGCTGCTGGGGTCGTACGTGGCGAAGTACTTCGAGGTGATCGACGAGGTGTGGCAGCGCCGTTCGAGCGAGCGGGCCCAGCCGATCGCGATCGGGCTGTACCCGTCATGGGCGGTGGCCCCGGAGACGGTGACGGCCTCGGACGAGTGGCTGAAGGGTGAGCACCCCCAGGCTTTGCGCCGGTTGGTTTCGGAAGGCCGCGCGGGGATCGTCCGGGCTTTGGCGGCGCGGGACTTCGACGCCCAGGCCTGAGTTCCCGGGGTCGGGTCGTGCTCCGGCACGGCCCGGCCCCCGGCATGGCCCGCTGGGGCATAGCCCCTCAGCAGCGCCGCCCCGGCACGACCCGCCCTCCCTGGGGGCTGCCCCCGCTTCCAGCGTATCGAGCCCAACCGACAAAAACCGGCAACCGACCGCCGGCCGCCCACCGGTTGTCCACAACACCCCAGCCCTGGGGATACCGAGCCAAACCCCAGGTCCGAACGCGAAACGGCCCCGCACCAGCAGGTGCGGGGCCGTTCGCTTGCGAAGATCAGCGGGGCGCGGGCCGATCACTTCCGAAGATCAGCGCGGCGCGGGGCCCGCCTGGTCGGACAGCATGCGCAGCGCGTTCACCAGGCCGTTGACCAGTCCGCGGATCAGGTCGCCCTCCTTGAACGAGGCCACCATGCTCGCCACCGCCAGCTTGGCGCCGCGGTCCGGCAGGCGCAGGTGCGCCGCCTTGCCGGTCACGATCTCGATGACCCGCTCACCCGGCGAAACCGCGATCAGCACCGAGTTCGCCGGATCGGCCGTCGTCGCGTGCAGCTTCTCCGCCGTCACCCGGCTCTCGGCCCCGAGCTCGCCGAGGTACAGGCTGAAGTCCAGCCCGGTCTCGCGCGAAGCGAACGTCAGGGCCTCGTCGAGGCGGGCCAGCTGCCGCGTGTTGAACGGCCCGGACGGCGCCTCCGGCTCGTACATCTTGGCCGCGGACACCCGTCCGGTGGCCATCAGCGCCTCGCCGTAGCCCAGCTCGGACTCGTCGACGCGCTTCGTCAGCTCACCAGTTGCCACGAGCGCCTCCCGCCGCGGTCGGAGCGCCCTCGGGCGCGCTGTTCTCGATACCGGCGTGCCGGTGGGCGGTGCCCGCCCCTTCGGGGTTGGCGCTCCACCACATGGCCGGGTACTCCCAGGCCTGGCCGGACCGGTGCCGCGGGGCACCGCCGGACCGGCGCCGGAGCGTCAGCAGCCCGGCGAGGCCGTAGATGGCCAGCGGGATCACGGCGAAGACCACGATCGTCTCGACAACGTTCACGGCGCTGAGCGTATCGGATGACCTCCGCACCCACCGCGCGCGGCGCACTCGACCGTTCGTCGTAAGCCGACCGCCGTCCGCCGCTTGGCTCGCGGCCACTGGAACGTTGGGGCGAAGACCGTCGGGCCGAAAGGTTGCAACTCAACGTACAGGCGGCCGCACCCGCCGCTGTCGTCTTGTCCGGGCCTTGAAATCCTCGTAGCTTTTTCACCTGTACGGGCCTTGCGCCCCGCTCCCCAGCCCCAGCAGGTAACGCACCGGTCCCAGGAGGCCTTGCCATGAACAGCGTCCACACGCCCGCACAGGCGATCACCGAGACCTTCTCGTCACCGAGCGACACCGAATTCGTGCCCGGAACGCGTGTGACGGCGGGCACAAGGGTTACCCGCGGTACACGCGTCACTCGCGGTACACGCGTGACAGCCGGAACGCGGGTCACGGCGGGCACCCGGGTGACGGCGGGCACGCGAGTCACCCGAGGGACCCGGGTCACGCGTGGCACGCGCGTCACGATGGGCACGCGTGTGACGGCCGGCACGCGAGTCACCTGCGGCACCCGCGTCACGCGAGGCACCCGGGTCACGCGCGGCACGCGCGTCACCATGGGCACTCGCGTCACCTGCCAGAGCGACTACACGCTCGCTGCCTGACCCGTACTCCAGGGACGCGCACCACCTGAGCGCAAGCACCCGGCTCGCCCCGGCCGCCGCACAGGCAGCCGGGGCGCCGGCTTGTCCAGGGGGCTCCACCCCCGTGCATCAGGCGGCGGAGCCGAGGTACGGCCGCCAGAGCGGGTCGGCCTCCTTGGAGTGGGCGAGCAGCCGCCAGTGCGGGCCGTGGGGCGCCCGCGGGACGATCCGCAGCCGCCAGCCGATCTCCGAGAGCAGCCGGTCCGCCTTGCGGTGGTTGCACTTGGCGCAGCAGGCGACGCAGTTGGTCCAGCTGTGGGGGCCGCCCCGGCTGCGCGGGACGACGTGGTCGATCGTCTCGGCCCGTCCTCCGCAGTAGGCGCAGCGGTACCGGTCGCGGTGCATCAGCCCCGCACGGGTCAGCGGTACCTGCGCGCGATACGGTACGCGCACGTACGTGCTGAGGCGGATCACCGAGGGCACCGGCAGCGAGACCTTCGCCGAGTGCAGCTCGATCCCGCCGGGGTCACCGTGGACCACTTCGGCCTTGCCGCACATCACGAGCACGACGGCGCGCCGCAGCGGCAACGCCGTCAGCGGCTCGAAGGTGGCGTTGAGCAGGAGCACCCGGCGCCGGCCCCAGGCCGGGGCAGCCGGATCACGGCCTCTACTACGCTGTCCGGGCGGGCGGGTCACTCCCCCTGGGCGGGTCCCCGGCCCGGCCGGGACGGTTCCGCCGGATGCGGAACCCCCCGGATAGGCACGCAGAACCACCTCTGGCGCCTCGTCGGCCGTGGCTTGGCCGGAGACGCCGCGGGGGCTGGGTTGTCGGTCTGGCACTCGACCACCTCCAGGGGCGTAGGCATAGTCGACCACAGAACAGGCCCCCAGCGCACGTGTGTTACAAGACGTGTCACATCCACGCGACCCAACATCCACTCGGCGTTGGGGTGCCCGACCCGATCGGAAGGATGAACTGAACCCCGTGCTCTCCCTGCTCCCCTCCGCCGATCCGCCGCCGTGCCTGAAGGACCCCAGCACGTTCTGTTACCAGGTGTACGACGTCACGAACAACGCGTGGCTGGCGGGCTCGGCGAACTGGCTGATCACCAAGCCGGTCAAGATCCTGATGATCATCGTCATCGCGTTCCTGGTCCGCATGCTGGTGCGGCGGCTGATCAACCGCGTCACGACGCTGCCGAAGACGGGCGGCAAGCTCCCGTCGATGCTGCGGCCCCTGCGCGAGCGCGCGCCGGAGGTGCTCGGCTCCGCGGTGATCGAACGGCGCCGCCAGCGCGCGAAGACCATCGGCTCGGTGCTGAAGTCGATGGCGACGTTCCTGATCTACGGCCTGGCGTTCATCCTCGTGCTGGGCGAACTCGGCATCAACCTGGGCCCGATCATCGCCTCGGCGGGCATCATCGGCGTCGCCATCGGGTTCGGCGCGCAGAACCTGGTCAAGGACTTCCTGTCCGGGATCTTCATGATGGTCGAGGACCAGTACGGCGTGGGTGACGTCGTGGACGTCGGCGAAGCGTCCGGCACGGTCGAGTCCGTCGGCCTGCGGATCACGACGTTGCGCGACGTCAAGGGCACGGTCTGGTACGTCCGCAACGGCGAAGTGCTGCGCGTCGGCAACTCGAGCCAGGGCTTCGCGGTGGCCGTGGTCGACGTTCCCCTTGGCTACACGGCGGACGTCGAGCGCGCGGCGACGGTGCTCGCGGACGCGGCCTCGGCGGCCACGGAGGGTGACGCGCTGAAGGACAACGTCCTCGAGCCGCCGGAGATGCTGGGTGTGGAAAGCGTCACACCGGAGGGCATCCAGCTGCGCCTGACGGTGAAGGTCCGCCCGGGCAAGCAGTGGGCGGTGCAGCGGGCGCTGCGGGCCCAGCTGCTGGCGGCCCTGGAGGAGGCGGGCTTCGACCCGCCGCTCGGCCGCCTGTTCCCGCCCGCGGCCCCGGCGGCCGAAAAGAAGTGACTCGGCTCGAGCGAGCCGCGGCGTCCGGGGGTGCGGATGCCGCGGCCCCGCTCGCCGCGCATCGTCCGCATGCTGCCGTGAGCCGCGGTTACGCTGGGAAACGGATTTGCGACCATCCGGCATCACCGGACCGGGCGTCGGGAAGCCGTACCCCAAGGGCAAAATGGAAGGCGTGTCTGCAGTGAGCGAACCGGCGAACCTCTACGAAGCGGTCGGCGGCGAACCGACCTTCCGCCGGATCGTCGGGCGGTTCTACGAGGAGGTCGCGCGCGACGAGATCCTGCGCCCCCTCTACCCCGAGGAGGACCTCGGGCCGGCCGAGGAGCGGTTCCGGCTGTTCCTCATCCAGTACTGGGGCGGCCCGCACACCTACTCCGACCAGCGCGGCCACCCGCGGCTGCGGATGCGGCACGCGCCGTTCAAGATCGGGCCGCTCGAGCGGGACGCCTGGCTGCGGTGCATCCGGATCGCCGTCGACGAAGAAAACCTCGAAGAACCCTACCGGGGGCAGCTGTGGGCCTACCTGGAGATGGCGGCGCACAGCATGATGAACAGCTTCGTATGAGACAGGAAGCCTGGTGGCGCGATGCCGTCTTCTACCAGGTCTACGTGCGCTCGTTCGCCGATTCGGACGGTGACGGCGTCGGGGACCTGGAAGGCATCCACGCCCGGCTCGGTTACCTGGAGCTGCTGGGCGTCGACGCGCTGTGGCTGACGCCGTTCTACCGCTCCCCCATGGCCGACCACGGCTACGACATCGCCGACCCGCGGGACGTCGACCCGATGTTCGGCACCCTCGGCGACTTCGACGTGCTGCTCACCGAGGCGCACAAGCGCGGCATCAAGGTGACCGTCGACGTCGTCCCCAACCACACCAGCAACCAGCACGCCTGGTTCAAGTCGGCGATGGCCGCGGCGCCGGGCAGCCCGGAGCGCGACCGGTACGTCTTCCGCGACGGTGTCGGCCCGAAGGGCGAGGACCCGCCGAACAACTGGGTCAGCGCCTTCGGCGGCCCGGCCTGGACGCGCGTGCCGGACGGCCAGTGGTACCTGCACCTGTTCGCGCCGCAGCAGCCGGACCTGAACTGGGCCAATCCCGAGGTCGCCGCCGACCTGGAACGCACCCTGCGGTTCTGGCTGGAACGCGGCGTCGACGGCTTCCGCATCGACGTCGCCCACGGCATGGCGAAGCCGCCCGGCCTGCCGGACATGGACCCGCGCGCGGACGCGCTGGGGCCGAGCCACTACTACGACCCGCGCTGGGACAACGACGGCGTCCACGAGATCCACCAGATGATCCGCAAGGTGCTCGACGAGTTCCCGGACGCGATGGCGGTCGGCGAGATCTGGGTGACCGACGAGGAGCGCCTGTCGCGCTACCTGCGGCCGGACGAGCTGCACCTGGCGTTCAACTTCCGCCTGGTGCTCACCCACTTCGACGCCGACGCGATGCGCACGGCCATCGAGCGGTCCCTGGCAGTCCCGGCCCGAACGGGCGCCCCGGCGACCTGGACGCTGGGCAACCACGACGTCTGGCGCCAGGTCAGCCGCTACGGCGGCGGCGCCACCGGAGTCCGCCGAGCGAGGGCGATGGCCCTGGTCGAGCTGGCCCTGCCGGGCGCGATCTACCTGTACAACGGCGAAGAGCTGGGGCTGGCGAACGTCGAGCTGGCCGCATCGGACATGGCGGACCCACGAGCGAAGACGAGCGGCCCCGAGTTCGGCCGCGACGTCGCCCGGGTCCCCCTGCCGTGGGAGGGCGATCTGCCGCCGTTCGGCTTCTCGCGCAACCCCCGCACGTGGCTGCCGATGCCGGCATCGTGGGCGGGGCTGACGGTGGAGAAGCAGATCGAGGACGCGGACTCGACGCTGTCCCTGTACCGCGCAGCGATCGAGCTGCGGAAGACGCACCCGGCGTTCAGCGGCGACGAGCTGGAGTGGTACGGCGCCCCGGCGGGCTGTTTCGCCTTCCGGCGGCGCGGGGGTGGGCTGGTGTGCGCTTTGAACACGTCGGCTTCGCCGATTGCGCTGCCGCCTGGTGAGGTGCTGTTGTCGAGCAGCCCGCTGGTGGAGGGGAAACTGCCGGCGGATGCGGCTGCTTGGCTGGTCTGAGGTGCTGTCGTCGAGCTGCCCGCTCGTGGAGGGCAAGCTGCCGGCAGATTCGGCCGCCTGGCTCGTGGAGGAGAAGCTGCCCGCAGATTCGGCCGTCTGGCTCGTCTGAGGTGCCGTCGTCGAGCTGCCCGCTCGTGGAGGGCGAGCTACCCGCGAACTCAGCCGCCGGGCTTGTCCGAGGCACCCTTCCACAATGCCCGTGGCGTGGGGACAACTCGAGCCGTCGGCCCCTTCGTCCGACCTTTTCGTCGGTCGCTGCCGATACGCTGGAAGCGGGGGCAGCCCCCAGGGAGGGCGGGTTCTGCGCGGCGCGGGAGCTCAGCCCGGCTGGTTGCCCGAGCGGTCGTCGAAGGCGCTGCTGGCCGGCCACGATGCTGGACATGGGAGGTGCACCGGGAGTGCATGCCGAATGCCACCGGACGCTGGGACGAGGCTTTCAGCCTCACTCTGCCCACTGGTACACGGTCGTTGAGCTGCGAGGTCCGGACCGCCGGATGAGGCGCGGTTGTCGAGCAGCCCGCTGGTGGAGCAACCCACCCCGGACCCGACCGCCGCGCGAGCCGCAGTCCTCGAACACCCCCCTGACGGGAACAAACCACCCCGGACCAAACCGCCGGGTGAGGTGCGGTTGTGGAGCAGCCCACTGATGGGCGGGCAAGCCGCCCCCCCCGGACTCAGCCGCCGGGCTCGTCCGAGGCGGTCTTCCACAATCTACGCGAGGTGTGGACAGCTCGGGCCGTCGGCCCTTTCGCCCGGGATTTCCGTCGGTCACTGCCGATACGCTGGAAGCGGGGGCAGCCCCCAGGGAGGGCGGGCCGTGCGCGGCGCGGGAACTCAGCCCGACTGGTTACCCGACCCGTCGTCGAAAGCGCCGCTGGCCAGCCAAGCCACCAGCGCCGCGGCCTGGAGGTAGGGCGCCGCCTGGGCGGCCGCCCGGCCCGCCGCACGCGTGCGGCCCCACCTCTCAGGTCTTTCCGCGGGCTCCGGCGCCCGCTCGCCCGCCGGACCCGTCCGGTCCTGCCGCCAGTGCGGCTCCGGAACGCGGACCTCGTCGAGGAAGTCCGCGATCGGGTCTTCGTCCGGGGTCATGCCTCCAGGCTGCCACTGTCCGGCGAAGAACGGTGGCCGCCGTAAGGACTTCGTCAGAACAGCAGCGGCAGCAGCGCGTGCCGGCGGCGCACGATCGCGCCGTACCGGGCGTCCAGGCGAAGCCAGGAATCCGTCGCCGTCACGCGGACCACGTCTCCGGGTACGTCCGAGTCCACGAACCCCATTCCGGACATCGCGAACAAGCAGCGCATCTGGACCTTGACCTCGGTCGCCTCGCCGGTCACCGTCAGGACCGCCTGGTCCATCAGCGACGCCGGCGGCGTGCCGTGCGGGCCGACGTTGTCCCTGGCCAGCGTCACGCCGCGGTCCGCCAGCTCCGACACCACCCGGGCGGGCAGCTCGTCGACCAGCGGCCAGCGGCCCGACGGCGGCAGCTCGCCGTGCCACAGCAGGTCGCGGGCCGGGCCCGGGTCCATCCGGGGCCCGCCCGCCACGGTCAGCGCGGCCAGCAGCTCGTTGCCGGACACCGTGACGTCACCGGGCGTCACGTCGCCGGCCACTGCTCGGGTGGCCAGGCACTCGAACGGCGTCGCCGTCCAGGCCTCGACCACGCCGTCGCCACGCCGGCGCAGCCGCACGGCCGTCTGGCCGTCCAGCCGGACCGCGCGGGCGACGAACGCGCCGAGGGTCTCCCGGTCGGCCGCGTCCGGCACGAACAACTCAGGCATCCGCGAACCCCTGCTTCAGAAACTCCGACTCGGCCGGGCTGAGCCTACGCGGCCGCAGCTCGACCGTGTCGTACGGCGCCAGCACCGTCTCCGCGGTCACCGCCACCCGGTCGTCCGCCGAGGGCCCGCCGCGCACGCGGTAGGCCAGCGTGAAGCTCGCCGCGCGCAGCTCGGTCAGGTCGATCTCGATCCGCAGCTGCTGCCCGGACACCACGATCGGCGCCTTGTAGGCCACCTCCAGCCGCACCACGACGATGCCCTTCGGCAGCTGGTCCAGCCCCGCTTCCACGGCTCCGTCGAACAGCAGCGGGATGCGCGCCTCTTCGAGCAGCGTCACCATTTTCGCGTGGTTGATGTGGCCGTAGACGTCCATGTCCGTCCAGCGCGGGCGGACGTGCGATACGTAGGTCACCGCACCGTGCTCCGGATCTGGCGGGCCGCCACCGAGAGGGTCGCCAGATCGAGCCGGCCGGACTTGGTGATCTCGTCGAGCGCGACGCGGGCCCGCTGCAGCCGGGACGCGTTCGTCTTCTCCCACTGCGCGATCTTGGCGTCGCCGGACGAGCCGGGATCGCTGTGCCGCAACGCATCGAGCGTGATCGCGCGCAGCGAGCCGTAGACGTCGTCGCGCAGCGAGAGCCGGGCGAGCGCGTGCCAGCGGTTGCCGCGTTCAAGCTTGCTGATCTCGGTGAGCATCCGGTCGATGTCCAGGTGCGCCGAGAGCGCGTAGTACAGCTCCGCCGTCTCGGCCGGGCTGTGCACCGCGTCCACGCCGATCTGCTGCTCGGCCAGCTCCGCCACCTCTGTGACGTCGAGCAGGCCGTAGGTGTGCAGCAGCAGCGACACCCGGCGGGCGAGCCCCTCGGGCACGTTCGCGTCGGTCAGCTCGTCGACGTGCTTCTGCACCGACTCCGCTTCGCGGCCGCGCAGCAGGTCGCCGATCTTCGGCACCAGCTTGTCGAGCACCCGCCGGAAGCGCTTGATCTCCGACAGCGGGGCCAGCGGCTGCGGCCGGTTGGTGAGGAACCAGCGCGCGGCCCGGTCGAGCAGCCGCCGCGTCTCCAGCACCATGTCGTTGGCGACGTCGGTGGACACGACGTTGTCGAGCGCGTCGATCTCCTGCCACAGCGCGGGGAGGTCGAAGACCTGCGTCACCACGGCGTACGCGCGCACCGCGTCGGTCGCCGTCGCGTTCATCTCCTCCATCAGCCGGTAGACGAACGAGATGCCACCGCCGTCGACCACCTCGTTGGCGACCAGCGTGGTGATGATCTGGCGTTTCAGCGGGTGTTCCCCGATCGCGTCCGGGAACCGCTCGCGCAGCGGCTTCGGGAAGTACTCGGGCAGCCTGGCCGAGAACACCTTCGAGTCGGGCAGGTCGCTGGCCAGCAGCTCGTCCTTCAGCTCCAGCTTGACGTGGGCCAGCAGGGTCGCCAGCTCCGGCGAGGTGAGGCCCTTGCCCGCCTTCTCCAGTTCCCGGAACTCGGAGTTGCTCGGCAGTGCTTCGAGCTTGCGGTCGAAGGCGCCCGCCGTGACCAGCGCCTGCACCTGGCGCGCGTGCACCGAGACCATCGGCGCGGCGTGCGCGCGGCTGACGCCGAGGACGGCGTTCTGCCGGTAGTTGTCCTTGAGCACCAGCGCGCCGACCTCGTCGGTCATCTCCTCCAGCAGCTCGTCGCGCTGTTCGCGCTCCAGCTTGCCGGTCTGCACGAGGTGGTCGAGCAGGATCTTGATGTTGACCTCGTGGTCGGAGCAGTCGACGCCGGCCGAGTTGTCGAGCGCGTCGGTGTTGATCTTGCCGCCGCCCCGCGCGAACTCGATCCGGCCGAGCTGGGTGAGCCCCAGGTTGCCGCCTTCGCCGAAGACCTTGACGCGCAGCTGCTTGCCGTCGACGCGGATGGCGTCGTTGGCCTTGTCGCCCGCGGCCGCGTGGCTCTCGGTCTCGGCCTTGACGTAGGTGCCGATGCCGCCGTTCCACAGCAGCTCGACCGGCGCCAGCAGGATCGCCTGGATCAGGTCCATCGGGGCCAGCGCGGTGACGCCTTCTTCGAGGCCGAGCGCCGCGTGGACCTGCGGGCTGATCGGGATCGACTTCGCCGTGCGCGGGTAGATCCCGCCGCCTTCGCTGATCAGCGAGCGGTCGTAGTCGTCCCACGAGCTGCGCGGGAGGTCGAACAGCCGTCGCCGCTCGGCGTACGACGTCGCCGCGTCCGGGTTCGGGTCGAGGAACACGTGCATGTGGTTGAAGGCCGCGACCAGGCGGATGTGCTCGGACAGGAGCATGCCGTTGCCGAAGACGTCGCCCATCATGTCGCCGATGCCGACGACGGTGAAGTCCTCGGTCTGGGTGTCCTTGCCCAGCTCGCGGAAGTGCCGCTTGACGCTCTCCCAGGCACCCTTCGCCGTGATGCCCATGGCCTTGTGGTCGTAGCCGACCGAGCCGCCGGAGGCGAAGGCGTCACCCAGCCAGAAGCCGTACTGGGCGGAGACCTCGTTGGCGATGTCGGAGAACTTCGCGGTGCCCTTGTCGGCCGCGACGACCAGGTAGGAGTCGTCGGCGTCGTGCCGGACGACGTTCGGCGCGGGCACGGTCTTGCCCTCGATCCGGTTGTCGGTCAGGTCGAGCAGGCCGGAGATGAACATGCGGTAGCAGGCGATGCCCTCGTTGAGCTGGGCGTCGCGGTCGATGCTCGCGTCGCCGCTGGGGGCCGGCGGGCGCTTGACGACGAAGCCGCCCTTCGCGCCGACCGGCACGATCACCGCGTTCTTCACCGCCTGCGCCTTGACCAGGCCGAGGATCTCGGTGCGGAAGTCCTCGCGCCGGTCCGACCAGCGCAGGCCACCGCGCGCGACCTCGCCGAAGCGCAGGTGCACGCCCTCGACACGCGGCGAGTACACGAAGATCTCGAACTTCGGCCGCGGCTCGGGCAGATCGGGCACGCCGGCCGGGTCGAGCTTGATCGACAGGTACTCGCGGGGCGTCCCGTCGGCGCCGGTGACGTGGTAGTTCGTCCGCAGGGTGGCCCGGATGACGGCCATCAGGCGGCGCAGGATGCGGTCCTCGTCGAGGCTGGTGACCTCGTCGATCATCGCGCTCAGCTCGGTGCCCAGTGCCTCCGCGGCGGCGTCGCGGTCGGCGTCGGACAACTGCGGGTCGAACCGGGCCTCGAACAGCCGCAGCAGCTTGGTGGCGATCTGCGTGTGGTTCAGCAGCGTGTTCTGGATGTAGTCCTGGGAGAACGCGCTGCCGGCCTGGCGCAGGTACCGCGAGTACGCGCGCAGCACGGCCACCTGGCGCCAGCTGAGCCCGGCGCGCAGGACGAGCCCGTTGAGGCCGTCGACCTCGGCGTCGCCGCGCCAGGCGGCCTCGAAGGCGTTCTGGAAGCGGCCGCGCAGCTCCTCGACGGCGTGCTCGTCGGACTCGTCGAGCATCTTCTGGTCGACGCGCAGGCCGAAGTCGTAGATCCAGCACGCGCCGCCGTCCTCGCGGTGCAGCTCGTACGGCCGCTCGTCGACCACCTCGACGCCCATGGCCTGCAGCACCGGGAGCACCTTCGAGAGCGTGACGCCTTCGCCACGCAGGTAGAGCTTGAAGCGCCGCTCGCCCGGCCCGGCGTCGGCGGGCTGGTAGAACGACAGCGCGAGGTCGCCTTCGTCGGTCAGCGAGTCCAGCGAGCGGAGGTCGGCCAGCGCCTCTTCGGCGGTGAAGTCCTCCTTGTAGCCCTCGGGGAAGACCATCGCGAAGCGCTGGCCCTGCTCGGTGGCCGATTCCTCGCCGACGATCCCGACCGCGACGCCGCCGTCGGCGCGCTCCCGGCGTTCGTCGAGGACGGCTTCGACCATCCGGTCGTCCCAGGTGCGGACGGCGTCGTTCAGCCGGTCCTGGATCTTGAGCGTGTCCGGGTCGAGCCGGCGCGCCGGGTCGGTGTGCACGACGAAGTGCACCTGCGCCAGGACGGTCTCGCCGATCCGCGCGCTGTACTCGAGCTGGGTGCCTTCGAGCTCCTCGAGCAGGACTTCCTGCATCGCCAGCCGCGAGCGCGTGGTGTAGCGGTCGCGCGGGAGGTAGACGAGGCAGGAGTAGAAGCGGCCGTACGGGTCGCGGCGCAGGAACAGCCGCAGCCGTCGGCGGTCGGAGAGGGTGATCGCGCCGGTCGTCGTCGAGTACAGCGAGTCGCTGTCGGCGGAGAACAGGTCCGCGCGCGGCCAGTTCTGCAGGATTTCCAGCATCCGCTGACCGGAGAACGACTCGATCGGGAAGCCGGCGCGGTGGATGACCTCGCGGACCCGCTTGCAGACGACCGGGATGTCGAGGACGTTCTCGTGCAGCGCGGTGGTGGTGAACATGCCGAGGAAGCGGTGTTCGCCGGTGACGTTGCCTTCGGCGTCGAAGGTCTTCACGCCGACGTAGTACGGGTAGACCGGCCGGTGCACGGTCGAGGGCGCGCTCGCCTGGGTCAGCACCAGCAGCGTCGGCGCGAGAGCGGTGGCGGCGGTGTCCGGCCCGGCGGTGAGGCCGCGGGCGGCGAGGCTGTCCTGGCGCAGCACGCCGAGGCCGGAAGCCAGGACCGCGCGCAGGGCGGGGGTGTCCGCGTCCGGGTGGTCGACCAGCTCGTAGCGGCGGTAGCCGAGGAAGGTGAAGTGGCCGTCGGCCAGCCAGCGCAGCAGCCGGGCGCCCTCGGCGACCTCGTCCTTCGGCAGTTTCGGCGGGTCGGTCTCCAGCTCGCTCGCCAGCTGGCAGGCGGTCTGGGCCATCTTGTCGGCGTCCTCGACGACCTCGCGGACGTCACCGAGGACGCTGGAGAGCCGGTTGTCGAGCTCGCGGGCCCGGTTGCGATCGGTGACGAAGTCGATCTCGATGTACATCCACGACTCGGCGGCGGAGTTCGCGGGCGGCTCGGCCGGGTCGGCTTCGGGGTGGACTTCGAGCAGCTCGCCGGTCAGGTCGCGGCTGACCACCACGATCGGGTGAACGATCCGCTGCACCTGGACGCCGTCACGGGCGAACTCGGCGGCGATCGAGTCGACGAGGTAGGGCATGTCATCGGTGACGACCTGCACGACGGTGGCCTCGCGAGCCCACCCGTCTTCGGCGACGGTCGGGTTCAGCAGCCGCACGGCCGGGCGGCCGGGCATCCGCGACTTGGCCAGCTGCAGGTGCGACCGGACGGCGCCGACCAGGTTGACGGGCTCGTCGCCGACGATCTCTTCGGCCGGGATGTGCCGGTAGTAGAGCCGGATGAGCTCACCGATCTCCGGCGCCAGCCCCGCGGCGGCGTCGATCAGGTCGTCCCTGATCTGCTCCGGGCTGGCCGGGGAGCGCTGGCCGAATTCGGGTTCGGTTTCGGCTCCGGTTCCGGGTAGGGACGAGACTCCGGTCGAGCTCATTTGAGGCAACTCTCCAGTTTGCGTGAGGTGACACCGCGCCGGTTCGGCGTTGAGCCGGCCACCCCACACTAATGCGCCGCGATCCGGGATCACATGAAGACCCGGGGCCCGGAAACCCTTCCGGAGCACGGGATTCCCGTGATCGGTCAAGCTACTGACGGGTTGCCTAGAGGGGGCGTCCGCGCCGCTGACCAGCCCAGCCCGCCGGGCGTTACCCGACGTGGGGCCAACGTGATCGGTTCAGTTGAAGGGGTGGGCTGCCGTTCGCCGAACGCTGTCGGCCAGTCGGCGACGTCGAGGTGCGACGGATCCCACTGAGTTCGGGTGGAGGCAGGTCGGCGACGAATCGGGGCGTCTCAGCGACTGGACGCGGGGTGAGGTGAACTGTGTTGTGGATGCCGTGGGTCAGCGGGGGCACTCGCGGGCCGAAACTGTCGGTGCCGGCGGGTAGCGTGGAAACCGGGGGCGCCCCCGCGGGCCGGGCCTGCGCTTTCGCCGGGCAAGGCAAAGTGTCGGTGGCCGCCGGTAGCGTGGGAAACGGGGGCTGCTCCGAACGCCCCGGGCCTTCCGAGCGGCGGCGGTCCGGCTGCCTGAGCCGAGGCCGACCAGGCGCAGGTCAGTCGCGGCCGCGGGAGTCCGAGACCTCGGCGCCGTGGCCGTTGCGGCCGTGACCGTTCCGGCGGCTGGTGTCCTGGGAGCCGAGCTGCTTGACCAGTGCGGCCGCGCTGGCCGTGCCCGCCTGGTGCTCGGCCAGCGCGCGGGCCAGCAGGTCGGCCAAGCCCGCGTCCGGCGGGGGCTCGTCCTCCGCGATCGCCCGGGCGTAGCTCTCCGGGAACGGGGCCGTCGCCGGCGTCCAGTGGCCGAAGTCCTCCATCGGCTCCAGCGACGGGGGCATCCGCAGCCGCGGCAACCACGGCTCGACCTCGTCGCGGTAGTCCGGCACCGAGGGCGGCTCGTCCTCCGGCCGCGGCGGCGGGGCGAGCTCCGGCTCCGGTCGGGCCGGTTCCTCGGCACGTGGGCTGTCGGCGTCTTCCGCGCGGCGCCGGCCGCCGGCGCCGCCGGACGCGGAGATGCCCAGCCGGTCCAGCACGGACCGCGCGGCCACCGAGCCGTGCTCGGCGTCGTGGCGCGTCGACGGTTGCGGTTCCTGGCGCCGTCCCTCCGAGGCCCACGGCTCCCGCTCGGCGGCGGGCTCGGGCGCCAACGGCAAGGCCGGCGTGACGCGGGTGGGCGCCGATTCCCGTTCGGCCGCGGTCTCCCGCAGCCGGGCTTCGGCCAGCGCGGCCCAGGAGAACTTGGTCTTCCCGGTTTCGGCGGGCGGCGCCGCTTTGGGCTCCCGGGTGGACCGCGCCTCGACCGGTTCACGCCCACGCTCGGCCGGCCGCGGCTCAGCCGCCTCCGAACGAGCCTCCGATTCGGCGAACCGGCGCTCAGCCGCCTCCGAACGGAACTCCGACTCGGCGAACCTGGGCTCAACCGCCTCCGAACGAACCTCCGGCGCACGCTCGGCCGGCTCCGGACGAACCCCGGGCTCGGCAGACCGCGTCCGAGCAGGCTCCGGCCGCACCTCGACCGGCTCCGAACGGAACTCCGGCCGCTGCTCCGTCCCACGCCCCGACCGAACCTCGATCGGCGCCGACGAAGGCTCCGGACGGAACTCCGGCGTCCGCCCACGCTCAGCCGAGGCGACCTCGCGCCCCGGCCGCGGCTCGGCAGCGGCCCGGGAATCGGCGCCGGGCCGCGGCTCGACAACCTCAGCCCGCTGCTCGGCAAACCGAGGCCGCGGCTCGGCCACTCCAGGCCGCTCGACAGCCCCAGGCCGGGACTCCACGCCCCCACGCGACTCAGCACCCCTGCGCCGCGGCTCAGAAGCCCCGGGCCCCTCAGTGGCCCCGCGCCGCTCGACAGCCCCAGGCCGCTCAGCAACCACAGGCCGCGGCTCATCCCGCACCGCAGGCATCAACGTCGTCTCCGCCGCATCCGCGGTCACCCGCGGCCGCTCGAACGACCAAGCCGGCTGCCGCGGCTCCGGTCGCGACGGCGCTTCCTCCCGCCCGAACGACCACGCCGGCGTCCGCGGCTCAGCCTCCGAAACCGGCTCCACAACCGGCTCCGCCGCGACAACCGGCACCGGCCGGGCCGGCACCGCCTTCAGCACCTCGTCCAGGTCGATCGACGCCGGCTCCCCGCTGCCGAACTCGCCGGCCAGCACGTTGCAGGCCTGCCGCCGGGCGCGAGCGTGCAGCTGCTCCGCCGCCCGCGAGCGGTACAGGCACGCGATGGCCTCCTCCGCCTGCCCGAACCGCTCCTGCAGCTGCGCCAGCTCCAGCCACAGCCGCGCCGTGACCGCCGACAGCCCGTGCCGGTCCGTGCTCGCCACCGCCTCGCGGACCAGCTCGATCGCCGCCTCACCGGCACCGGCGGGCAGGTGGACCCGCGTCGCGACGGCCAGCCGCAGCCAGCCCATCGGCGCGACACCCGCCGCGCGCACCGGCTCGGCCAGCACCGGCTCCGCGATCTCGTACGCCATTTCGGTGTCACCGCGGTCGAGCAGCGTGTTGACCAGCAACAGCACCAGCCGGATGCGGACGAGGCCGCCGTCGTCGGCCGGGTTGTCCAGCCGCTCCAGGAAACCCAGACCGGTCCGGGCCGCGTCGGCCGCCGCCGTCAGGTCGCCGTGGCGGCGCCGGTGCGCGGCCGTGCCGATCCGCAGCAGCGCCCGGACCAGCAGCTGGGTGTCCGCACCCAGCGACTCGTCGCCGAGCACCAGCTTGTCCGCTTCGACGAGCACCCGGTCCAGCTCGGCCTTCCGCCCGATCAGCCCGAGGCAGCCGACGAGGTGCGTCAACGCGGCGGCGCGGTGCACCGGCGAGACGACCGGGTCGGTGAGCACCGGCCGCAACGCGGCGAGCCCGGTCAGCGGCACACCGAGGCTGCGGGCGCACACGGCGAGGTCGATGCGCAGCCGCGCAGCGATGTCGCCGTAGCCGGCGTGCTCGGCCGCGCGCAGGGCCGCGACCGCGCGCCCGACCGTGGCCGGGCGCATGCCCAGCCGCACCCGCGCGGACACGACCAGGCTCTCGGCCCGGATCCACTGCTCGTCGGCTCCGGCGGCCTCGGACAACGCCGCCGCGCGCTCACCCAGGACCAACGCGAGCTCGGGCGCGCGCAGGTGCAGCGCGTCCGCGCGTTCGATCAGCCTGCCGACTGCGGAGAGGGTTCCCCCGGCATGCGCGGAGCGCCCGCTCTCCGCCGACGTACGCCCTCCCGCGGAGGCGGCGTTCGACGGAGCGGAGAGCGGGCCGGTCCGGTGCTGTTTGCTGGCTTCCACGGGGAAACCCGCCCCCTCAGTCGCGGGTCAGCTTGCGATGGGTGACACGGTGCGGCCGCGCCGCCTCGGCGCCGAGGCGCTCGACCTTGTTCTTCTCGTACCCCTCGAAGTTGCCCTCGAACCAGAACCACTTGGCGGGGTCTTCGTCCGTGCCTTCCCAGGCGAGGATGTGCGTGGCCACCCGGTCCAGGAACCACCGGTCGTGGGAGATCACGACGGCGCAGCCGGGGAACTGCTCCAGCGCGTTCTCCAGCGAGCCCAGCGTCTCGACGTCCAGGTCGTTGGTCGGCTCGTCGAGCAGGATCAGGTTCCCGCCCTGCTTGAGCGTCAGCGCCAGGTTGAGCCGGTTGCGCTCACCACCGGAGAGCACGCCCGCCGGCTTCTGCTGGTCCGGGCCCTTGAACCCGAACGCGCTGACGTACGCGCGCGACGGCATCTCGGTCTGCCCGACGTGGATGTAGTCGAGCTTGTCCGAGACCACCTCCCAGACCGTCTTGTCCGGGTCGATACCGGCCCGCGACTGGTCCACATAGGACAGTTTGACGGTCTCGCCGATCTTGACCTCGCCTGCGTCCGGCTCCTCCAGCCCGACGATGGTCTTGAACAGCGTGGTCTTGCCGACGCCGTTCGGGCCGATCACGCCGACGATGCCGTTGCGCGGCAGGTCGAACGACAAGCCGTCGATGAGCACCCGGCCGTCGAAGCCCTTCTGCAGCTTCTGGACCTCGACCACGACGTTGCCCAGCCGCGGGCCCGGCGGGATCTGGATCTCTTCGAAGTCGAGCTTGCGGTGCTTGTCCGCCTCCGCCGCCATCTCCTCGTAGCGGTCGAGGCGCGAACGCGACTTCGTCTGGCGCGCCTTGGCGTTGGACCGGACCCACTCGAGCTCGGACTTCAGCCGCTTGGCGAGCTTCGCGTCCTTCTTGCCCTGGACCTCGAGGCGCTCGCGCTTCTTCTCCAGGTACGTCGAGTAGTTGCCCTCGTAGCCGACGACGCGGCCGCGGTCCAGCTCCATGATCCACTGGGCCACGTTGTCGAGGAAGTACCGGTCGTGGGTGACGGCGAGGACGGCGCCGGCGTAGCGGGCGAGGAACTGCTCCAGCCACAGGACACTCTCGGCGTCCAGGTGGTTGGTGGGCTCGTCGAGCAGCAGCAGGTCGGGCGCCGACAGCAGCAGCTTGCACAGCGCGACCCGGCGGCGCTCACCACCGGAGAGGTGGGTGACGCCCTCGTCCGGCGGCGGGCAGCGCAGCGCGTCCATGGCCTGCTCGACGGTCGAGTCGAGCTCCCAGGCGTCGGCGTGGTCCAGCTCCTCCTGGAGCTCGCCCATCTCCTCGAGCAGCTCTTCGCTGTAGTCGGTCTCCATCAGCTTGAGGACCTCGTTGTAGCGGTCCAGCTTGACCTTGACCTCGCCGAGGCCTTCCTCGACGTTCTGCCGGACCGTCTTCTCCTCGTTGAGCTCCGGCTCCTGCATGAGGATGCCGACCGAGGCGCCGGGCTGGAGGAACGCTTCGCCGTTGCTGGCCTGCTCGATCCCCGCCATGATCTTGAGAACGGTGGACTTACCGGCACCGTTCGGCCCGACCACGCCGATCTTGGCGCCGGGGTAGAACGCGGTGCTGACGTCGTCGAGGATGACCTTGTCCCCGACGGTCTTGCGCACCTTCTTCATGGTGTAGATGAACTCGGCCATACCCACGATCGTAGAGCGCGCTCGATCGCGCCTCGACGCCGGTCACCGTCGGACTACCGAAAGTCAGCCCGAGATCACGGCGAGAGTAGCAAAACGGCCGTTTCCCGGCACCCAGACAGCGGCTCAACCTCAACTGGAACCCGAGGGTCGCTTGCCCTCGGCGAGGTTCTTGAGCATCGCGTTGTAGGCGTTCAGCTCCTCGTCACCGGTGGCCGCCTCGCGCCGGTCACGCCGCTTCGCCTCGCGCTCGTCCTGCCGCGACCACTGCACCAGCAGGGCGATCAGCACCAGCAGCACCGGGACCTCGCCTGCCGCCCAGGCGATGCCGCCGCCGAGCCGCTGGTCGGCGAGCAGGTCGGTGACCCACGGCAGGTGCAGCTGGCTGTAGAAGGCCTGCCCGATGACGGTCTGCTTGCTCATCAGGATCACGCCGAAGAAGGCGTGGAACGGCATCGCGGCGAACATCATGCCGAGCCGGCCCAGGTACGGGATCCGCCGCGGCGACGGGTCGACGCCGATCACCGGCCAGTAGAAGACGTACCCGGCGAGCAGGAAGTGCCCGTTCATCGCCAGGTGCGCCCAGTGGTACTGCAGCGCGTTGTCGAACAGGCCGGAGAAGTACAGCGCGTAGAACGAGCCGACGAACAGCAGCAGCGCGACGACCGGGTGGGTGAGGAACCGTGACACCGGGGAGTGCACGAAGGCCACGAGCCACTCCCGCGGCCCCGGCGGGGCGTCCTTGCCCGCGGCAGGCAGGGCTCGCAGCGCGAGCGTCACCGGCCCGCCGAGCACGAACAGCACCGGCGCCACCATCGACAGCAGCATGTGGTTGCCCATGTGGACGCTGAACATCGCGGGCGCGTACCGGCCGATGCCCGACGACGTCGCGAAGAACAGCACCACGCAGCCGGCGACCCAGGCGACCGTCCGGCCGACCGGCCAGGTGTCGCCGCGGCGCAGCAGGCGGCGGACCCCGGCCAGGTACAGGCCGCCGATGACCAGCGCGAGGGTGCCGTAGACCAGGTCGAAGCGGGTGTCGAAGAGCAGCCGCCACACCGTCGGCGGCCCGTCGAGGTCGTAGCCGATCAGCAGCTCGGTGGTGGACGGCTGGGTGACCGCGTCCGCCGGCGGTGGCGTCCTGGCCAGCCCGGACGCGATCCCGATGGTGACGAACATGATCAGGATCTCGACCGACGCCAGGCGCAGCAGCTGGGCGCCGCCCGTGCCGTTCTTGAGGTTCGCGACGCCCTTTTCGCGCTGCTGGTGGCCGAACACCCCGAGCAGCAGCAGCGCGACCGTCTTGGCCACGACGAGCAGGCCGTAGTCGGTGGTGAACAGATCGTCGAGGCCGATCCGGACCAGCGCGTTGACCGCGCCGGAGAGCGCCATCACGATCCAGCAGACCAGCGCCAGCCGGGAGAACCGCTGCGCGGCCAGGCTCAGGTGGCCCCCGCGCCGGTACCCCAGTGCCAGCAGGGCGACCAGGCCGCCGACCCACAGCGCCGCGGCGACCAGGTGGAACAGCAGGCTGTTGGTGGCGACGTCGTGCGAGCCGCCGCTGGCGGAGTGCCCGGTGACGGCGACCGGGACCAGCCCGCCGACGGCCAGGAAGAACAGCACCGCCGTCCAGCCCCAGGACAGCGCGAGCCGGCAGCCGAGCGCGACGAGGATCGCGATCAGGGCCGTCCACAGCCACGCCTTCGGCTGTTCGATGGCGCCGACGAGGTCCAGCAGCGTCTGCGGGTCCAGGACGTCGCCGAAGGGCTTCCCGGCGGTGTCGGCGGCGGTGAAGGCGACCGAAAGCAGGGCCGCGGCGAACCACACCCAGGCGGCGATCCCGGCCGCGCGCAGGGCGCCGTAGCCCTCCGGCCCGAGCGTCCCGGACTTCTGCGGCGGCACCAGGAAGGCGGCCAGCAGCAGCGACCCGACGCAGATCACCGACGCGCATTCGGACAGCACGCGCATGACGGTGATGCCGTACTTGGTGACCAGCCCCGGGTCGGGCAGGCCGGCGATGACGTAGCCGGCCCCGCCGGTGAGCGCGATCAGGCCGATCGCGACCACCGCGGCCAGCAGGAAGCCGACCAGGAGCAGGGGCAGCACACTGGCCCGGCGCTGCGTCGGGACGTCGGATTTCGTCGCGGACACGCCACTGAGGGTATGCCCCGCCCCGGTCAGGCCCGTGTGACGGGCAGGATGGCGTGGTGAAGATGATCCTGCTGCGGCACGCCGAGTCGCTCGGCAACGTCGACGAGCTCGCCTACACGCGGATCCCCGACCACGCGCTGCCGCTGACGGCCAAGGGCGAGCGGGAGGCCCGCGCGGTCGCGCCGGAGATCGCGCGGCTGCTCGACGGGACGCGGCCCGCGGTGTACGTCAGCCCGTACCTGCGCACCCGGGAAACGTTGCGGCTGCTGGACATCCAGGCGTCCTGCGAACGGCTCGTGCAGGAGCCGCGGCTGCGCGAACAGGACTGGGGCAACCTGCAGGACCCGGCCGACCAGGAGGTCCAGAAGGCGCGGCGGCACGAGTTCGGGCACTTCTTCTACCGGCTGCCGTTCGGCGAGTCGGGCGCGGACGTCGACGACCGTGTCGCGGCGTTCCTCTCGGACCTGCGACGGCGCGAGGAAAGTCACCCGGAGACGGTGCTGATCGTCTCCCACGGGCTCACGCTGCGGCTGCTGTGCCGACGGCTCTTCGGCTGGAGCATCGACCTGTTCGAGTCCCTGTCCAACCCGGCGACCTGCGAATACCGCGTCCTTTCCGAGTCCGACGGCAAGTGGACGCTGGACCGCCCGTTCGCCCAGTGGCGAGACTCACCCGACGGGGAAACCCAGCTTTAGCGGCGCGGTCAGCACGACGCGGGTGCCGTGGCCGGGCGCCGAGTCGATGCGCGCGGCGCCGTCGATCTCGGCCATCCGCGCGTGGATCGAGTTCTCGATGCCGAACCCGGCGCGGCGCGCGGCGAGGTCGAAGCCGGTGCCGTGGTCGCGCACGGACACCGTGACGACGCCTTCGCGCTCTTCGAGGCACACGACGGCCTTCGCCGTCCTCGCGTGCTTCAACGTGTTTCGCAGTGCCTCGCGGGTTGCGTCGTGAAGGGCGTTGACGACGGCTTCGGGGACGTCGGTGGGCTTCGCGAGCACGACGAGGTCGACGCGGAGGCCGTCCGCCGTCATCTCGACGGCCAGGGCGCCGAGGCGGTGTTCGAGCCCGCCCGGCTCGGCGGGCGCGTCGCCGTCGAGGCTCAGCCGCAGGCGCAGGGCGTGCGCGCGGGCGGTGCGGCGGACCTGGTCGAGGCTGCCGCGCGGGTCGAGCGCGTCGCCGGGTGCGGGCAGCGCGAGGGACTCCATCACCTGCAGGACGGTGTCGTGGACGTCACGGCGGTGGCGTTCCCGCTCGGCGGCCCGGCCGCGCTGCTCGCCCAGCCCGAGGGCGAATCGCATCGACCCGGCGACGAGCAGCACGATGGCCAGCGCCGTCACCGCGGCCGCGACCAGGGCGAGCAGGATCCACGTCGCGGGCGCCGAGGTGCCCGAGACCGCGGCCATGCCGTACCGCAGGAGCAGCGCGCCGGCGATCGCCACGGCGCCGGCGGGCGCGCCCCGGAGCAGGGTCCAGACCATGACCGTGCCCATGATGTTGGGCCAGGCCAGGGTCAGCAGCTCGGGTGAATGCGCCGCGAAGACAGCCGCGGCGAAGCTCGTCATGAGCGTGTACGCGGTATCGGCGGCCAACACCGGCCGGATCCCGGTGGCCCGGCGGAAAACCCAGGCCACTTCCAGGAGGTTCGGCACCAGGTAGAGGCCGACCGCACCCCAGAGCACCGGCGCGCTCAGCGGTCCGCCGGACCAGACGGCCTGCAGGAACAGCGCCAGCCGGAACGCGACCGGCACCAGCACGAGCCGCGGCACGGCGTCCCGCACGAGCGTCAGGCCGCCCCACCGCCCGCTTACGCCGGCGAGCGCCCCCGCTCCGCCGAGCAGCACAACCCTCACGACGTCCTCCCCGGATCAAGGCGCCCCCGCCTTGATCAGCCGACCTGAAATTGAAACGTCGCCGTATTCATTTCAGTTTACCGACGGGGTTCAGCTTGCCTCTTGCACCAGGAGACTGTCAACGCCCGGGCCGTGGTGGAAACGCCGGTTGCGGCACGGATTTCGTGCCCGGAACGGCTACCGGCTGATCATCGCCTCCGCTTCCTCCCGCCGGCGCGACCGCCGGGCGGCGACCGCGGCAGGCAGGATCAGTGCGGCCACCACCGCGACGAAGACGAACGCCACGGCGTAATCCGTCGCCTGCGCGATGCCGCCGACGATCGGCGGGCCGCCCAGGAAACCGGTGTAGGCGACGGCGGTCACGAAGCCGATCTCGCGCTCGCCGCCGGTGCCGTCACCGCGCTTCCCGGCGTCGCCGGCGAGGCTGAGGCCCATCGGGAAGGACGCGGCGAGCCCCGCGCCGGCCAGCGCGAACCCGGCGAAACCGACGGCGGCGACCGGGATGACGGCCGCGGCGACCAGCCCCACGGCGGCGAGGGTGGCGCCCGCGGCGAGGCAGCGGGTCGGGCCGAACCGGCGTTGCGCCACCGGGCCCGCCAGCCGGGTCAGCGCCATGACCAGCTGGAACCCGGCGAAGGCGAGGGCCGCGGTGCCCTGGCCGACCCCGCGCTCGGCCGTCATCAGCAGCGCCGACCAGTCCGACGCCGCGCCCTCGGCGATGGCCGAGCACAGCGCGACCGCGGCGAGCAGCCACAGCACCGGCCGCCGGATCGGTGCCCGCGTCGGCGTGACCACGGGTTCTTCGGTGTGCTCGGGGCGGATGCCCGGGACGGCCCTGATGACCAGGGCCAGCACCACGACCGCGACGACGGCGGCGACGGTGAGGTGCCGGGCCGGCGACCAGCCGTGGCCGGCGGCGAGGCCCGCGGCCAGCGAACCGGTGAGCGCGCCGAAGCTGAACCCGGCGTGGAACACCGACATGATCGGCTTGCCGAGCCGCCGTTCGACAGCGACGCCGGCGACGTTCATCGCGACGTCGAGCATCCCGACGCTCGCGCCGATCACCAGCAGCGCCCCGGCCAGCAGCGGCACGGTGGGCGCGAAGCCGACCAGCACCAGCGAGCCGGCTGCCATCGCCGTGCTCCCGGCGACGACCGCTCGGGCACCGGCCCGTTCGATCAGCCGCCCGGCCACCGACGCGGCGGCGAGCATGCCGACGCTGGCGCCGAGCAGGGCCAGGCCGAAGACCCCTGGCGAAGCGTGCACCTGCGCGGTCAGCGCGGGCGTGCGCGACGCCCACGAGCCCAGCGCGAGCCCGTTGAGGGCGAACACCGTGAACACGGCGGTCCGGTCCCGCATGGATTCCCCTTTCGTGGCTCCAGCGTGACTGAAGCGCTTCAGAAAGTCCACCGCGCGCTGGCTAGACTGCGCGGATGACCCGGCGCCGCCGTCCCACGCTCGACGACGTCGCCGTCGCCGTCGGCGTCTCACGCGCGACGGTGTCGAACGCCTACAACCGGCCCGACCAGCTGTCCGCGCGGCTGCGCGACGAGGTCCTGCGGGTGGCGGCCGAGCTGGGCTACCCCGGTCCCGACCCGACCGCGCGGAGCCTCGCGACCAGCCGGACCGGCGCGATCGCGGTCCTGCTGGACACGTCGTTGTCGATGGCGTTCGCCGACCCGGCGCTGTACCTGACGCTGGACGCGCTGGCGAAGGTGATCGACCCGCACGGGCACGCGCTGCTGCTCCTGCCGGGCGGGCCGCCCGCCGAGCGGGTCCTCACCGCGCAGGCCGGCATCGCGATCGCGTATTCGCTGCCCGACGGGGCGCCTTCGCTGGCGGCGGCGCGCACGCGGGGGTTGCCGCTGGTGGTGATCGACCAGCCGCTGCTGCCGGACACGGCGCGGGTCGGCTGCGCGGACCGGCTCGGGGCGGCGCTGGCCGCGCGGCACCTGCTGGAGCTGGGGCACCGGCGGTTCGGGATCTTCGCCGCGTGCAGCCACCTCCGGCCTGGTGGCGGCCGGTTGACCGCGTCGGAAGCGGCGGCCGCGCCCTTCCACGACGTCCGCGAACGGCTGGGCGGCTACCTGGACGAGCTGGGGTCGTGCGACGTCGTCGTCGAGGAAGCCGCCGGGCTCAGCGCGGAGAGCGCGATGGCCGGGGCGTTCGCGCTGCTCGGGGCGTCGCCGCGGCCGACGGCGGTGCTGTGCATGTCCGACCAGCTGGCCCTGGCTGTCCTCGCGGCGGCGCGTGAGCTGGGGATCAGCGTGCCGGGCGAGCTGTCGGTGGCCGGCTTCGACGACAGCCCGCCGTCGTCTTGGTCGGCACCGCCGCTGACGACGGTCCGGCAGGACCTGGCGGCGAAGGGGCGGATCGCCGGGGAACTGGCGCTGGGCCTGCTGGACGGCGGGGCGGTGCCGGCACCGGTCGAGGTGCCGGTTTCACTCGTCGTACGCGGCAGCACGGGCCCCGCGTAGCACCGTCCCCACCTTTCCGCAAGGCCGCTTTCGGATCTGTGGACAACCATTCCCGTTGCCGGGCAGTTGTCCACAGAATCGAAATTGCGGGCTGACAGATCCCCCGCCGCCCGCCAATCTGGAATCACAGTCCACCGCGGCCCGGCCGCGATTCCGGAGGGAAATCCACCATGTCTTCACGTCGTCTTCGTTCCCGCCTGCCGCACATCGTTGTTCTGGCCGTCGTCGGCGTGCTGACCAGCGTCGGAGCGGCGCAGGCGAGCACCGATCCGGGCTGCCGCAAGGGTGAGTTCTGCGTGTGGCCGTCCGACGGCTACGGCGGTCAGATCCAGCGGTTCGACCTGCGCACGGCCAATACCGAAGAATGCCTGCCACTGCCCGAAGGATTCGACGGGTCGTCGTTCGCGAATCTGATGACCCGCGACGTCACGGTGTACCAGGACGAGGAATGTTCGACCGAGGGCGACTTCGTCACCTATCCGGGTGGCGGCACGTACGTCCCGAACGCCCCGTTCCTGGTCCGCGGCATCCAGATCTGGGAGTAGCCGGATGACCCGGGCCCGCGTCGCCGCCCGCTCCAGGAGTGAGCCGGCTCGCGGCGGCGGCCGGACCCGACCGGGGCCGCTCGCCCCGAAGCGGCCCCACCCGTGGGCGCGCCTCCCAGCGGCAGGGGCGCGCCCACGGGCCCCGGCTCCCGATGCAGCGGGAGCCGGATTTCGACGGCGAGACACTGCCTCAGCCACGTTCCCGACGCGGCGGAGGTCCGGGCGTGCGGTCACCCGCCACGGCCGGAGCGACGGCGGACAGAGCAAGAGCCTTCTGATCTCTGGATAGCAGGTTCGGATCCGCCAGGGAACCCCGGAGCCGTTATCCGACCCGGAACAAGAGGAGCACGGAGTGTAATCATGCGGTGGCCGTGACGGCGTCAGCGCCGAAGTTCCCGATTACGTCGAACGAGACCTGAAACGATTGGCCGGTGTCGAACGATCGAGAGGTTGGCGACGACTAAGCTGCCGGTGCCGGGCGACCGGCACGATCGGCAGCAGGCCGTCGGCGCGGGCCCTCGTAGCTCAGCTGGATAGAGCAAGAGCCTTCTAATCTCTAGGTCGCAGGTTCGAGTCCTGCCGGGGGCGCCACCAGGGAAGACGCCGTGCGCAGCCGCACACGGCGCTCCCCTGGCCGACGTCACGGCTCCCGCCGTCTCTCATCCCACTGTGGACGGTGACCGGGCACAGTCGTCGCCGGTGCCGCAGTGAGGAATCCGCGTCACGCAAGCGGCCGACTGGCCCAATCCGCTTCCTCGCTTTTCCTTCCGAGACCATCTTGTGATCCAGGCGACCGAATCCGCCCGATCACGCTGCCCGCAACCGGCCGGTCACGCGCAGCAATAGCTCGCGACGCGTTGCCCCGTCCGGCTCATTCCCCTGGAGAATCCCGTGCCCAAGCCCGAACCCGAATCCCGAGACCACCGTCGACGCACGAACAACGCCGCACGGCCGATCTTCGCCGAAGCCCGGCGGATCGGCCTCGTCCAGCGGCACCTGAGGAAGCTCCACCACCTGGCGACGCGCACCGGACCACCGCCGACGGCGGGCAGCGCACCGTCCACACGGGAGATGCCGCCCCGCACTCCGCAGACGCAGGACGGCTCGCGACCGTCCACACCGGAGGCCGCCTGACGAGACGGTGCCGCACGCCGGCGTAACCACGGCCCGCTTACCTCATCGGCGGCACCGGCACATCTTCCATCTTGCTCTCTTCCGCCTCCGAGCGGCGAACCCCTGCTCGGATCCCCTGAAGGTGGTATTCCGCGGCCGGAAACAGCATGATGGAAGAACACGGCCCGCCCGGGCCGACGAAGGCGGAGGACGTCCGGTGTCGGATTCGATGGGGAGAAAGCTGCTGAACGCCGTCGAGCGGTCGGCGGGCTACAGCCACAGCGGGTATCTGCTGAACGGCCTCACCGGACCGGGCCCGTTCGCCGCACCCGCGTTCCTCGCGCCCGTCTGGCACCCGGACCTGCGGCTTTCCCCTGCACTGAGCCGCCACGAACGCGAGACGTTCGAGCGCATCACCGCCTGGCTGCGCTAACACGTCGCAGCGCGTCGGCCGCCTTCTCACCACCTCAGGCGGCCCGACCTGCGCCGACCCGGGCCTGGGTCCGCTGCACCACCTCGGCCGGAGCCGATGCGCTCTCGACTCGGTCCCCACCCACCTGCGCCGACAATTCACGCCACCTCGCGCCGCCAGCCCCCGCACCACTTCCGCCGAGGTCAGCGGCACCACACCGCCTGCGGCGCCGACCACTCACACCACCCCGACCGCCACCTCGCGCCGCCAGCCCCCGCGCCATTTCCGCCGAGGTCAGCAGCACCACACCCCCTGCGGCGCCGACTACTCACGCCACCTCGACCGCTACCCCGCGCCGCTAGCCCCCCGCCACATCGGCCGAGGTCAGCAGCACCGCCCCCTACCGCGCCGACCACTCACACCACCCCGACCGCCACCCCGCGCCGCCAGCCCCCACGCCACACCGGCCGAAGTCAGCGCCACCGCCCCCTACCGCGCCGACCACTCACACCACCCCGACCGCCACCCCGCGCCGCCAACCCCCCACGCCACACCGGCCGAAGTCAGCGCCACCGCCCCCTACCGCGCCGACCACTCACACCACCCCGACCGCCACCCCGCGCCGCCAACCCCCGCGCCACATCGGCCGAGGCCAGCGGCAGCGCCCCTTGCCGCGCCGACTACCTACGCCGCGAGGCCCTCGCCTACCACGGTGGTCGAGCCGGTAGCGGCGTTCGACTGGCCGCATACCGCGGTCCCGTAACTCATCAGCCGAACCGGGGCCGTCAGGAGCGCTGGCTCGGCCCCACGGCCCGGCTGCACCGACTGCTCACGCCCGAGGTCCTTCCCGACCACAATGTCCGAGCCGGTCGCGGCGCTCGGCCGGCCGCACACCGCGGTCCCGAAGTCCATCAACGCCAGCCAGGGCAGTCACGAGCGCCGGCTCGGCCCCCGCGGCCCAGCCGTGCCGAAAGCCCTCGGCCGCCTTCCTCGCCACCACGTGCCGCCGGCCCCTGCGCCACCTCGGCCCTAATCGACTGCGCCACCTCGGCGCAGGTCGACCACGTGCCGCCGGCTGGTCAAGCCGCCTCGGCGGCTCCCTCCGTCACCAACTCCGCCAGCTCCTCCGCCACCTCCGTCGGAGTCGGCTCGGCCGCCAGCTCGGCCGCCAGTGTCCGGGCCGCGCGGCGGTAGGCCGGCCTCTCCAAGATTTCCGCGCACCGCCGGGCGATGGCTTCCGGGGCTATCTCGTCCGGCAGGAGCCGTACGCCTGCGCCCGCGCGGGCTATCGACTCGCCGTTGTCGAACTGGTCGTCGAACACCGGGAGGACCAGCTGGGGCAAGGCCGCCTCGATCGCCGTCAGGGCCGTTCCCTGGCCGCCGTGGTGGATGACCGCGTCGCATGCCGCGAAGACCGGGGACAGGGGCATCCGGCCCACGTGGTGGACCGAGCTCGGCAGCGGGGGCCAGCCTGCCGCGATGCGGTCGTCCACCGCCACCACCAGCTCCACGTCGAGGTCCGCCAGTGCGGCCACGATGTCGGCCACGCTCTCCGTCACCTGGCTGCGGCCCGTGCGCGGGACCACCGTGCCCAACGTCAGGCACACCCGGGGCCGCCGTCGCCGGCGCAGGACCCAGTCCGGGACGCGGGCCTCGCCGTTGTACGCCAGTGGCCGGATTCCCCGGTGGCCCGCCGCGTGCGGGAGGCGCAGGGACGGGGGCCACGGGTTCAGGACCGCCGACGGCCGCGGGATCACGTCCAGGCCGCGGGCCGCCAGCTGGCACGACAGCTCCGTCGCCGCTCCCCGGCGGTACTCCGGCAGGGCCGCCACTCCCCAGTGCAGCTCCACCCGGGGAATGCCGAGGCTCCACGCCGCGATCGGGCCCGCGAACTCCGCGCGCTCGCTGACCACCACGTCCGGGCGCCACGCGCGCAGCACCACCGACGTGCCCGGCAACGCTCGCGCGGCCATGCGGCCGAACACCCGGCCGTGGCCGTGCGCTGCTCCGCCAGGCCCTCGCTCGGGCGGTCGTCCGCGACCAGGTCGGCGAAGCGCTCCGCCGGGCCCGACGACGTGCCCGGCAGGCCCGACCCGAGCACCGTCGGGACGAAGTGCTCGGCGCTCAGCACCAGCACCTCGTGCCCCGCCGCGCGGCACGCCCACGCCAGCGGGACCAGCGGGAAGAAATGACCCGGCAGGGCCACGGTCGTGAACAGGATCCGCACAACAGCCCCCAGGCGCGGTTCAGTACGTGACGACGGCGCGGAACCGCACCTCGCCCTTGCCGACCTTGCGGACCGCCTCGGCGATGTCCTCGGCCGCGAACGTCTCCACCAGCGGCTTCACCTTGCCCTGCGCGACCAGGTCCAGCGCCTCGCGCAGGTACTCCGTGCCGTTGTGGGTCGCGCCGATGATCCGCTGGCCCAGCCCGAAGAACGGCAGCGTGGGCGGCAGCGTGAAGGGCTCGGTGACGTCGATGCCGGCCAGCACCAGGCGGCCGTCGACGTTCAGGCCGGTCATCGCGTCGGCGGCCGCGCGGTAGGACGTGCCCGTGACGAGCACCACGTCGGCGCCGCCCGCCGCACGCAGCTCCTCGCCGTTGGAGACCACCGTGCTCGCACCCAGCTCGCGGGCCAGGTCGTGCTTCTCCGGCGAGCTCGACACCGCGATCGTGTCGAAGCCGCACGCGCTCGCGTACTGCACCGCCAGGTGGCCGAGGCCGCCGATCCCGACCACCGCGACGCGCTCGCCCGGCTTCGGGTCGGCCGAGCGCAGCGCGCTCCAGCTGGTGTACCCCGCACACAGCACCGGGACCGCGAGTTCCGGGGACAGGTGGCCGGGGATCAGCACCGTCTGGTCGGCGGCGACCACCATGTACTCCGCCTGTCCACCTTGGACGGTGAAGCCGGTGGAAACCGGCGCTGCGCAGGCGAACGCCGCGCGCGCCGACAGCGGGAGGCCGAGCCGGCAGTAGTCGCAGCTGCCGCACGTGCCCCGGATCCAGGTGGTGCCGACGACGTCGCCGACCTGGCGGCTGGTGACCGCGTCGCCCACCGCCACCACCTCGCCGACCGGCTCGTGCCCGGGGATCGCCGGGTCGAACGCCGGGAACGGCAGCATCCCCTTGGTCACCAGGACGTCGTTCGAGCAGATCCCGGACGCGCGGACCCGGATCAGCACGTCGGCCGGGCCGGGCTCGGGGGTCGGGACCTCCCGCAGCTCCCAGTCTTCGTTGACCCCGGGAATCACCGCTGCCTTCATGACCATCATCCTCACTCCGACGCCGGGACGCTTACCGACAACGGTGCCAGAGCGGCGCCGCGGCGCCGTCTTCCCGGCTGCGGACTTCAGGCCGCGCGCGCGACGCGGGTGCGGCGGCCGGTGCACTCGCGCACGGCCGAAATCACCCGGTCGACATCCGTGTCGGACAACGACTGGTGCATCGGCAGCAGCAGCGTCTTGGCCGCGGCCGCTTCGGCCCCCGGGAGCACGGCGGCCGAGCCGTACGCCGGCACCTGGTGCAGCAAGGGGTAGCGGAACGTCGTGTAGACGCCGAGCTCGTACAGGTCGCGGGCGACCTCGTCGCGGATGCCGCCCTCGAACTGGAGCCAGTACATGTAGTACGACGACGTGTGACCCGCCGGGAGCGGCGGCGGGACGCGCAGACCGGCGACGTCCGACAGGCCGGCGTCGTAGGCCTCCGCGACTTCACGGCGCCGGGCGATGAAGTCGCCGAGGCGGCTCAGCTGGACGTTGCCGATCGCCGCGAGCACGTCGTTCGTGGTGGAGCGGCGGGAAAACGACGTCACGTCGAAGTCCCACCAGCGGGTCTGGGCGCGCATCGCCTGGTCGTACCCGCTGCGCTGCTCCATTCCCAGGTAGGCGATCTTGGGCGCGCGGGCGGCGAGCTCCGGGTCGCGCACGCACAGCATGCCGCCGTCCACCGTGACCACGATCTTGCCGTGGTCGAAGCTCCACACACCGATGTCGCCGAAGGTACCGCAGCTCTGACCGTCCACTGTGGAGGCGATGGCGACCGCGGCGTCCTCGATCAGGTGGATGCCGCGGTCCTCGCACAGCCGCGCGATCCCGGCGACCTCGCCGGGATAGCCGCCGTAGTGCAGGATCAGCACCGCCTTCGTGCGCTCGGTGAGGACGGCCTCGACATCCGTCACGCGCGGGTTCAGCGTGGCTTCGTCGACGTCGCAGAACACCGGGACCGCGCCGCGGGCGGCGATCGCGTTGCCCGCGCCCACGAAACTGGGCGACGGCAGCACGACCTCGTCGCCCGGCCCGACCTCCAGCAGCTCCATCGCGATGAACGTCGCCTCGGTGCAGGAGTTCGTCGACGTCACGTGCCCGGGGTCGACCCCGATGTGCCGCGCGAAAGCCGACTCGAACTGCTGCGTGCGGGCGCCGCGGCCGATCCAGTTGCTCTCGAACACCTCCCGGACCGCCGCGAGCTCCTGCTCGCCCAGTGCCGGCTGCATGACGTTGATCATGGGCTCCATCGGTACTCCTCGGCGTGGCTCGTTCACGGGACAGTCCGGCCGGACAGCTCGCGCTGTCCGGCCGGACCGGGATTTCCAGACCGTCAGGCCTGGGCCGCCTCCGCGGAGGTCTCGCCCTCCGCGGCACCTTCCGGCGCGGCCTCCGGCGGCAAGCCCGTGGGGGGCGCCGGCGGGACCGGGATGTGCCGGAGGGTGGCGAAGGCCAGCGCGGCCAGCGCCACGAACACGACCGCGCAGATGCCGGCCGTGGTGTTCAGGGCGCTGGTGAACGCGTTGCCGGCCGCGGAAAGCAGGTCCTGCGCGACGTTCGGCGGCTGGGAGCCCGCCGCCTGGACCGCGCTGGTGATGCTCTCGCGGGTGGCGTCCGCGGCCGGGCCCGTGACGCTGGCCGGCACGGTCAGGTGGCTGTGGTAGGCCGCCGTCGCGATGCTGCCCAGCGCGGCGATGCCGAGCGCGACGCCCAGCTCACCACCGGTCGACTGCAGCGAAGCCGCCGACCCCATCTTCTCCGGCGGGGCCGAGCCCATGACGACCTTGTTGACCAGGACGCCGATCGGGCTGCCACCGATGAAGATGATGCTCGAGCCGACGATCAGCACCGCCACGCCCGACGTCGTGTCGTACAGGCTCAGCACCACCATGCCGACCGCCGCGACGAGCATGCCGACCATCATGATGATGCCGGGCTTCACCTTGAGCGACAGCGGGTTGGTGACCTGGATGCCGATCACCATCAGCACGGCCGGGATCAGCAGCAGCAGTGCGGACTTCAGGGCCGAGAAGCCCTCCACCTCCTGCAGGTGCTGGGTCACCAGCAGACCCGTGCCGCCCTGGATCGCGGCGAACAGCAGGCCGAGGATCAGGCCACCGGAGACGGCCTTGATCGCGAACAGGCGGACGTCGAGCAGCGGGTTCGCGAGCTTGCGCTGCCGGGTCACGAAGACCACGCCGAAGATCAGGCCGGCCACGGCGACCAGGACCGGGGCGACCGACCAGCCGGAGCGGACGACCTCCTTGAGGCCCCAGATGAACGGCAGGATCGCCAGCAGGGACAGCAGCACGCTGAGCAGGTCGAGCTTGCCCGCCTGCGGGTTCTTGAACTCGGGCAGCAGGATCGGCCCGAACACCAGCACCAGCACCATGATCGGCACCGCGAGCAGGAACACCGAGCCCCACCAGAACGAGGCCAGCAGCAGACCGCCGACCACCGGGCCGAGGGCGATACCGGCCATCATCGAGGTGGCCCAGACACCGATCGCGGCACCCATCTGCTTCGGGTGCTGGAACATGCCCATGATCAACGCGAGCGTCGACGGCATGATCGTCGCACCCGCGATACCGAGCAGGGCCCGGATGACGATCAGCATCTCGGGGTTGGTCGAGAAGGCCGCCACCGCGGAAAGGATGCCGAAGGCCGTGGCGCCGGTCACCAGGACCTTCCGCCTGCCGATCCGGTCACCGAGCGTGCCCATGGTCACCAGGAACCCGGCGATCAGGAAGCCGTAGATGTCGGTGATCCACAGCTGCTCGGTGCTGCTCGCGCCCAGGTCAGCGCTCAGGTGCGGAAGCGCGAGGAACAAGACGTTGATGTCCATCATCGTCAACATCGTGGGGAGGGCGAGCACCGCCAGCCCCCACCACTCCCGCCGCCCGGCCAAGGGCGGCGCGCCGTTACCGGTCACAATTCATCATCCTCTCTCCATCAAAGCCGCCGGCCAACCGAGGGATCACAAAGGCCAGACGCACGAGGCGTTGTGACTTCGAGGTCGGTTCGTACGGTGAGCAACTGTCCCAGAGGCCGATCGTCACGAGCATCTTCCGGAATGCGGTGCGGCGGCCAACGGGAACCGACCCGCCGAAACGTGCGTTCTCCCGGTTTTTCCCCGGGCGTTCCCCGCCCTGACCTGCGGCAGCGAATTCCTGCGGCGGGCCGGGGCGGGACGGCGAAATCAACGGCTCAGATGTATGCGGTGTCCGGTTCCAAACCGCACAGAATACGACCGTACAATTCCGAGGCGGTCGTCGGGTTGATCAGCGCGTGCAGGCTCGCCGCCTGAAGGTCGTGCAGGATGCCCTGGATCGGCACGTGCTGGTAGATCGACGCGCCGCCCGAGCCGGCGGCGAGGATGTCGACGGCTTCCTTGGCCAGCTTGCAGACCGCACCGACGTCGGCGCGGTTGCGGGCGCGTTCCTCGAGCGTCCACGGCACACTTTCGCGCGCCTTGCCGTCCACGGTGGACGTGATCCGGCGGGCGTGGAAGCCTGCCTCGTCGATCTTCTGCGCGGCCTCCGCCACCTGCAGGTGGGTGACCGCCGCGTTCGACTGCTTCTCGTACGCGGTGAAGGCGATCCGGCGGCCGGGCAGCCACTCCAGGAAGTTCTCCATGGCCGCGTTCGCCAGGCCCAGCAGGGTGCCGACGGTGCACGCGCCGGCCACCGGGACCAGCGGGGCGCGGTAGATCGGGATCCGCGCGTTGCGCTCGGACACGCTGTTGCCCTGCACGACCGTCGGCATCGGCAGCGCGCGTTCGGCCGGGACGAACACGTCCCGCGCGACGGTGGTGACGCTGCCCGAGCCCTTGAGGCCGGTGGCGTACCAGTCGTCGACGACCTCCAGGTCCGTGATCGGGACCAGGGCCATCAGCGGGTACGGCTCGCCGCCGTCACCCGGGTCGAGGATGGCGATGACCTCCTGCCAGTGCGCGTGCGGCGCGCCGCTGATGAAGCTCCACTTGCCGTTGATGACGTAGCCGCCGGCGACGGTCTTGGCGAACCCGGTGGGGCTGAGCGTCCCGCACACCCGGACGTCCGGGGTGCTGAACACCTCCTCCTGCACCTCCTCCGGGAACATGCAGACCATCCAGCCCGGGATGGAGTAGACCGAGGCGACCCACGACGCCGAGCCGTCGCCGCGACCGAGCTGGGTGGCCACCTCCATCAGGGTGGTCGTGTCGGCCTCGTACCCGCCGAACCGGGCGGGGACGCGGAGCTTGAAGATCCCGGCGTCGGCGAGCGCGTCGATCGTCTCCTCGGTGAGCCGGCGGTCCTGCGCGGCCTTGCCGGCGTTCGCGCGCAGCAGCGGGACGAGCCCGGTGGCGCGTTCGACGAGCTGGGCCCGGGTCGGTAGTGGGGTGCTCGGCACCTGGACCTCCACGGTGTGACGGGTCTACGGAGGCCCGGCCGGGCGGCTCCGGGCGCAACAGGACGCCGCGCGCGCTGCCGACGGTCGCACCGCCGGGGAAACGCTCGCACCTTGCGGAATGCGGCCGGTGCCGGAGCCGCAATCCGGAAGAGGCGGGACGGGCGGGCGGGGGCCGGAGGCCAAGCGGAGAGACGCGCGGGCGGGCCGCTCCCGGCGACACTGGCGCCAAACCGTCCGTGACCGGAGGATGCGCATGCGAGCCACCATCGACCGACTGGCCGTGCCCGGCGCGAGCCTGTACTACGAGGTCCGCGGCGCCGGCCCGGCGCTGCTGATCATCCCCAGCGGCAACGGCGACGCCGCGCCGTTCGTGCCGATGGCCGAGTCGCTCGCCGACGAGTACACGGTGATCACCTACGACCGGCGCGGGTTCTCGCGCAGCCCGCTCGACGGCCCGGTCGGCGACGACCGGCTCACCGAGGACGCCCACGACGTGGGCGCCCTGCTGCGGCACCTCGCCCCCGGCCCGGCCGCGGTGTTCGGGTCGAGCTCCGGCGCGATCGTCGCGCTCGCCACGCTCGAACGCCACCCCGGCCTGGTGCACACCGTCGTCGCGCACGAGCCGCCGCTGGCGTCGGTGCTGCCGGACGCCGAGCGCTGGCTCGGGTTCTACTCCGAGCTGTACGAGACCTACCGGCGCGACGGCGTCGACGCCGCGCGGAAGGCGTTCCGGGCCGGGATGGGCATGGAGACCACGACGAAACCGCCGCGGCGCACCGAGCTGCCGCCGGCCGAGCTGGCCGAGATGCTCGGGCGCATCCGGCGCAACCACGTGTTCTGGTTCGAGCACGAGCTCAAGCCGTACCCGGCGTACCGGCCGAACCTGCGGCTGCTGAAGTCACTGGCGAGCAAGCTGGTCCTGGCGGGCGGCGACGCGCGCGACACCTTCCCGTACCGGCCCAACACGGTGCTGGCCGAGCACACCGGCAACGCGATCGTGCACCTGCCGGGCGGGCACGTCGGGTACGTCACGCACCCCGAGGCGTTCACCGCGGCGCTGCGGGAGGTCGTCCGGCCCTGATCCGCGCCGGACGAGGGCGGCACTTTCACGCGGAAGTGCCGCACTCCTCCTCGTGCAGGCGCAGCAGCATGTACGACGACACCGTCGTGTTGTCCCGGATTTCCCCGGTGCGGATGAGGGACTCGAACTCCGCGCGCGAGCACCACCGGTGCCGCATGTCCTGCTCCTCGTGCTCGCGGTCCGGCTCGCCCTGGGTCAGGCCGGTCGCCAGGAACACCGTGCACATCTGGCCGCTGGCGCCGTGCCAGGCGGCCAGCCTGCCGATCGGCACCATCGAGGCCGCCCGCAGGCCGGTCTCCTCGGCCAGCTCGCGGTGGGCCAGCTCGAGCGGGTCGCCGCCGCGGCGGCCGGGGAAGCACCCCTGCGGGAACTCCCAGTAGCGCCCCAGCAACGGGTACCGGTACTGGTCCACCAGGTGGAAGCCGTCGTTCTCGCCCGCGATCACCACGGCGAAGTCGGGACGGTCGATCACCGAATAGATGCCGTGCGAACCGTCGGGGCGCTCGATGCCGTCTTCGCGCACGCTCAGCCACGCGTTCTCGTACACCAGCCGGGAGGAGATCTGCCGGATCACCGGGAGATCGGCGGCTTCAGCCATGCCCACCACGATAAGCGCCGTGGCCCGGCCGGGCTTCTCTGGCGGTGCGGCGCAAGCAACAGAGGAGACGCGACCCGCGGCGCGGCGCGCGGACCATGGTCGGCGGGGAGATCCGCGGTCGGCGCGCGTTCGCCCCCGACGAGTTCGTGCAGGACCCGGCCCGTGCGCCCGGTCCCGGAGGCAGTATCACCCGATTGGAGACGCGAATGCGTTTTCTGCCCGACCAAGACCGGTTCCGAGTGGCGGTGATCGGATTCGGCTACGTCGGCTCGTGCATCGCCGCGACGCTGGCCGATCGCGGGTTCGACGTCGTCGGCGTCGACACCGACCCACGCCTGGTGGACGAGCTGGCGCGCGGCCACTGCCGGTTCGCCGAAGAGGGGCTCGCCGAACTGATCTTCCGCGGCCTCGCCGACGGGAACCTGCGCGTCACCACGGACATCGCCGAGGCGGCCGAAGCCGACGTCGTCCTGATCGCCGTCGGCACCCCGGTGCGCGAAGACGGGTCCCTGGCCGAAGAGCAGCTGCGCGGCGCCTGCCGGGCGCTCGGCGAGCACCTGCGGCCGGGACAGCTGGTCGTGCTCAAGAGCACCGTGCCGCCGGGCACCACGCGCGGCATCGTGCTCTCGCTGCTCGAAGAGGAAAGCGGCCTGCTCGGCGGCGTCGACTTCGGGCTGGCCTTCACCCCGGAGCGGCTCGCCGAAGGCACCGCCCTGCGTGAACTGCGGACCTTCCCGATCGTGGCCGGCGGCCTCGGCGCGGAGAGCGAGGCCGCGGCGGAGGCGTTCTGGCGCCGCGCGCTCGGCGTCGAGGTCATCCCGCGGGACTCGCTGGAGGCGGCCGAGATCGTCAAGCTGGCGAGCAACTGGTGGATCGACCTGAACATCGCGCTGGCCAACGAACTCGCCATGTTCTGCGCGCTCTACGGCGTCGACGTGCTCGACGTGATCACCGCGGCGAACACGATCCCCAAGGGCGCGGGCAACGTCAACATCCTGCTGCCCAGTGTCGGCGTCGGCGGCTCCTGCCTGACCAAGGACCCGTGGATGGTGTGGCGCTCGGCCGAGCGCCACGGCCTGCCGATCCGGACCGCGCCCGCCGGCCGGGAGGTCAACGCCGGGATGCCGGAGTACACCGCGCAGCTGGCGATCGACGAGCTGGTGCGCCAGGGCAAGAACCCCACCGGCAGCAAGGTCGCCGTGCTCGGCCTCGCGTTCAAGAACGACACCGGCGACCTGCGGGCCACCCCGACCGCCGGCGCGGTGAAGACGCTCGCCAAGGCCGGGCTCACCGTGTCCGTGTACGACCCGCTGGTCGACCCGGAGGCGGCCGAGAAGCTGTTCGGCGTCCGGCCGGCCGCGAGCCTCGAAGAAGCCGTGCGCGACGCGGACTGCCTCGCGGTGCTGGCCTACCACCGCGACTTCCACGACATCGACTTCGCCGCGCTGCCCGTCGCCCCGAACTGCCTCGTCCTCGACGGCCGCGCCTACTACCCCAAGGAAAAGATCGCCGCGCTGAGGGCCGCCGGATACGTCTACCGCGGCATCGGCCGCGGTGACGCCATCCCGGGCCCGCCGACCGGGACGGAGACCGACCGATGAGCAACCCCCAGCACGCCGTCGTCACCGGCGGCTCCGGCTTCGTCGGGTCGCACCTGGTCGAGCGGCTCCTCGACCGCGGTGACCAGGTGACCGTCCTCGACGTCGCGCCGCCGCGCGTCCCGGTCGAGGGTGTCCGGTACGTGACCGGCGACCTGCGTGACCCCGCGAAGCTGGCCGAGGCGATCCGGCCCGGCGTCGGGGTCGTCTACCACCTGGCCGCCGTCGTCGGCGTCGACCAGTACCTGGCGCGTCCGCTCGACGTCATCGACATCAACTACGCCGCGACGCGGTCCGTGCTCGACCTCGCGCTCGAAGCGGGCGCGAAGGTCGTGCTGGCCAGCACCAGCGAGGTCTTCGGCAAGAATCCCGCGGTGCCGTGGGACGAGGACGGCGACCGGGTGCTCGGTGGCACGTCGCACGACCGGTGGTCCTACTCCTCCAGCAAGGCGCTGGCCGAGCACCTGACGTTCGCCTTCGCGCGCCAGCGCGGGCTCGAGGCGACGATCGTGCGCTACTTCAACGTCTACGGCCCGCGGCAGCGGCCCGCCTACATCGTGAGCCGGTCGATCCACCGCGCACTCAACCGCCGGTCGCTCGTCGTCTACGACGAGGGACGGCAGACCCGCTGCTTCACCTACGTCGACGACGCGATCGAGGGCACGCTGCGCGCCGCCGACCACCCGGGCTCGTCCGGGCAGGCGTTCAACATCGGCAGCATGGTCGAGACCACCGTCGGCGAAGTGGTCCGGCTGGTCGGGGAGCTCACCGGGACGACGGAGATCCTCGACGTCGACACGGGAGTCAAGCTCGGCGCGTCCTACCAGGACCTGCCGCGGCGGGTGCCGAACAACGCCAAGGCGGCCGAAATCCTCGGCTGGCGCCCGGAAACGGCGTTGCGGGACGGGCTGATCAAGACCGTCGAGTGGGCACGCGGCGCGGACTGGTGGCTGGCGCAGGACGACAAGGGCGCGGAGTGAGGATTCGATGACCACCAACAGTGAGGGCCGATCCATGGGTACGAAGTGTCGGGTGTGCGGCGGCCACGTGGCCGAATTCGTCGACCTCGGCGACCAGCCGACGGCGAACGGCTTCCTGCTCCCCCACGAGGTCGAGAACGAGTTCCGCTTCCGGCTCGCGGTCGGGGCGTGCGAGGCCTGCACCATGGTGCAGCTGATGGAGGAGGTGCCCCAGGAGCTGCGCTACCACGCCGGCTACCGGTACCAGGCCTCCGGCTCGGCCGGGCACCGCAACCACTTCCGCGCCGACGCCGAGTGGTTCCTGGCCAACGAGCTCACCGGGCCGGACCCGTTCATCGTCGAGATCGGCTGCAACGACGGCGTGATGCTGTCCACGATCGCCGAGGCCGGTATCCGCCACCTCGGCGTCGAGCCGTCCGGGAACGTCGCCGACCTCGCCCGCGCCAAGGGGGTCCAGGTGCTCTCGGCGTTCTTCGACGCCGAGACCGCAGCCGCCGTCCGCGGGGCGCACGGCGCCGCCGACGTCATCTTCGGCGCCAACACGATCTGCCACATCGCGCACGTGGAATCGCTGTTCCGCGGGATCGACGCGCTGCTGTCCGAGAACGGCATCTTCGTGTTCGAAGAGCCGTACCTCGCCACGATCATCGAAGGCATGGCCTTCGACCAGATCTACGACGAGCACGTGTTCTACTTCAGCGCCGGATCGGTGCGCGCGATGGCCGAGCGCTTCGGCTTCGAACTGGTGCACGCCGAGCACATCGACATGCACGGCGGCGAAGTCCGCTACACGATCGCCCGTCCCGGCGCGCGCACGCCGTCGGCCAAGCTCGACACGCTGCTCGCCGAGGAGGAGGCGGGCAAGCTCTCGGAGCCGCTGACGTTCGCGCGGTTCGGCCGCAACGTCGAGCGGATCCGCGACGACCTCGTGGGGCTGCTGACGCACCTGCGCGACCAGGGCAAGACCGTCGTCGGCTACGGTGCGCCGGGCAAGAGCTCGACGGTGACGACGTACTGCGGCATCTCGACGGACCTGATCCCGTTCGTCGTCGACTCGACGCCGGGCAAGCAGGGCCACCTGCTGCCGGGCTCGCACCTGCCGGTGAAGCCGCCGTCGGCGTTCTCCGAAGGCTACCCGGACTACGCGGTGCTGTTCGCGTGGAACCACGCCACCGAGATCATGGCCAAGGAGCAGGGTTTCCGCGCCGCGGGTGGCAAGTGGATCCGGTTCGTCCCCGAGGTCGAAGTGCTCTGACCCGCCGCGACGCCGAAGGCCCGCCGGGCGGATTCGAGGGGTCGTTGCAACACGGGTGATCAACCGGCTTCGGTCAGGAGTTTGGTCAAGCGCTCGGCTGGGGTGTCCCAGCCGAGCGTTTTGCGTGCGCGGCGGTCTGGCAGCAGCCGGTGCCCGGTGCCGGCGATTGATTCCCACGATCCGGCACGCCTGCACGGTGCCCGTACCTTGCGCCACAAGATCAAGACAAGCGTGGCCCAGCTTCCTCGGACCTTGAGGCGGCCGGTCCCCACGGATCTCGAACACTGCAACCCCTGAACAGCTCAGGTGTCGCAACCACCACTGGAACCCAAGCGGCGGGGCCTTTGACGTCGCCGGCGGGAACGCCGGCAGCGAAAAGCCGCCGCCTCGCGGAGGTCGAGGCGGCGGCTTTCCCTCTGGAGGGGAGTCAGCGACGGCGGTGCTGGACGATCAGCTTCTCCAGGTCCGGGATGATGTCGCTCGGGCTCGGCATCGCCAGCCAGTCGTCGTGCAGGGCGTGGGCCGCGTGCTGGTAGCGCTGGTCCGTGGCGACCGCCCAGACCAGGTCGCGGATCTCCTCGACCGTCTTGGCGCGGTGGTCGAGGCGGACGCCCGCGCCGGTCGAGATGACGAAGTCCGAGACCACCGTGGACTCGACCTTCTTCGCCGGCAGCTCCCAGTGGGCCGTCGCCGCGTCGGGCGCGCCCTCTTCGCGCTCGTCGAACTCCCAGCCGACGCGGTAGGTGCCCGGCTTGTGGACGTCACCACCGTCCTCGACCAGGCGCATCAGCAGGGACACGCCCTCGACGTCGCAGACCAGCTGCGGGACCTTGTGCGCCACCGCCGAGGAGTACGTGCCGATGCCGCCGTGGTGGATCAGCGCCGAGCAGGTCGGCAGCAGGTGCGGCAGGTTGACCCAGTCGATGACCTTGACGTTCGGCGGGATCTCCTCGACGTCGACCAGCTGCGCCTTGTCCAGCGTCGCCACGATCTCGAGGTCGTCCAGCTGGCCGAGGGCCTTGAGGATCTTCGGGGCGCGGTCCCAGTCGCCCTTGATGAACCGGCGCGTCGACTCGCCGAGCGAGAGCGCCACGCGACGGCGGTTCTTGCGGCCGCAGCACTCGCAGCGGGTCAGTTCGGGGCGCTGGTACAGCCACGGCGGCAGCACCTCGGGGTCGACGTAGGGCACGTGCCGCATCGGCAGCTTCTTCGTGCTCGTCGGCAGGCGCAGGCCTTCCAGCATCGTCTCGATGCTGAAGTTGCCGACCAGCAGCTCGTCGTCGACCTCGAAGCCGTACTTCTCGGCCAGCGGGCGGATCAGCGTGGCGAGCGGGTTCGGGTCGAGGCCGGCGGCCACGAGGGCCTCCTTGTTCTCGGCCAGCCGGTCGAGCGACCAGGCGAACATGTCGTGCCCGATCAGCAGCCGCGTGTGCGCCGCGCCGCAGACCTTCGCCGCGACGGCGCTGGCCGGGATGGTGGCGTCCCACGAGATCAGGTCGGGCTGCCAGACCTTGGCGAACTCGATCAGGTCCTCGGCCTCCTGGCGGTCCAGCCGCACGTAGTCCGACGTCGGCTGCAGCAGCCACTGGTAGAACACGATCCAGTGCTCGCGGCCCTCGGGCGACAGGCCCATCACGTCCGCGTAGCGGTTCACGAGGTCCTGGTGGTGCGGCGGGGCGCAGTCGTCGGTGAGGCGCACCGGCCGCTGGTCGGGGTCACCGAGCTGGACCGGCGTGAGGCCCGTCTTGATGATCATCTCCGCCGCGCTGTGGTGCGCGGCCACGCGGACTTCGTGCCCCGCGCTCTGCAGCGCCCACGCCAGCGGTACCACCGGGTAGAGGTGCGCCAGTGAGTTCGGGTAGACGGTGAAAAGGACTCGCATCGAATCTCCTCGACTCCGGAGGTGGTGTCGTCGTCGGCAAAGGCCAGGATCGTCGGCGCGGCCGAACAGGCGCATCTCCCGCAGTGCTGAGGGCCGGTGCGGGCCGTCGTGCAGTGCAAACGAGGAGACGCAACGGTTTTCGCACCCGGCCGATACTGGTTTTCGCCCACCGGGATCCGGCCGGGATCGCGCGCCGTCGTGGAGGACGCATGAGTACGTTCAGTTTCCTGGACGAAAAAACGATCGCCTACGTGGTCAGTTCGTGCACGCAACCGGACGCGGTGGTGAGCAGCCTGATCGAGGACACCGCGAAGGTCGGTGAACTGGCGGAGATGCTGACGCCGATCGAGCAGGCCGGCTTCCTGCACCTGATCGCGAAGCTGGTCGCGCCGAAGACGGTGATCGACGTCGGGACGTTCACCGGGCTGTCCTCACTGGCCTTCGCGCGCGGGCTCGCGCCCGGCGGCAAGGTGATCACCTGTGACGTGACCGAGGACTGGGTCGGCATCGCCCGCAAGCACTGGGAGCTGGCCGGCGTCGCCGACCGGATCGAGTTCAAGCTCGGCCCCGGCCGCAAGACCCTGCCCGGCCTGGTCGGCGAAGGCGAAGCGGACCTGGTGTTCATCGACGCGGACAAGACGTCGTACCCGTACTACATCGACGCCGTCACGCCGATGCTGCGCTCGGGCGGCCTGCTCATCCTGGACAACGTGCTGCTGCACGGAACCGTCGCGGCGCCGGAAGAAGTCGAAGAGGACCTCCCCCGCTACGCCGCCGAAGTCGTCGCCGGCGTCAACGCCAAGCTCGCCGTCGACGAGCGGTTCGACACGGTGATGCTGCCGATCGCCGACGGCGTCACGCTCGCCCGCAAGAAGTGAACGGACAAGGGGAAGTGGCCATGAACGACAGCCGTCCGGCCCGGCCGCTGACCGGTGCGGAGTACATCGAAAGCCTGCGCGACGACCGCGTGGTCTACATCAACGGCGAGCGCGTCAAGGACGTCACCGAGCACGTGGCGTTCCGCAACCCGATCCGGATGACCGCACGGCTGTACGACGCCCTGCACGACCCGAAGTACCGGGACGTGCTCACCGCGCCGACCGACACCGGCAACGGCGGCTACACCCACCGGTTCTTCCGCACCCCGCACAGCGTCGAGGACCTGGTGGCCGACCAGCAGGCGATCGCCGCGTGGGCGCGGATGAGCTACGGCTGGATGGGCCGCAGCCCGGACTACAAGGCGTCGTTCCTCGGCACGCTCGGCGCGAACGCCGAGTTCTACGCGCCGTTCGAGGAGAACGCCAAGCGCTGGTACCGCGAGTCGCAGGAAAAGGTCCTCTACTGGAACCACGCGCTGGTCCACCCGCCGGTGGACCGCAAGCGCTCGCCGGACGAGGTCCGCGACGTGTTCGTCCACGTGGAGAAGGAAACCGACGCCGGGCTGGTGGTCAGCGGCGCGAAGGTCGTCGCGACCGGCTCCGCGCTGACGCACTACAACTTCATCGCGCACTACGGGCTGCCGATCAAGAGGCGCGAGTTCGCGCTGGTGGCCACCATCCCCATGGACGCCAAGGGGATGAAGCTGATCTGCCGCCCGTCCTACACGTCGATGGCCAACACGATCGGGTCGCCGTTCGACTACCCGCTTTCGTCGCGGCTGGACGAGAACGACACGATCCTGGTGCTGGACAAGGTCCTCATCCCGTGGGAAAACGTTTTCATCTACGGGGACATCGGCAAGGTCCAGACCTTCACCGGGCAGTCGGGGTTCATCGAGCGGTCGACGTTCCAGGGCTGCACCCGGCTGGCGGTGAAGCTGGAGTTCATCGCCGGCCTGATCGCCAAGGCGCTGGAGATCACCGGTACCGAGGACTTCCGCGGGGTGCAGACCCGCCTCGGCGAGGTGCTGGCCTGGCGGAACCTGTTCTGGGGCCTGTCGGACGCCGCGGCGCGCAACCCCGTGCCGTGGCGCGACGGCGCGCTGCTGCCGAACCCGGCGTACGGCCTGGCCTACCGCTGGTTCACGCAGGTCGGCTACGCCCGCATCCGCGAGATCGTGCTGCAGGACGTCGCCAGTGCGTTGATCTACATCAACTCCAGCGCCGAGGACTTCAAGAACCCGGAGATCCGCGGCTACCTGGACACCTACGTCCGCGGTTCGAACGGCATCGGAGCCGAGACCCGCGTCAAGGTGATGAAGCTGCTCTGGGACGCCGTGGGCACGGAGTTCGGCGGCCGGCACGAGCTCTACGAGCGCAACTACGCCGGCAGCCACGAGAACACCCGGATCGAGCTGCTGTTCGGGCAGGTCGCCTCGGGTGACGTCGACGACTACAAGCGGTTCGTCGAGACGTGCCTGAACGAATACGACCTCGACGGCTGGACCGTTCCCGACATGACCCGGTGAAGCGCGCCGCGGCACTGGGCAAGACGCGAGGTGTCCGCGACCGGTGCCGCGGCGAAGATGAAGCCGGGGAACGAGCAACGGCGACCGCGGCCGTCCTGGGGTGGGCGCGGGGTTCGGCCGAAGACCTTTGAGGAGTGACTGATGTCCGCTGAAGACGCCCCGCGCGTGCCGCTCGAGGCCACCGAACTGACCGACCCGCCGAAGCTGCTGGCCAAGCTCGGCACCGACCGGCCGATCCACAAGGTGTCGATGCCCGACGGCATGCCGGCCTGGCTGGTGACGGGCTACCGCGAAGCGCGGCGCGCCCTGTCGGACCCGCGCCTGGCCCGCAGCGACAAGGTCGCCGACCCGACGCTGAAGCCGTACCTGGCGCTGTACAACGACGACTTCTTCCGCCACTCCATGGTGTTCAACGACCGGCCGGACCACACCCGGATGAAGAAGCTGGTCTCGCAGGCGTTCACCCCGCGGTACATGGAGAACCTGCGTCCGCGGGTGCAGGAGATCACCGACCGGCTGCTGGCCGCGGTGGCCGCCAGCGGAACCGCGGAGGTCGTCGAAGACCTCGCCATCCCGCTGCCCAACGAGGTCATCTGCGAGTGGTTCGGTGTCCCGATGTCCGACCGCGCGGAGTTCCGCGAGTACTGCGGGATCGTCACCGGCCTCGGCGAGGTGACCGACCAGAACGACATCTTCCAGGCCGGCCGCTGGTTCGACGAATACCTGACGAAGCTGATCTCGCAGCGCAAGGAAACCGCGGGCGAGGACATGATCTCGGCCATCCTGTCGGGCCAGGAGGGCAACGCGACGCTGTCGGACATCGAGCTGCGGTCCAACATCTTCCTGATGCTGATCGGCTCGGTCGAGACGGCGGTCAACATGATCGCCAACGGCATCCTGGCGCTGCTGCGCAACCCGGAGCAGCTGGCCAAGCTGCGGGCGAACCCGGACCTGGTGCCGAAGGCGATCGAGGAGATCCTGCGGGTCGACCCGCCGGTGGTGACGGTGACCTACCACTTCGCCAAGGCGGAGGTCACCATCGGCGACGTCACGGTCCAGCCGGGCGAGCACGTGGCCATCTCGCTGACCGCGACGAACTACGACGCGCGGGACTTCCCGGAGCCGGGCAAGTTCGACCTCGAGCGCCAGACGCCGCACCTGGCCTTCAGCCACGGCATCCACTTCTGCCTGGGCGCCCCGCTGGCCCGGCTGGAGGGCGAGATCTTCTTCAAGAGCCTGCTGGCGAAGTTCTCGGACATCCGGCTGGCGATCCCGGAGTCGGACCTCGGCTGGAAGCCCAGCTACTTCGTGCACCGCCTCAACGAGCTGCCCATCCGCCTGACGGAGTCCTCCGCCGCGGCGGCCGCGTAGGGCGGCTCGCTCGAGCCCCGGGCCCGGCTTCGCCGGCCCGGGGCTCTTTCGCGTCTCCGGCCGGACGGCCCCGCGGGGCTTCGGCACTGCGGGCTCCCCGTCCCTTTTCGAGGGCCCCCACCAGGAGCTGTGGTCGCCAGGCCCGGCATGACCGAGGCACCCAGTCGAAGGCATGATCCGGGTGGTGTCCCCATGGGGGTTGAAGGGACACCACCCGCCGGCGCCCCAAGGCCGCCTGCGGTGCGTCACACGCCACCAAGGCCGCCTTGTGCGCACAGGGAAAAGCCGCCTCGCACCCGTCGGTGCGAGGCGGCTCGGGGCGCCCCCAGGTCAGGCCGCGGTGCGGCGCTCGCGCTCGGTGACCGCCTCGTAGTAGCGGGCGATCGCCTTGTACGACTCCTTCGGCTCGATCCGGTACGTCGAGAAGTGGTCGAAGTAGTCGTCGCGGATGGTCTTCGTGATCGTCATGCTCGCCGTGTCGAGGTCCCACTGCGGGTCCTCGGAGTGCGGGTGCGTCGGGTGGACGAACTCCGTCACCGCGACGCTGTAGATGCCGAGTTCGTCGTACAGGCGCAGCCGGTCCAGGTGGAAGTCGGCCTGGGCCTGCTCGTCGCGGCGGAAGCCGTCGAACACCCGGGGCGGCTCGACCGTGCGGTCCACGATGTCGAAGCCCAGCAGGCCCTTCTCCGACGCGCCCGCGTACGTGAACGTGCCGTACTCGGCGATCATGATCGGCTTGTCCCACTTGCGGTACGCGTCGAGCTCGGCGATGTACGCCTCGCGGCTCGGCTTCGGGTGGTAGTAGTCCGTGATGCCGATGTAGTCGAACGGCGTCCAGTCGACCCGCTCGAACGAACCCGCCGAGTAGGTGATGCCCCCGTCGAAGTTCGCCCGCGCGACCTTGGCCGCCTGGCCCAGGAAGGCGTTGAGCTTCAGCTCGACGTCCTCGTGGTCGATCGGGCCGACCGGGCGCAGGAAGTGGTGGTCGGAGTCGGGGAAGGCGTTGCCCATCCGGTTGTGGTAGAACTCGCCCGGCATGATCCCCATGGTCTGGATCGCGTGCGTGCACCCGACGCTGACGTGGATGTCGGCGCCCTGCCGGCGGAACTTCTCGCCGAGGCGCGCGGTCTCGGCGATGTGCTCCAGCACCTCCGGCTGCTCGCCGTCCATCAGGCGCGGCTGCAGCCAGACGTGCAGGCCGCGCTCGACCGCGTGCGCCGTCGTGGCCTCGAGGCGGTCGAACAGCGTGCCGTAGATCGTCACCGAGTTGGCCTTGAGGCCGTCGGCGATCGAGTCGATCTCCGACCGCATGATGTCTTCGTTCCACACCATGCGCGAGTTGTGGCCCTGACCGGTCTCGTGGTTCGACCCACAGTCGTAGGCGACCCCGCGGTAGGTGAGCCCCTTCCCCCGCGGTGCGAGGATCTCGTGTTCACTCATTTTCGTGCCCTTTCGAGGCGCTACGCCGCGCGCCGGCGCTGCTGGAAGATGTCGTTGATCCCGGTCAGGCCCGAAAGCATGGTCGCGAAGTCCGTCTCGCGCGGCCGCAGCTTCTGCGGGTCGATCTGCTCCTGGGCCTTGTCCCAGTAGTCCTCCTTGTTCTTCGTGCGGTCGTAGAAGAACCGCACGAAGTCCAGCACGGAGTCGAGGAAGGTCCGGTAGCTCTCCTCGTACAGGCCGAGCAGCTCGTCCTCGGCCGACGGGTCCTGCAGCACGCCGTCGATCGCGTCGGCCAGCGCCCGCGCCCCGCGCAGGGCCAGCGTGACGCCGGTGGACAGCAGCGGGTCGACGAACGCGGCGGCGTCGCCGACCATCGCCCAGCCCGGACCGTGGAAGCGTTCGGCGGTGTAGGACCAGTCCTTGATGTTGCGGAACCCGCTCGCCCGGGTCGCGCCCTTGACCAGGGTGCTGACCTCTTCGGTCTTGCCGAGCTCCTCGAAGTACAGCTCCTCCAGCGACTTGCCCGACTTCTGGTACTCCTCCAGCGGCGTCACGTAGCCGACGCTGACCGTGCCGTCGTGCAGGGGGATGAACCAGAACCAGCCGGTCGGGCGGTTCTCCGAGATGATGTCGCCCGCCTTGGTGCCGCTGTAGAGGTTGCAGCCCTGCCAGTACGTCCAGGTGGCGATGTTGCGCAGGTCGTCGTGCCAGGCGACGGAGTCGAAGTGCTTGGCCAGGATGTGGTTCTGGCCCGTGGCGTCGACGACGAACGTCCCGTGCGCTTCCTTCGTCTCCTTGCTGCCCTTCTCCGCGTAGGTGACGCCGACCATGCGCTCGCCGTCGAAGATCGGCTCGCGGACGGTGACCTCTTCGAGCACCTTCGCGCCCAGTTCGCGGGCCCGGCCCAGAACCAGGGCGTCGAAGTCGGCGCGGCGCACCTGGTAGGCGTAGTCGTAGAGCGCCGACTCGGTGAACCGGAAGCCCCAGGTCCCCTGGTTCTTGCCCCACAGGAGCGTGCCGCCGTACTTCTTCGTGAAGCCCATGGCGTCCAGGCGCTCGATCAGGCCCAGGTCGTCGAGGGTGGGCAGCGCGCCGGTGATCAGCGACTCGCCGATGTGGTAACGCGGGAACTTCTCGCGCTCCAGGACCAGCACCTTGTGGCCCATGCCGGCCAGCAGCCCGGCCGTCGCCGCGCCGCCGGGTCCACCGCCGACGACCACGACGTCGTACGTTTCCTCGCTTGCGCTCATCTGCGCGATCCTCCTCGGATATCGGCCGCTGCTGCTGGAAGTCAGAGTGCCCACAGTGGACGGTTCGGGTCGGCCAGGCCGGCGGCCAGGATGCCGCGGTAGTCGTCGATCATCCGGACCATCGTCTCGCGGTCGAACTGCTCGGTGTTGTACCGAGAGGTGCCGGCGATCTCGCCGTCGCCGAGGATGTCGAGCGCCCACAGCACGCCGTTGGGGATGTCCGAGGTGTCCTGGCAGGACTTGGTGCGCCTGCGGACCTCCGCGTACTCGACGTCGCCGACGGTCTCCGCCTCGGTCATGCCGGGGAACTGCAGGACCTGGATGGCGCAGACGGCGTTGTCGTCCCGCTCGTAGGTCTTGTTGATCTCCGGCGCCTGCGCGACGACCTCGCTGAAGGGCAGCTCGTGCGCGTAGGCCTCCAGGCAGGTGGCCCGGATCCGCAGCACCAGCTCGGAGAAGGTGCGGCAGCCGTCGATGTCGGTCCGCAGCGGGACCAGGTTGAAGAACGGGCCGATGGTGTCGTAGTGCGACTGGTCGGCGCGGCCGGAGGTGATGATCGGCACGACCAGGTCGGTCGCGCCGGACATCCGCGCCAGCAGTGCGTTGTAGGCCGCCAGCAGCACCATGAACGGCGAGCAGTGCATCACCCGCGCCAGCTCCGTCGTGCCGCGGGTGAGCTCGGCGTCGAGCAGGAACCGCTCCACCGCGTAGACGGCCGGGGTGTCCGGGGCGAGCGTGCGGTCGGCCTTGATGTCGAGCATCCGGCCGCCGCGCAGCTTCCCGCCCCAGTACTCGCGCGACGCCTGCGCCTGCTCCCCGGCCAGGTCGTCGATCTGCCAGACGGAGAACTCCCCGTACTGGCGCGGCTCCGGCAGCGCGGGCACGTCGAGCCCGCGGCGCCGGGCGTAGCTGACCGCCAGGTCGTTGATCAGCACGTGCAGCGACCAGCCGTCGCCGGCGGTGTGGTGCACGATCAGCACCAGCACCCCGTCCCGGTCGTCGAAGCGGCCCAGCTCGGCGCGCAGGTGCGGCAGCTCGTCGGCGCCCAGCCGGCCCGCCTCGACCGAATTGATGAACTCGTCGACCTGCTCGTCGCGCGGGCGGCCGTCGTCGGTCAGCTCGTGCAGGACGAGTTCCGGCGAGCACGGCGGGTGGACGCGCTGGTACTGCTCGCCGTTTTCGCGGACGATCTCCGTGCGGAGGATCTCGTGCCGCTCGACGACGTCGTCCAGCGCGCCGCGCAGCGTGTCCGGGTCCAGCTCGCCGCGCACCCGCCAGCCGTGGATCACCAGGTGCCGGGGCCCGAACGCGCCGTCCGTCTCGCCCTTGTCGAAGATGCACAGCAGACCGAGGTTGGCCGACAACGGGTAGCGGCTCATCGGGATTCCCTTTCCTGCCCGGACGGATTTCAGTGGTGGTCGCGCTGGCGCTCGGCGGCCTGGTACAGCGCGGTGATGTTGCCGCTGCCGAAGCCCCGCGCGCCGAGCCGTTCGATCAGCTCGAGGAAGATCGTGTTCCGCGGGTGCACCGAGCGCGCGAAGATCTGGTACAGCTGGCCGTCGTGGTCCTCGTCGACGAGCACCTGCTGCGTGCGCAGCTCCGGCACCGAGTACTGCTCCGGCACCACGCGCTGCAGCAGGTCCGCGTAGTAGGAGGCGGGGGTGCCCATGAACTCGACGCCCCGGTCGCGCAGCACGTCGACCGCCTCGATGATCCCGTTGCTGGTGAAGGCGATGTGCTGCACGCCGGCGCCGCCGTGGTCCTTGAGGAAGTCGTCGATGTGCCCCGGATCCTTGGAGGTGTCCGGCTCGATGAGCGTGAAGGTCACGCTGCCGGACTTGCTCTGCACGACCTTCGTGGTCATCGCCTGCGAGCCGACCGCGATCGTCTCGGCGAAGATCAGCTCGAAGCCCAGCACGTCCCGGTAGAAGTCGACCGTGGCGTCGAGGTGACCGTGTTCCACGCACACCGCGAAGTGGTCGATCTCCAGCAGCGCGCCCGGTTCCTCGGCGTTCACCGCGATCGGGGCGGGCGGGCCGTCCGGGTACTCGACGAAGGTGTGCAGGGTGTCGCCGAAGCCCATGATGCTGGCCGTGACGACGTGGCCGGCGCGGGACGGCCCGGCGACGGGGCGCGCCCCGCGGGCGACGGCCTCCTCGAACGCCGCCTTCGCGTCGGTGACGCGCAGGGCGATGTCCGAGACGCCGTCGCCGTGGCGGTCGACGTAGGCGGTGCCGGGGTGGTCGTCGACGAGCGGCTCGCTGAAGACGAACCGGATGTCGTTGGCACCGATCTCGGTCGAGCGCACGGTCGCCCAGTCCGGGCCGGAGTCGCCCAGCGGCCGTTCGCCGAGGCCGTATCCGCGCACCAGCCAGTCCCGTGCCGTGTCGAGGCTGCCGACGTAGAAACGGACGTAGTCCAGCTCGAGACCGTCGAGGGCCGACGGGTTCGGGGTGACCATGGAAACCTTCTTTCGTGGGATCAGCGCGGTGGGCGGCGTCCGGGGGTCAGGCGGCGCGGCGGCCGGCCGGGTGCGGCCGCAGGTCACGCCAGTTCTCGGCGATGTGGTCCAGGCAGGCCTGGCGCCCGCGCGGGCCGTACGTGACCTCCCAGCCGGCGGGCACCGGGATACCGGAGACCCACAGGGAGTGCTCGCCCACGGCGTTCACCAGGACGGTGTAGTTCTTGTCCGGGTCGTCGAAGGGGTTCGTCATTTCGGTCTCCTCAGAGCAGCTGGGCCAGGCCGGCCACGGTCGGCGTGTCGAAGAGCGTGTTGATCTTCAGTTCCACGCCCAGCTCGGCGCGGATCCGGTTGAGCAGGCGCATCGCGAGCAGCGAGTGGCCGCCCAGGTCGAAGAAGCTGTCGTCGACGCCGACCTCTTCGACGCCGAGGACCGCGGAGAACGCGCGGCAGAGCGCCTCCTCCTTGGGGCCGCTCGGCGCGCGGGACGCGCCCGCGGCCTCGAACTCCGGCTGCGGCAGCGCGGCCCGGTCGAGCTTGCCGTTGGCCGTCAGGGGCAGCCGTTCGACGACGACGAAAGCGGCGGGCAGCATGTACTCCGGCAGCCGGGAGCGGACGCGCTCGCGGATGGCGGCGGTGTCCGGGGCACCGGAGTCGGCGACCAGGTAGGCGACCAGCCGGACGTCGCCGGCCTTGACCTCGCGGGCGACGACGGCGACGTCGGCGAGACCGGGGTGCCCGGCGATGGCGGCCTCGATCTCGGCTAGCTCGACGCGGAAGCCGAGGATCTTGACCTGGTCGGTGGCGCGGCCGACGAACTCGATCTCCCCGGCCGGGGTGCGGCGCACGAGGTCGCCGGTCCGGTACATCCGGGACCCCGGCTCGCCGAACGGGTTGGCGACGAAGCGCTCGCCGGTCAGGTCCGGGCGGCCGGCGTAGCCGAGCGCGACACCGACGCCGCCGAAGTAGAGCTCGCCGACGGTGCCGTCGGGCACCGGGTCGAGCCGCTCGTCCAGCACGTGCAGTGCGACCCCGTCCATCGCGCGCCCGACCGGGACCACCGGGCCCGGCGTGTAGGGCGCGGTGATCGCGGAGTTCGTGCTGAAGACGGTGCCTTCGGTGGCTCCGTACATGGCGCGGACGGTCAGGTCCGGGTTGACCTCGAGCACGCGGGCGACCGCGGTCGGCGCGATCACGTCACCGCCGGTCAGGACCTCGCGGACACCCGCCAGGCTCTCCGGCGCCTCCTCGGCCACGACCCGGAACAGCCCGGCCGTCAGGTGGACACCGGTGATCCGGTGCGCGGCCAGCAGCGAGCCGAGCGTCGGGATGTCGAGCTTGCCCTCGGGCGCGACGACGACGGTGCCGCCGTGCAGCAGCGGCACCCAGATCTCGTAGGTCGAGACGTTGAACGCGTGCGGCGCGATGAGCAGGACCCGCTCGTGGTTGCCGGTGTCCCAGGTGGAGTCCAGGGCCAGCGCGAGCGCGTCGGTGTGGCGCACGGCGACGCCCTTCGGCTCGCCCGTCGAGCCCGAGGTGTACATGACGTACGCCGGGGCGTTGTCGTCCAGCGTCACCGCGGGGGCCGTGGCCGGCTGGTCCGCGAGGTCTTCCGAGGCCAGCACGACGTCGGCGATCGACGGGATGCCCAGGCCCTTCGATGCCTCGTCGGTGACGAGGATGGTCGCCTTCGAGTGGTCGACGATCCACTGGCGCCGGTCGGCCGGGTAGGCCGAGTGGATCGGCTGGTAGAACGAGCCGGCCTTGAGCGCGGCCAGGAACGTGACGACGACGTCGGTGCTGCGCTCGAGCAGCACCGCGACCGGGACGTCCGGGCCGGCGCCCAGGCCGGCGAGCCGGTGGGCGAGCCGGTTGGCGCGCTCGTCGAGCTCCCGGTACGTCAGCGTCCGGTCCGAGCCGGAGACGGCCACCGCGTCGGGGGTTCGGGCGGCCTGCGCGGAGAACGCCTCGTGAACGGACCGGGACATGATCACACTCCAATTCCTCGAAGTCCTGCGGCGCCGGTTCCGGCGCCGAGAAACGGGCGCGGGTGACCCGCGGCCGAGGTGTTTGCGGGTTGTGCTGCCTGCCGGGCAGGGGGTCAGGCGGCCTGGCCTTCGGCGGGCTGGTACGAGAGGACGCGCTGGACCAGCGACTCGTCCATCAGCGCGGTCGGCGGGTCGATCAGCCCGGCCACGCGCATGAACGCCTTGACGATCTCCTGGTCCTTCGACGCGGCGTACTGCAGCAGGCCCATGAAGGCGTTGCCCTGCTCGATCTCCGGGGTCCGCTCCCCTTCGACGTCGGGGAAGGCGAGGTCACCGCTCGCGGAGACCGCCCACGGCGCGTCGACGACCTGGCCGATGTCGCGGAAGTAGGCGTACTGGTCGACCTCGCCGGCGCGCAGGTGCTCGCGGAGGGTGTGGGCCTCCCAGGCCGCGACGCTCATGCCCTGGCCGTAGACCGGGTTGAAGCTGCAGATCGCGTCGCCGAGCACGAGCAGGCCGGCCGGGAAGCGGTCGAGGTGCTCGTAACGGCGGCGGACGCTCGCCGGGAACCCGAACGACGTCGGGTCGTCGAGCGGCTCGGCGTCCTTGATGCCGTCGTAGACGTCCGGCACCGGCAGCGACTTGGCGAACTCGACGAAGCCCTCGGGGTCGGTCGGCGGGTGGTCGCCGAGGATCCCGGTGAGGGAGACGATGCAGGTGTCCTCGTCGGACAGCCCGAAGAAGGCGCCGCGCGGGTGCGCGGGCGAGGCGACCGGGTTGATCGACCACGTGTCGGTGAACGAGCCGGGCGGGCGGCGGTAGAACCGCGTGGTGTAGGCCAGCCCGATCTTGACGCGGTCCTCGGTGGGCCGCGCGTAGCCGAGCTGCTCCAGCCAGGCGGGCGTCCGCGAGCCGCGGCCGGTGGCGTCGAGCACGAGGTCGGCGCGCAGCACCTTCTCGATCCCGGCGTCGTCGCGCACGCGCACGCCGATCACCCGCGAGTTGTCCGAAGTGGACACCAGGCCGAGGATGTCGTGCTGCTCCAGGTAGGTCACGTTCGGCAGCGCGTTCACCCGGGTGCGGACGTGGTTCTCCAGCACCGGGCGCGTCGGCGTCACGGACACCAGGCCCGTGTGGGTGTAGGGCAGGCGCAGGCCGTTGAAGTACCAGCGCATCTCGCCCAGGTCACCGACCGGCGCGCCGGCGGCGCGCAGGTCGTCGGTGAAACCGGGGAAGAAGTCTTCGAGGATCCGCTGGCCCCGGGCGTGCAGTCCGTGCGCGTGCCGGGTGTGCGGCGTGCCCCGGCGCGGCTTCGTCACCCCGAGGACGGTGTCGCGGTCGAGGACCAGGACGTTCTCGTAGGACTCGGACAGCACCCGGGCCGCCAGGCTACCGGCCATGCTGCCACCGAGGACGACGGCGACGCTTCCGACCTGTCCGGCCATGTGCCGGCCTCCTTGGCGTGAGAGGTACGTGAAGGGCCATCACGCGGGTCATCCCGCGGTGCGGCCTGCTGTCAGCCTCACACCCCCGTCGGGCGGCGGACGTCTCATGGTTTGCCCCGCGGGGCCCGGGGAGAACGTTCGGAGAAATCCCGGCCGGTTCCCCCGAGTCCATTCGAGACACCCGGGAACGCCGAAGGGGATCCCCGCGGTTCGCGGGGATCCCCTTCCGTCCGTGGCCGGGATCAGCTCGGGAACGTGCCGCTCGTGACGTTCACGAACGTGCCCGTGATGGCGCCCGCCCGGTCGGAGGCGAGGAACGTCGCCGTCGCCGCCACCTGGGCCAGCGTCGGGGACTTCTTCGTCATGCGCATCCCGTCCAGGTGCTGCAGCAGGCCCTGGAACGCCTCTTCGTCCATCTCCGGCCCACCGCTGAAGGCCGCCAGCTTGGCCGGCGAGAGCGTCTCCGGCAGGCCCGCCGTCCAGATGCCGAGGACGCGGACGCCCGCGGGCCCGACCTCGTTCGCCAGGTTGCGGAACAGCGTGTCCAGCGCCGCGTCGGCCGGGCCCGTGCCGCCCATCATCGGGCTGCCGTTGGCCGACCCGCTGTTCAGGCCGAGGATCACCCCCGACCCCTGCTCCACCATGTGGCGCGCGGCCGCCCGCGCGGTCAGGAAGTTCGTGGTCAGCCCGGTGAGCACCGGCCCGGTCACGTCGTCGGCGATCATGTCGACCAGTGGCGTGCCCTGCACGTCGCCGCGGGTGATCAGGTTGATCGAGATGTCCAGGCTGCCGCTCTCGGCCACGACCGCCTTGGCGTGCCGCTCGACCGCGGCCTCGTTGAGGGCGTTGACCACGTTGGCCTTCGCCCAGCCGCCCGCGTTCGTGATCTCCTTGACCACCGGGGTGAGGTTCTTGCGGGTGCGCCCCGCGCAGTAGACGCGAGCCCCGGCCGCGGCGAACGCCTTGGCCACTTCGCGGCCGATGGAACCACCGGCCCCGTAGACGATGGCGTTCTTGTTCTCCAGGGACATCAGCTTTCCTTTCCTCGTCGACGTGTGCCGGTGCACACGTGCGTGGCCTGGCCCCCCAGCCATCGCCTCGGCCCCGCCCCGCCGGACGGCGGACCAAGGCGAGGTATCCGAGCACATCGTTGTGCCTTCGCGAGGCGGGCGGCATCTTCCGGATTGCGCTCACCGACTGCGTTCGGCGGTACCGGTCTTACCCCGTCGGAAGGAACCAGTTGCGCCGTACGCGTGACTCAGCTGGGGAAGATGCCGCTGGTGACGTTGACGAACGTGCCCGTGATGGCGCCGGCTTCCGGGGAGGCCAGGAAGGCCGCGGTCTGCGCCACCTGGGTGAGCGTGGGCGACTTCTTGGTCATGCGCATGCCGTCGAGGTGCTGGAGCAGACCCTGGAACGCCGCGTCGTCCATCTTCGGGCCGCCGCTGAAGGCCGCCAGCTTCTCCGGCGACAGGGTCTCCGGCAGACCCGCCGTCCAGATGCCGGCGACGCGCACGCCGCTCGGGCCGACCTCGGCGGCCAGGTTCCGGACGAGGGTGTCGATCGCGCCGTCGGCGGGCCCGGTGCCGCCCATCATCGGGCTGCCGTGCGCGGACCCGCTGTCCAGCGCCAGGATCACGCCGGACCCCTGGTCCACCATGTGCCGGGCGGCGGCGCGCATGGTGATGAAGTTCGTGGTGACGCCGGTGACGATCGGGCCGGTGAAGTCCGCGGTCTTCATGTCGACGAGCGGGATGCCCTGCACGTCGCCGCGGGTGATCAGGTTGATCGAGACGTCCAGGCTGCCGCCCTCGACCACCACGGTCTTGGCGTGCTCCTCGACGGCCGACTCGTCGAGGGCGTCGAGCACGTCCACCGACGCCGACCCGCCGGCGGCCTCGATCTCGTCCGCCACGGCCTGCAGCGGCTCGAGGGTGCGGCCGACGAGGAACACGTGCGCGCCGTCGGCGGCGAACGCCTTGGCCACCGCCGCGCCGATCGAGCCGCCGGCGCCGTAGACGATCGCGTTCTTCTTCTCGAGCGACATCGCTCTCTCCTTCGCGTCTCTTCGCGTGCTGTGTTGCCCGCGTTGTCGGACATTGAGACGCACGGCCGCCGGAGAACTCATCGCCCGGATCGGGCTAAAGCGTGAGCGGCAGGCCGAAGGCCGGGAAGAGGTGCGGCTCGAAGGAGGTGATCTCGACGATCCGGCCGTCCTCGATGCGCAGGACGTCCAGCACCTGCGCCCGGTACACGGTGGTGCCCGGCCGCCGCAGGTACCCCGCCGCGGCCGGCTGGCGGTTCGCGAAGGTCGGCAGGTGCTTCCAGGTGCCCTGGAAGTGCGGCGACGCCGGGTCGATCGAGGGCTTGATGAACGCCATCATCGCGTCGCGGCCGACGAACCAGAACGGGTTCGGCGGCATCGTCAGGACGACGTCCTCGCTGAGCAGCTCGGCGACGACGGCGGCGTCGGCCTGGTCGGCCGCGTCCATGTAGCGCTGCAGGATTTCGCGCTCCTGGCTGGTCGGGTGAGCCGGTGCGGTCCAGTCGCTGCGCCGTTCCGGCAGGTGGCGCCGCAGCGCGGGCCGGGCCCGCTGCAGGGCGCTGTTGACCGACGCGACGCTCATGTCCAGCTGCTCGGCCGTGTCGGCGGCGGGCCAGCCGAGCACGTCACGCAGGATCAGCACGGCCCGCTGCCGCGGCGGCAGGTGCTGGATCGCGGCCAGGAACACCAGCTCCATCGTCTCCCGGGACACCGCGGCCCGCTCCGGCTCGACGTCGGTGGACGCGACGTCCGCGAGCAGCGCGTCCGGGTAGGGCTGCAACCACGTCACCCGGACGGGTGGTTCGGCGGCCCCGTTGTCCATCCCCGGTACGGGCTCATACCGCTGCGGGCGGCGCTCGTTGCGCCGCAGGAAGTCGAGGCAGGCGTTGGTGGCGATGCGGTAGAGCCAGGCGCGGAAGGTCGACCGGCCCTCGAAGGCGTCCCGGCGGTTCCAGGCGCGCAGGAACGTCTCCTGGACCATGTCCTCGGCGTCGTCGTAGGAACCCACCATCCGGTAGCAGTGCACCTGCAGTTCGTGCCGGTACGGCTCGACGAGCCCGGCGAAGTCCCATTCGTCACCGGCCCGGACGGCCGCCGTGACCTCGCCGTCTTCGCCGGTGCCGGTTTCCGTCACGGCGTCGTCCGTGACGTTTTCTTCCGTGACCTTTTCTTCCGTCACGGCCGCGGGCGTGACGTTTTCCGGCGGGTTCTCCGTCACGCGGGCGGGCGTGACGTTTTCGGTGGCCGCGGCGTCGCGGGCGAGCTGGGCGATCCGGCGCAGCCTGCCGACGGTCGAGGCGAGGTCGGTGACGTCGGTGTAGAAGACCTCGGGCAGCTGCGGCGCGAGCCGGCGGACGCGCTGCTCGATGTCGGCGATGAGCTGGGGCACGGCGTAGCCACCCTGCTGCTGCCGCTCGCGGTAGGCCTTCTGCCGGCAGGCGGGCGAGCAGTACTTGGACACGCGCCCGCGGCCACCCGCCCGCGCGGGGAGCGGCTTGCCGCAGCTGGGACACCGGCCGTCGGTCACGGTGCGAATCTACGCAGGGTCACCCGGGCCCGCCACGGCACCCCGCGCGCGCCCGGCCCGCGTCTCCCGTCGTGCGCTTCCGGGTGCCGGTCCGGCGCCCGGCAGCGCCCACCGCAGAAATGGAGGCGCCGCCGGGTTTTCGCCCCGATCATCCTCGTATGCGGGCGAGCCGGGCGGCCGACCCATCCCCTGCGAAGGAGCACAAGTCATGGCGACGAGCGTCCCGATCTCGGATGCGGACTACCTCCGGATCCTCATCCACGGCCACACCGCGTTCGAACTGCTGCGCACGGGTCTGGAGTTCGACCTGTTCCAGAAGCTCGAGGACAGCGGTGGCCTGGACGTCACCGAGACGGCGGAGGCGCTCGGCGTCGAGGAGTACCCGGCGCGCGTCCTGCTGCTCGGCCTGGCCTCCCTGCTGCTGATCGAGAAGAAGGACGGCAAGTTCGTCAACGCCCCGATCGTGCGCCGCAAGCTGCTCAAGGACGGTGAGCGGTTCCTCGGCCCGCTCATCGACATCCAGGACAAGATCATCAACAAGACCCTGGTGGACTTCGCCGAGTCGATGCGGCAGAGCACCAACGTCGGCCTGCGCCACCTCGAAGGCCCCGGCGACACGCTGTACTCGAAGCTCACGGCCACCCCGGACCTGCAGAAGGTCTTCTACGACAACATGGGTGACGCTTCGAACCGCGCGTTCGACCAGTTCCTCGACCTCTACGACTTCAGCGGCGTCAAGCACGCCATCGACATCGGCGGCGGCGACGGCACCAACTCGGTCAAGCTGGCCGAGCGCTACCCCGAGCTCGAGATGACCGTGTTCGACCAGGAGAGCGTCACCCGGCTCGCCGCGGACAAGATCGAGGACCCGTCGGTCCGCAAGCGCGTGCACTTCCACCCCGGCGACATGCTCACCGACCGGCTGCCCGAGGGCGCCGACGCGATCCTGTACTTCCACATCTACGAGATCTGGTCGCTGGAGCGGAACACCGAGATGCTCCGCAAGTGCTACGACGCGCTGCCCGAGGGCGGCACGGTGCTCGTCTACAACTTCGTCTCCAACGACGAGGGCACCGGCTCGCTGTCCGGCGGGCTCGTTTCGCCGTACTTCCTCGCACTCGCCTCGGGCGAGGGCATGACCTGGTCGGCGGCGGACATGGAGAAGTCCGTGCGCGACGCCGGGTTCTCGCGGGTCGAGCGGTTCGCCGACCTCGGCTTCAGCCACGCCCTGGTGGTGGGCCACAAGTAGCCCGGTCCCCGATCCGGGCGAGCCGGAACCGGCTCGCCCGGATCTTCGGTGTCCTTGCCCGGCGCCCGCCGCTTGCGGGACGAACGAAAGAAGGCCGATGAACTTCCCCGAACCCGTCGCCATCATCGGGATGGCTTGCCGTTTCGCCGCGGGAATCGAGTCACCAGAGTCGTTCTGGGCGCTCCTGCGCGACGGTGGCGACACCGTCGGCGACCTGCCCGCGGACCGCTGGGAGTGGCACGCCGGCCAGAGCCGCGAGCACGCCGCGGTGGTGCGGGACGTGACCAAGCGCGGTGCGTTCCTCGACAACGTCAAGGAGTTCGACGCCGACTTCTTTGACGTCACCCCGCGCGAGGCGGCCCTGATGGACCCGCAGCAGCGGATCACCCTGGAGCTGGCGTGGGAGGCACTGGAACACGCCGGCATCCCGCCGCGCTCGCTCGGCGGCACCGACGCCGGGGTGTTCATGGGCGTCGGCGCCGACGACTACGGGCGCCGGCTGCTGGAGGACCTGCCGCGGATCGAGGCCTGGACCGGGATCGGCAGCTCGTTCTGCGCCGTCGCGAACCGGGTGTCCTACGCGCTGGACCTGCGCGGGCCGAGCATGGTGGTGGACACCGCGTGCTCGTCGTCGCTGGTCTCGATCCACCTGGCCGCACAGGCCCTGCGGTCCGGCGAGTGCCCGGTCGCGCTCGCCGGCGGCATCCTGGTGATGGCAGGCCCCGGCCTGTCGGTGGTGCTCGACGCCGCCGGCGCCACCTCGCGCGACGGGCGCAGCAAGTCCTTCGACGCCTCGGCCGACGGCTACGGCCGCGGTGAGGGCGGCGGCATCGTCGTGCTCAAGCTGCTCGAGGACGCCCGCCGCGACGGCGACCGCGTGCTCGCGGTCATCCGCGGCAGCGCCGTGCAGCAGGACGGCAAGACCAACGGGATCATGGCGCCCAACGGCGAGGCACAGGCCCACCTGATGCGCCGCGCCTACCAGGCCGCCGGCATCGACCCGGCGACCGTCGGCTACGTCGAAGCGCACGGCACCGGCACCAGCGTCGGCGACCCGCTCGAAGCGGGCGCGATGAGCTCGGTGTTCGGCGCCGGGCGCCCGGCGGGCGCGCCCTGCCTGATCGGCTCGGTGAAGCCGAACGTCGGGCACCTGGAAGCGGGCGCGGGCGTCGCCGGCGTGATCAAGACCGTGCTGGCGCTGCAGCACGGGGAGATCCCGGCCAGCCTGAACTTCACCACGCCGAACCCGAAGATCCCGTGGGACACCTCGGGGCTGCGCGTGGTCACCGAGAACACGCCGTGGCCGCAGAGCAGCGCGCCGCGCCGCGCCGGGGTGTCCGGCTACGGCTACGGCGGCACCATCGCGCACGTCATCCTCGAAGCCGCCCCCGAAGCCACCCGCGAAGCCACCCCCGAAGCCGAAGCCACGACGGCGAAGGCGGACAGCACCAGCCGGCCGAACGTCCTGCCGCTGTCCGGGGCGACCGAAGCCGCCGTCGCGAAGTACGCCGGGCGGCTGGCGAACTGGCTGGCGCGGCACCCGGACACCGCACTCGCCGACGTCGGGCACACGCTGGCCCGGCGCCGCCAGCACCTGCCCTTCCGGGCTGCGGTGACGGTCGACAGCACCGCGGCGCTGCGCGCGAAGCTCGCCGAATTCGCGGCCTCGGGCACCGGCGGGGTCACCGGGCGGGCGCTGCCGGAGACCGCGCGCCAGGAGCTGGTCTGGGTCTTCTCCGGGCACGGCTCGCAGTGGACCGGCATGGCCCGCGAGCTGCTGGCCACCGAACCCGCCTTCGCGGCCGTCATCGACGAGATCGAGCCGGTCTTCCAGGCGGAGCTGGGGATCTCGCCGCGGGCGACCATCGGCTCGGACGCCGTGCAGCCGGTCGACGTGATCCAGCCGATGATCTTCGCCGTCCAGGTCGCGCTGGCCGCAGTGTGGCGTGACCGCGGGGTCCACCCGGACGCCGTGATCGGGCACTCGGTCGGCGAGATCGCCGCGGCCGTCACGGCCGGCATGCTCACCCTCGAGCAGGGCGCCCGGCTGGTCTGCCGCCGTTCGGTGCTGCTGCGGCGGGTGGCCGGCCGGGGCGCGATGGCGATGGTGAACCTGCCGCCGGAAGAGGCGCGCCGTCGCCTCGCCGGCCGCACCGACATCGCCGTCGCGGTCGCCGCCGCCACCGGGTCGACCGTGTTCTCCGGTGACATCGACGCCGTGCAGGAGACGAGCGAGGTGTTCGCCGCCGAGGGCCTCGCCGTGCGCAAGGTCGACTCCGACGTCGCCTTCCACAGCTCGCACATGGACCCGCTGCTGGAGTCGCTGGCCGCGGCCGCCGCGGACCTGCCGCCCGCCCCGGCCGGCATCCCCGTGTACAGCACCGCGCTGGCCGACCCGCGGTCGGAGGCGCCGCGCGACGGCGCGTACTGGGCCACGAACCTGCGCGGCACCGTGCGGTTCGCCGAGGCCGTCGCGGCCGCGGCGGCGGACGGCTACCGGCTGTTCGTCGAGGTCTCCCCGCACCCGGTGGTCGAGCACTCGATCAACGAGACCCTCGACGAGCTGGGCATCACCGACGCCGTCGTCACGCACTCGCTGCGGCGCAACCGGCCCGAGCGCGAAACCCTGCTGACGAACCTCGGCGTGCTCCACTGCGGCGGTGCCGACGTCGACTGGGCGGCGCACTGGCCGGAGGGGTCCCTCGCGGACCTGCCGACCACGGCGTGGCAGCGCAAGGAGCACTGGGTCGACGATTCGGTCGGCCGCTCGTTCCTCACCGAGCAGCACGACCTCGACAGCCACACCCTGCTCGGCGGCCGGATCAACGTGCACGGCGCGAACCCGGCCCAGGCCTGGCTGACCTACCTCGACCGCGACTCGCGGCCGTACCCGGGCGACCACCCGGTGCGGAAGGTCGAGATCATCCCGGCCGCGGTGCTGCTCAACAGCTTCCTCACCGCCGCGGCGACGGCGAAGGGGACCTGGCACGAGCTCTCCGACGTCGCGCTGCGCGTCCCGGTGAGCGTCACGCGGCCGCGGCACCTGCAGATCGTGCTGCAGGACGGCACGTTCCGGCTGTCCTCGCGGATCATCGAGGACGTCAGCGCCGATGACGGCGACGACAAGGGCTGGGTCACCCACACCACGGCGGCGGTCACCGCGTTCGGCGGCTCGATCCGCGGCCAGCGCTCGGAGGCGCGGACCACCGAAGACCTGCCCACCGGGTACGTCATCGACCGGCTCGCCACCCTGGGCGTCGCCGCGATGGGCTTCCCGTGGGCGGTCGAGGAGATCCGGCGCGGCGAGGGCACCCTCGTCGTCACGGTCGACACCGACCCCGGCTCGGCCGAGCCGCCGGCCACGTGGGCCCCCCTGCTCGACGGTGCCCTGTCGGCGGCTTCGGTCGCCTTCGGCGGCCCGCCGATCCTGCGGATGCCCGCGCACATCCACCGCGTCACGCTCGCCGAGCGGTCGCCGTCGCGGGCGAAGGTGACCGTGCGGGTGGTCGCCGACGACACCGTGGACGTCGAGATCGCCGACCTCGACGGCACCGTCGTGGGCCGGTTGACGCGGCTCAAGTACGGCGTGCTGGACAGTGAGGCCGGTGCGGTCACGAGTCCCCGCCAGGTCGTGCACGAGCTGGCCTGGCGCCCCGCCGAGGGCGTCGCCGGCGCGCCGTCCGGGAACCTCGTGCTGGTCGGGCCGGACTCGCCGCTGCTGCGGCGGGTCGCCGCCGGCCTCGACGCGCTCGGGGTCGCGCACCTGGCCGCGGCCACGCCGGAGGGCCTGCCCGAAGGGGTGCTCGGCCCGGACCACACGCTGCTCGTGGTGCCCGCCGCCGGGTCGACCGGCGAAGCCGCCGCGGCGGCTTCGTGGCTGCTCGCCCGCACGGCGCAGCGGGTCGCCGCGACCGGGCAGGCGAAGACGGCCCGGGTCTGGTGCCTCACCGAAGGCGTCCGCGAGAGCGCCGAGTCCGACGCGCTCGCCCACGGCCCGCTGTGGGGCGTCGGCCGCGTGATCGGCGGCGAGCACCCCGGCCTCTGGGGCGGCACCGTCGACATCGGACAGTCCGAAAGCGACATCGCCGCCCTGGTCGAGGTGCTGCGGACGATTCGCGGCGAAGACGTCGTCGTCGTCCGCGACGGCGAGGCCTCGGTCGGGCGCCTGCACCGGCTCGAGGGCGATCCGGCCCGGCCGCGGCTCACCGCCCGGCCGCACGCGACCTACCTGGTCACCGGCGGCCTCGGCGCGCTCGGGCTGGAAGTCGCGTACTGGCTGGCCGACCGCGGGGCCCGGCGCATCGTGCTCGCGGGCCGCCGTGGGCTGCCGCCGCGCGCCCGGTGGGGCGAGCTGACCGACGAGGCCGAAATCGGCGCCGTCGAGTCCGTGGTCGCGCTGGAACGGCTCGGGGTGACCGTGGTCCCCGTCGCGGTGGACATCGCCGACGCCGCCCAGGTCGCCGCCAAGCTTTCGCCGGACGCGCTCGGGCTGCCGCCGTTCCGCGGGGTGGTGCACGCCGCCGGTGTGCTCGACGACCGCACGCTCGGCCGGCTCGACGAAGCCTCGCTGCGCCGCGTCATGCGGCCGAAGGTCGAGGGCGCGCTGAACCTGCACCACCTGTTCGAGCCGGGCTCGCTGGACTTCTTCGTGCTGTTCTCCTCGTGCGGCCAGCTGCTCGGCCTGCCCGGGCAGACCAGCTACGCGGCGGGCAACGCGTTCCTCGACGCACTGGCCGCCCACCGCCGCGCGGCGGGGGACGCGGGTGCCGCGAGCTACGCCTGGACGTCGTGGCGCGGGCTGGGCATGTCGACCTCCTCCGCGGTGATCGACGCCGAGCTCGCCGCCCGCGGCACGGCCGACATCAGCGTCACCGAGGCGTTCGGGGCCTGGGACCTCGCGACCCGGCACGACCTCGGGTACGCGGTCATGCTGCGGACGCTGCCGGCGGAGCCCGGCGTCCGGAAGCTGGCCCTGCTGTCGGAACTGCCCGAGGAGGCCGCGGCCGGTGCCACCGCCGCGGACCTGGTCGACGTGCCGTGGGCCGGGCTCACCGGCGCCGAGCTGTCGGCGGCGGTCGTCGAGGAGATCCGCAAGCACGTCGCGGCCGAGACCGGCCTCGCGGCGTCCGAAGTGGACTCCCGGCGGCCGCTGATCGAGATGGGCCTCGACTCGGTGATGACCGTCCGGATCCGGCGCGGGCTCGAGCGGCGCTTCCGGTTCGCGCTGCCCGCGACGTTGTTCTGGGACCGGCCGACGATCGAAGCGGTCGCCGCCCTGCTCACCGAGCGGATGGCCGAGGAGACGGGGGAACCCGAATGAGTTTCGACGGTTTCGTGCCCTGGCCGGCGGACCTGGCCCACGCCTACCGCGCGGCCGGGGTCTGGCCGGGCCGGACGATGGGGTCCTACCTGTGGGAGTGGGCCGAGGACCACGGTGCGCGGGAGGCCGTCGTCGACGGCACCACCCGGCTGACCTACCGGGACCTCGCCGTCCGCGCGGACGCCTTGGCCGTGCGGCTGGCCGACCACGGGCTGTCGCGCGGGGACACCGTGCTGGTGCAGCTGCCCAACACGTGGGAGTTCGTCATCGTGACCGCGGCCCTGCTGCGGCTCGGCGTCGTTCCGGCCATGATGCTGCCACCGCACCGGGACCACGAGCTGACCGCCATCGGGGCCCACGTGCGGGCCAAGGGTCTCGTCGTGCCGGACACGTGGCGCGGCTTCGACCACCAGGAGCTGGCTTTCCGCGTCAGCGCGGCCCTGCCCGCCCCGGCATCGGTGCTCGTGGTGGGCGACACCGTCACTCCCGGAGCGGTCGACGTCCGTGCCCTGATGGAGCCCGGCGGTGACGTCGCCGGGCGGCGGGCGTGGCTCGACGCGCACGGTCCCGCGCCGTCGGACATCGCGGTGTTCCTGCTCTCGGGCGGCACCACCGGGGTGCCCAAGGTGATCAGCCGCACCCACGACGACTACCTGTTCAACATCACCCACACCGCGCGGGCGTGCGCCTTCGACTCCGGCACCGTCTACCTCGCGGTGCTGCCGGCCGGGCACAACTTCCCGTTGGCCAGTCCGGGGATCTTCGGCGCCCTGCACGCCGGGGGGCGGGTGGTGCTCTCCTCCTCGCCGCGGCCGGAACCCGTGTTCGCCGCCATCGAGGCGGAGCGGGTCACCGCCACGTCCGCGGTGCCGGCCGTGGTGCTGAAGTGGGTCGAGGCGGCGGCGGCCGCGAAGCCCGATCTGGCGAGCCTGCGGTACGTGCACGTCGGCGGGTCGATGCTCGCTCCGGAGATCGCCGAGCGGATGGCGCGCTCGCTCGGGTGCCGGCTGCAGCAGGTCTACGGGATGGCCGAGGGGCTGGTCTGCTACACCCCGCCGGACGCCCCGGACGAGCTGGCCTTCGGCACCCAGGGGCCGCCGGTCAGCCCGTTCGACGAGCTGCTGGTCGTCGACGAGGACGGGCGGCCGGTTCCCCCGGGCGGTGAGGGTGAGCTGCTGACCCGGGGGCCGGGGACGCCTCGCGGGTACTACGGGGTGCCGGAGCAGAACAAGCTGTCGTTCACCGAAGACGGCTGGTTCCGCACCGGTGACCTGGTGCGCATCACGCCGGAGGGCTACGCGGTGGTGTGCGGCCGCGTGAAGGACCTCATCAACCGCGGCGGCGAGAAGATCTCGGCCGGCGAGGTCGAGACGCTGATCCAGGAGCTGCCCGAGGTGGCCGAGGTCGCGGCGGTCCCCGACCCGGACCCGCTGTACGGCGAACGGGTCTGCGTGTTCGTCCGCTTCCACGGCGGGTGTTCCCTGTCGCTGGCGGAGATCACCCGGTTCCTGACCGGGCGCGGGCTGGCGGCGTTCAAGATCCCGGAGCGGCTCGAGGTGCTGGCCGCCTTCCCGCACACCGCGGTCGGCAAGGCGGACAAGAAGGCGCTCAAGGTGCTGCTGGCCCGGATCGACGCGGCGCCGCGCGCCGCTTGACGGAGGTTCTGCTCAAGGGAACCGGAGCCCTCGGCGGATCGGGACTCGCGTCCCGGTCCGCCGGGGGCTTCTCCCGTTCCCGTGCCGCTACACGCTTCCGGCTCTTCCGCCGGCACCTTGTCCGCTACGCCATGCTCCGCAACGGCACCCAACTCGCCACCCCGAACCGGGCGCGCCGATACCGATCGCGGGCAGCACAAGGCGAGGGCCGCCGCTCGGGTACAGGGGAACCCGAACGGCGGCCCTCACGGTGACCGTCCCTTTCGGACGGTCAGGCGGCGCGACCGTCCGAACGGCGCGCGGTCTCGGCTCCTTGTGCGGCGACGATCGCCGCGTCGAAGTTCGGCTCCTGGCCGACCTCCGGGACGTACTCCGCGTGGACCACCGTGCCGGCCGCGTCCACCACGAACACCGCTCGGGCCAGCAGGCGGAACTCCTTGATCACCACGCCGTACGCCAGGCCGAACGACAGGTCGCGGTGGTCGGACAGCGTGCGGACGCCTTCGACGCCCGCCGCGCCGCACCAGCGGGCCTGTGCGAACGGGAGGTCCACCGACACCGTCAGCACCGACGCCTCGCCCAGCCGGGCCAGGCTTTCGTTGAACCGGCGGGTCTGCAGGTCGCACACCGGCGTCTCCAGCGAGGGGACGACCGAGATCACCCGCGTCCCGCCCAGCTCGGAGAACCGGACCGGGGCCAGGTTGCTGCCCAGCGCCGTGAAGTCCGGGGCCCGGTCGCCGACGGCGATCTCCGGGCCCAGCAACGTCACCGGGTTGCCGCGGAAGGTCACGACGCCCGTGCGTTCGGTCATCTCGGTTCCCCCTCAGCCCTTGACCGGGCTGGTCTGCTGGGAAACCAGGCGCCACTCGCCGTCGACCTGCGCCACCACCCACGTGCCGCGGACCGTGCGCTCGGCCGGGACGGCCGTCTCGCCTTCGTACAGCACGCCGCCGTCGGTGATGACCACCGCGACGCCGGGCTCGACCACCTTGACCTCGATCGGCTCGGTGACCAGCTTGGTGCCCGACAGCGTGGCCCCGAAGGCGTCGGCGAAGAACGCCCGGATCGCGTCCCGGCCGTTGATCTGCTCGTCGTCGACGAGGATGCTGCCGTTCTCGGCGAACGACTCGGCGAACGCGCCGGCATCGTTCGCGTCCCACGCGGCGCGGGCGCGCAGCTGGGCGGTCACCGCGGCGCTTTCCTCACCCTGGGTGAACTTCCCGTAGTAGGTGGCCCACTGTTTGGCCCCCGCGACGAGGGACGAAGCCTTCTCGGACATCCGGCTCTCCTTGGCAGACGATGTGGCTCGAATCTCCGTGGCCAGGATTCCGGCAACCGGGGCCGTCCGGCATCTCCTCCCCTGCGCGAACACCGCGCGCAGCACCGCGCGAAAACGACGGGCAGGCGCGGCAACTCAGGAGAGGTCGCGGCGCGGGGCCGCGTGTGACCATGAACGCCGTATGGGCCGATCGTAACCCCCGCCGTTGGTTGGCCGACCGATCGAAGGAGAAGCAACAGTGTCCGCACCCACTTCTGACGAACAGGCCAGGCTGGACGACTACTACGGGCCCTTCACCTCCGAAAGGGAAAAGGAAGCCCTCGACGTCCCCCTGCGCCTGATCGCCGCCTGGAGCAAGAACGACGGCTACGGCGTCGCCAAGGCCTTCACCGAGGACGGCATCCTCATCCTGCCCGGCGACGTGCTCAAGAAGGGCCGTGACGAGATCGGCGCCTTCATGGCCGCCGCGTACGCCGGTCCGTTCAAGGGCACCGGCGTCACGGGCAAGCCGGTCAACCTCCGGTTCGTCTCGGACACCGTCGCGCTGATCCGCACGCACGGCGGCATCCTCGCGCCGGGCGAGACCGAGATCGACGAAGAGCTCGCCGTCCGCTCGACCTGGGTCGTCGTCAAGCGCGACAACGAATGGCAGCTGGCCGTGTACCAGAACAGCCCGCGCGGCGCCGGCGCGACGCTCCGCTGGTAACCGAAACCACCCGGGAGATCATTGTGCCGAACACTTCGTGGGGCGATGCCACCGCGATCCTCGCCGCGCACGGCGTCGAGGAGGACACCTCCTTCTACCGCGAGTTCACCAGCGCGGACGAAAAGGCCGTCCTCACCGTGCCGCAGCGCATCCAGGAGGCCTGGCTGCGGAACGACGCCGACAAGTTCGCCGACGTCTTCACCGCCGACGGCAGCCTGCTGCTGCAGGACAACCAGCTCACCAGCCGGGACGAGATCCGCGGCTACATGCGGGCCGGGTTCGCCGGGCCGCTGAAGGGAGCGCACGTCTACGGCTGGCCGCTGGAGGTCAAGTTCCTCGAGCCGGGCATCGCGATCGCGATCACCGAGGGCGGCATCATCCGCGCCGGTGAGTCCGAGATCGCGCCGGAGAACCAGATCCGGGCCGTCTGGGTCGTCGTCCGCAACGGCGAGGGCGACCTGAGCCTGTTCTCACACCAGAGCAGCCCGGTCAAGGGCTGACGAAGTCCGTGGAGGCCCCCTCGCCCGCGCCCGGCGCGGACCAGGGGGCCTTCACGGCACTTTCGGAGATGGCAGGCGGCCCCGCCGGGGCTAGCGTCCCAGGCGGGGCCGTCCGGCCCCGCCGACGGCCGACGAGCGAGGGATCCCGATGACCACGGAACTTGCCCCCGGCACCGGGGCGCCCGTCGACCCGGCGAAGGCGAAGCCGTTCCCGTCCGTCGCGGGTTACGAGAAGGCGCTCGCCGAGATCCGCGCCGCCGCGGCCGCCTACTACGCCGGCGCGGACGTCGTCATGGACGACGACACCTACGACGCCCTGCTGGCCCGCGCGATCGCGACGGAGGCCGCGCACCCGGCGTGGAAGCCCGCGGACACCCCGACCGAAGCCGTCGGCGCCGGCGTGGCGCCGGGCACCGAAATCCCGCACAGCACACCGATGCTGGGGCTGGACAACGTCTTCGACAGCGAATCGCTGCGGAAGTGGGCCACGCGCCTCGAGCGCGTCCTCGGCCACCCGGTCACGGCCTACACCGTCGAGCCGAAGCTGGACGGCCTCGCCGTCGCGGCGCGCTACTCCCGCGGCCGGCTCACCCTCGTCCTCACGCGCGGCACCGGCACGATGGGCGAGGACGTCACCACCCGGGCGGTACTGGCCAAGGGCCTGCCCACCCGTCTCTCGTCGCCGCGGACGATCGAGGTCCGCGGCGAGGTGTTCATGACCGACGAGGACTTCCGCACGGCCAACGAACTGCGCACCGGGCACGGCGAACCGGCGTTCGCGCACCCGCGCAGCGCCGCGGCCGGGACCCTGCGCGCGGTCGACCGCGCCTACTCCGCGCCGCTTTCGTTCACCGCCTACGCCGTGCAGGGCCTCGCCGACGACGGCACCCACTCGGAAGCCATGCGGCAGCTGGAAGAACTCGGCGTCGCGACGACCTCGGGCGGCAAGCCGGCGCTGAAGGTCTGCCGGAGCGCCGAGGAGATCGAAGCGGCGGTCGCGGAGATCCGGGACCTGCGCGGGGCACTCGGCTTCGGCGTCGACGGCGCGGTCATCAAAGCCGACCGGCCGCAGGACCGCGCCGCGGCCGGGGCGTCGGCCAAGGCGCCGCGCTGGGGCGTGGCCGTGAAGTTCCCCGCCGACACCCGCAGCACCAAGCTGCTCGCGATCGACGTCCAGGTCGGCCGCACCGGGGTGATCACCCCGGTCGCCACGCTGGAGCCGGTGTTCATCGACGGCGTGAAAGTCGTTTCGGCCACCCTGCACAACTTCGACGACCTGCAGCGGCGCAACGTCCGCGTCGGCGACACCGTGTTCGTCCGCCGCGCGGGCGACGTCATCCCCGAGATCACCGGCGCCAAGCTCGACGAACGGCCCGCGGACGCCCGGCCGTTCACCCCGCCCGAGGTGTGCCCCGACTGCGGCTCGGAGATCGACCGGTCGCAGACGCGCTGGCGCTGCACCGGCGGCCGGACCTGCGGCGCGCGGAAGATCCTGGCCCACTACGCCACGCGCGAGGCGATGGACATCGAGGGCATGGGCGGCAAGATCATCGACCTGCTGGTGGCCGAGGGACTGGTCGCCGACCCGGCCGACCTCTACGACCTCGACGTGCCCGGGCTCGCGGCGCTCGACGGCCTCGGCGAAATCTCCGGCGGCAAGCTGGTCGCGGCGATCGCGGCCACGAAGACGCGCCCGCTGTCGAGCCTGCTGACCGGGCTCGGCATCCGGATGGCCGGGCGCGCGGTGTCGCGGCGGCTGGCCCGGCACTTCGGCTCGATGGACGCGCTGCTCGCGGCCACCCCGAGCAGCTGCAGGAGGTCGAAGGCGTCGGCCGGGAACGCGCCGAGGCGATCGCGGGCGAGCTGGCCGAGCTGGCCGGGGTCATCGCGAAGCTCGAGGCCCGCGGGCTCACCATGACCGAGCCGGACGCCTCCCGGCCCGCCGCCACGGCGGATACGGCGGCCGTGCTGCCCCTGCGCAAGCCCGACGGTTCGCCGATGCGGGTCGTGGTCACCGGCGCCGTTCCCGGGCTCAAGAACCGCGACGAAGGCAACCAGGCCGTCGAACGGCTCGGTGGCACGCCGTCGGGGTCGGTGTCGGCGAAGACGGACCTGGTCGTCGTCGGCGAGGGCTCCGGCGGCAAGGCGGACAAGGCGGCGCAGCTGGGCATCCGGATCCTGCCCGCGCAGGGGCTGGCGGACCTGCTGTCGGCGTACGAGGACGGCGACCGCGACCGCGCCGCGCGCATCCTCGCCTCCTGACCCGCCGCGCCGCCACGGCACCGCCACGGCCACTTCCGTGGCGGTGCCGCGCGCGGTCAGCGGAAATGGATGTCGACGCGATCGAATGCGGTGATGGCAGCGTCGTAAACGCCCAGCGTGCACTGAACCGCGGCACAGTCCACCGTCACGTCCACGCCGTCGCCGATGTTTCCGACGTACACTTTCTGCGCGACGATCGTGGTGAATGCGAAACCTTTCGCGTCGCTGTGGATTTCCACGACCGTCGCCGGGTTGCCGGCGCAGCCCGTCGGCACCCAGCCGCACTCGCCGACCCAGAACGTGCCGTTCGCGGGCAGGCCGGTGACCACGGCCGCCACCGTGGCGTTGGCGGACAAGGCATGCGTCGGCGCCGCGAACAGCCGGACCGGCGCCGCGGCGGACGCGGCAGGCGCGGACGCGGCCACGATCCCGGCGGCCGCCGCCACCACGGTCGCGATTCTGCGGATTTTCGTACCCATCGGAAAACTCCCCTCATCGAGGTGCGTTCGGAAAACGCAGGTTGACCCCTGCCCGCATTCTACGGCCGGCCGGCCGCCCGGGCGGGAAACCGGTGAACTGCACGGGAAATTCCTGAGATTCGCACGGATCGAGACGTCGGCGGTGGTGGTCAACCGAAACAATTCGACGGACGAGTACTCGTGGAGGTCGACCATGCACCTTGCCGCTCCCGTGGCGCCGATCGCGCCACACCCCCTGCTGCTCTTCCTGCTGGGCCTGCTGGTCCTGTTGAGCCTGGCCAAGCTGCTCGGCCGCCTCGGCGAGCGCTTCGGGCTGCCGTCGGTGGTCGGTGAGCTCGTCACCGGCATGCTGCTGGGCCCGACCCTGCTGGGCCACGTCGCGCCGGGCATCTCGCACTGGCTGCTGCCCACGCAGCCGCCCGAGCAGATCCACCTGATCGACGCCGTCGGCCAGTTCGCCGTCCTGCTGCTGGTCGGCATCACCGGCACGCACCTCGACCCGCGCATCCTGCGCCGCCAGGGCCGGGTCGCGGCGACCGTCAGCCTCTTCGGGCTGCTGCTGCCGCTCGGGCTGGGCATCGCGCTCGGGTTCGTGCTGCCCGGCTCCCTGCTCGGCAGCAACTCCAGCCGCTGGGTGTTCGCGCTCTTCATCGGGGTCGCCATGTGCGTGACGGCCATTCCGGTGATCGCGAAGACGCTCTCCGACATGCGCCTGCTGCACCGCAACATCGGCCAGCTGACCCTGGCGGCCGGCATGGTCGACGACGCGGTCGGCTGGCTGCTGCTGTCGGTGGTCTCCGCGGCGGCCACGGTCGGCGTCACGGCCGGCGTCGTCTCGCTTTCGGTCGGCTACCTGGCCGGGTTCGTGGCACTGGCCGGGACCGTGGGCCGCGTCCTGGTGCGCAAGCTGATGGACCTGGCCGCCCGCCGCCCGGAGCCCGGCCCGGCGGTCGCCATGGCCGTCATCATCCTGCTGGGCTTCGGCGCCGCCACGCAGAGCCTCGGCATGGAGCCGGTGTTCGGCGCGTTCGTCGGCGGCATCCTGATCGCGCGGTCGCGGTCGGCGCAGCCGAAGCTGGCGCCGCTGCGCACGGTCGTGCTTTCCGTGCTGGCGCCCCTCTTCCTGGCCACGGCCGGGCTCCGGATGGACCTGACCGCGCTGTGGCACCCGACCACCGCCTGGGCCGCGCTCGCGCTGCTCGCACTGGCCATCGCCGGCAAGTTCGTCGGCGCGTACGCCGGCGCCCGGGTGAGCAGGCTCAGCCGCTGGGAAGGGCTGGCGCTCGGCGCGGGGATGAACTCCCGCGGCGTGATCGAGGTGATCGTGGCGCTGACCGGCCTGCGGCTCGGCGTGCTCAACACGGCCACCTACACGATGGTGGTGCTCGTCGCGATCGTCACGTCGGTGATGGCGCCGCCGTTGCTGCGGCTGTCGATGCGGCGCGTGGCGCGCACCGAGGACGAGCGGCTGCGGCTGCTCGACCACGAAGACTGGCTGGGCCACCGTCTGTCCACAGCGGACTCCGCGCCGCCTGCTCCGGACGCCGCCCGGCGCGAAGCGGCTTGACCGACGGAACGGCCGTCACCACCGGTGGGTGGTGACGGCCGTTCCGTCACCCGGCCAGCAGACCCGAAAGCCCGGCGTAGCCGCCTTCGGCCAGCCGCTCGCCGGACGTCGTCGTGTACGCCGCGTCCGCCTCGATGCCGAGGCCATCGACCATCCGGTTCATGAAGTTGAACAACGCGCACACGAGCACCGCGTCGTGCAGCGCCCGCTCGTCCCAGCCCGCGGCGAACATCGCTTCGGCGTCGGCCTCGGTCATCTTCGACGGCGTGCGCGTCAGCTTGCCCACGTAGGCCAGCACCGGCTTCAGCTTGTCGTCCACCGGAGCGCTTCCCAGGTCCGCCACGGCCGCCGCCAGCACGCCCTCCGGCACGCCGAACGCCTCGGCCGTCACGGTGTGGATGCCGTGGCAGTAACCGCAGTTGTTCACCCCGGAAACGTAGGCGGCGATCATTTCCCGCTCCCCCGCGGTGAACGGTGATTCGCCGCGCAGCAGCGTTTCGTGGAACGCGAGCAGGTGACGCGCCGGCTCGGGGTAGGCCTGGAACACCTGGAGCAGTGTCGTTTCAGCCGGCAGCGACTTCAGGTAGGACATCGGGTTCCTTTCCCTCGGCGAGCCGGTCGATTTCGTCCCGGCGGATCCAGCAGGCCGTCAGGTACGCCAGCGCGGCCGGTCCGGCGCCCGGTACCGCGACCGCGACCAGGTCGGCCGAGTTCGCCCACTCCTGCCGCAGCGCGCCGGCGGCGGGGCGCCCCGGCACGGCCGCGAGCGCCGGCCGCAGCGCCCGCCACCGGGCCACCCCGGCTTCGGCCAGCCCGGCCAGGTCCGCGGTGAAGACACCGTGCCGGGCCTGGTCGACGACCTGGGTGACCAGGCCCGGGTCGTCGGCGAGCGCCGCGAACCCGAGCCCGGCGAGCAGCCGGTCCGGGTCCAGGCCCAGCAGGATCACCCCGGCCTCCGTCTCGGGCCAGGCGTCGACGTCGGGCAGGGTGAAGCGCGAGTCGTACGGTTCCTGCTCAGACACCGGCGCCCACCTCGGTCCGGACGGGCGCCGCGGCGAGGGTCCCGCCCCGCACCCCGCGCGCGATCGCCTCCGCGACGCGGGCGGTGGCGACGCGGTGCCCGTCGATGTTGCGGGCCGCCGGCCCGAGCACCATGCCCGCGGCCGCGCCGACCACGGACACCCGCGGCGCGTGGGTGTAGGCGAGCGTCCGCTCGTCGAGGGCCGGCCAGCCGTCGCGTTCGCCGACGACCTCCTCGGGCAGCAGCCCGCGGCCCGTCTCGGGCACCGTGCCCAGCGCGAGCACGACGCAGTCGCCGCCGACCCGCTGCCCGCCTGCCAGCCGCACGGCCACCGTGCCCCCGGTCGCGGCCGCCACCCCGGTGACCGCCGCCCCGCGGTGCACCACCAGGCGCCCGTCGGCTTCGGCCCGCTCCAGCAGCGGGCGGAACTCGAACATGATCGACGCCCGCCGGAACTGCGCCAGCAGCCCCAGCCGGTCGTCCCAGCCGACGTTGCCGACCCGGGCCCGGCCCTCGGGCCGGAAGAACTTCGAGTTGACGTCCGCGCACTGGTAGCGCTCGCCCGGCTCCCGGATCACCCAGTGCACCCGGCGACCGGCCGCCAGCGCGTTGGAGATCAGGTGCGCCGAGGTCAGGCCCGCACCCACCACCACCTGGCGTTCGCCGCCCGGCGGCGGCCGCTCGTCCCAGTACCGCACCCCCGACGGGGCGGCGCCGCCACCCCACCATTCGCGCGGCGCCTCACGGCGTTCCTCACCCGGGCAGAGGACGACGTGCCGGGCCGTGACCGTGCCCCGGTCGGTCCGGACGGTGACGTCGGACCGCCCCGGCAGGACGTCGCGGACCGTGGCCCGCCACGTCCGCCCGGCCACGTCGTGGGTGGCGACCAAGTGGTCGCAGTAGGCCTCGAAGACGTCCACCGGCACGACCGAGCGGTGCCCGGCCTGCGCCATCCGGACTTCCCGGCGCTCGACCGGCGTCAGCCGCGACCAGTGCAGCCGGGCGAAGTCCAGCAGCTCGCAGTCGCGGTAGCCCTCGACGCCCGGGTGGTGCTCGTACGGCGAGCGCAGCACCCGCTGGCCGAGCAGGTCGATCCGGTCGAAGAACCGGCGGGCCGGCCGGCCGCCGCGGTCGAGCACGACGACGTCGGACACGCCGTGGTGCCAGAGCGCCGAAACCACGGCCAGCCCGGCCGGGCCGGCGCCCACGACGACGACGTCGGCCCGCGAAGGCGGCGCCGGCTCGCGCACGCGCGCGGGCGCGGCCGGCAACCGCGGCCAGTCACGGCCCCGGGGCGACTCCAGCAGGTGCGGACCCGGGATGAAGGTGGTGGTCACCGGGCCCCCCGGCGTCCGGACGGCATCCGGCTCAGCCGATCACGGTGACCGGGACGATGACCTCGACCATCGGCCGCCGGGCCATCCCGTCCTGGACGAGCTCCTCCAGCGTCTGCTGGGACTGCTCCAGGCTGTCGGTCGCGATCGGGCTGTACCGCGAGTAGGAGTACGCCGGCTTGCGCCCGCTGGTCTCCATCTCGTAGACCTTGAGCACGGCCTCGCCGGGGCGGACCTCGCCGCCGTAGAAGGTCAGCCGCCGCTGGTCGGGTGTCATGAACGACTTCGAGAACTGCCGGGACATGACGAGCGTCTCCGGGTCGTTGACGAAGGTCGACTCGTCGTCCATCACGACCTGCATCGCGACCCACGTCTGGTCGGTCAGGTTCGTCTCGGACTTGATGACCTGCCAGCGCCCCGGCTCCGGCAGGTTGACGGTGACCGAGACGTCGTGGTCGGACGTGTCGATCGCGCCGGAGATCATCAGCACCCGGCGGCGGACGTCGGCGACGCCGGCCATCTGGATGTCCCGTGCCCGCACCCGCCCAGAAACATCCAATCCTGCGAATTCCGGTGACGTCATCGCGCAGCCTCCTTATTTCGCCCCCGAGAGCCCCCATGAACTGCGAACAAGCCCGAGAATTTCACACGGGCTGGCCGGGCGTCAAGATGACGAATGCACATTCGCCAGGGCCGTACGGGCAGGCGGCCGGGGCCGGACGCGCGCGGCGAATTCGGCCGTTCGGGGCAGCGGGGTTACGCGGAACGGGGAGGTCAGGCGTCGTCGACCTCGGCGTCGGCCACGGCGTCGGCGGCGAGTTCGGCCGCGATCTCGGCGGCGTTCGCCGCCGCGCCGTCGTCGAGGGTGCCGACGTAGAGGATGTCGAACGACGATTCGGCGCGCTGCACGTTGATCTTCACCAGCAGATCGGCTTTGACCATGACCATGAAATTGGAAATGTCATCCGGGTCGCCGAAAACGTCGTAAATGAGAAACACGGAACCGTCGCCGATGGCGAACAAAGCCTCGTAGAGAACATTCCGCTCGGCTTGGGTAGCGGATTCCGCCCATTTGTCGAGCAGCTCGACACCCGCCGCGAGCCGGAGGTGCATAGCCATCCGCTGGCCTCCCTACCGAGCGCGACGAACCGAGGGCGAAACAGCCTCAATTGTGGCTGTTCGCGGCACCCGGCGGCATCTCGGATCTTGCGGCCTCCCGGCCGGGATCAGTTGTAGCCCAGGATGATCGTGTCGGCGAGGTACTCGCGCTGCACCGGCGCTTCGGCCGGCGCGACGGGCACCGCCTCGAGAGCGGTGCGGGGCGCGGGGACACCCAGCGCCTCTTCGATCAGTTCGCGGTCGTTCCGGATCTGGGGAACGGTCATCGCTGTACCTCCGTCTCGCTCCTGTGCGCCGTCCATGGTGCGCCTGCGGGGTCGAGGTGACGTCGCGCCCGGCTGACGGGCCGATCGAAACCCGGTCCGCAGCGGGCGAGACGCACGACGGTGCCGCACCGCGGTGCACTGGACGAGCCGGAGCCCGCCACGACCACCGAGGAGCACGATGACCGAACGTCCTCAGGAGATCTTCACCGACGCCGGGACCGGACACGACGGCCGGGCGCCGATCCGGACCGATCGGGTGAGCGAAGGAACCCGTCCGGTGCACCCCCGCCCCCGGCGGCCGCCGGTCTGGGACAGCGACGAGTTCGACGCCTACGACGCCTTCGAGCTGGACGACGCGGCCTGACCGGGGCCGGCGGCGCGTGCGTGCGGTGTATCCGGACGGGCCGGATATCCCGGACGGACCGGACGCGCCGCCGGGTCAGCGGGGAAGGCCGGACAGCCGCCAGGAGTCCGGCCCCACCGGCTGCGCGTCCCACCGGGCCGCCGGGGCGGCCCATGCCGAACGCGCCGGCTCCGGCCGCACCGGAGCCGACGCGGCCGACACCGCCAGCAGGGCCGTGATCACCGCCGCCAGCTCGGCGTCGTCGGGCAGGCCGCGGACCACCCTCAGCCGGGGGCCTGCGGGCTCGGTTGCTGCCATCGGGGACCTCGAAACCTCAGACGGGGTGGTTGCCGTGCTTGCGCTGGGGCCCTGGTTTGCGCTTGTCCTGCAGCATGGCCAGCCCGCGGGCGATCGCCGCGCGGGTGTCCGCCGGGTCGATCACGTCGTCCACCAGGCCCCGCTCCGCCGCGTACTGCGGGTTCAGGTACTCCGCGACGTACTCGGCGACCAGCCGGGCCCGCAGGGCCGCCGGGTCCGGGGCCGCCGCCAGCTCGCGGCGGAACAGCACGTTCACCGCCCCTTCGGCACCCATCACCGCGATCTGGTTCGTCGGCCACGCCAGCGACAGGTCGCACCCGATGGACCGGGAGTCCATCACGATGTACGCGCCGCCGTAGGCCTTGCGCAGGATCACCTGGATCCGGGGCACCGTCGCTTCGCAGTAAGCGTGCAGCAGCTGGGCGCCCTGCCGGATGATCCCGTTGCGCTCCTCGTCGACGCCGGGCAGGAACCCGGGCACGTCGACGAGCGTCACCAGCGGGATGCCGAACGCGTCGCAGAACCGGACGAACCGCGCCGCCTTCTGCGACGCCGGACCGTCCAGCACGCCCGCGAGCACGCACGGCTGGTTCCCGACCAGCCCGACCACGCGGCCGTCGATGCGGGCCAGCGCGCACAGGACGTTCGGGGCCCAGGCTTCGTGCAGCGCGAAGAACTCGCCGTCGTCGGCGATCTCGGTGAACACGTCCCGCATGTCGTAGGGCCGGTTCGGCTCCGCCGGGACCAGCTCGGCCAGGCGCGGCCGCCAGTCCGCCGTCGCCCCCGTCTCGGGCTCGGCCGGTGGCCGCTCGAGGTAGTTGCGCGGCAGCAGGGAAACCAGGTAGCGGACGTCGGCGAGGCAGCTCTCCTCGTCGTCGTGCACCACGGTGGCCACCCCGGAGTGGCGGCCGTGGGTGTCCGCCCCGCCCAGCTCGTCGTGGCTGACGCGCCGCCCGGTCACCGCTTCGACCACGTCCGGGCCGGTCAGGAACATCCAGCCGGTGTCGCGCACCATGAACGTGAAGTCGGCCAGCGCCGGCGAATACGCCGCGCCTCCCGCGCACGGGCCCAGGATCACGCTGATCTGCGGGATCACCCCGGACGCCTCGACCTGCCGCCGGAAGATGCCACCGTAGCCGTTGAGCGCCAGCACGCCTTCCTGGATGCGGGCGCCGCCGCTGTCGTTGAGCGCGATCACCGGGGAGCCGGTGGCCACGGCCAGGTCCAGCACCTTGTGGATCTTCGCCGCGTGCGCCTCGCCCAGGGACCCGCCGAACACGGTGAAGTCCTGGGCGTAGACGAACACGCGGCGGCCGTCGATCGTGCCGGAGCCCGCCACCACGCCGTCGGTGTAGGGGCGGTTCTCCTCGAGCCCGAGCCCGCGGGCCTGGTGGCGCCGGTAGGGCTCGATCTCGGTGAAGGAGTCGTCGTCGAGCAGGAGGGCGAGCCGCTCCCGCGCGGTCAGCTTGCCGAGGGAGTGCTGCCGCCGCACGGCGTCCATCCGGCCCTCGGCCACGTGCGCGGCCAGCTCGTCGCGCCGCTTGCGCAGCAGTGGCATGCCCGGCTCCGGCTCGGTGACCGGGTGCAGGGAGATCACCCGGGCCTCACCGGACGGCACGGACCGGCGGTGGTGTCCCGGCCCGCGGCGGTCACCGCCGGCCAGTGGCACCACGTCGACGTCGTCGATCGGCTGGGCGCCGGCGTCGGACGGACCGCTCACGCGGCGTCCCGCAGCCGGCCGAGTCGCTCCAGGTTCTCCTGCTCGATCTCGGCGACGATGGTGCTCCAGACGATGCCGCGGCCCAGCCGGGGCATCGGGCGGGGGATGACGGGCACCTCCGCGGCCACCGGCGCGGCGGGCGCCGCGGCCACCGGGTCCGGGACGACCCGGACCGGGCGCGTGGTGTCGTCGGTCTCCTCGTGCGCGGTCATGGCAGTGCCTTTCCGGTCGCGCCGGACCCCGCGGGCCCGGCTGGAGTGACTGGTGGAGCGGGTGAGAGAGGTACGGCGGGCGCCGCGAGCCGCCCGGCCCGGCGCGCGCTGAGCGCGCCGGTGTCGGCGAGCCACCGCACGGTGTCGGCCACGGTCTCCGCCAGCGGCCGCGCGGGCACGCGGGCGTCCGGGGCGCCCGCCACGACCGGCACGGCGACCTCGCACACGTGGATCGCGCCGCCCTGGACCGGAAGGCGCCCCGGCCAGCAGCGCTGGAGCACGTCGGCCGCGCGGCCCGCGAAAGCCAGTGCGCGGGCCGGAGCGAACGCCGCCGGCAGCACGCGGCCGGTGACCGCGCGCACCGTGCCGACGTATTCGCGAGTCGTCACGAACGAGCCCGGGCCGAAGAACTCCGCGCCGGGAACGCCGTCGAACAGCCGCGCGTGCAGCTCGGCGTTGTCGCGGACGTCGCCGAGCGGCAGGCCGCCCGTCGGCCACAGCGGCATCAGCCCACGCAGCAGGTCCCGCAGCCGCGCGTTCTGGTCACCCAGGTGCGGGTCGTGCGGGCCGAGCAGCGCCGGGGGCCGCGTGACCACCGCCCCGTACCGCCGGGCGATCCGCTCGGCGGCCGTCTTCGAGGCCAGGTACGGCTCCCGGGACCGGCCGAGCGGCGACCCGGGCCCGATCGCGGGCGCCGTGGTGGGGTACAGCGTTCCCACGGTCGACACGTGCACGAGCCGGCCGACCCGTGCGGCCAGTGCCGCCGCGAGCACGACCTCGGTGCCGTGCTCGTTCACCCGGCGCAGTGCGGCGCGGCGGCGGGGGTCGAAGGTGTAGACGCCCGCCGCGTGCAGCAAACCGTCCACTCCGGACACCAGCCGGGCCGCCGCCGCCGGGTCGGTGACGTCGCCTTCGACGACGTCCACCGCGTCCGGCGCCACCCCGAGCGGGGCCAGCGCGGCCGCCACCCGGTCCGGCCGCCTGGCCAGCAGCCGCACCCGGTGGCCGTGCCGCAGCAGGGCCCGCACGGTGTGCGCACCGAGGAACCCGGTGCCCCCGGTCACCGCGACCAACATCGCACTCCCCTGAGTTCAGGCCGCGCGGGCGCGGCCGTCGACTTCGTGGTAACTGCCGCCGTAGAAGACGAGCGAGTTGTCTCCCGTGCCGCGGCTGGAGGTGAGCACGCGACCGAGGAAGATCGAGTGGTCACCGCCTTCGTAGGCCTGTTCGAGCTCGCACTCGAGCCACGCCAGCGCGCCGGCCAGCAGTGGTGCCCCCGTGCGCGCGCCCGGTGTCCAGGCGACCGCGTCGAACTGGGCCATCCCGGCGGGACGGCGCCAGTCGGCGAAGTACTTGGACAGGTCCTGCTGGTCGGCCGCGAGGATGTTCACGGCGTACGAACCGGCCTCGGTGATGGCGGCGTGCATCCGGGCGGCCCGGGACACGCAGCACAACACCATCGGCGGTTCCAGCGAGACGGACGAGAAGGCGTTGGCCGTCATGCCGTGGCCCGACTCACCGCCCGCGGTCAGGACCGTGACCCCGGTCGCGAACTGCGCCATGACCTCGCGCAACCCGGTCTGGGCCGACAGGTGCCGTCGCCCCGGCGAAGCGGGCAACCGCTTCAGGACCGCCCCGTCGTTGGTTTCCCCGGCGTCGGCCACGTCACGCTCCCCTGCCGTTCACCGCGCTGGTGGCGTACGGCGCCAGCGCCTCGCGCAGCTGCTCCGGCACCCGCGAGGGCACCGTGGCCGTGTTCGGACCGCGCATGCAGGCGATCCGCTGCCTGCCGCGGGCGACCAGCCGCTCGCCGTCCGGGTGCAGGTGCACGTAGTCGAAGGCGAACTGCACCTGCGTCGAGGTGAGCTCCTCCAGCCGCAGCCGGATGGACAGCTCGTCGAACGCGGTGATCTCGGCGAAGAACTCGCACTCCACCTTGAGGGTGAAGAGCTTGAGGTCGTCGCGGACCTCCTCGAGCACCGCCGGGGCCTTCTCCTTGAGGAACATCTCGCGGCACCGGCCCTGCCAGCGCACGTAGTTCACGTAGTAGACGTTGCCCACCAGGTTCGTCTCTTCGAAGCCGACCGTGTGGCGGATCTCGTAGTAGTCGGACATGCTCAGTTCTCCTCTGCCTGCAGCACCGCGAAGACCACCGGCTCGGCCCGGTCGTTGACGGTCGTGGACCAGGTCGCGATCCGGGCCGGCCCGCAGGCCAGCAGCGCCCAGCCGTCGGCCTCCACCCGGCGCACGGTCAGGGACTCGGTCATCGCGCCCGTCTTGCGGACGCATTCCAGTGCGCTCCACACCCGGGTGTTCGCCACGGCGACCGGTTCGCCCGCGTCGGCGGCCAGCAGCCGGCCGACCGAAAGCAGTTCCTCGCCGAGCAGCCCGCTCCAGTCCTCCTCGGTCCGTTCGAGCACCGTCTCGACGTCGCAGGTCACCTGTCCGGTGCCCGCCACGACGAGGGTCAGCCGGGAGCTGTGCGACGCGGTGATCGTGCCGCCGTCGATCTCCGGCTTGCCGTCCGGGCGGTACCGGATCTCGACCGGCCGGTCGAACGCCCGGCTCGCCGCGAGCGCGGTCTGCGCCCGGCGCACCGCGATGCCGCCTTCGGCGCCGGCCGGGTCCGGCTCCAGCACCACCGACCGGGTACCGCCGAGCAACCGCTCGCACGCCCGCTCCAGGTAGGAGCCCAGCATCGAGGGCACCCACGGCCCGGCCCCGTCGGTCTTGCGGACCGCACGCAGCATCAGGCCTTCCCAGCGTTCCACCAGCTCGCCGTCGGGGTTGCGGACGTCGAGGTCGTAGACGTAGGAATCGCCGTCCTGCAGCCGTTCCTTCGCGTCCAGCAGCACGTACTCCGGGTGCTGGGCGCCGGGTTCGGCCAGGTGCAGCTTCTCGATGCCCTGCGGGAGCAGCGTCGCGTCGGGCACGCAGCACTGGATCGCGTGCATCATCGCGTCCCGCGTGCCCGGGTCGGCCAGCAGCCGCTGCTGGGGCAGGAAGGGGGCGAACCAGTCGTGGTCGGCCGTCGTCGCGATCTCGGCGACCGCGTGCCGGGCGCTCGCCCGCCGGTAGCCGATGACCCGCTGGAACCGCTTGCCCTGGAACAGGACCGTGCCGTAGAGCTCCGAGAGCGGTTCCACCGGCACCGACGGGACGTCCGTGCCGCGGGCCTGCTTCGGGCCGATCTCCGCGGGCCGCGCGAAGTTCAGCGTGGCCTTGAAGTGGTCGGCGCTGAACCCGGTTTCGTCGCTGCGCAGGACCACGTCGACGGTGTCGGCGTCGCGGGCGACGGCGGCCAGCCGGATCGTGGTGGACCCGCCCGGCGAGACGATGATCGGACGCAGGAACTCCACGTCCGACAGCACCGGCGCACCGGCCCGGTCGAGGGTGGCGGCGGCGACCTGGGTCATCGCCTCCATCCCGAGCACGGCCGGGAACAGCAGCTGCCCGTCGAGCAGGTGGTCGGCCAGGTACGGGTCCGAGCCGGCGGACAGGTCCGCCTCGGTGATCAGCTCGACGCCCGGGTAGTGCACGACCGCGCGGTCGACGAACCGGGTCAGCGGCAGCTCCTTGCGCTGGATCGGCAGCGTGGCCAGCCCACCGGTCCGGCCGCAGACGACCAGCACCGGCGGCACCGCCGGGTCGGCCAGCGCCTGCTTGAGGATGGCGATGCCGTCCTCGGTCGGGATCGGCGTGATGCCGTCGCGCTTGAGGGCGCTGACCACGCCGAGCTTCTCGCCCATGCCGGTCCCGGACCAGACCGACCACTCCAGCGCGACCGCCCGCGCCTGCGGGTACTCGCGGCCGAAGCGCAGCGTCAGTTCGGTCATCCAGTCGTTGGCCGTGGCGTAGTGCGCCTCGCCGCGCAGGCCGGCCCGGCCGATGATGCTGCCGAAGGTGACCAGCAGCTTGAGCTTGCTCTTGTCCACCGCGTCGAGGACGGCGTTGAGGCCACCGATCTTCGGCGCGAGGGTCTTGCGGAAGGCGTCCTCGGTGAGGCTGAACAGGGCGGCGGGCTCGTTGCGCCCGGCGCCGTGCAGCACGGCGGTCACCGGGCCCAGCTGGGCCTGCATCCGGGCGATCGCGTCGGCCACCTGGGTGGCCGACGTGACGTCGGCGCGCTCGTAGCGGTAGTCGATGCCGGCCGCCGTCATCCGGCCGAGGTTCTCGGCCAGCTCGGTGTCGTCGGCCGGGTCGCTGCGCCCGAGCAGGGCGAGCTTCGCGCCGGAGTCCTTGGCCAGCGCCAGTGCGCTTTCCGCGGTGATGCCCTTGCCGCCACCGGTGACGAGCAGGACGTCGCCCGCCTCCAGCGACTCGGGAGCCGGACCGGCGGGCGCCGGGGCGACGGCCACCAGCCGCGGCACCGTGCGGCCGCCGTCGGCGCCGTAGCGGGCCTCGGCGAAGTCCGTGGTCGCGGCGACCTCGGCGACGACGAGCCGGACCGCCTCGGTGATCGCGGCCGGATCGGCCGGGGTGGGGTCGGCCAGGTCGACGATCGTGGTGCGGGCCGAAGGGTCCTCCAGCCGGAGGGTCTTCGCGAGCCCGGAGGCGCCGAGGCCGTGCTGCACGACGACGAACCGCGTGCCGTTGGGCGCGGCCATGACGGCGCGGCCGGCTTCGAGGAACAGGCCGGTGTGGCTCGCGTCGCAGTCCGCGGGCAGGCAGAGCAGCACGCCGTCGCCGGCACCCGCGCGGGCCAGTGCCGCGCGCAGCGGCTCGGCCAGCGGGTGGCCGGGCGTCGAGAAGACCTCCCAGCGCGACTGGCCGAGGCCCGGGGTCAGGTCGGCGGCGGGCCGCGGGGCCGGGACGTACTCCACCGCGAACGGCCGGACCCACGGGCCGGCGCCCGGGACCTCGCCGCCGCCGGTGTCGGCCGGCTTGGCGGTCTGGGCCAGCTCGTCGATCATCTCGGCGAGCTCGCCGAGGCAGACCGTCGCGAAGTTCGGCATGCCCTCCAGTGCCGGACGGCCCAGTGCCCGGGTGACGTCGTTGACCAGCTGGCCGACCGTGATGGACGACAGGTGCAGGTCGTCGAGCGGGTGGGTGTCCGCGGTGACGGTCTCCAGCGGCAGTTCGACGCGCTCGGCGGCGAGCTTGCGCAGCAGGTCGAGCGTCGCGTTGGCACCCCCGCCGACCTCGACCGCGGCTTCCGCGGCGACCTGCTCCTTCTCGGCCGCCAGCTCCGCGGCCAGCTCGCTGTCGATCTCGGGCGCCGCCTCGCACGGGCTGGCGAGGAAGGAGAACACGCCGTCCTCGGGCAGCGAGCGGACCGCGCGGCCCTCGAACAGCGGGCCGGTCGTCAGCTGGGCACCGGCGGCGAAGGCCGCACCGGCGACCCGCAGGACCGCGCTGAGCGTGGTGCTGTCGGTGTCCACGGCCAGCACCGGCGTGCCCGGCGCGATCTCCTCGAACAGGCCCGAGAGCACGCGGCCGGGGCCGACCTCGATCACCAGGTCGCTGCGCTCGGCCACCTTGGCGGCGGCCTCGCGGAAGCGGACCGGGAGCACGATCTGCTCGCGCAGCAGTTCGGGCAGGTTCTCCGCGGCGTGCAGGACGTCACCGGTGACGGTCGAGACGACGGCGTGCTCGAGGCGGGCGAACGGGATCCGGGCCAGTGGCGCCGTCATCGCCGTCGCGGCCGGCTCGACCAGCGGCGAGTGGAACGCGTGCGACACCTTGAGCCGGGTCGCGGTGACGCCGGCGGCGTGGGCGCGGGCGATCACCCGGTCGACGGCGGTGGCCGGGCCCGAGATCACCGTCTGCTCGGGAGCGTTGTAGCCCGCGATGACGACGTCGGAACCGAGGCCGAGCTCCTCCGCGCGGCTCGGCGACGCGGCGATGCCCGCCATGGCGCCGTCGCCGGCGGTGGTCTCGGCCATCACCTTGCCGCGGACCTTGGCCAGCTGCAGCACCGCGCGCTCGTCCAGGGCACCGCCCCAGTGCAGCGCGGTCAGCTCGCCGAGGCTGTGCCCGGCCGCGGTCTGCGCCTCGATGCCGAGCGAGCGGAGCACCCGCAGGGCGGCCAGCGAGCCGGCGACGATCCGCGGCTGGGCGACCTCGGTGGCGACGTGGTCGGCACCGGTGGGCAGGCCCGCGGCGCGGAAGACGTCGTCGGCGGCGGTGAACCGGCGGCGCAGCACACCGTCGACGGCCCGCCCGGATCCCTGGCCGGGGAACAGGAAGCCGATGCGCGGTTCGGTGACGCGGTGGCCGGCGAAGATGCCGTCGGTGGCCGAGAACACCGATCCGTCGGTGGCCAGCAGCTCGAGCAGACGGGTCAGCTTGCGCTCGGCCTCCTCCGGCCCGGTCGCGACGACCGCGGCGCGGGCGGGCCGGTTGGCGAGCTCGCCCGCCAGCTGCGCGGCGAGGTCGGTGAGCTCGGCCATCGACAGCTTCGGCACGATCTCCAGCAGGCCGGTGACGCGGGCACGCAGCCCCTCGACGTCGTCGGCGTCGAGCAGCAGCAGCTCGGCGTCCTGCCGGCCGGAGACGAGGGCCTTGGTGCGCTCGTCGAGCTTGGTCTTGCGGGGCGCGTTGGGCGCCTCGGTGACGGTGACGTGCGAGTTGATCCCGCCGAAGCCCATGGCCGAGACACCGGCGCGGACCGGCGCGTCGGCCGGCCACAGCTGCGCCTCGAGCGGCACGTACATCCGCGCGGTTTCGCCGGTGAGCTTCTCGTGCGGGTCGAAGTGCCCGGTCGCGGGCGGGATCACCTGGTGGTACACGGCGAGCGTCGCCTTGATCAACCCGGCGACGCCCGCCGCGGCCTTGGTGTGCCCGATGTTGCCCTTGATCGTCGACAGCGCGGCCGGGCCGGCCAGGGGGTCGGCGTCGTGGCGGGCGGTGGAGAGCGCCTCGATCTCGGTGGCGTCGCCGAGCGCGGTGCCCGTGCCGTGGCCCTCGAAGTAGGACACGGTCTCGACGCCGTAGCCGGCCCGGTCGTAGGCGCGCCGCAGGGCCAGCCGGTGCCCGGCCGCCTCGGGCCGGGTGATGCCGCCCTTGCCGTCCGAGGAGACGCCCCAGCCACCGATCGAAGCGTAGATGCGCTTGCCCTGCTCGATCGCGTCGCTCTCGCGCATCAGGACGAGCATGCCGGAGCCTTCGCCCGGCCAGAAGCCGTTCGAGTCGGCGTCGTAGACCTTCATCTCCCGCTTGGCGAGCGCGCCGGTCTTGGCGAAGCCGATCACCTCGAACGGGTCGATCGAGAGGTCGACGCCGCCGGCGATGGCGACGTCGAGGTCGCCCTGTGCCAGCGAGTTGGCCGCGCTCACCACCGAAAGCAGCGAGGACGAGCACGCGCCGTCGACGGTGTAGCCGCCGCCGGCGAAGTCGAAGTAGTTGCAGACGCGCCCGGCGATGGTGTTCGCCAGGCCGCCGGCCAGGGTGTCCTCGTTGATCTCCGGGAAGGGCTCCTTGTACTGGACCTCGAGGTCCCGCAGGAAGGCCGCGGTCTCCTCGTCGCCCCAGCCCCGCTCCGACAGCGCCGCGGCGACGGTCCGGCGCACGTACGGCCAGCGCAGCCGCATGATGTTCGCCCGGGAGAACTCGCCGGTCAGGCTGTTGCCGATGACGACACCGGTGGCCTCCCTCGGCACGCCTTCGCCCTCCGGGAACCCGGCGTCCGCCAGTGCCTGGGCGGCGACGTCCAGCGCCAGCCAGTGCGTGGTGTCCGTGGCCCGGAACGTGCTGCCGGCGACCTTGTACGCGACCCGGTCGAACTCGAAGTCGCGGAGCACCGCGGCCTTCTGCGCGTAGAACCGGTCCGGTGCCGCCGGATCCGGGGAGTAGTAGTCCGCCCGGTTCATCCGTTCGTCGGGCAGCCGTCGGAACGCGCGGCGGCCAGCCAGCACGTTCTCCCAGAGCTCGTCCAGCGAACGGGCGTCCGGATACCGCAGTCCGATCCCGACGATCGCTATCCGCTCACCGCTCATGCCACCGCACTCCCAAATAGCTCTCGAGCCCGTCCGTCGCGAGGGCGACGGCTCCCGGTTCTGTCCGGCGCACGGTTCGCACCGCCGCCGAGGTCGTTCGTCGTGTACCGCCGGCGTCTCCCGTGGTTGCCCCAGCCGCTCCAGCATGGGCTCCCGCACGCCCGCCTTCTACTTTCTCCCTGCCCGGGCCGGGGGAAGCGCAACGGCGAACAAATCCGCCGCGCTCCCCGCGACCGTCCACATCGGACCGATCAGGCCGGGAACTGCCCGGGGCGGCGTCCCGCGCCCGCCGGGCCGCGGTAGGCCTGGGCCAGTTCCAGCCACTGCCGGGCCAGCCCGCCTTCGGCGCGCACGTCGAGGTCGCCGGGGTGCCGCCGCCGGGTGACCAGCAGGCAGAAGTCCTCGGCGCTTCCCGTCACCCGCTCCGGCGCGTCCTCCGGCCCGAAGCTCAGCAGGCGCCCGGACGGCGTGGTGATCTCGAAGCGGAACTCCTCCTCGGGCGGGGTCAGCCCCCGCGCCTGGTACCCGAAGTCGCGCACGCGCACGGCGAAGCCCACGAGGTGGGCGAGGCGGTCGGTGCGCACCGGGCGGACGCCGAGCGCGTCGGCGATGTCCTGGCCGTGCGCGAAGACCTCCATCATGCCCGCGCAGGCGAGCACGTACGGCGGCAGCGGGTTGACCAGCCACGGCACGAGGTCGGTGCCCCCGACGGCGGCGAGCGCCTTGATGCCCTGGTCGCGCTCGGCGCGCCAGCGGTTCAGCAGGACCTCGGCCGGACCACCCAGGTACTCGTGCAGCGCGCCGTTGACCGCGGCGTCGAGGTCGCCGCCGATCGACTTCGTCATCGCGACGAAGGCCTCGGGCTGCGCCGCGGCGAGGCCCGCGATGCGGAAGATGAACGCGAGGTGCCCGATCTGGTGGCGCACGGTCCAGCCGGGCGCCGGGGTCGGGGTGTCCCACTCGGTCTCGGAAAGGCCGGCGACGAGCGCGTCCACGCCCTCGGCCTCGGTCGTCAGGTCGGCGATCACGGCCGTCGTGTCAGTCACCGGTTGTCCTCTCGCTACGCGGTTCTCGTGGACGGTCAGGGGACGGGGCTCGGCGGCCGCCGGGCTCGTGGCGGGGGTGAGTGGGCCACGGTGCGGCGGCCGCCGAGGAGAAGATCGGGGGAATCCGGCCGGTCGGCGGCGGCACGCCGGGCAGGGTTTCGGCTGTGTCCCGGTGCTGCGCTCGACCGGCCGGTCGATCTGCTCCTTTTCGAATCATCACCCGCGCTCGCGTGACGCGTCTTCTCCTCGTGGGCGCAGGGAAAGGCGGCTGCCGAGCTCCTCCGCGGCGGCGTGAGCCGCCCACGAGACGAGCTCGACCAGCCCCCGGTCGTCGAGGCCGTCGCTGCGGACCAGGTCAGCGACGAGGTCGTCGTCGACCTGGTAGGCGGCCTTCGCCACCAGCAGAGCCAGCCGCGCCGCCGGGCGTTCGGCCGCCGGCAGCTCGGCGAGCGGCCCCTCGGCCCAGGAGCGGCCGAGGCCGGGCGGCCGCCCGTCCCACGCCTTCAGCTCGCGCCGCACGAGATCGCGCACCCGCGGCGGCAGCACCCGCTCTCCGGCGGCTTCGACGGCCACGCGGGCCCTGGCGAAGGCGTCGGCGAGCGTGCTGCCCGGCTCGGTCCAGTCCGGGCCGTCGGCGCCCGTGGCGGGCAGCAGGGCCAGGGCGAGTCCGGGCGGCGGGGCCTGGCCCGGCCGGAGGAAGCGGCCCAGCACGGCTTTCACCCGGCCCCGTGCGGAGGCGGGCACCCGGGCGGGCACCGGCGAGTCGCCGAGGAAGACGGCGACCACCCGGTTCAGGTAGTGGAACGCCGTGGCCACCGCCGTGAACTCGGCGGCCGCCCCGGCCGGGGTGGCCGGCGGGAGCGGGCCCGCGCCCCGCGCCCATCCGGCGAGCCGGCGGGCGCCGGGGTCGGCGATCTCCCCCGGCTTGCCGGCTTCCAGCGCGGCCGCGGTACCGGGGTCCCCAGCGCGCCGATCGCCATCGCGTGCACCTCGGCGCAGTACGGGCAGGAGTTGGCGGCCGACACGGCGGCCGCGACGACCTCCCGGTCCGCCCGGCTCGAGACCCCCGCCGCGACCAGCGACTCGCGCAGCAGGAGCCACGCGGCCGCCAGCACCGGCGGCGACGGCGAATGGAGCGCGATCGGTGGCGCCAGCATCCCGAAGTCCCGCTCCAGCTGCCGGTACACCTCCCGCACCCGGCCGGCCGCCCGCCGCGGCCGCACGGCCTCGACGTGCTTGACGTCCCGCACCGTCCGCCGCAGCGCCAGCCGCACCAGTCCCGGGGTCATGGTTCTCCCTTCCACGGAGAACTCGCGCTCCCAGATCCCGAGGAGCGCGAGTTCGAAGTACCCGTGCATCAGCTGCCGGCGACCAGATCGAGCTTGGAGACCGCGCGGCGGCCGGTGATCGAGCCGTCGGGGGCCGGGGCGCCGTACTTGACGTCGACGCCGCGGGCCTGCAGCTGCCGGACGATGCCCGGGACCGAGCGCTCGGCGAGCGCGGCGATGGTCATCGCCGGGTTGACCGTCAGCGCGCCCGGCACCGACGCGCTGTCGGTGACGAAGATGCCCGGGTGGTTGCGCAGCTCGTGGTTCGGGTGCAGCGCGGACGTCGCCGGGTCGTCTCCGATCCGGCAGGACGCCAGCGGGTGCACCGTGTACGCCCCGACGACGTCGTTGGTCCACGGCGCCACCTTCGCCAGGCCGTCCTTCTCGATGATGGCCTTGCAGTCGGCGTCCGCGAGCGCCCAGCCGCGCCGCGTGTTCTCCGTCGGGTCGTAGCGCAGCGAACCGCGGCCGAGCATCTGCTGCGAGATCCGGTAGGCGTTCCCGGTCGGCGGCGGCGTGCCGAAGACGCCTTCGTTGTCGTCCTCGGTCATCAGGAAGATCGTGAGCCAGTTGGCCCACTGCTTGAGGATCTCCTTCTTCTCCGCCCCGAACCAGCGCGGCTCGGCCCCGCCGGGCACCTGGGCGAGGATGGTGCCCAGGCCCGGCGGGAAGTACAGCTGCTCCAGCGAGTACCGCTCGTACTCCGGCAGCGAGCCGTCGAGCTTGTCCCAGTTCGCCACGGTCGGGCCCTTGCCGATGTGGTTGGCCGAGTACACCGGACCGTCCTCACGGGACAGCCCGAGCACCTCGCGGACGCGGTCCTCGTCGATGATCGCGGTGTTGAGCCGCTCGCCGTTGCCGGAGAAGTACCGGCCGACGCCGTGCGGCATCTCGCCCAGCGCCGCCTCCGAGCGCTGCAGGATGACCGGGGTCGCGCCGGCGCCGGCGGCGATGATGACGACCTTCGCCTCGATCACGCCGCTGCCGGTGTGGATCCGGTAGTCCTCTTCGTCGATCAGGTCGAAGTGGACGCGGTAGCCGCCGTCCTCGGTCCGCTCGAGCCGCTGGACCTCGTGCAGCGGCCGGATCTGCGCGCCGTGGGCCAGCGCGGCGGGCAGGTAGTTCGTCAGCATCGACCGCTTGGCGTCGAACTTGCAGCCCGCCATCATGAAGTTGCAGTTGACGCAGGTGGCGTTGTCGACGGCGACCGGCGCCGGGTTGGCGGTCCGCCCGGAGTGGTTGCAGGCCGCGGCCCACAGGCCACCGGCGTAGGAGACGTCACTCCAGTCCTGTTTGGACACCGGGATCGACTCGTCGACGCGGTCGTACCACGGCTCCAGCGTGTCCCGCGAAATGACCGAAGGCCACATCCGCCGCCCGATGCTGCCGTGCCGCTCGAAGACGAACCGCGGCGCCCGCGGCATCGCGGCGAAGTACACCACGCTGCCGCCGCCGACGCAGTTGCCGCCCAGCACGCTCATCCCGTCGCCGACGACGAAGTCGAACGCGCGGGTGTAGGACGAGCCGAGCAGGTAGTCGTGCTCGAAGTCGTCGGCCGCCAGCCACGGCCCGCGCTCCAGCACGGTCACCTTGGCCCCGCCGGCGGCGAGGTGGTAGGCCGGGATGGACCCGCCGAAGCCGCTGCCGACGATGACGACGTCGGTCCTGTCGATCGCGTTCATGCCGGGCTCCCGGAGGCAGTCGTGTCGGGGTGGAGTTCGGCCAGCTTGCGGCCGTAGCCGTACTTCGGGAACCGCCAGAACCCGTCCGCGTCCGGAGGCGTGTACCCCAGGGCCAGCAGGCCGGGGTGGCCGTCGCGGATGGCGTCGGCGGTGTGCAGATGCGCGGCGCTGTCGAAGGCCATGTTGCAGAACAGCGCCAGGCTGACCCAGCCGTCCTTCTCCGGGTGACCCGGCGTGGTCAGCCGGCGCACCAGCTCGCGGCGGTGCTCGTACGGCAGCGCGACGAACGGCGGGACGTCGTGGTCGAGCTCCAGCTCCACCTCGCCCGCGTAGGACTTCGCGTGGTCGTTGAGCGACTGCGCGAGGTAGGGCAGGCCGGCCGTGACGCCGGTCGCGTCGAAGTTCAGCAGGTCCAGCGCACCCGCCGCCACCGCACCCGGGCCGGGCGCGGCCCCGGCGATCGCCCGGTCCTCCGGCGACCGCTTCTCACCGGGGACGATCGTGTCCGCGTAGGCCTCGAGGGTCGTGTTCTCGACGCGTTCTTCCGCAGTGCTCTCTGGTCGGGCCTCGGGTTGCACCGGCCTACCTCCTCATTGAATGTCCACAGTAGACGTCAGGCTGCTTCGGACCGCGACACTCGGTGCCGGCGGTGCACGGTCATCGGCAGCCCGCCGCGCACCCGCAGCGAGAGCATCGCTTCGGGCTCGACGACCTTGCCCGGCACCTTGCGCAGTTCGAGGTCGCGCGCGGCCATCGCGAGCACGAACACCGCCTCCATCACGCCGAGGCTGTTGCCGATGCAGAACCTCGGCCCGGCCCCGAAGGGCAGGTAGGCGTAGCGCGGCGGCCGCTCCGCGGCGGTGAACCGACCCGGGTCGAAGCGCTCCGGGTCGGTCCAGAACCCCGGGTGCCGGTGCAGTGTGTAGGGCACGACGACGACGTCGGACCCGGCAGGCACGTGGTACCCGCCGATCTCGTCGTCGGCCTGGGCGATCCGCGGCAGCAGCCACACCGGCGGGTAGAGCCGCATGACCTCCTCGACGACCGCGACGGTGTAGGTCAGCCGCCGCAGGTCCTCGTACTCCGGCAGCCGGTCGCCGAGCACGTCGGCGGCCTCGGCGTGCAGCCGCGCGCCGACCTCGGGGTGCTCGTCGATCAGGTGGAACGCCCAGCCGAGCGTGCTCGCCGTCGTCTCGTGCCCGGCCAGCAGCAGGGTGATCAGCTCGTCGCGCATGCGCTCGCGGGAAGCGCCGTCTTGCGAGCCCGAGGCGATCAGCCGCGACAGCACGTCCTCGCCGTTCTCCACCGGGTTCGCCAGCCGCTGCTCGACCAGCTCGTCGGCGATCCGGCGCAGGTCGTCGCGCGCGGTGCGGAACTCCAGCTGCTTCTTCAGCGGCACCCACTGCGGGACCGCGCTGAGCGTGACCGCCTCGAACATGGCCTGGTCCTGCACGGCCTCGAACGAGTGGCCGAGGGTTTCGTAGCCGCCGAGCTCGGCGTCGAGCAGCGTCCGGCCGAGCACGCCGAGGGTCAGCCCGGTCATCTCGTGCAGGATTTCGACCGGCCCGTCGTGCGCGGCGAGCCGGTCGATCAGCCCGGCCACCTGGGCCGCGACGACCGCGGCCTGCCGCGAGATCCGCTTGGGCTGGAACACCGGCTGGATGGTCCGCCGCTGCTGCTTCCAGGTTTCGCCGTCGCTGGTGAGCAGGCCGTCGCCGAGGGCACGGCGGGCCTCCTGCAGGCCGATGCCCTTGTGGTAGTTCGCGGCGTTGTCGGCGAGGACGTGCTTCGCGAGGTCCGGGTGGTTCACCAGGTACATCGCCTTCGGGCCGATGGCGATGCGGACGACGTCGCCGTAGGCCTCGGCGTTGTCGCCCATGAGCGCGAGCCGGTCGGTGAAGAGCTGCTTCAGCAACCGGAGGGTCGCCCGGCGCGGCGGCCCGGGCGGCGCGGTGCGCGCCGCCCGGGCGTGGTGCTGGGGACCGGTCATGCCGCGATGGCTCCGGGCTTTTCGTCACCGGTTTCCGCCGGCGGCGCGATCTCCAGCTTGGTCTTCTGCGCGGCCTGGTCCGCCTCGAACTTGATCCGCGCCTTGTTCGAGAAGTGCAGGCCCCACAGGAACAGCCCGCGGATCAGGCAGACGGTCGCGGTGGCCAGGAACAGCCCGTAGGCGACGTGCACGGCGGTGAAGAAGCCGTACGCGAGCGCCACGCCCGCGCCGAAGAGGAACTGCGAACCCTTCTTCGACGGCGACGTGCCCGGGTCGGTCACCATGTAGTTGGTGTAGAGCACGAACGCGACCCCGGTGCCCATCGCCAGCGCGCCGGAGATCGACGTGCCGAAGATCCAGCCGCGGACGAAGGCCTGGACGACGAAGAAGCTCAGCCAGCCCGCGATGAGGAACATCCGGCCGGTCAGCAGCGCGTTGAGCACCGTGCCCGACACGAGGATGATGCCGACGATGAGCCAGCCGCCCCAGGTCGGGATCTGCTCGGTGAAGTGGTACGGCGGGGCGATGCTGGCCCACGGGAAGACCAGCAGGATGATCGTGATGCCGAAGTTCGACGGGTTCATGTAGTGCCGCATGCGGCCGTACACGGGCGCCTGCAGGATCCACTTCGCGCCGACCGCGACGACGACCCCGAACATCATGACGAGGATCTGGTCGTTGACGTAGGTCAGCATGTTGAGCGCGAGCCCGGTGATGTGCGCCGGGAGCAGGAACTCCATCAGCCCCTTGAACCCGTTGCCGCGGAACCGGACGTCCCGGTGGGTCACCCGGGCGTTGATGATCTCCAGCACGATCTCCGTGGTGTACGCGGTCGCCAGCGCGACGAACGGGTACAGCCACGGCTGCTCGAAGCCGAGCACGGTGTAGCCGACGATGTTGAAGATCGTGATCGAGATCGCGAAGCGCCGCAGCGCGGTGATGACCTTGTTGGTCCGCTTCGGCGGCGCACTGTCCACCTTGGTCAGAGTCGGGGTGGTCATGTCACATCGCTTCCTTCGCCGTGGTGCCGAGCTGGTACATGTGGCAGCCGGGTTCGAGCTTCAGGTTCTGCGTCCGCAGCTGCCCGGTCCGGTCCCGCCACTGCAGGTGGACGTCGAGCGGGCCCTTCACGTCGTGCCCGAGACCGATCTGGACGTCGAAGCTGCGCCGTCCGGCCTCCCCGCTGCTGCCGTCGACCCGGCCGAGGTACTTCTTGCCGTCCGAGGTCGTCACGGTGACCTGGGCGCCGATCGCGGGCACGCCGGCCGCAGGCAGCGGGCCGGGCGCCACCGGGGCGTCGGTGGTCAGCTTGAGCTGCAGGTACTTGCCGGGGTTCGGGCTGTCGTTGTGGTAGAAGATCGGCTCTTCCCACTGCCGCGCGACCGCGAACTCGGGCAGCCCGTCTCCGTCGGTGTCACCGACCGCGATGCCGCGGGTGGGCACCGGGACCGCGAGACCCAGCTTCGGCGCGAGGTCGGTGTAGCGGCCGTCGGCGCTCTTCACGAAGAAGTGCAGCGTCTGGTCACCACCGATGTCGTCACCGGCGCGGGCGTTCGGCCACCAGAACGGGTTGGACAGCAGGCCGTCGTGCGCGGTGGCGATCTCCTGCAGGTTCGGCCAGCGGTTGACCTGGCCCTTGACGAACCCGGTGGCCTGCGCGATCTGGTTGTCGCCGCTGTTGTTGAAGTCCTGGATCTTGACGTCCCAGCCCCAGCCCGACCACGCCGTGCCGTGCTCGGCGCTGTCGTCGTGGAACGGCGCGACGCCGTCCTTGAGCTGCTTGGTCAGGTCCGCGTTGTCCTTGGCCTTGTTCATGAACTGGAAGTTCGACTCTTCGATGCCCCACGACGTCGTGATGTTGCTGACGAACAGGTCGTAGAGGCCGTCGTGGTTCAGGTCGCCGAAGTCGACGCCCATGCCCTTGAAGGAGTCGTGGCCCAGCACCTTCGACTTCGGGTCGTCGATCCCGCGGACGCCGGCGACCTCGGCGAGCTCGATCTTGCCCGGCGTCGACTTGTTGTACAGCAGGTGGTCGTGGCCGAAGTCGTTGGCGATGTAGAGCTCCGGCAGGTTGTCGCCGTCGATGTCGGTCGCGCTGGAGGCCAGCGTCCAGCCGAAGCGCGCGCTCTCCGGGATGCCCTGGGAGGCGTCGACGTACTGCGCGCTCGGGTTCGCCCCGGACTTGGCCCCGGTCCAGCGGTAGATGTACTTGGCGCCCGAGTTCACCGCGTGCGACATCGACTGGTTCAGCGTGATGCCGCCGTCGGCGTTCGGGTCCAGCACCCGGCTGTCCGGGAAGTAGTTGCCGACGAAGATGTCGACGTGCCCGTCGCCGTCGAAGTCGCCGATGGTGACCGAGTCGGTGTTCCACAGTGGACCGTTGTACTTGCCGTCGGCGCCGCGGTGGTTGCCCGGCACCAGCTCGACCGGCTGGAAGGCCGAGGCGTCGAACTTGGTCGCGGTGGCCTTCTGCAGGAACAGCACCGGCGTGCGGCCCCAGTAGTAGGCCAGGACGTCGGTCCGGCCGTCTTCGTTGTAGTCACCGGGGACGCAGCCCATCGGAGCCATGTAGTCCCAGGTCGGCAGGGCAGGCGCCGGGTCCAGCGCGAAGGGGGCGTAGCGCGGGCCGGAGTCCGGCGTCGGCGTGATGACGACCTGGTCGCTGCGCGGGTCGACGAGGCAGAGGTCGTTCGGCTTGCCGCTGCCGCTGATGTCGTTGATCGCGATCGCGGCGCCGACCGAGGAGATCCAGGCCGCGATCTTGTCGTACTCCTTGTTCACCGTCCGGATCGACTGCGACTTCTTCGCCGCGGGCAGCGCGATCGTCATCGGGGTGAAGTGGAACTTGCCCGCCAGCTGATCCTGTTCGGCGGCGGAGACGCTGGGCAGCCGTGCGACCATGAACAGGCCGAGGATCAGCACCAGCGCCACGATGCCCGCCAGCTGCCTGCGCAGCCAGCCGAAGGTCGCGGTCATTTGTTCTTCCCTCCGTGGGTCAGCACTTCTTCGGCGATCCGCTGCCGCCAGGTTTCGAACGCCGGGACGTCGTCGCCGTCGACGACCACGGCCGGCCGGACCTCTTGGGTGATGGCCGCCACGCGCTCGGCCGGCAGGCCGCAGATCGCGCGGGCCGCCATCTCGGTCTCCGGGATCATCAGGCCCGAGCGCACCCGGCACTCGGCGGCGAAGGCACTTCCCTGGGCCAGCTGCCCGTGGTGGATGCCGGCCCGGTCGACCAGTTCCGCCAGCTCGTCGGCGGTGACGCCGCACGCGTAGGTCGAGGCCAGCCCGACCCCGGCGTACAGGTCGCCGTGGCGCGACTCGGGGAACTCCTCGATCGTCTTGGCCACCAGGGAAACGTCGGTGCCGCAGATGAACCACAGCGCCCGGCCGATGCCCTGGTCGATGGCCCGCAGCGCGTAGCCGTCGTAACGCCGGTCGGGCCAGGAAAAGCCCGGCTCCTGGTACTGGTCCCGGATGTAGCGATCGGTCTTGAAGTACGCCTGGTGGAAGCCGTACCCGTCGAGCACCAGCCAGCGCAGCAGCGGGTCGAAGCCCGACGCCTTCGGCCACGCGAACCGCGGGAGACGGCACATGGCCCAGCCGACCCCGACGTAGATGATGTAGTCGTGCTTCTCCCCGGGACCGGCCAGGAACTCGGCGATGTTCGTGCTCTTGCCGAACGGCAGCCCGTCGAGAACGCCGTACCCCATTCCCGCGCCTTCGTAGGCGAAGCCGCGGAACTGCGGGGGAATGCGCTCCAGCCATTCCTCGGCCTGCGCGGGCGAACGCGCTTCGACCGCGTGTGCGTACCCGAGGAGGAACTTCTCCCCGATCGTCTCGAGTCGCTCCTGAGCGGCTGGGCTCTTGCGGTGGAAACCCCGCTTCTCCAGCGAAGTCTCCGCGACGTTCGGTGTCAGGATGCGACGTCTGAGCGCGCGCCAACCATTGCCCAACGCACTCTCCCCCTTAAGGGTCGGTGTGAATGTGGAGCTCTTTCTCATCACGGTCACAGATGCCCTGGTCAGCGGTCTACTCCACGGTTGCCGGTGACCTCGGGCGTCAAGCTGCGCGCTCTTGCGAGCCCGCGCGGAACTCCGCGCGGATCGCCTCCCGCCACCGCTCGTACGGCGGCAGCGGCCCTTCGTCGGCGAAGGGCACTTCGGTGCGGTCGGCGAGCGCCGTCGCCTCCTCGACCGTGAGGTCCGCGAGCACCTCCGCGGCGAGGCGGCAGTGCTCGGGCACGAACGTCGAGTAAGTGCGCGCCTTGATGGCGAACACCACGCCCAGCGCCAGTTCCGCGTGGTGCGGCCCGGCGAGCCGGCGGAGGGTGGCCAGCCCGGCCCGGTCCGCGCCGCCGGCGAAGGTCGCCGCCAGCCCGATCCCGCTCCACAGGTCGGGACGGCGGCTTTCGGCGAAGGCGCCTGCCGCGGCCGCGGCCGCCTCGGGCACGCCGCCGTGGATGAACCACAGGGCCCGGCCCACCCCCTGGTCGAAGGCACGCGAGAAGTAGTCGGGGCGCCCCGCCCAGGGGTACGGTGCCGGCTCGGCCTGTTCGTCGACCCACCGGTGCGTGTCGAAGTACGCCCGGTCGAAGCCGTAGCCGTCCACCGCCAGCCAGCTCATGACCGGGTGGTGGTGCACCCCGTCCAGCTGCGGGAGAATGTTCTTCCACAGTGGACGCGGCAGCCGGGCCATCGCGAACCCGATCCCGATGTAGGTGAGGAAGATGTGCGGCTCGCCCGGTCCTTCCAGCAGTGCCTTCGTGCGGTCGCGGCCGCCGCCCGGCATCGCGTCGAGGATCGTGCACCCCATCGTCGCGCCTTCGTACGCGAACCCGCGCTGCTCCGGCTCGACGAGGGCGAGCCGCCGCTCGAGCTCCCAGAGGGACGCGCCCTCGATCGCCCACTCGAACCCGCACACCACGGCCTGCGGCACCGCCTCCAGCCGGGCCGTCGCCGCGGTGGGGGTGACCGGGAAGCCGCGCTCCTCGAACCCCACCGAGGCCAGGGAAGGCGCCAGCGCGCGCTTGCGCAGGACACCGAAGAATGTCGCCATCACTCGTCCCTTTCGTCCGGCCGGCTCACGCCACCGCGCGCAGGTGCGCACGAGACGCGGCGAGCATCTGCTGGCTGCCCGGCGTCCGGCGCGCCGCCAGGGTGATCGCGATGGGCGGGTCGGTCAGGGCAGGCGGGCGCAACCGGATCGTCACCTCCGACGGCTCGAACGGCGTCACCGACGCCGTCGCGGTGCCGATGGTGAACGCGGGTCCGCCGGCGGGCCGTCGCCCCGCACCGTGGTCGGCCACCGCGATGACCGTCCAGGTGCCCTCGGGCACCCCGTGGATGGTGAGGTCGGCCGACTCGGCGTCGGCCAGCCCGCCGAAGGCCACCGGACCGCTCTGCGGCACCGAGTCCGCGAACACGCCGACGAGCACGTTGGCCGGTGCGGCGCCGGTGGGGAACTCCAGCCGCACCGCCAGCCGCTCGTTGCCGTCCTGCAGGGACGCGCAGCTGCTGGCCGCCTCCCGCAGGGACCGCAGCGCAGGCAGCCGCTGGAAGTAGGCCGAATGCGCCACGAGCAGCTCACCCACCTCCGGCTCCCGGTACTCGGTCGGGGTCATCCCGACCGCGCGGACGAACCGGCTGGTGAACGTGCCGACGCTGCTGTAGCCGACGCTGCAGACGATGTCCGACACCGTCAGCGAAGTCGTCAGCAGCAGCCGCTTGGCTTCGAACAACCTCACCGCGGTGAGGAAGCGCCCCGGCGTCACCCCGGTCGCCTTGGCGAAGATGCGTGAGAAGTGGAACGGGCTCACGAACACCTGGGACGCCAGCGCCGACAACGTGATCGGCTCGAAGTACCGCTCCAGGATCATTTCGATCGCGCGGAGAACAGCGGGCTGCACGGCCTGTTCCGGCGCCCGGACGTGCCTGTACCGCTCCACAACCGCCGACGGGTCTTCGCCGTCGCCGCCCCCGGACGTCACCGATCGCAAGATCATCTGTCCAACCTCGAATTCCCTGCCGCAGTCAAGTTCCCTCTTCGCCAGGTAAGACGCCGGATCTTGCGGGCCGGTGGACCCCCGATCGAAAGCCGGGTGAGCCGGAGTTCGCCGCCGGACGGCGACTGTGTGACCCTCTCGGCTCCGGCCGTGCGGAACGCACACCCGCGCCGTGCGCGGCACACCGCGCCCGGTCGGCAGAAGCGCCGGTTCGAGAAGGACCGGAGGCCGCGGTCGGCCGTTCCCGGCCCGTCACGCCCGGCCGGACCTGCGGTTTGCCCACCCCGGGGCGCTCGGCGCGGGTGGGTGGTGCCCGAGCAGGACGTGCGGATCGCACGGGGCCGCCGGGGAAGACACATCTTGACTCTGGTGGACCGCTCACTGGCTGGGGTGCTGCGGCTCTGTCACATTCGACAGTGGACAGCCCGCGGCCGGTTATGCCCGGCTTGCGCGGCGTACTGGGGAGCCAGATACATCGCGGCAGAACACTGGAGGCGCGCGACATGTACTCCGAGAAAAGGCTATCGGACGGGCCGGTCGACGTGTCCCGGCGGTCCGACCAACCACCCGAAAGTGTGGTCCAGTTCATGGTCCTCGGCCCGCTCGGTGTGTTGCACGACGGTGTCGACTGCACCCCCACCGCGCCGAAAGTCCTGCAGCTGCTGGCCCTGCTCGTGATGCGTCCCGGCAAGATGGTGCACGTCGACTCGATCACGCAGGAGCTCTGGCCGAGCGGCCCGCCCCGGACGGTCCGGACCACGCTGCACACCTACGTCTACCACCTGCGCCGCTGCTTCGAACAGCACAGCCTGGCCGACGGCACCGAGGACATGCTGGTCACCAAGGCGCCGGGCTACCTGTTCCGGATCGACCCGAGCCAGGTCGACGTCCACCGGTTCGGGCTGATGCAGCAGGAAGCGCAGGACCTGCTGCGCCGGAACCAGCACGCGGCGGCGGCCGCCCGCTTCCGCGCCGCGCTGGACCTGTGGAGCGGGCCGCCGCTCGCCAACATCCACTGTGGACCCGTGCTGCTCCCGTACACGATGGAGCTGCTGGAGCAGCGGCGCAACGCGCTGCACATGCTCATCGAGGCCGAGATCACCAGCGGCAACCACCGCGAACTGATCGGGGAGCTGCGCTCGCTGGCCGCGGGCAACCCCCTCGACGAGGCGCTGCACGGGCAGCTGATGCGGGTGCTGGGACGCAGCGGCCGCCGGTCGGACGCGATGGCCGTCTACCGCAGCCTCCGCAAGCGGCTCAGCGAGGAGCTCGGCGTCGAGCCGTGCGACGAAGTGCAGCTGCTGCACCACGACCTCATCTCCGAGGGCGACCACCTCTGATCCACCGCACCACCGCACCACCGACCCACCGGCACGAACGAAGTGAGGATCAATGACCGCACGCACCCGCACCTACGGACAGTACTGCGGACTGGCCCGCGCCATGGAGCTCGTCGGTGAGCGCTGGGCGCTGCTCATCGTGCGCGACCTGGTGCTCGGCCCGAAGCGCTACAACGAGCTCCGGGCCGGTCTGCCCAAGATCCCGCCGAGCATCCTTTCGGCGCGGCTCAACGAACTGGAGGAGTCGGGCGTGATCCGCCGCCGGGTCCGCCCGGACCTCGACGCCGGCCTGGTCTACGAGCTCACCCAGTACGGCAGCGAACTCGACCAGATCCTGCTGGACCTCGGCCTGTGGGGCGCCCGGTCGCTGAGCCACCCGGGCCCGGACGACGTCTTCACCCTGGACGCGGCGATCCTCTCGCTGTTCACGACGTTCCAGGCCGAAGCGGCGGCCGACGTCCAGATCACCTTCGAGATCCAGTACCACAACACGATGATCCTCCACGCGATGGTCGACAACGGCGACCTCAAGGTCGCCGAGGGCCGCTACCCGGAGGCGGACCTGATCATCCGCGCCGGCCAGGGATCGGCGCTGCTGGACGTGATCAGCGGCCAGCTGACGCCGGCGGAGGCCGTGGCGAACGGCTCGGTGTCCGTCGACGGCGACCTCCGCGACCTCGAGCTGTTCACGCGGTTGTTCCGCCTGACCTCGGCCCCCCAGCCGAAGAACGGCGTCGCCGTCCACTGAGGACAGCCGAGTCGCGTGAGCCGGCGGGGACGAGCGCCCCGCCGGCTCACGCGCGCCCGGGAAGCGGCACGTCCACGGGGAAGTGCCACCGCTCGGCTCAGCCCAGGCGCCCGGCCTGCTCCTCCAGGTACCGCCGCTCCGGCACGCTTCCCGTCCGCGCGGCCGCCCGCAGGTAGTGCTCCCGCGCGGCCGCGGTGTCCCCGGCCCGCTCCAGCAGGTGCGCCCGGACGGCGTCCAGCCGGTGACTGTGCTTCATCCGGCTGTCCCCGGCGATGGAATCCAGCAGCTCGAGCCCGCGGGCCGGCCCGTCGACCATCGCCACGGCGATGGCCTGGTTGAGCGTCACCACCGGGCTCGGCGCCAGCTCCTGCAGCACTTCGTACAGCCGCGCGATCTGCGCCCAGTCCGTCGTCCCGGTGCTGGGTGCTTCGTCGTGCAGGGCCGCGATCGCCGCCTGGACCTGGTACACGCCCACCGGGCCGCGGCCCAGCACCGCGCGCACCAGCGCCGCGCCCTCGGCGATCGCCGCCCGGTCCCACCGGTCGCGATCCTGTTCGGCCAGCGGCACCAGCGTTCCGCCGTCACCGGTGCGTGCGGGACGGCGGGCGTCGGTGAGGAGCATCAACGCCAGCAGCCCGGCGACTTCCCCGTCGTCCGGCCGCAACGCCCGGACCGCCCTCGTCAGCCGGATCGCCTCGCGCGCCAGCTCGGGCACGTGCAGGTCCGTTCCCGATGTCGCCGTGTAGCCTTCGTTGAAGATCAGGTACAGGACCTGCAGCACGACGGCCAGCCGCGCGGCGTAGCCGTCCCCCTCCGGCTCGCCGAAGGTCGAGCCCGACGCCGCGATGCTCTCCTTGGCCCGGGTGATGCGGCGGGTCATCGTCGGTTCCGGGACGAGGAACGCCTTCGCGATCTGCGCCGTCGTCAGGCCACCCACCGCGCGCAGCGTCAACGCCACCTGCGACGGCGGGGACAGTGTCGGGTGGCAGCACAGGAAGAGCAGTTGCAGCGTGTCGTCCTCGTCCGCCACGGCGTCGGCGCCGGTGACTTCCCGTGCCGCGACGGACTCCTCCCGGCGACGGCGCGCGCTCTCGCTGCGCCAGTGGTCGGTGAGCCGTCGCGTCGCGACCGTGACCAGCCAGCTGAGCGGGTTGTCCGGTACGCCGCCGTCCCGCCACTGCAGCGACGCCGCGAGCAGGGCTTCCTGCACGGCGTCCTCGCACGCGTCGAACTGCCCGTACCGGCGCACGAGCACGCCCAGCACCCGCGGGACGAGCGGGCGGAGCAGCTCGCCGACGTCCGCGTTCACCCGCCGGTGAACTCGGTTTCGGCCTCGGCGTCGGCGAAGAACACCACCGGCCGGACTTCGATCCCGAGCCCCTCGATCTTCGCGTCCGGGATCATCGCGGCCACTTCGTACGCGCGCTCCCGGCTGGCGCACTCGACGAGGTAGTAGCCCGCGAGGAACTCCTTCGACTCCGCGAACGGGCCGTCTGTGACCGCCGGCAGGCCGTCCTTCACGCGCACCACCGCGCTTTCCGCCGGGGCGGCCAGCGCCTGGGTGCTGATCATCTCGCCGGACTCCCGGATCCGGCGGATGAACTCGCCGTGGCCGGTCATCACCTCCTCCCTGGCCCGCTCGGACAGGCCCGCCCAGACGTCCGGGTTCATGTGCATCGCCAGCAGGTACTTCATCGCGCCTCCCCGCATCGGTTCCCGCGAAACATAGCCGATCCGGCACCGCAACCTGTGAGTGGTCGCCGGCATCGCCGCAGGAGCAGCATCGACCTTTCACCATCAAGCACCCCCCAAAGGAACACCCCATGCAAGACGTGCACTCCGCCCTCGTCACCGAGGCGGACGCCCTGGCGGACCTCATCCGCGACCACGAAGGGCGGGTGATGCTGCCCGTCGGCCGGGCGATCACCGGGTACCTGGCCGAGCTGACCGTCGTCGCGCGCCGGATCGTGCTGGGCGTCGAAGGCGAAGAAAGCGCTTCGGCCCCCCGCGTCACGAACGCCGGCATGCTCGGGGACGCCGTGCTCGCCTGGCTGTCGGAGCACCGCAAGGCCACCGAGCTGCTGGCGACCGCGCACGAGGACATCCCGTGGCCGGGCGGCCCGATGCGCCCGTCGGTACTGGCGGCCGCGCTGCTCACCGCGTTGTTCGCCCGTGGCCAGGACGTCGCCGACGTGCTCGGGATTCCGTTGCGCCGCAACGACGAAGTCGGGCACGTGGCCTACTACGGCGTCCGCACCCGCGACGAGGTCTACGAGGGACACGGGGAGCCGCCGTCCGGGTGGTTCCGGTACGAGCTCGTCGCGCCGTCGGGCGAGCGGTGGGAGTTCGGCCCCGCCGACGCGCCGGACCGGATCACCGGCCCCGCCGTGGACTTCTGCCTGCTGTTCACCGGCCGCCGCGCGGCCGCCGACCTCGATGTCGCCGCCACGGGTGCCGAAGCCGTCCGCTGGGTCGAGCTGGTGCCCGCGCGCCGCAATCCCCTGTGGACGTCCGAACTGGACTGACGGCTATTCGAACCGGCCCGGGTCGCCGGCACCGCGGCGGACCACTTCGGCCTCTCCGGACGAGAAGTCGACCACCGTGGTCGGTTCCACGCCGCACTCCCCGGAATCGACGACCGCGTCGAGGACGTGGTCGAGCTCCTCTTTGATCTCCCAGCCCTGGGTGAGCGGCTCGGCCACGTCCGGCAGCAGCAGCGTGCTCGACACCAGCGGCTCGCCGAGCTCGGCCACCAGTGCCTGGGTGACGACGTGGTCGGGGATGCGCACGCCGACGGTCTTCTTCTTCTCGTGCATCAGCCGCCGCGGCACCTCCTTCGTCGCGGGCAGGATGAACGTGTAGCTGCCCGGCGTCGCCGCCTTGATCGCGCGGAACACCGCGTTGTCCACGTGCACGAACTGGCCGAGCTGGGCGAAGTCCTGGCAGACGAGGGTGAAGTGGTGGCGCCGGTCGAGCCGCCGGATCGAGCGGATCCGGTCGAGACCGTCCGGGTTGTCCAGCCGGCACCCCAGCGCGTAGCAGGAGTCGGTCGGGTAGGCGATCAGGCCGTCCTGCCGCACGAGGTCGGCGATCTGGCCGATGGCCCGTCGCTGGGGGTTGTCCGGGTGGACGTCGAAGTACCGCGCCATGGCGTGAGCCTAGGCCCCGGTCCCGCGGGCCGCCCGGCGACGTCTCCCACCTTGCCGTGACCGGGCCTCAGGTGGTGACCGCGTCCCCTCCTCCGACGGAGAATCCTCGGGTGCGACAGGAGCTGTCGCCGAGGAGGCGAACATGACCCAGCCGGCGCTGCCCGATCCCGCCCGCACCGGGCCGCGGCCCGGCCTCGCGGCGTGCCACCGGCTGCCGGAGGCGCGCCGGCCCGTGGCCGGTTTTCACCCACCGCAACCGGGATTCGTCGTGCCCGGCCGCGGCCCGGCGGCCCGTTCCGCCGTGGACGACGGGACCGGCTCCCGCGCGTTTCCCTCGGAGGCGGGCGATTCCGGCGTCACCTCGGGCCGATCACCGTGCCACACCGTGGTTTCCGGGCCCTCGCCGACGTCCCCGTCGGCCCGTGGCCGGACTGGACCAGTATTGGACCAGTAGGCAGCCGCAGGACCGAAACCCGCACCGTACGGCCACTTCTTCGCTGTCATGACGAGCCTGTCATGAGATAGGATTCCGCGGAGCATGCACACCGAGTTCCGCCCGGACCGCACTGCCGGCTCCGGGAACCGCCGACCCGCCGGAGGACCGAAGCCGATGTCTCCGGGAACCGTGCCGAGCCGGCCGGAAGCGTTGAACGCGGTGACCGAGCCGCGGGGTACCAGTGTCGTCGACCGGCGGCCGAAGCTGGCCGCCTACCTGGCGGCGGCGATGATCACGATCGTCGTCGCGGGGTTCGGGTTCGTCCTCCTCGCCAGCCTGATCCCGCTGGCGATCACCCCGTTCGAGGTCGGCTACGCGATCGGTGCGGTCGCCGTCCTGCTCGCGATCCAGCTCCTGCACTACAGCAGGCCGTCGGTCCGGCTCGACTCCACGCCGAGCAAGCTGCTGCTGATCGTCCTGGCCGTGCTCGGGTACGTGCCGGTGCTGACGTTCGAGTCCGCGTGGGCCGCGATGCCGGTTTTCTTCGGCAGCGCGGTGCTGCTCGTGCTGCGGCCCCGGTTCGCGTGGCCGCTGTTCCTCCTCAACCTCGTCGGCGTGCTGTGGATCGAGCTGCTGTACGACCCACCGCTCCTGGTGGCCTACACGCTCGAGGGCGCGGCGTTCTACAGCCTGGCCTTCTACCTGCTGACCCGGCTCGCCCGGATGATCCGCGAGCTGCACCGGGCCCGGACGGAGCTGGCCCAGCGCGCGGTCGCCGAGCAGCGGCTCGCGTTCGCCAGGGACCTGCACGACCTGCTCGGCATCAGCCTGTCCGCCATCGCCCTGAAGGGTGAGCTGGCGCGCCGCCTGCTGCGGAAGTCGAGCGAGCAGGCGCAGGCCGCGCTGGCCGAGATGACGGCCACGGCGCAGCGCACGCTCGCCGACGTCCGCGCCGTGTCCCGCGGCTACCGCGAGCTGTCGCTGGAGAAGGAGTTCCGCACGGCGCAGTCCCTGCTCACGGCGTCCGACATCGCCGTGCGGGTGCACGTCGACCAGGCCGAGCTGCCGGTCCAGGCCCGCACCCTGCTGGCGAAGGTGCTGCGGGAGGGCGTCACCAACGTGCTGCGCCACAGCGACGTCGAACACTGCGAGATCGACGTCCGGCGCCGGCGCGACGGGGTCAGCCTGGTGATCGTCAACGACGGCGTGGACCTCGAGCAGCTGCCGGCCGGCTCCGAGCTGCTGGCCCGCCTCCCCGACGAGGTGGCGGCCCTCGGCGGCACGGTGACGACCGGGACCGGCGACGACGGCCGCTTCCGGCTCCGGGTCGAGCTGCCGCTCCCCGACCAGGTCGAGCCGGTCGCCGCGGCGAGCGAAGCCGACGAGCAGGCGTTCGCCGAGTCGCGGCGCATCCGCGTGCTCCTGCCGGTGGTGTTCGGGCTGCTCGGCGTGGCGGCGGTCCTCCACGTGCTGCTGCTGACCACGAACGTCTGGCACATCGCCATGGTGGTCGGTTCCGTGGCGGCCCTGCTGACGCTGCAGTTCGCCTACTTCAACCGGCCGACGACGCGGCTGCGGTCGGGGCAGAGCATCGCGATGCTGTTCGTCCAGGCCTGCCTGATCTACCTCCCGTTGCTGCCGCTGCAACACGACTGGGTGAGCCTGCCCCCGCTGCTCATGGGGTGCGGCCTGCTGGTCCTGCCCCCGGTGGCGGGCTGGCTGCTGTTCGCCGCGAACACGGGCGTCTACCTGTGGCTGCAGTACATCGCCGGGCAGGCGGGGCAGGACACGTGGTACGCGATCCTGTTCTCCACCGGAACGGTGATGACGGCGCTGATCGTGTTCGGGATGCTCTGGCTCGTCCGGCTGGCGGCCGAACTGGACCACAGCAGGCGGCGGCTGGCCGACATGGCGGTCGCCGAGGAGCGGCTCCGGTTCGCCAGGGACCTGCACGACCTGCTCGGCATGAGCCTGTCGGCGATCGCGCTGAAGAGCGAGCTGACGGCCAGGGTGCTGCCGCTCGACCGCGCCCGGGCGACGGAGGAACTGCAGGAGATCCTGGGCTTGACGAGGCAGGCGCTCGCGGACGTCCGTTCGGTGGCCAGCGGTTACCGCGAACTGTCCCTGGACAGCGAGTCGAAGTCCGCCCGGTCGGTGCTGGCGGCGGCCGACGTCCACGTCCGGATGGAGATGCTGCAGGACGAGCTGCCGGCGCCGGTGCGCACGGTACTGGCCGTGGTGCTGCGCGAAGGCGTGACGAACGTGCTCCGGCACAGCAGTGTCGAGACGTGCGAGATCGCGGTGCGGCGCATGGACGGGGGCGTGACGCTCGAGATCGTGAACGACGGTGTCGACGGCGCGGGCCGCCCGGCGGCCAAGCCGGCATCCAACGGGAACGGGCAGTCGGGCGGCGGCAGCTCGGGCAGCGGCATCGGCAACCTCGCGCACCGGGTCTCCGACCTCGGCGGCGAGCTGACGGCCGGGGTGGCGGACGACGGCCGCTTCCGCCTGCGCGCGGTCGTGCCGGTGTGAGCGGGTCCGGCACAGCCCACTGATCGCCGGAAGCCGCCCGAGGCGATCCGGCGAGGGCCTCGCCTGCGGCTTGCGGCCGTGGTCACCGGGACCGAGGCACTTCACCGGTGGTCCTGACTCGAAACGCCCGGCGGCCAGGATCCGCGTTCGGCCACCACAGCCGGCCCGGCACCGGCCGGGCTCGTGGCGACAGCGGCCGGGGACAGCGGTCAGCGCCGCGCGGGCCTCACAACCACCCGGACTCGCCCGCGATGCGGATCGCGTCCACCCGGTTGCGCGCCCCCAGCTTGGCCACCACCGTCGTCAGGTAGTTGCGCACGGTCCCCGCCGACAGGAACAGCCGCGCGGCCACCTCGACGGTCCCGTACCCGTGGGCCGTCATCCGCAGCACGTCGAGCTCCCGGGCCGTCAGCGGGCAGTCCACGCTGTCCCAGGCCGCCAGCGCGAGGTCGCCGTCCACCATCCGGCGGCCGGCCACCACCCCCCGCACCGCGTTGGCCAGCTTGTCCGGCGGTGCGTCCTTCAGCAGGAAACCGCTCACCTTGGCGTCCAGCGCCCGTCTCAGCGTCCCGGGACGCCCCAGGCTGGTCAGGATGAGGGTCCGGCACCCGGGCAGCTGCTCGTGCAGCTCAGCGGCCGCGGTGAGGCCGTCCTTGCCCGGCAGGTCGATGTCGATGATCGCCACCTCGGCGGCCGTCGAGCGGGCGGCCGGGAGGATCTCCGTCCCGGAGGCCACCTCGGCCACCACCTCGATGTCGGATTCCAGCCGGAGCAATGCCACCAGCGCGCCGCGGACGATGTGCATGTCTTCGGCAACGAGCACTTTGATCATGAGGGCGCCTCCGCCTTCAAGCACAGCCCAAATCCCCCAGTACCCCAAGTTAAACATTCCGGCCGAGTTCCCGGTTGGTCCGTTCGGGGCGTCCACGGGGCCGATATGCGACCTCGCCGGGACAAACTCGCGAAAGACAGCGCATTATGCGCTCGCGCCACTACCACACGTAAGGCAAACTGCGGGTTTGCCTTTTCGTTGGAGATTTTCCGGGTCGGGTCGCTGTCGGACGTGCCACGAAGCGACGGAGACGGCCACCCGAGCGCACGGGCGCTCAGGTGGCCGGGGCTCGCCACCGTGCGGACCAGCGGCGATACTGGTCCGGACCAGTTAGGCCGCCAGCGCGGCCTCCTCCACCTGAACGGCCATGGTGGTGCAGATCGTCGCGCGGACCACAACGTCGCCGGGCGGGCGGTCGAACCTGTCGATGACGAGGCCGGAGTTGATGGCCCGAACCTTTTCGACCTCGATTCCCAGGTCGGCGAAAATTGCGTCGACGTCAGCCGAAAAACGAACAGACATTGTGTACTCCCCAGCGGCGAAGATGAAAGGCTTGTGTGCCATAAATAGTCCGCCGACGGCCCGCCGTGAGCCAGTGCCCGCATCACCGGGGCATCGTGCTTTATGACTGCTCCAGGCAGTCCTGGACATACCGCAAGATGGAGTAACCAGGGCGCGTTTCACCGCCCGTTCGGGTGATGCCCGTCACGGTACGGGGTCGTCTTGCCGCTTTGAGCGACGAGATCGCCACGCTGTCACCCCTCCGCATGCCCCCTCACAGGCCGTCTCTAACCAACTTCGAGCACCCTGTGTGAAACGCATTCCCACGCCTATGCAAAACGCATATCCACGCTCGGTGAAATCCATTCGGAACGGTGCACAGAGCACTTAAGAAGTAGACGGGTTCCGACCTACAGTTCTGCCATACCAATTTTCCGGCGCCGAACGCGTCCGCAGGGGGACGCGGGTCGGCGGACACCGGTGACGGGAGGGACGGCCACCATGGACGAAATCGTGCGTCAGGCCGTGGCACGAGCCATCATGACCATGCGCGACAACCTGGGCGAGCGGCTCACCATCGACGACCTGGCCCAGGCCGCGATGTTCAGCAAGTTCCACTTCACCCGGGTCTTCCTCCGGGCGACCGGGCTGTCCCCCGGACGGTTCCTGTCGGCGCTGCGGCTGGCCGAGGCCAAGCGGCTGCTCGCGACCACCACCATCTCGGTGGCCGACATCAGCCACCAGGTCGGTTACAACAGCGTCGGCACGTTCAGCGCACGGTTCAGCGGCAGTGTCGGCTTCTCGCCGACCGGGTACCGGCAGCTGCGCGGCACCCGCCCGGAGATCGTCGAACGGACACGCCAGGTGAGCTCCGAGGCGACCGTGCGCGGGCACGTCCGGCGCCCGCCGGGCACGGAGGCCGGTCCGGTGTTCGTCGGGCTGTTCCCGGCGAAGATCGCCGAGGGCGCGCCGGCGCGCCACGTGATCCTGCCGGGCGCCGGCCCGTACACCCTCACCGACGTGCCGCTGGGCTCGTGGTACGTCATCACGCACGCGTTCGGCGTCTGCGCGAACGACGACCGCGGGCTGCGGCCGCTGACCGGGCTGGCGGGCCCGGTGACCGTGTACCGGGGGGTGGCCGCGAGCCTGGCCGACGTCCGGCTGCGGCCGCGGCAGGGTTTCGACCCGCCGGTCCTGCTGGCGCTGCCCGACCTGCGCCCCGCCGTCCCGGTCCGGCACCCGGTCGCGGTTTGAGGCTCGGAGGGTCCCGCACGGGGTCCGGGAATGGGATTCCCCACCCCCGTGCGGGAGCCGCGCCGGCACCGCGGGCCGGCATTTCGGCTGCCGATTCACCCCCGCGCCCGCGGAGAGCGACCGGCGAATCCGACGGCGCGATCGTCCGGTGACGTACAATTCCGCGCGGGGGAAAGGCTCGACTGGGGGAAGCGAGGAACGACGTGATCAGAGTTCTTCTTGCCGAAGACATGGACATGGTCCGCGGTGCCCTCGTCGCTCTGCTGAGCCTCGAATCCGACATCGAGGTCGTGGCCGAAGTGGACTCCGGTGACGAGATCCTGCCTGCGGCCAAATCGACCCGGCCCGACGTCGCCGTCATCGACATCGACCTGCCCGGCAAGGACGGGCTGACCGCGGCCACCGAGATCCACGAGCACCTGCCGCAGTGCCACACGCTGATCCTGACCAGCCTCGGCCGCCCGGGCACGGTCCGGCGCGCGCTGGACGCGAAGGTCAACGGCTTCCTGCTCAAGGACGCGCCGTCGGACAAGCTCGCGAACGCGGTGCGGTCGGTCGCGGTCGGCAGGCGGGTGATCGACAGCGAGCTCGCGCTGTCCGCGTGGGAAGCCGACGACTGCCCGCTCACCCCGCGTGAGCTGGAAATCCTCGCCCTCGCCGCCCGCGGGCGCAACGTCGCCGACATCGCGGCGGACCTGTTCCTGTCCCCCGGCACGGTGCGCAACTACCTGGCCGCGTCGGTCACCAAGCTCAACGCCCGCAACCGGGTCCACGCGATCAGGATCGCGACTGACGCCGAATGGCTCTGAGCGGGCCGAATCCCCTCCGGACCCCGAACGGCGCCAGCGGGACTCCGGCGTGCAGCAGGTGCGTCCCCCCTGGCTGGGTGCCGGCCGTCAGTTCCCCGCCGAGCAGGCCGACGCGGTGCTCGAGGTTCCGCAGCCCCCAGCCGCGCTCCTCACCGCACTCCGGGGACCCGCCCGGCAGGACGCCGTCGTTCGCCACACGCAGCCACGCCTCGTCGCGGTCCGCGCCGATGGCGAACTCGCACCACGACGCCTTGCTGTGCCGCACGACGTTGGTGACGCTCTCGCGCAGGACCGTGGCGAACGTCGTGGCCACCGCTTCGGGGAGCTGATCGGGCAGCACGCGGTCGAACCGCACGGTCACCCCGGCCGAGGTCAGCACGGCGGCCGCGGCCGCGCACTCGTCGGCCAGGGACAGTTCCCGGTGCCCGGCCGCCACCGAACGCACGTCCGCGAGCGCCTTGCGTGACATGGTCACCAGCTCGGTGAGCTCCTGCTGGGCCTGCGCCGGCTGGGTGTCGACCAGGCGGCGGACCAGCTCGACCTTCAGGGTGATGGCCGACAGGCTCAGCCCCAGCAGGTCGTGGGTGTCCCTGGCGAACCGCATCCGCTCCTCGGCGACCACCTGCGCGGCGAGCGTCCGCCTGCCGTGCTCGCGCTCGGCGGCCAGGCGGACGAACCAGGCGAGGCCGAACACCGCGACCGCGGCGACCGCGGTCAGCGCCGCGCCGTGCAGGCCGTCCGGGACGGACTCCCCGGGCGCGCCGGCGTCCGCGGACAGCAGGCCGACGCCGCTCGAGACGACCACGAGGACCGGCAGCGACACCACCGGCCTGGCGACGAGCAGCACGCTGCCCACGAAGAAGCTGCTGAGCACGCTCCACGCGACGCCCAGCTGCAGCACCGGCACGAGCCCCAGCACGGCTTGCAGCACGAGCGCGGGCCCGCGGAACCGGATGCGCCCGTACCCGAACCCGACCAGGTGGACGGCGACGAGAGCCACCGCGTACCCGGCCGCGGCCAGCGAGACGGGCCACGACCGCACCTCCCGCAGCGGCCCCAGCAGGCCGAGCAGTCCGATGCCGAAGCAGACCCCGGCGTGCACGGCGTAGACGCGCCGAGCCGAGAAGGCCCCACTCGGTGTTCGAGCAACGGTGTCCGTGCGCGACCAGGTTGCTCCGTCCGCCGAGCGAGGATACGGCGACCGGGCTCTTGCGTCAGGCATTCTCGCAGTAGCAACCACCGCGGCGCCTCCCCAGAAACGCTGGCACTTCCCCAGAACTGCAATCTAACAGCCGTTCCGGGAGATCCGGGTCGCCACCTCGGGGGATTTTCTCCGGCGACCGGACCCGCGCGCCCCTACTCCGGGAAGTCCAGCACGCACTCCCCCACACTGACCTCGGCCGGCCACTCCAGCTTCAGGGCCCGGTCCACCCGGTCACCCGAATCGACCGGCACGGCGTGCGCCGCCAGCCCCATCGCCCTGGCCGCCAGCGAGAACACCTGCTGCAAGGCGCCCAGGTGCAGCAGCGTGGTCGCGTAGGCCGCGCCGCCGAGCACCCACGCGACCCGGGCCATGCGAGCCGTCATCGTCAGCAGGGCCGAAGGACGGCGGTGGCTGCCCGCGGCGATCATCGCCATCTCCAGCAGGCTGTCCAGTACGCCCGCGTCGTCGTTGACCAGCGTGAGCGTGTGCCAGAGCGGGTCGTAGTGGTAGATGCCCCGTTCGAAGTCGGTGGACCGGTTGATGCCGACGTAGATCTCCAGCTCGTACAGGCAGGCCACGCTGAAGTACGGCCGCTGCGACGCCTCGTGCGACGGCCCGCCGGGCAGGTGGGCCGGGCCGACCGAGCGCACCCGCGCCGAGCGGTACAGGAATTCGCCGAGCTGGCGCGCCGACAGCGGCCGTTCGCTGAACTCCGGGCAGGAGTGGTCGGCCTCCAGCAGCGCGGTCAACGACGGTTCCGCGCCTTCCCGCAGGTCCGGCCGGGGCAGCGGGAAGGTCGGCCCCGCGGTGACCGGCTTGGTCACCGGTGGCTCGGCGCCGGTCCGGCCGGCGCCGGGCTCCGGCGGCGGGCCCTTCTGCCAGGTCCGGCTGCGCGCGTGGAACATCAGGTCGTCGTGCGACCAGGTCGCCATGCCGGAGTCGCCGTGCTCGGTGAACCGGCCGTCGGCGTCACCGAGGAGCACGACCCCGGCGGCGACGAGGAACCCGACGACGTCGGCGACCACCGGCTCGGCCACCCCGGTGGTCACGGCCAGCTCCTCGACCGTCGCCGGGCTGGCCAGCGCGGACGCGATCAGCACCGCCGGCGGGCGCAACAGGGCGACCTTGTACCGGGCGCCGGGGGACTCGGCCAGCAGCGCTCCCTCGTCGGCCCGGAGCGCCGTGAACCGCGACAGCCGGACCTGCCGCCCGGCCGGCAGCGGGCCGTCGGGGAACACCGGGAACTGCGTCACCGGGATCGCCGAGAGCACCGGCCCGCGGCCGTCGTTGAGCGCCAGCGAGTGCACCACCGAGCCCGACAGCCTGCCGAGGATCCGGCGCAGGGAAAGCCGCCAGTCGTCGCTGCCCGCCGCCTCGCCCGAGACCGCCAGGTTCGCCATCGACACCGGCCCGAGCGCGAGCCTGCCGAGGGATTCGCGCACCCCGTCGGCCGCGCCGGGGAAGTCGTACTCGCCCCACCACGTGATCGCCACCAGTGACCCGTCGTCACCCGCTTCGATCAGCGTGTCCTCGGTCAACGACCACAGGCGGACCGTTTCCGCGTGCCCTTGCGGGCTCTCGGCAGCCAACGCAAACTCCTATATTGACGACGAAACCGCCGTTCGATGCACGCAGTGTGCTACAGGAACATCGGGAAGGGATTGAGCCGCTCGTACGGGGTGGGCTCGGCGAGCCGGCCCAGGCGCACCGGGACGTCGAACAACCGGCCGGGAGCGTAGCGTGCCCAGAACGGCCGGAGCCCGGGTGCCACTACCTTGACCACCGGGAGGCCGACATCGGGCCGGGTCTGGTCGAGCACGAGCAGCTCGCTGCCCGCGGTGGCCACCACCTTGGCCAGCGCCTCGATGTCGTCGCGCACGTCCGGGCGGTGCACGAAGCCGAAGTCGGCCACGGTCCGCGTCCGCTCCCCGGCGGCGGGCCGCAGGTAGGGCTGGTTGGCGACGGTCGCGTAGCGCAGCCACCGGGCCGCGTCCGGGTCGTCCACGTCGTGGCCGAACACCTCGACGTCCGGGATCATCTGGTTCAGCTCGGTCACCGCCCGCCGCAGGGCGATCCGCGGGTCCAGGTGCGCGCCGAAGCCGAACATGATGTGCTCGTGCGGGCTGTCCGTGCGGCGCGACACGGCGACGAACACCGGCACCCCGAGGTCCGACGTCAGGTCGAGCGCCCACAGCTCCCGGTGCAGCCCGGCGTAGTTGCCCGCCATCTCGTCCAGCCAGCCGTCCGCGAAGGAACCGAGGTCGACCCCGGGCATCGGCGTGCGGTTGTACCACCAGAGCGCGACGGCGTCCCGCTCGACGAGCTCGAGCGTGCCCTGGAGGACCGCGTCCTCGAGGCTGCTCCCGGCCGCCGCGCCGTTGGAGTCCGGGTGCAGTCCCCGGACGCCGCACGCGGCGGGAGCGCCGTAGTAGAGGTACCCGGTGGGCAGCAGCCGCCGCCGTCCGGACAGTGACCAGACCGGCGTCCAGTCGATCGGCGCCGCGGGGTCGAACCGGCGGGGGACGTGCTGGAACAGGCCGTGGGCGGCGTTCCAGGCGGCTCGCTCGCCGTACTGCCGTTCGGAGAAGAGCATGCAGTCGTTCGGGTGCAGCGCCTCCGCGCCGAGCTCGTCGAACGACGCCCGGATGCGCAGCTCGTCGCCCTGGTAGTTGCCGGAGAAGCGTTCGACGGCCTCGCAGAGGGCACCGACCTCGGCGTCGATCGGGGTGACACCCTTGCCGCCGTTCTCGCTGCGCAGCCCGGCCTGCATGCCGTTCACCCCGGTCACGCCGCGGGCCACGTTGTAGCCGGACCGGTAGACGTTCGCGAACGACGGCGCCGACGGGTCGGGCCGGACGTCCCTGATGATCCCGGTGACCGGGCTGACCAGGTGCCGGTAGCGCGCGAGCGTTTGCGCCGGCGTCGCGGTGCGGTGCCCACCGCCGGTCGAGGTCGTCTTGCGGGCGGGCTCGAGCCGGATCGGCCGGGCCGCGCGCGCGGCCACCAGCGTCGCGTCCCCGCATTCGGGGCACTGCGGACGGCGGCGCAGTTCGTGCAGCTTGCCCTGCAGGTCCAGCGTGTCGAGCACCCAGACGCTCTCCTGGCCGCCGTGCCGGTAGCCTGCCAGCCACTTGCTGGCCTCGAGCGCGATCAGGTGCGCCGCCGCGGCGGTCAGCGACGGCAGCGCGGCGGCCGGCCGGCGCGCCGGGCCTTCGTGGCCGAGCAGCTCCTGGGCGCAGGCCTCGGCGTGCCGGTGCCCCCAGAGCCGGTTCGTCAGGCAGTGCCAGCACGCCGACTCGCCGGGCCGCAGGATCGGCCCGATCCACACCTGCGCGGCGAACGGCCGGGCCAGCAGCCACGGCCGGCCGGTGCGCCGGTACTCGGCGTCGAGCTCGCCCAGCCGCGGGTCGAGGTAGTCCGTGCACAGCACGATGCTCAGGTCGGCCTCGTCGGCCGCCGCACCGGCCGGGGCGACCCCGAGGCCGGCGTCGGTGAGCGCGCGTTCGACCGGCCGGGTGTCGACGTCATCGCCGACGGCCAGCAGCCGGACCTCGCGGCGGGAGTCCCGGGAGGTGGCCGAAGCGGCGTCGACGCCGCACGCGTCCCAGTACGCGAGCTCCCGCTCGTCGGCGGCCGGCCCACAAGCCGGGCGCACCGAAACCAGCCCGGCGTCCACCAGCTCGGTCACGATGGCGGCGACCTCTTCCGGGGTCATCCCGGCCGGACGGGCCCGCAGCACCTCGGCGAGCTCACGGGTGCCGTCGAGCAGCGGCGCGAGCGACTCGATGCGCGCCCCGCGCATCGCTATGACACCCTGTTCGGAGAACAGGTACGCGCCCTTGCCGGCGCGGACCTCCGCGCGCAGGTGGCGCTTGAACGCCAGCACGGGTGTGCCGGCGGCCGGCGGCGCCGAGGAGCGCGTCCGGTGCGGGGCGGGTTGCACGGCCGATCCGCTCATCTGGGCTCCTCAAGTCCGTGCGCGCGATCCGAGAACCCGGATTCTTCTCCGGCGCGCCGACCTGCGGCCAGTGCGCCGCACACCGAACCGGACGTGCGAAATGCATGTCGATTCGCGCGGAACGCATGTGGGGAGGGTGCACCGCGCACTGGTCCGCGCCGCGGGTGGTTCGTCAACCTGGATCGCGAGGGCACAGCCGGCGCGGGCGACCACCCGGCCTTCCGACCGAGACCACAAGTGAGGACCGAGTATGACGACCACTCGCACCTATGGACAGTTCTGCGGCCTCGCGCGTGCCCTCGAGATCATCGGGGAGCGCTGGTCCATGCTGGTCATCCGCGACCTGGTGCTCGGCCCGAAGCGGTTCACCGAGCTGCAGCTCGGCCTGCCGCGGATCCCGGCCAGCATCCTCTCCGCCCGGCTCAACGAGCTCGAGCAGGCCGGGGTGATCCGCCGCCGCGTGCTGGCCCAGCTGGACGCCGCCCTGGTCTACGAGCTCACCGAGTACGGCAGCGAGCTCGACCACATCCTGCTCGACCTCGGTCTGTGGGGGGCCCGGTCGCTCGGGCACCCCAAGGACGACGACGTGTTCACCAACGACGCCGCCATCCTCTCGCTGTACACGACGTTCCAGCAGGACGCCGCGGCCGGCGTCCACGTCACCTACGTGCTGCGCCACCACGACTCGCTGATCATCCACGCGATGGTCGAGGACGGCACCCTCAAGGTCGGCTCGGGCGACCACCCGGCCGCCGACCTCGTCATCGAGCCGCAGGGCCCGGAGCTGATCGACCTGGTCAACGGCCAGCTCACCGCGTCCGAGGCGCTGGCATCGGGCCGGGTGCGGATCGAGGGCGACTTCGCCCACCTCGAGCTGTTCACGAAGCTGTTCCGGATCCCGCCGAAGCCGGAGCTGCCGGAGGGCATCGCCTTCCACTGACATCCACGGGCTGAGCGGCGGAGGCCGGCCGGGCGCGCAGGGGGCGCTTCCGGCCGGCCTTCCGCCTGAGCCGGGCGAAAATGGGCAATCCGGAGTAACGGCGCCGCCGATCCCGCCCTTTAAAGTTTGAGCAGCCGATCTTTCGGCTCTGTCGAGAAGGGGCAGACATGTCGACCTCCGAGTTCGTTCGGCCGGCCGGCTTCCTGGGGACGTTGAACGGGAAGTACCACAACCGGGCCCTCGCCGTGTTCATGGTCATCGTCATCGCGCACTGGCTGGAGCACATCGTGCAGGCCATCCAGATCTACGGCTTCGGCTGGCCGACCTCGCGCGCCAGGGGCGTGCTCGGCATCCCCTTCCCGTGGCTGATCTCGCAGGAGTGGCTGCACTACGGCTACGCACTGGTGATGCTGGTGTTCCTGTGGGCCCTGCGCCGCGGGTTCGCGGGCCGGTCGCGGCAGTGGTGGAACCTCGCGCTGGGCATCCAGTTCTGGCACCACTTCGAGCACCTGCTGCTGTTCATCCAGGCCCAGAGCGGCTGGCGGCTGGCCGGCTCGAAGGTGCCGACCAGCATCATCCAGCTGCTCGTGCCGCGCGTGGAGCTGCACCTGTTCTACAACACGATCGTCACCATCCCGATGGTCGTCGCCATGGTGCTGCACCGGCGTGCCTCCGCCGCCGAGCGCGAACTGACCGGCTGCTCCTGCGGCGCGCCGCGGCCGCCGGTGCTCGCCACGTCGTGAAGCGGGCGCTGGCGCTCCTGGCGCTCCTCGCCGGCTGGTTGCTGGTCAGCGCCACCCCGGCGTCGGCGCACGTCGAAGTCCTCTCGTCGACCCCCGGTGACGGCGCCCGCCTGAGCGCGGCGCCGTCGCTGGTGACGATCACCCTCTCGGAGAACATCGGGATCCAGCCCGGGTCGATCAAAGTCGTCGACCTCGGCGGCCGCCAGGTGGATTCCGGGCCGGTGTTCCAGCCCGGCGACGCCGCCGAGCAGGTCGGGATCCGGCTGCGGCCCGGCCTGCCGGACGGCAGCTACCTGGTCGAATACGCCTTCGTCTCCGCCGATTCCCACCCGGTGCGCGGCACCTTCGCGTTCGTGGTCGGCAGCGGGCCGCTGGTGACGTCGGCGGGCGCGGTGTCCGCGGCCACCGGCACCGACGCGGCGGTGGACGCCGCCTCGACGGCGGTGCGCTGGCTGGCGTACCTCGGCGTCGTGCTCCTCGGCGGGCTGGCGTTCCTGGTGGTGTGCCGCCCGGCCGGCCGCACCGACCACCGCGCCCGACGGCTGCTGTCGGGCGGCGCCGTGCTGGTCGCGGCGGCGACGGTGGCGGCGTTGCTGCTGCAGGGCCCGTACGCGGCAGGCCGCGACCTCGAGGCGGTGTTCGACACCGGGCTGCTGGCGGACACCCTGCGCGTCGCGTACGGGAAACTGCTGCTGCTGAGGCTGGTGGCGGTGGCCGCGTTCGCGGCGCTGGTGCCCCGGCTGCTGCGGCCGTCGCTGCCGGAGCGGCTGCGTTCCCGGTACGAGAACCTGGCCATGGTGACGGGGTTCGTCGTGCTGCTGACGTTCTCGGCCACCGGCCACCCGGTGACGGACCCGATGATGTTCTTCTCGGTCTCCGCGGACCTGGTGCACTTCGGCGCGATCGCCGTGTGGGCGGGTGGCCTGGTCCAGCTGGCCCTGTGCCTGATCCGCCCGGCGCCGGGCGAGGACCCGGCCCCGGCGGCCGCCCGGTTCTCCCGCATGGCGGCGATCGCGGTGACGGCGATCGCGCTCAGCGGCGCGTTGCTGGCGCTGCGCATCATGCCGTCCCTGTCCACGCTCTGGACGACCCGGTTCGGCCTGCTGGTGCTGCTCAAGGTGGCGGGCTTCGCGCTCCTGCTGGCGGTGGCGAGCCGTTCGCGCCGGGTGGTGCAACGCGGTTTGGCGGCCTCGGAGCCGGCGGGGGCGACCACGGTGACGGCGGACCTGCGCCGCCTGCGCCAGGCGGTGGTGGCGGAGGTGGTGATCAGCGTGGTGGTGCTGGCGCTGGCGGCGCTGCTGGCGGTCACCCCGCCGGGCGGCTGACCGAACCCGGCTCCGCCGCTGAAGGCTTGCGTGCCGTACCTCGCTCTCGCACTCGACCGCCGTCTCGGCGTCGGTGGGCCAGGCGGTCGGGGCGCAGGCCGAGGTGGCCGCGCGGGCCCGGGCCGACATGCCGCCGCTTCGGGCCCGCGCGAGCGGGACCGGCCCGCCACGCCGCGGCCGGCCTCACACTCCCGGCCGCGGCGGCGGGGCGAACGGCCCCCAGCTGAACGCGGGGAGCCACGGCCCCGGGTCCGCGGTCCACTCCAGTGCGGCCAGCTGGGCGAGCGAGCGCCGTCCGGCCAGGGCGCGGTACAGCTCGTGGGCCGGCGCCGTCACCTCGGCCGCCGCGCGCCCCGCGCCCGCCGTCCACGCCGAGCCGTCCGTCGCCCGGAGGCGCAGCGGGGGCAGGCCGCGGCTCTCGACCGCGCCCGAGAAGCCCCTGACCAGCACTTCGAAGCTCGATGCCCGGGCCGGGTGCTCGACCGGCGGCGCCACGTCCAGCGCCGCGCACAGGTCGAGCTCGTGCGTGTACGCGTCCATGACCATGACCTCGCCGCTGCGCCCGCCCGCGTCCGCGAGCCTCCCGTCGAGCTCGGCGCCGACGTGGTCCCAGCGGTCGAGCAGCTCCGGCACCGTCGGCTCCCCGGCCGGGGGCGGCGGGGTGCCGCCGTGACGCTCGAGCACGCGCCCGGCGATGACCGTGAGGTGATCGAGCAGGTCGATGACGGTCCATTCCGGACACGCCGGGACCGGCCGCCGATGCGTGTCCGGCCGCCCGTCGAGCAGCGCGCGAACGCCGCGCCGTACTGCCGGGTAGCCCACGAAGTCCGGTGCCGGGTCCGGCCGAGTCGCTGTCACAGTTTCCCCCCACCCTGGCACGGGATCGGTGCTCCCGGCCCAGTATGCCGTGGTGACGCGCGGCCGGTTCTTCCCGGCTGCCGCGGACACGCGTCGCCGAAGAGCCGATTTCCGAGGACGGGCAACGGATCGCGACCGGGCTCCGGGGCACGTCCACCGGCCGCGGGGAACCGTTCGACGAATGATCGCCCGCCCGGGGGGCGCGCGGCGGCGGGTTTGCGGCACACTGGGGTTGCCCGTGAAATTCCCCGGTGCCGCAACGAAATCGCGCGGCGGGGGAGAAACCATCCAATTCGGAGGTGACGCATGGCCCCCGGCGGCGGCGAGGACGTGGCGCACACCCAGCCCGAGTTCGACCTGGCGTGGCGCGGTTTCCAGCGCGCGCAGGTCGCCGAATACGTCGAGTGGGCCGAGGCCGAGATCCGCAGGCTCACCACCGAACGCGACGCGGCGCGCCATCGCGGTGCCGCGCTCGCGGAGGAGAACCGTGAGCTCCGCGTGAAGATCGACCGGATCAGCATGACCCCGATCCCGGCGGACGCCCTGCAGGAGCGCGCGCGCCGGATGATCGAGCTGACCCGCGAGGAAGCGGCGGAAATCACCGCGCAGGCAACGGAAACGGCCGACCGGATCCGGCGCGAGGCCGAAGCGGAGGCCGTCCGGCTCACCGAGAAGGAACGCCGGCTGGTCGCCGAGGCCGAAGCCGAAGCCGAGCGACGGCGGCTCGAGCACGAGGAGTCCGTGCGCGCGGCCGAGCAGCGCCGCCGCGAGCTCGACGAAGCCGCGGCCCACCGCCGCGCCGAGCTGGAGGAAGACCACAAGCGAGCCATGACGGTCCGCCGCGCCGACGCGATGCGCGAGCTCGCCGAGCAGGAGGCGACGGCCCGCGCGAAGGCGGCGCAGCTGGTCAAGACGGGCGAAGCCGATCTGGCCGCGGCGCGCGAGAAGGCCGCCCAGGTGGTCGCGGACGCGAAGCGGCAGGGCGAGACGCTGGTCGCAACCGGCGAAGCCGAGCTGGCGGCCGCGCGGGACAAGGCTGCTCGAGTGGTCGCCGACGCGACGCAGCAGCGCGAAGCCCTGGTCAAGACCGGCGAGACCGAGCTCGCGGCCGCCCGAGACAAGGCCGCCGAGGTGGTCGCCGAAGCGACGCAGCAGCGCGAAGCCCTCGTCGCAACGGGCGAGGCCGAACTCGCCGCAGCCCGTGACAAGGCCGCCCAGCTGGTGGCGGACGCAAAACAGCAAGGCGAAGCCCTGGTCAAGACCGGCGAGGCCGAACTCGCCGCAGCCCGCGACAAGGCCGCCCAGCTGGTCGCCGACGCGACCCGGCACGGCGAGACCCTCGTCGGAGCCGCCCAAGGCGAGGTCAGCACCCTGCACGATCTCCGCGACCAGCTCCAGGCCAGCCTCACCGGCTGCCGCGCGCTGCTGGCCGATGCGGCGGTGGCGCTCGACGAACACCCCGCCCCGTTCGACCCGGAAGCGACCTTGCCGATGTCGAAGCGAGTACCCGTCCAGCGGCGCTCACCGGCGGATGACCTGACCGACGCCGTCGGTTGACGCACGCCGCTCCGGTCCGGCGCCGGCCCGCCGTGGCCGCCGCGGTGGTGCTCCTGGCCGCGTCGACCACGCTCGCCAACCGGGTGCTGCCCGGCTGGGCGTACCCGCTGTGCGGCCTGGTCGCCGCGCTGCTCCTGGTCCTGCTCGCCCGCTGGGCCGGCTGCACCTGGCGTGACCTCGGCCTCCGCGGCTTCCGCCGTCCGGCGCTGGTCGGCTTGGCCGGCGCGGGGCTGGTGGCGGTGCTGTTCGGGATCGCGCTGGCGGTGCCGGCGCTGCGCACGGTCTACCAGGACGGCCGCGTCGGCGACCCCGACTTCGGCCAGCTGCTGTGGCTGACCTGCGGCCGCATCCTGTTCGGCACCGTCCTCATCGAGGAGGTGGCCTTCCGCGGTGTCCTCCCGGCGCTGTTCGGCGCGGACGACGACCACTGGCGCTGGCGGCCGATCCTGCTGGCCGCGACCCTCTTCGGCCTGTGGCACGCCCTGCCCGCCCTGGCGATCGGCCGCAACGCGGCGGTGCACGCGGTGTTCGGCTCGACCCCGGCGGTCGTGCTGCAGGTCCTGGCGATGGCCGCCGCGGGTGCGGTGGGGATCGTGCTGCACTGGTGGCGGCACGTGGGCCGCGGTGTGCTGGCGTCGGTCATCGTGCACTTCACCACCAACGCGGGCGGCCTGACGCTGGTGGTGCTGGTGCGCTGAGCTACGAGCGGACCAGCCGGGCGATCGCGTCCGACGCTTCCCGCACCTTCAGGTCGGCTTCCTCACCCCCGGCCGCCGCGGCCTGGACCACGCACGTCGCCAGGTGCTCGTCCAGCAGCTCCAGCGAGAACGACTGCAGCGCCTTCGTCGCCGCCGAGACCTGGGTCAGGATGTCGATGCAGTACTTGTCCTGCTCGACCATCCGCTGCAACCCGCGGATCTGCCCCTCGATCCGGCGCAGGCGCTTCAGATAGGCATCCCGCTCGCTGCCGTAACCCGTCATCGCCCACCCGTCCCGTCGTCGGCTCTCCTCGCCTCCGACTATACCCTCCCGGGGTGTCAGCGGAACCGGCGCAACCGCAGGCTGTTGCTGACCACGAACGCCGACGAGCAGGCCATCGCCGCCCCCGCGATCATCGGGTCGAGGAAGCCGAGCGCGGCCAGCGGCAGCGCCGCCACGTTGTAGGCGAACGCCCAGAACAGGTTGCCCTTGATCGTCGCCAGCGTGCGGCGGGCCAGCCGGATCGCGTCGGCCGCCGCGCGCAGGTCGCCGCGCACCAGCGTCAGGTCGCTCGCCTCGATCGCGGCGTCGGTGCCGGTGCCCATCGCCAGGCCCAGGTCGGCCTGGGCGAGCGCGGCCGCGTCGTTGACGCCGTCGCCGACCATCGCCACCACCCGGCCCTCGGCCTGCAGCCGCTTGACGACCGCGACCTTCTCCTCCGGCAGCACCTCGGCGACGACCTCGTCGACCCCCGCCTCGGCCGCGATCGCCCGCGCGGTGGCGGCGTTGTCGCCGGTCAGCAGGATGGGCGTGAGACCGAGTTCGCGCAGCTCGGCGACCGCCCGCGCGGACGTCGGCTTGATCGTGTCGGCGACCACCAGGTGCCCGCGGACCTCGCCGTCCCAGCGCACGCCGATCCCGGTGCCGTCGGCGCGCCCGACCTCGACGGTGCGTCCTTCGACGACGCCGGTCACGCCGACCCCCGGGGTGCTGCGGAAGTCCGTGACGGCGGGGAGGGCGCCGAACCGCTGTTTCGCCGCTGCCGCGATGGCACGCCCGATCGGGTGCTCGGACGCGGCCTCGACCGCGCCGGCCAGCCTCAGCGGCTCGCCGTCGCCCTCGACCAGCGTCATCCGGCCGGTGGTCACGGTGCCGGTCTTGTCCAGGACGACCGTGTCGATCCGGCGCGTGCTCTCCAGCACCTCGGGGCCCTTGATGAGGATGCCCAGCTGCGCGCCGCGGCCCGTGCCGACGAGCAGCGCGGTCGGCGTCGCCAGGCCGAGCGCGCACGGACAGGCGATGATCAGCACGGCGACCGCGGCGGTGAACGCCTCGTCCGGCCGTCCACCGGTGGCGAGCCAGACCACCAGCGTGGCCAGCGCCGCGAGCACGACCAGCGGGACGAACACCGCCGAGACGCGGTCGGCGAGCCGCTGGACCTCGGCCTTTCCGCTCTGGGCCGCCTCGACGAGCCGGGCCATCTGCGCCAGCCGGGTGTCGTCGCCGACGCGGGTGGCGCGCACGAACAGCCGGCCGCCGGCGTTGACGGTGGCGCCGGTGACCGCGTCCCCCGGCCCGACCTCCACCGGCACCGGCTCCCCGGTGAGCATGCTGGTGTCGACCGCGGAGCCACCTTCGGTGACGACGCCGTCGGTGGCGACCTTCTCGCCGGGCCGGACGACGAAGACGTCGTCCACCCGCAGGTCGCCGACGGGGACCAGGTGCTCTTCGCCGCCGCGCAGCACGGTGACGTCCTTCGCGCCGAGGTCCATGAGCGCGTGGAGGGCCGCTCCGGCGCGGCGCTTCGAGCGCGTCTCGAAGTAGCGGCCGGCCAGGATGAACGTGGTGATCGCGGCGGCGACCTCGAAGTACAGGTGGTGGTGGCCGCCGCCGAAGAAGAGCGCGTACAGCGACCAGGCCACGGCCGCGACGACACCGAGCGAGATGAGCGTGTCCATGGTCGCGGTGGCGTGCCGCAGGTTGACCGCGGCGGCGCGGTGGAACGGCCACGCGCCCCACGTCACGACCGGAGCCGCCAGGGCGAGGGAGACCCACGGCCAGGCTCCGGGCTGCCAGGCCGGCACCATCGCGAGCACGACCAGCGGGACGGTGAGGGCCGCGGAGACCAGCAGCCGGGTGCGCGGCGTCTCCTCCGCTGTCTCCCGCTCGGGGAGCCGCGCGGAGTAGCCGGCGGCTTCGACGACGGCCCTGAGGTCGTCGACCGACAGCCGGCTCGGGTAGCTGACCTGCGCCTTTTCCGTGGCGTAGTTGACCGTCGCGGTGACGCCGTCGACCTTGTTGAGCTTGCGCTCGACGCGGGCGGCGCAGGACGCGCAGGTCATCCCGCCGATGGCGAGCTCGACGTCGGCCATCACCCCGGCGGCGCTCATGCGACCAGGCGGTAGCCGGCCTCGGTCACGGCGGCGGCGACCGCGTCGGTGGTCAGCGGCGTGTCACTGGTCACGGTCACTCGCCCGCTCGCCACGTCGACGTCCACGCTCCGGACGCCGTCGAGCTCGGAGACCTCTTCGCGGACCGACGTGGCGCAGTGCCCGCAGGTCATGCCCTCGACGGTGTAGGTCGCTTCGGCCATTTCCCGCTCCTTTCGTCTCCTTCCTTTATACCCATCGGGGTAGGGGTTCCCCATCGGGGGCCGTCAGACTCGCGGCATGCGCAAGCTCTACGCGATCGGGATCGGGGCCGGTGACCCGGAGCACCTGACGGTGCAGGCGATCGACCGCCTCAACCGGGTGGACGTGTTCTTCGTGCTCGACAAGGGCGACGAGAAGGCGGACCTGGTGCGGCTGCGGCAGGAGATCCTCGACCGGTTCGTGACGCGGGAGTACCGCGTGGTGCTGGCCACCGACCCGCCACGCGACCGCACGCCCGCCGACTACCGGGCGGCGGTGGCCGACTGGCACGCGGCGCGCGCGGAGGTCTACGAGTCGCTGATCCTGTCGTCGCTGGGGCCGTCCGACGTCGGTGCGTTCCTGGTGTGGGGCGACCCGGCCCTGTACGACAGCACGATCGCCTTGATCGAGGCGGTGCTGGCGCGGGGGAACGTGGCGTTCGAGTACGAGGTGGTGCCGGGGATCAGCAGCATCTCGGCCCTGGTGGCCCGCCACCGGACGACGATGAACCAGATCGGGCGGGCCGTCCAGCTCACCACCGGCCGCCGGCTGGCCGCGGGCTGGCCTTCGGGGGTGGACGACGTGTTCGTCCTCCTCGACGCGCACACGACCTTCGACCGCTACGTCGACGAGGGCCTGCACATCTTCTGGGGTGCCTACGTCGGCACGCCGCACGAGATCCTGCTTTCGGGCCCGCTCACGGCGGCGCTGGCCGAGGAGATCCGGCGGGTCCGGGCGGAAGCGCGGGAACGGCACGGCTGGATCATGGACACGTGCCTGCTGCGCCGGCCGGTCCGGGAATGAAGAAAGGGCCCCGGGAGACGTTTCCGTCTCGACCGGGGCCCTTCCATCTGGTTAAGTTCGGCGGTGTCCTACTCTCCCACAACCCTTCGGTTGCAGTACCATCGGCGCTGTCAGGCTTAGCTTCCGGGTTCGGAATGGGACCGGGCGTTTCCCTGACGCTAAAACCACCGAAACACTCTGAAACAACACACCTGGTGTGGTGTTTCAGAACCGTAGAGTGGATGCGTAACATCTTTGTAGGCAAGTCCTCGGCCTATTAGTACCAGTCAACTCGACAACACATTACTGTGCTTCCATTTCTGGCCTATCAACCCAATGGTCTGTTGGGGGCCTTAACCCACAAAGGGGTGGGATACCTCATCTTGGAACAGGCTTCCCGCTTAGATGCCTTCAGCGGTTATCCCTTCCGAACGTGGCCAACCAGCCATGCCCTTGGCAGAACAACTGGCACACCAGAGGTTCGTCCGTCCCGGTCCTCTCGTACTAGGGACAGCCTTCCTCAAGTATCCTACGCGCGCGGCGGATAGGGACCGAACTGTCTCACGACGTTCTAAACCCAGCTCGCGTGCCGCTTTAATGGGCGAACAGCCCAACCCTTGGGACCTACTCCGGCCCCAGGATGCGACGAGCCGACATCGAGGTGCCAAACCATGCCGTCGATATGGACTCTTGGGCAAGATCAGCCTGTTATCCCCGGGGTACCTTTTATCCGTTGAGCGACACCCCTTCCACCAGGAGGTGCCGGATCACTAGTCCCGACTTTCGTCCCTGCTCGACATGTCTGTCTCACAGTCAAGCTCCCTTGTGCACTTGCACTCAACACCTGATTGCCAACCAGGCTGAGGGAACCTTTGGGCGCCTCCGTTACCCTTTAGGAGGCAACCGCCCCAGTTAAACTACCCATCAGGCACTGTCCCTGAACCAGATCATGGCCCGAGGTTCAGATTCCCAATTCGACCAGAGTGGTATTTCAACAACGACTCCACCACAACTAGCGTTGCAGCTTCACAGTCTCCCACCTATCCTACACAAGCCGAACCGAAAACCAATACCAAACTATAGTAAAGGTCCCGGGGTCTTTCCGTCCTGCCGCGCGTAACGAGCATCTTTACTCGTAGTGCAATTTCGCCGGGCCTGTGGTTGAGACAGCCGGAAAGTCGTTACGCCATTCGTGCAGGTCGGAACTTACCCGACAAGGAATTTCGCTACCTTAGGATGGTTATAGTTACCACCGCCGTTTACTGGCGCTTAAATTCTCAGCTTCACCCCCGAAGGAGTTAACCGGTCCTCTTAACGTTCCAGCACCGGGCAGGCGTCAGTCCATATACATCGTCTTGCGACTTCGCATGGACCTGTGTTTTTAGTAAACAGTCGCTTTCCGCTGGTCTCTGCGGCCACCCACCCCTAGCTCGAGAAGAGCTTCAGGATGTTTGGCCCCCCTTCTCCCGAAGTTACGGGGGCATTTTGCCGAGTTCCTTAACCACAGTTCACCCGATCGCCTTGGTATTCTCTACCTGACCACCTGTGTTGGTTTGGGGTACGGGCCGTGCATGCACTCACTAGAGGCTTTTCTCGGCAGCATAGGATCACTCTACTTCGCCTCAAACGGCTACACATCACGTCTCAGCCTATATAAGTGGCGGATTTGCCTACCACTCGGCCTACACGCTTATACCAGGACAACCATCGCCTGGCGGAGCTACCTTCCTGCGTCACCCCATCGCTTGACTACTACGAAATCAGGTCCCACGCTCCACACACAGACCTCCATCCGAAGACTTAAGTCCGTGGCTTTGGGTGGTTAGTATCAAACGCCTCGTCATGGGCGCACATGCTCGGGTACGGGAATATCAACCCGTTGTCCATCGACTACGCCTGTCGGCCTCGCCTTAGGTCCCGACTTACCCTGGGCGGATTAGCCTGGCCCAGGAACCCTTGGTCATCCGGCGGCAGAGTTTCTCACTCTGCATTCGCTACTCATGCCTGCATTCTCACTCCCACACCCTCCACCGCTAGCTTCCGCCACGGCTTCCCTGGGTGCAGGACGCTCCCCTACCCATCAACACGACTACACACAAACCTCAAGGGCCCGCATGGATCTATTGTGTCAATGACACAGCTTCGGCGGTGTGCTTAAGCCCCGCTACATTGTCGGCGCAGGACCACTTGACCAGTGAGCTATTACGCACTCTTTCAAGGGTGGCTGCTTCTAAGCCAACCTCCTGGTTGTCTGGGCAATCCCACATCCTTTCCCACTGAGCACACACTTAGGGGCCTTAGCTGGTGTTCTGGGCTGTTTCCCTCTCGACGACGAAGCTTATCCCCCGCCGTCTCACTGCCACGCTCTCACTAACCGGTATTCGGAGTTTGGTTGATTTCGGTAACCCGGTAAGGCCCCTAGACCATCCAGTAGCTCTACCCCCGGCAAGAAACACGTGACGCTGCACCTAAATGCATTTCGGGGAGAACCAGCTATCACGGAGTTTGATTGGCCTTTCACCCCTACCCACAGCTCATCCCCTCAGTTTTCAACCTAAGTGGGTTCGGGCCTCCACGACGTCTTACCGTCGCTTCACCCTGGCCATGGGTAGATCACTCCGCTTCGGGTCTAGACCACGCGACTACATTCGCCCTATTCAGACTCGCTTTCGCTACGGCTACCCCACACGGGTTAACCTCGCCACGCAGCACTAACTCGCAGGCTCATTCTTCAAAAGGCACGCCATCACCCAAAGGCTCTGACGGCTTGTAGGCACACGGTTTCAGGTACTCTTTCACTCCCCTCCCGGGGTACTTTTCATCTTTCCCTCACGGTACTCGTCCGCTATCGGTCTTCAGGAAGTATTTAGGCTTACCGGGTGGTCCCGGCAGATTCACAGCAAATTCCACGAGCTCGCTGCTACTCGGGAACACCAAACAAACAACCAACAATGCGTTTTCGCGTACGGGGCTCTCACCCACTCCGGCCGCCCATCCCAAGGCGTTCCACTAACACACGTGATCATTCCGAGGACTGTCAGATCCTCGACGCTGGGTCCCACAACACCGCCTGCACAACGCCTGACAGCTTGACATGCAAACGGTTTAGCCTCTTCCGCTTTCGCTCGCCACTACTCACGGAATCACGGTTGTTTTCTCTTCCTGCGGGTACTGAGATGTTTCACTTCCCCGCGTTCCCTCCACACACCCTATATATTCAGGTGCGGGTAACACCACATCACTGGTGCTGGGTTTCCCCATTCGGAAATCCTCGGATCACAGCTCGGTTGACAGCTCCCCGAGGCTTATCGCAGCCTCCTACGTCCTTCATCGGCTCCTGAAGCCAAGACATCCACCATGTGCCCTTAACAACTTGACCACAAAGATGCTCGCATCCACTCTACAGTTCTCAAACACCACACCAGAAACAAACGTCCCTCGGGGGTTAGCCCAAGGCGTGTTGCCTCAGGACCCAACAGTGTGCGTAGCAAACAGCCGGCCACCCGAGCTCGGTTGGCGCTTTCCACGCAGGCAAGCCTGCAGTACTCACACCGAACGTCGCTCACCGCGATCGGCGATAACCAGTAGTTCCACAATTCCTTGAGCAAGCCCGGCAACACCACATTCGGGTGTTAAACCGTGCCCACCCCACCAAGGTTGGTCCGGGAATCCCGGCCTGATGGATGTGTTGTGCTCCTTAGAAAGGAGGTGATCCAGCCGCACCTTCCGGTACGGCTACCTTGTTACGACTTCGTCCCAATCGCCAGTCCCACCTTCGACCACTCCCTCCCCTTACGGGGTTGGGCCATGGGCTTCGGGTGTTACCGACTTTCATGACGTGACGGGCGGTGTGTACAAGGCCCGGGAACGTATTCACCGCAGCGTTGCTGATCTGCGATTACTAGCGACTCCGACTTCACGCAGTCGAGTTGCAGACTGCGATCCGAACTGAGACCGGCTTTAAGGGATTCGCTCCACCTCGCGGTATCGCAGCCCTCTGTACCAGCCATTGTAGCATGTGTGAAGCCCTGGACATAAGGGGCATGATGACTTGACGTCATCCCCACCTTCCTCCGAGTTGACCCCGGCAGTCTCCCACGAGTCCCCGCCATAACGCGCTGGCAACGTAGGATAAGGGTTGCGCTCGTTGCGGGACTTAACCCAACATCTCACGACACGAGCTGACGACAGCCATGCACCACCTGTACACCAACCACAAGGGAAGCCCCATCTCTGGGGATGTCTGGCGCATGTCAAGCCCAGGTAAGGTTCTTCGCGTTGCATCGAATTAATCCACATGCTCCGCCGCTTGTGCGGGCCCCCGTCAATTCCTTTGAGTTTTAGCCTTGCGGCCGTACTCCCCAGGCGGGGCGCTTAATGCGTTAGCTACGGCACGGACAACGTGGATGTCGCCCACACCTAGCGCCCAACGTTTACAGCGTGGACTACCAGGGTATCTAATCCTGTTCGCTCCCCACGCTTTCGCTCCTCAGCGTCAGTATCGGCCCAGAGACCCGCCTTCGCCACCGGTGTTCCTCCTGATATCTGCGCATTTCACCGCTACACCAGGAATTCCAGTCTCCCCTACCGAACTCAAGTCTGCCCGTATCGACCGCACGCTCCACGTTAAGCGTGGAGATTTCACGGCCGACGCGACAAACCGCCTACGAGCTCTTTACGCCCAATAAATCCGGACAACGCTCGCACCCTACGTATTACCGCGGCTGCTGGCACGTAGTTAGCCGGTGCTTCTTATCCAGGTACCGTCACTTGCGCTTCGTCCCTGGCGAAAGAGGTTTACAACCCGAAGGCCGTCATCCCTCACGCGGCGTCGCTGCATCAGGCTTGCGCCCATTGTGCAATATTCCCCACTGCTGCCTCCCGTAGGAGTCTGGGCCGTGTCTCAGTCCCAGTGTGGCCGGTCACCCTCTCAGGCCGGCTACCCGTCGTCGCCTTGGTAGGCCACTACCCCACCAACAAGCTGATAGGCCGCGGGTTCATCCTGCACCGCCAGAACTTTCAACCCTCTCCCATGCGAGAGAAGGTGATATCCGGTATTAGACCTCGTTTCCAAGGCTTATCCCAGAGTGCAGGGCAGATTACCCACGTGTTACTCACCCGTTCGCCACTCATCCCCACCCGAAAGTGGTTCAGCGTTCGACTTGCATGTGTTAAGCACGCCGCCAGCGTTCGTCCTGAGCCAGGATCAAACTCTCCAACAATGAATAGTTTAATCGAGGCAAATGTATTGCTCTCAAAGGAAACCCCGACGAGGGGTTTCATATAAGCTCTACTGGCTTAGTTCACTAGCACACTGTTGAGTTCTCAAGCAACACACTTCGGACCGCCGCGCCGCGAAGGCGCCTTGGTCTTCGGCTTTTGTTTCAAGCTTTGTTCCAGGGATACCACCCTGGTTCGGGACCACCCACTCTACCACGATCGTGGGAGCTTGGTTCGTGTTCCCGGCGGCCGCTCGGTTTCCCTGGCGACTTGGAGAACTTTACATGCCCCCGAAACCCCCTTGCACAGGGGGGTCCCTTTTTTCGCGCCAGGCCCCTGACCTGCACCGATAGGCCACTCAGGCCGGCTGGCGCTCCCCATGGGTCGCGACGACCGTCAGCACGACCAGAGCGGCCGCGAGCCCGGCGGCGATGTGGATCGGCGCGGGCGTGAAGGACGCCGCCAGGACGAGCACCGCCGTCACCGGGAAACCGATGGCGATCGGGCGGCACTCGTTCGTCGGGCCGATGTGCAGCAGCCACACGCTCAGCAGGAACACCGCGACCGGGATCGTGGTCGGCAGCGCGGCCGCCACGCCGCCGAGGTGCAGCGTCCCCGTGTCGTAGGCGACCGCCACCTCGAGGCCGGCACCGACGGCCGCCGCCGAGGCGAAGATGAAGTAGTGGCCGTAGCCCCAGCTCATCGACGTGAACTTGGTCGGGCGGCGGACGAGCCGCGCGTGGCCGGGCCGGTCGAAGTACAGCCACCACATGGAGAACACGAGCACCAGGCCGGCCGCGGCCAGTGAGATCAGCGCACCGGTGTGGCCCGGCTCCGCGGTGCCCTCCTTGATCGCGTTCGTCGCGCTGAGGATCACCTCGCCGAGGACGATCAGCGTGAACAGGCCGTACCGCTCGGCGATGTGGTGCGGGTGCCACGTCGTGCCGCCGTTGCTCTCGGCCCACACCGGCACGGCGAGCTCCACCAGCACGAGCACCACGAACCCGACGGCACCGGCGGTCCCCGGCACCCACAGCCGCGCGATCCACAGCGCCTGGACCACGACGATCCCGGCGGCGTACCGCAGCGCGGCCGGACGGCACTCCGGCTCCGACCGCGCCGCGCGCAGCCACTGGACCACCATCGCCAGCCGCATCAGGACGTACCCGGCGACGATTACCCGGAAGTCGCCCTCGAACGCGCTCGACACCCCGGCCGCGATGGTCAGCCCGCCGGCGATCTGCACGAGCGTGGCCAGCCGGTACGGGACGTCGTCGGTGTCGAACGCCGAGGCGAACCAGCTGAAGTTGAGCCAGCCCCACCAGATCGCGAAGAACACCATCGCGAACGAGGTGACGCCGTGGACCGCGTGGCCTTCGGCGAGCGCGTGGTGCAGCGCGGTCGCGGCCTGGCCGACGGCGACCACGAAACAGAGGTCGAAGAGCAGTTCCAGCGGGGTGGCGACGCGGTGGTGCTCAGCGCGGTCGCGGGAGCGCATCGGCCGGTACCAGACCCGGATCCGCGACGGCTGGTCGGTCATCGGGACTCCTCGCGTCGGCCTCGGACGGACGCGATCATCCCAGCACGATCAGCTCGGGAGCGCCGGGCACGACACGGGTGAAGAAGACGGGCGGGCCCGGTTCCCCCTCACCCGGGCCCGCCCGCCGCCGTCACGCGTCGGCGGGCACCGATGGGCAGCCCTTCCGCGAGTGCCGGGCGGTCCCCCGCGGACGCCGACACCCACTGGACGGAAGGTGACCGAGTGTGTCCATTCCCTCGAACTCCGGACGCCTCGATCGCTCAAGCCGGTCACCCCATCCCCGGGTGGCCGACTGATTGCCACTGTCGGTAGCCGTAGCCGCGCAGTGAAGGCTCCATAAGATCTACCCGGTTGCTCTCCGTAGCACCAGGGTCTTTCCGCGCTCGTCACTCGGATGGAGCATCGCGAATCTGCGGAAAGTAGTGTCTCAGGTCCGGTGGACGTCGGCCGCGGACGTCTCGGCCGTCCGCTCCTCGCGCTCGTCCTCGGACGCCCGGCGCCGCCGCGCCCGCAATTCGGCGATGGCGAGGGCGAGCGCACCGCACGTCAGGATGGCCGCGCAGCCGAGCGCGACGGTGAGCGCCACCGGGTAGCCGTGGCCGAGGACCAGGCCGAAGACCGAGGCGAGCACGGCGGTGCCGATCGCCGTGCCGATCCGCTGGCCGGTCTGCAGCGCGCCGCCGGCCACCCCGGCCATCCGCACCGGCACGCACTCCAGGGTCAACGTCGTGTTCGGCGAGATCACCATCCCACCGCCGACGCCCGCGAACACCAGTGGCAGCGCGAAGGCCCAGCCGGACGCCGACGGCGGAACCAGTTCCGCGAGCAGCGCGACGGCCAGCAGCCCGGTGGCGACCATGGCGAGCCCGGTGACGGTGAGCCGGCGGCCGAAGCGCGGCACCAGCCGGCCGGCCACGGCGGCCGAGACGGCCGAGCCGAGCGCGAACGGCGTCACCGACAGACCCGACTGCAGCGGCGAATAGCCGAGGCCCTGCTGGAAGTACATTGCGAAGACCAGCCAGATCCCGGCGAACCCGCAGAAGTAGAGCGCCCCGACCGCCGCGCCCGAGGCGTACCCCGGGGTGCCGGTGAACAGGCGCGTGTCGAGCAGCGGCGACCGGCCGCGCCGGACCACCGACCGCTCCCAGCGCACGAACGCGAACCCGAACGCCGCGGCGACGAGGAAGAGCCACCACAGCTGCTTGAAGCCGCCGCTGTCCGAGTCGATGACGGGCAGCAGCACGCCGAGGACGGCGACCGCCAGCAGCGCGATGCCGACGAAGTCGATCTCCGAGGAGATCTTGAGCTGCTTTTTCTCGCTTCGCGGCAGCAGGCGCAGCGCGAGGGCGAACGCGAGGACGCCGATCGGGACGTTGACGTAGAACACCCACCGCCAGCCGTCTTCGGCGCCGAAGACGGCGATGATGACGCCGCCGAGGATCGGGCCGACGGCGGTCGAGATCCCGACGACCGCGCCGAACATGCCGAACGCGCGGCCGCGTTCGGCGCCGCGGAAGAGGTCCTGGATCAGGCCGGTGTTCTGCGGGGTCAGCATGCCGGCGGCCAGGCCCTGGGCGAGCCGGGCGAGAACGAGGGTGGTCTCGTTCGGGGCCGCGCCGGCCAGCGCACTGGTGAGGACGAAGGCGGCGAGGGCGCCGAGGAACATGTTCCGCCGGCCGAAGGCGTCCCCGAGGCGGCCGCCGGTGACGAGGACCAGGCCGAAGGCCAGGGCGTAGCCGGAGACGACCCAGCGGATGCCGCCGCTGCTCGCGTGCAGGCCGGCCTGCATCGAGGGAAGGGCGACGTTGACGATGCTGACGTCGAGCAGGCCCATGAACCCGGCCGTGAGCGAGACGGCAAGCGCTTTCCAGCGCCGGGGGTCGGGTTCGTACGACATCGGGGAGCTGACCTCACGCGTGTTCGCCGGGCGGGGATACCCACTCAGCAAACACGAAAGGCGGGCTTCGCGCGCGTTGTGGGGCGGCGGATAGACGGGGGTTGCGGCGACGGGGTGGGGGCGTGCGGCGGAGCGGGGATGGCTCGGCCCGGCGACGCACCGCGCGGGCTACGGCGGCTCGCCACCGCCGCCGGGTGCGGATGCGCGGCGGAACGAGACGGCTCGCCACCGCCGCCGGGTGGGGACGCGCGGCGGAACGAGACGGCTCGGCCCAGCGGCACACCGCGCGAGCTACGGCGGCTTGCCACCGCCGCCGGGTAGGGATGCGCGGCGGAACGAGACGACTCGGCCCGGCGGCACACCGCGCGAGCTACGGCGGCTCGCCACCGCGGCCAGGTGGGGATGCGCGGCGGCCCGGCGGCGGATCGACCGCGACAGCGGGGTCGGGATGTGCGGCCAAGAGATGGCTCCGGTGCTGCTGAGGCGGGACAGCCGGCCAGAGCCGGGCAGGAGGACGGCTCGTTCCTCGCTCCCCCGGCCCACCGCCGCCACCCTTGGCACCCGGCCCCTTGGCCCCCGGCCCCCGGCCCTGGCCCCGGCCCCCGGGCCCCCCGGCCCCCGGCCCTGGCCCCGGCCCCCGGGCCCCGGGCCCTTGGCCCCCGGCACCTGGGCCCTGGCCCTGGCCCTGGGCGGCACAGTTCCTACGTCGAGGCCGTGATCCCCCGGATGCCCTTCAGCTCGCCGATCAGCATCGAGCTGACCTTCACCGGGTAGTCGTACAGCGCGAAGACCGTCTGGTTCTTGCCCACCAGCTTCAGGTGCACCGGGGTCTCGCCCTTATGCGCCAGCAGCGTCGACCGCAGCTCGCTGACCACCGATTGGTCGATCTTCTCCGCCGCCGCGAGGAGGACCAGGGGGGGCTCGTCGTCGCCGCTGCCCGTGCCGACCTCGGACAGGTCCAGCGTGGCCAGGCCGCCTCCGAAGACCGACATCTTGTCTTCGCGCCAGTTGACCCGGCCCTTGACCAGGACCGCGTTGTCCTCGATCAGCTCGCTCGCGAAGAGCGCGTACGACTTCGGGAAGAACAGCACCTCGAGGGACGCGTCCATGTCCTCGACCGTGCAGATCGCCCAGGGCTCGCCCTTCTTGTTGACCCGCCGCTCCAGCGACGTGATCAGCCCGGAGATGACGATCTCGCCTTCGCGTGGCGGGTCGGCGAGGATGCCGGCGATCGGCTTCGGGGCGTGCTTGCGCAGGATCCGCTCGGCGCCGTCCAGCGGGTGGGCCGAGACGTACAGGCCGAGCATCTCGCGCTCGTAGGCCAGCAGCTGCTTGCGCGGGTACTCCTCCTCGCCGAACTTCAGGTGCGCGAGCGGGGACGACGACGGCGCCGCCTCCCCCTCGTCGCCGCCGAAGCCGAACAGGTCGAACTGGCCCATCGCCTCCTGGCGCTTGAGCGGGACGACCGCTTCGACCGCGTCCTCGTGGACCTGGATCATCGACAGCCGCGTGTGGCCGAGCGAGTCGAACGCGCCCGCCTTGATCAGCGACTCGATCACCCGCTTGTTGCAGGCCACCAGCTCGGACTTGTCGAGGAAGTCGGTGAAGGAGGCGTACTTGCCCTTCTCCTCGCGGGTCTTGATGATCGACTCGACGACGTTCGCGCCGACGTTGCGGACGGCACCCAGCCCGAAGCGGATGTCGTCCCCGACGGCCGCGAACCGCATGGCCGATTCGTTGACGTCCGGCGGGAGCACCTTGATGCCGAGGCGGCGGCACTCGGACAGGTAGACCGCCGACTTGTCCTTGTTGTCACCCACCGAGGTGAGCAGGGCCGCCATGTACTCGGCGGTGAAGTTGGCCTTGAGGTACGCGGTCCAGTAGGAGACCAGGCCGTACGCGGCCGCGTGGCTCTTGTTGAACGCGTAGCCGGCGAACGGGAGGATCGTGTCCCAGAGCGCCTTGATCGCTTCTTTGGAGAACCCGCCGGGCACGAGGTCGCTGTTGCGCATGCCCTCTTCGAAGCCCTCGAACTCCTTGTCGAGGACTTCCTTCTTCTTCTTGCCCATCGCGCGGCGGAGCACGTCCGCGCGGCCCATCGTGTACCCGGCCACCTTCTGGCCGATGTGCATGATCTGCTCTTGGTACACGATCAGGCCGTACGTGTCGGCCAGGATCTCCCGCAGCGGCTCGTCGAGCTCCGGGTGGATCGGCTTGACCTTCTGCCGGTTGTTCTTGCGGTCGGCGTAGTCGTTGTGCGCGTTCATGCCCATCGGGCCGGGGCGGTACAGCGCGCCGACCGCGACGATGTCGTCGAACACCGTGGGCTCCATGCGCCGGAGCAGGTCGCGCATGGGGCCACCGTCCAGCTGGAACACGCCGAGCGTGTCGCCGCGGGCCAGCAGCTTGTACGTCTCGGGGTCGTCGACGCCCAGGGTGTCGAGGTCGACGTCGACCCCGCGGTTGGCCTTGATGTTGTCGATCGCGTCACCGATGACGGTGAGGTTGCGCAGGCCGAGGAAGTCCATCTTGAGCAGGCCGATGGCCTCGCACGACGGGTAGTCCCAGCCGGTGATGATCGAGCCGTCGTCCCGCTGCCAGAGCGGGATGGCGTTGGTCAGCGGCTCGCTCGACATGATGACCGCGCAGGCGTGCACGCCCGCGTTGCGGATCAGGCCTTCGAGACCGCGGGCGGTCTCGAAGATCGTCTTGCACTCTTCGTCGGTCTCGACCAGGGCGCGGACCTCGGCGGCCTCGCCGTAGCGCTCGTGCTTCGAGTCGACGATGCCCGAGAGCGGGATGTCCTTCGCCATGATCGGCGGCGGCAGCGCCTTGGAGATCTTGTCCGCGATCGCGTACCCCGGCTGGCCGAAGTGGACGCGCGCGGAGTCCTTGATCGCGGCCTTGGTCTTGATCGTGCCGAAGGTGATGACCTGGGCGACCTTGTCCGCGCCGTACTTCTCGGTCGCGTACCGGATCATCTCGCCGCGCCGGCGGTCGTCGAAGTCGATGTCGATGTCGGGCATCGAGACGCGCTCGGGGTTCAGGAACCGCTCGAACAGCAGCTTCTGCGGGATCGGGTCCAGGTTGGTGATACCGAGGACGTACGCGACCAGCGATCCGGCCGCCGAGCCGCGGCCGGGGCCGACCCGGATGCCGACGCGGCGGGCGTAGCTGATGAGGTCGGCGACGATCAGGAAGTAGGCCGGGAAGCCCTTGCCGATGATGACGTCGAGCTCGATCTCGATGCGCTCGTTGTAGTACGGGTCCGGCACGCCGTCCGGGAACCGCCACTTCAGGCCGCGCTGGACCTCTTCGCGCAGCCAGCTGCCCTGGTCGTAGCCCTCCGGGACCTCGAAGAACGGCAGCCGGTCCTTGTGCGCGTACACCTCTTCGTAGGACTCGACGCGCTCGGCGATCAGCAGCGTCGTGTCGGCCGCGCCGGGCACCTCCTTGTCCCAATACTCGCGCATCTCGGCGGCGGACTTGAGGTAGTAGCCGTCACCGTCGAACTTGAACCGGGTCGGGTCGTTGAGGGTCTTGCCCGCCTGGACGCACAGCAGCGCCGAGTGGGTGTCCGCCTGGTCCTTGGTGACGTAGTGCGAGTCGTTCGTCGCGATCGGCTTGAGGTCGAGCAGCCTGCCGATCTCCAGCAGGCCCTCGCGGACCGACCGCTCGATCGGCAGGCCGTGGTCCATCAGCTCGAGGAAGAAGTTGTCGGCGCCGAAGATGTCCTTGTAGTCGGACGCGGCCTGGATTGCCTCCTCGCGCTGGCCCAGCCGCAGCCGGGTCTGCACCTCGCCGGATGGGCAGCCGGTGGTGGCGATGATGCCGGAGCTGTTCTCCGAGATCAGCTCGCGGTCCATCCGGGGCTTGCGGTAGTAGCCCTGCATGCTGGCCAGCGAGGACAGCTTGAACAGGTTCCGCAGGCCGGTCGCGTTCGCGGCCAGCATGGTCATGTGCGTGTACGCACCGCCACCGGAGACGTCGCCGCCCTCACCGAACTCGTCCGAGCCGCGCTGGTTGGCCTGGCCCCAGAAGACGGGCTTCTTGTGGAACCGGCTCTCCGGCGCGATGTAGGCCTCGATGCCGATGATCGGCTTGATGCCCACCTTCTTGGACTGCTGGTAGAACTCGTCGCCGCCGTACATGTTGCCGTGGTCGGTCATGCCGACCGCGGGCATGCCGAGGCGCGCCGCCTCCGCGAAGAGAGGAGCGATCTTCGCCGCACCGTCGAGCATCGAGTACTCGGTGTGGACGTGCAGGTGGACGAAGGAATCGTTCGACACCAGCGAAAACCTCCCCTAGGTGGATCGGACCGGCGCGCCGGGTCCCCACCATAGCTTGGGCCACCGACACTCCCGACACGTGCTCGCCGGGTCGATTCTGCTCCTCGACGGCGGTGTTCCGCCGCTGGGACACGCCCCCCTTTCCGGGCGGAAACGATCACGACACGGGCCGCTGCCGAGCCGTCCCCGGGAGTGACGGAAGCGGGCGGCTCAGGTCGTGAGCTGGCGCACACCGGCGGCCTCCCGCGTTGACACCGCCACCACCGGCACCGAGCATTCCCGCCATGAACCTGTCTGACAGCCAGACAGCCGGACAAGGTGGCCCGGGTGTTCCCCGCCGGGTGAGCGCCATGGAAGCCGTGCTGGCCCACCTGCGCGCCGCCATCGAGCGCGGCGAGTACGCCGTCGGCGCCAAGCTGCCCTCCGAAGCGGCCCTGAGCAGGGAGTTCGAGGTCAGCCGGTCGGTCATCCGGGAGGCCCTCCGGGGCCTGCAGGCGCTCGGCATGACCGAGTCGAAGACCGGCAAGGGCACCTTCGTCACCGCGACCGGCCCGGCGGACAACCCCACCTTCGGGCCCTACTCGGCCCGCGACCTCATCGAGGTGCGGCGGCACGTCGAGATCCCGGTCGCCGGGTACGCCGCGGTGCGCCGCAGCCAGGACGACCTCGACCTGCTCGGCCACCTGCTCGACCGGATGGACGCCGAGACCGACAACACCGCGTGGGTCGCCCTCGACTCGCTCTTCCACATCACCATCGCGCAGGCCTCGGGCAACCCCGTCTTCGGAAGGTGATCGAGGAGATCCGGGACGCGCTCGCCCGCCAGTCCGCCTTCCTCAACCAGCTCGGCGACCGGCGGCGCCAGTCGAACGTCGAGCACCGGGACATCGTCACCGCGATCGAGAGCGGTTCCGAAGAGCAGGCCGTCGCGGCCATGACGGCGCACCTGACGCACGTCGAAGCCACCCTGACCAGCATCGTGAACGGGGAACAGTGACCGAACAGACCGTCCCGGCCACCACCGCCGACACCGCGGACGCGGGTGACGCCGGCTACCACAAGGCCCTGAAGTCCCGGCACGTCAACATGATCGCCATCGGCGGCGCGATCGGCACCGGCCTGTTCCTCGGCGCGGGCGGCCGGCTCGCCCAGGCCGGCCCGGCGCTGGCGATCGTCTACGGCGTCTGCGGGCTCTTCGCCTTCTTCGTCGTCCGCGCGCTCGGCGAGCTGATCCTGTACCGGCCCTCCAGCGGCGCCTTCGTCTCCTACGCCCGCGAGTTCATGGGCGAGAAGGGCGCGTACGTCGCCGGCTGGATGCACTTCCTCAACTGGTCGACCACCGGCATCGCCGACATCACGGCGATCGCGCTCTACGCGCACTTCTGGTCGTTCTTCTCGCCGATCCCGCAGTGGGTGCTCGCGCTGATCGCCCTCGCCGTCGTGCTGACGCTGAACATGGTGTCGGTGAAGCTGTTCGGCGAGATGGAGTTCTGGTTCGCGATCATCAAGGTCGCCGCGCTGGTGCTGTTCATGGTCATCGGCATCTTCCTGCTGGTGACGCAGACGCCGATCGACGGCGTGGCCGGCGGCCCGCAGCTGATCGCCGACCACGGCGGGATCTTCCCCTCCGGGCTGCTGCCGATGGTGCTGATCGTGCAGGGCGTGGTGTTCGCCTACGCCTCGGTCGAGCTGGTCGGCGTGGCCGCGGGCGAGACCGAGAACCCGGAGAAGATCATGCCGAAGGCGATCAACTCCATCATGTGGCGCATCCTCGTCTTCTACGTCGGCTCGGTCGTGCTGCTGGCGATGCTGCTGCCGTGGAGCTCCTACACGAAGGACCAGAGCCCGTTCGTCACCGTGCTCTCGCACCTGGGCGTGCCCGCGGCCGACAGCGTGATGAACCTGGTCGTGCTCACCGCGGCGCTGTCCAGCCTGAACTCGGGCCTGTACTCGACCGGCCGGATCCTGCGGTCGATGGCGGTGGCGGGCTCGGCGCCGAAGTTCACCGGCGTGATGAACCGCAACCACGTGCCCTACGGCGGGATCCTGCTCACCGCGGCCGTGTGCGTGCTCGGCGTCGGGCTCAACTACCTGGTGCCGAAGGAGGCCTTCGACATCGTGCTGAACTTCGCCGCGATCGGCATCCTCGCCACCTGGGCCATCATCGTGCTCTGCCACCTGCTGTTCGTGCGCCGGGCCGAGCGGGACGGCCTCGAGCGGCCGTCCTTCCGGCTGCCGTTCTCGCCCTACACCGAGATTGCGACGCTGGTCTTCCTCGCCGCGGTCGTGGTGCTGATGGGCTTCGACGAGACCGGCCGGATCACCTTGCTCGCGCTGCCGGCCATCGTCGTCGCACTGGTCGCCGGCTGGTTCGGCGTGCGCAGGCGGATCGACATGCGCGCGTTCGACGAGGAGGGCCTGTGAGCCACGAGCCGCTCGTCGAACTGATCCGCGACGGCCTGGTCGAGGGCGTCCACCACGGCTCGGCCGTGGTGCTCGCCCCGGACGGCTCGACGCGGTTCGCCGCCGGGGACGTCGACACCCCGATGTACCCGCGGTCGACGGCGAAGCCGCTGCAGGCGACCGCGATGGCGCGGCTCGGGCTGCGCCTGTCCCCCGCCGGGTTCGCCATCGCCGCGGCCAGCCACTCGGGCGAGCCGATGCACCTCGGCGCCACCCTCGACGTCCTCGACGGGCGCTCGCCCGACCTGCTCGGCAACCCGGCGGACTTCCCGTTCGACCCGGTCGAGCGCGACCGCTGGCTCGCCGAGGGGCGGGCGCCGTCCCGGCTCGGGCACAACTGCTCCGGCAAGCACGCGGCCATGCTCGCGACCTGCGCGGTGAACGGCTGGGCCACCGAGGGTTACCTCGACCCGGCCCACCCGCTGCAACGCGCGATCGCGGCCACGGTCGAGGACCTGACCGGGCGGGACGTCGCCCGGGTGGCCGTCGACGGCTGCGGCGCACCGCTGTTCGCGACCACGCTGCGCGGGCTGGCGACGGCCGTGTCGAAGATCGCGGTCGCCGCGCCGGACACACCGGAAGGCCTGGTGGCCGCCGGGATCCGGCAGCACCCGGAGCTGGTCGGCGGCAGCAGGCGGGACGTCACCGCCGTCATGCGCGCGGTGCCGGGGCTGATCGCCAAGGACGGCTTCGAGGCCGTCCAGGTCGCCGCGCTGCCCGACGGCACGGCGATCGCGTTCAAGATCGCCGACGGCGGGGACCGGGCGCGCTACCCGGTGCTGGCCGCGCTGCTCGGGCGGTGCGGGATCGACGTCCCGCCCGGCCCCGACAACCTGCGTTTCGCCGGACACCTTTCTGTGGGGAGCACCGTATGACCACCCGCCGCGAACACGACCTGCTCGGCGACAAGGACGTCCCGGCCGAGGCGTACTGGGGCGTGCACACCGCCCGCGCCCGCGAGAACTTCCCGATCACGGGCACGACGCTCGCCGCCTACCCGCACCTGGTCGAGGCATTGGCCGCGGTCAAGGAAGCCGCGGCACGGGCCAACGCCGAGCTGGGCCTGCTCGACCCGGAGATCGCGGACGCGATCGGCGAAGCCTGCCGGGAGATCCGCGAAGGCGCCCTGCACGGCGAGTTCGTCGTCGACGTCATCCAGGGCGGTGCCGGGACGTCGACCAACATGAACGCCAACGAGGTCATCGCCAACCGGGCACTGGAACTGCTCGGGCACGCCAAGGGCGACTACCACGTCGTGCACCCCAACGAGCACGTCAACCTCTCGCAGTCGACGAACGACGCCTACCCGACCGCGGTCAACGTCGCCACGATCCTCGCCGTGCGCGGGCTGTCGGAAGCGATGATCGTGCTGGAGAAGGCGTTCGCGGCCAAGGCCGTCGAGTTCCACGACGTGCTGAAAATGGGCCGCACGCAGCTGCAGGACGCCGTGCCGATGACGCTCGGCCAGGAGTTCGGCACCTACGCGGTGATGCTCGGCGAGGACCGGCAGCGGCTGAACGAAGCCGTCGCGCTGCTGCACGAGATCAACCTCGGCGCGACCGCGATCGGCACCGGCCTCAACGCCGCGCCCGGCTACGCCGAAGCCGCCTGCCGGCACCTGCGCGAGCTCACCGGGCTGCCGGTCGTGACCGCCGCGGACCTGGTCGAGGCGACCCAGGACTGCGGCGCGTTCGTGCACCTTTCCGGTGTCCTCAAGCGGATCGCGGTCAAGCTGTCCAAGAGCTGCAACGACCTGCGGCTGCTGTCCTCGGGCCCGCGCGCCGGGCTGAACGAGATCAACCTGCCGCCGGTGCAGGCCGGGTCGTCGATCATGCCCGGCAAGATCAACCCGGTGATCCCCGAGGTGGTCAACCAGGTCGCGTTCGAGGTGATCGGCAACGACGTCACCGTGACGATGGCCGCCGAAGCGGGGCAGCTGCAGCTCAACGCGTTCGAGCCGATCATCCTGCACTCGCTCTCGGAAAGCATCACGCACCTGGGCGCGGCCTGCCGGACCCTCGCGGAGAAGTGCGTTTCCGGCATCACCGCCAACGTCGACGTCCTGCGCGCCTACGTCGAGAACTCGATCGGCCTGGTCACGGCGCTGAACCCGAGCATCGGCTACGCGGCCGCGACGGAGATCGCCAAGGAGGCGCTCGCGACCGGACGCGGGGTCGCCGAGCTCGTCGTCGAGAAGGGCCTGATCCCGGCCGAAGAGCTGGCCAGGCTGCTGCGTCCGGAAACGCTCGCGCGGGCGAACTGAGGTACGGTCGGATCCGGAAGGATCGACTCCACTTCGGAAGGCGGGCGCCCGTGCTGGACCGACTTGTCGACAAGCTGCTCGGACTCCCCCGCGCCGAAGGCCCCAAGCCGGCCGTGACACGCGACCTCGAGGTGCCGATGCCCGACGGCGTCACGCTGCTGGCCGACCGGTACGCGCCGGCCGGGACGACGTCGGCGCCGGTCGTGCTGATCCGCACCCCGTACGGGCGCAAGGGGCTGCTCTCGAAGCTCTTCGGCGAGACGTTCGCGCGGCACGGGCTGCAGACGGTCATCCAGAGCACGCGCGGCTCGTTCGACTCCGGCGGCGAGTTCCGGCCCTTCCACCTCGAACGCGAAGACGGCCTCGCCACCGCCGAGTGGCTGCGCGCGCAGCCGTGGTGCGACGGCACCCTCGGCATGGCGGGCGCCAGCTACCTCGGGCACACGCAGTGGGCGATCGGGCCGTACCTGGACCCGCCGCCGGCCGCGATGTGCCTCGGGGTGACGGCGTCGGAGTTCGTCTCGACGTTCTACCCGGGCGGCGTGCTCGCGGCCGACAACATGGTCTCGTGGTCGGCGATGATCGGCCGCCAGGAGGAACGGTTCGCCGCCCTGCCGAACCCGCTGCAGACGCGCAAGACCCGCCGGGCGATGGCCCACCTGCCGATCAGCGGCGCCGACGTGGCCGCGATCGGCAAGCCGGTGCAGTTCCTCCAGGACGTCACCGGGCACTTCGTCCCCGAAGACGACTACTGGGCGATGTCCGACCACAGCGCCGAGGTCGCCGGGCTCGACGTCCCGGTGTCGATGGTGACCGGCTGGTACGACCTGTTCATCGGCTCGCAGCTGCGTGACTTCCGGATCCTCGCCGACGCCGGCAAGGCACCGAGGATCACGATCGGGCCGTGGGCGCACGGCGAGCCCGCGAGCATGGGCCCGATGATCCGCGACCAGCTCGGCTTCCTGCGCGCGCACCTGCTGGGCGACCGGACGTATCTGCAGCGGTCGACGGTCCGGCTGTTCCTGCAGGGCGCCGGGACGTGGCTGGACTTCGAGTCGTGGCCGCCGCCGTCGAAGCCGACCGGCGCGCACCTGCGGCCGATCGGCGGGCTCGGCGAGGTCGCGACCGACCCGGCGCTGCCGACGACGTTCACCTACGACCCGGCCGACCCGACGCCGTCGGTCGGCGGCCCGCTGCTGACCGGCGAGTGGAAACAGCGCGACAACCAGGAGGTCGAGGCCCGGCCGGACGTACTGGTGTTCACCGGCGAGCCGCTGCCGTCGGACCTCGACGTCATCGGCGAGGTGGCGGCGACCGTGCACGTGCGCACCGAACTCGGCCACGCCGACGTCTTCGTCCGGCTCTGCGACGTCGACGCCGGCGGCGTTTCCCGCAACGTGACCGACGGGATCCTGCGGCTGCGCCCCGGTTTCCCGGCCGCGGACGCCGACGGCGTGGTGACCGCGGAGGTGACGCTCGACCCGACGGCCTACCGCTTCCGCCGCAGCCACCGGCTGCGTGTCCAGGTGGCGGGCGGGGCGTTCCCGCGGTTCGGGCGGAACCACGGAACGGACGAGCCGGTGACGTCGGCGGTGGACGGCAGGCCGAACCGCTTCGAGGTGTTCCACGACGCGGCCCGGCCGTCCCGGATCACGCTGCCGGTGTTCAGCGGCTGACCACGCGCGCCCACGGCCGGCGCAGCAGCGGCCAGGCGGCGGCCAAGAGCGCGGCGGCCGTCCAGACCGGCCAGCCCGCGGCGGCCCAGAGCCCGAGCGCGCGGAGGGTGCCGGACTCGCCGATCTGCAGCCAGGCGGCGTGCGCGGCGAGCAGCAGCCAGCCCAGCTGGACCAGCCAGCCCAGCGGGTAGCACGCGATCGCGGCGAAGGCGGTGGCGCGCGGGCCCGCGCGCAGCAGCCGGCGGCGCAGGGCCATGGGCGGGTGGGTGAGCCGGGCGAGCACGCGGCCGGGATGCGGGGCACCCAGCCGCATTGCCGGTCCGGCGGCGGCGACGTGGTCGGCGGCGAACTCGGTGCTCCACGAACCGGCGACGGGCAGCGTGATGGCGGCGAGCAGCAGCCCGAGCGCGTTGAGCAGCATCAGGCCCAGTCCGGCGACGAGCTGCCCGGCGGAGTGCACGGACCCGTCGAGGACGTCGGCGAACCACACCGCTCCGACCGGCACCACGGCGGCCCAGGCGAACAGGGCGAACCAGTGCCGGACGAGGAAGGCGAGCGGGCTGGTGGCCCCGGCGAGGTAGGTGTCGCCCTGCCGGCAGTGCGCGAGTTCGTGCCGCACGACGGCTTCGGCGGCGGCGCGGTCCCGCCGCCAGAGCACGACGAGCGGGGCGAAGACGGCGAGCCGCGGCCTCCGGGGACGGCGGAGGTAGGCGAAGGCGAGCAGGTCGGTGCGCCGCGGGTTGGCCCGGACTTCGACGCCGGGCAGCCGGGCCCGCGCGTAGGCGGCGATGGCGGCGAGGCTCGGGGTGCGGAGGTCGTCGCTCAGCCCATACCGGCGCTCGACGAGCCGCCCGCGCACCCCGGCGCCGGCGACGGTGACGACGGCGGCGAGCAGCACGACGGCGGGCATCAGATCGACGAGTCCGGCCACGCGCAGGACGTCGCTGCCGGGGACGGTGGCGGCGGGGTTCGGGGTGACGCCGACGAGGTCGAACAGGCTGTCCCGCCAGGCGGGGAGCTGCCGGGGCACGGTCCAGCACAGGGCGGTGAAGAACCAGAAGAGCAGCCAGGGCGGCGCCGGGGACAGCGCCGGCGGCTGGTGACCGATCCGCGCGGGGGCGCCGCCGGGAACCGGCCCCCGCACCGCCGCGGGCGCGGGCGTGCCGGGCACAGGATCGCCGGTCATCGGCCCGGGTCCTCCGGCGGGGCCGCGGCCAGGTAGGCCCGGGTGCCCGCGCCGTCCTTGATCAGGGCCCGGACGATGCGGAACGTCAGAACCTCGCTCTCGGTCTCCGGCACCCCCGCCGCCTTCAGCTCGGCGCTGATCGCGTCGATCAGGTGGTTGAGCTCGGGCAGCCCGGGCGCCTGCGGTTCCGGGACCTGCTTCGCGCGGCGGCGGTCCCACAGGTCGCCGAGGTTCTTCAGCAGCGTCGAAACACTGCTGAGGTTGCCGCCCAGCGCCGCCCAGATCGCCGGGCCGGTCAGCGTCACCGCTGCCAGCACGTGCGGGAACAGCACGATCGGCGCGGTCACGTCGAAGCCGCCGGGTGCCGCGTTCGTGCGCGCGAACAGCTCGCGCCGCGCCGCGCCGCCCGTCAGGTACGCCGCCGTCAGCGACGGAACCAGTTCCGCCTCGTCCGGTGCCACCTCCGCCGCCAGCCGCACCGCCCAGCCGATGACCTCGTCGTTCACCCGTTCCGCCCCTCTATGCGAACGCTTCGTGGAACTCGACCTCGTACGGCCCGGGCACGAACGGCCCGCCGAGCCCCAGCTCGACCACCGCCGTCGCGCCCGGGGCGACCGCCGGCCGTGCCTGGCCGAACAGCTCCGCCACCTTCGCCCCGCCGACGAAGAGGGTCAGCCGGAACAACCCCGTCCGCGGCCGGTCCGCCCGGTTCGCCACCGTGATTTCGCCGGTGAAGAACCCGGTGCCGTCGTCACCTACCCGGGCGCCGGTCAGGTCCCACTGCCGGTCGCTCCCCCGCACCGCGACGTCCACCGCGGACGACGGCGGCGGGGCCTCGGGCACCGGCGCGGCCGTCCGGCTCAGGAAGAGGCCGAACCCGAGCAGCAGCGAGCCCGCGACCACCGCGAGCGCGTGCACCCCGCGCGACGGACGACGCCCGGCACCGGACCCTCCACTGTGGACGAACGCCCGGCCGGGCGTTCGTCCACGAGTCGCGCCGGCGGGCCAAGCCGTTACAAAACCCGCCGTAACGTCTCCGCGGCCGCCCGCGTCTACGCCGGTGACAGCACCGCCCCGCCTCTGTCAGATCGGGATTCCCTTGATCAGCAACCGAAAGATCGTCTCCGCGCTGACCGCCGGGCTGCTGCTCACCGCCGGCTGCGGCGGCGTCGAGCAGGTCGCGAGCCCGGCGCCGGTCTCGACGACCGAAACGACGGCGTCGACCACCGAGACGACTCCGACCAGCACGGCGGAGACCACGACCGAGACGACCCCGACGGACACCTCGGAAACCACGACCACCGAAGAAGAAACGACCACTTCGGAGACCGAAGAGGCGTCACGGACGCCGACCGGCTCCTACGACGTCACGATTTCCGGCTCGGTCTCGGGCACCTCGTTCCGCCGGTCCGCCACCCTCCGCATCGTCGAGACGATCTCCTCGAGCGGCACCACGAACGACGTCAACCCGGTCGACGTCTGCCTGGTGTCCGGCAACCCGGCCGGGCGACCGCAGCCGGGTGCGATCTGGTTCGGCTCGAACTCCGGCTGCGCCCCCGGCGCCGGCGCGGGGCACCTGGACCTGGCGACCGTCGACGTGGACGGGGACACGGTCACCGTCGAGCCCGTCGAGAACATGGCCGCCACCGGCGGCAACGTCTTCACGTCGTCGTCGAGCATCGCGGCGTGCCCGTTCTTCCCGGTGTCGGGACGGCTGCGGGTGACCGCGGGCGGCGGCGTCTCCGGCCGCATCGAGGTCACCGGCTACGGCGGCGCGTTCTGCGGGAAGACGGTCTACAGCGCGAAGATCTCCGGCTGAGCGCCTCAGAGCGGGACCACGCGGTGGTGGCTGGTCACCCGGCCGTCGTCGTGGAGCACGTGCAGCAGCAGGGACGGCGGGCGGTCGTACTCCAGCGGGCCGCCGTCGTCCCAGCCGCTGTCCCCGCCCGGCTCGATCGGGAGCAGCGAGCCCGAAACGACACCCGGCGCGATGCGCAGCGGCACGCCGGCGAACGTCGTCGAGGCGCCCGTGTGCACGTGACCCGCCAGCAGCGCCTTCACCCGGGATGCCGCTGCAGCACGGCCGCCAGCCGGTCCTCGCCGGACTGGCGGATCGCGTCCACCAGCGGGACGCCGACCTCGACCGGCGGGTGGTGGAACGCCACGAACGCGGGGCCGTCGCCGCCGGACAGGACGCCGTCGAGCCACGACAGGGTTTCGTCGGCGAGAAAACCCGCGCCGCGGCCCGGGATCGTCGAGTCGCAGAGGGCGAACAGCACGCCGCCGACCTCGTGGGCGAGGTCGATCGGGCCGTCGGACGCCGGGAGGTCGAGCAGGCCGGCGCGGAACGCCGCCCGGACGTCGTGGTTGCCGGGGCACACCAGGACCGGCGCCGGGTGCTTCAGCAGTTCGGCGGCGCGGGCGTACTCCTCGGCCGCGCCGTGGTCGGCGATGTCGCCGGTGACGACGACCGCGTCGACCGGCAGCCCGCCGAGGTGGTCCAGCACGGCCGCGACGCGGGCTTCCGCCCGTGCGCCGCCGTCGAGGTGCAGGTCGCTCAGGTGCGCGATGATCATCTTTCGTCCTTCCCCAGGTAGGCCAGGGCTTTCACCCAGTTGGCGACGAGCACCGAGGACGCCGTGGCGAGGTCGCCGTCACGCAGGGCCGCGGCGATGCGGCGGTGCTCGCCGATGCTCTCCCCGGCGTGGCCGTGCCGGGCGAAGTACGCCGATTCGTAGCGCTTGAGCAGGGGTTTCGTCTGCTCGATCAGCCGCAGCAGGTGCGGGTTCGGGCAGCGGGACAGCAGCAGGGCGTGCCACCGATCGTCCAAAGCGGACAGATCGGCGCCGTCCGCGGCCGCCATTTCGGCGGCGACGGCGTCGAGCGCGTCCGGCAGCCCGGCCAGCTCGAGCGGTGACGTCCAGCGCAGCGCGAGGGCTTCGAGCTCGGCCACCAGCGGGTAGAGCCGGCGCGCCTCGTCCGGGTCGAACGGCGGCACCAGGAACCCGCGGCCGGGCGCGGAGACCAGCAGGCCGCGGTCGGCGAGCCCGATCAGCGCCTCCCGCAACGGCGTCCGGCTGACGCCCAGCTCGCGGGCCAGGTGCACCTCGTTGACCCGCGAACCGGCCGCGAGCCGCCGGTCGAGCACGCGGGCGGTGATCTGCTCGATGAGGTCGCTGCGCAACGGGGTGCGGGCCATGCCGGGCAGTATTGCATACAATAGTCATCTACTGTATTCAGTTGGTATGAGCATCGACGTCGAACGCGCGCGCCGCGAGACCCCGGCTGCGCCGAGGTGGTCCACTTCAACAACGCGGGCGCGGCGCTGCCCCCGGCCGTCGTGACCGACACCATCGTCGAGTACCTGCGGCACGAAGCGCTGACCGGCGGCTACGAAGCGGCCGCCGAAGCCGCCGACCGCCTGGCCGCGGTGTACACCTCGGTGGCCCGGCTGCTCGGCGCCGGAGCCGACGACATCGCGCTCACCGACAACGCCACCCGCTCCTGGCAGGCGGTGTTCTACGCGCTGCCGTTCGGCCGCGGTGACCGGATCCTGACCTCGCGGGCGGAGTACGCCAGCAACGCGATCGCGTTCCTGCAGGTCGCCCGGCGCACCGGCGCGGTGGTCGAGGTGATCGGCGACGACGAGTCCGGGCAGCTCGACGTCGAACAGCTGCGGCGGCGCGTCGACGGCGACGTCAAGCTGATCGCGGTCAGCCACGTGCCGACCCAGGGCGGCCTGGTGAACCCGGCCGAGGAGATCGGCGCGGTCGCCGAGGCGGCAGGCATCCCGTTCCTGCTGGACGCCTGCCAGTCGGCGGGCCAGCTCGACCTCGACGTGACGCGCCTGAAGTGCGACGCGCTGTCGGGGACCGGCCGCAAGTACCTGCGCGGCCCGCGCGGCACCGGTTTCCTGTACGTGCACCCGCGGCTGCGCGAGCGGCTGGAGCCGGCGATGCTCGACCTGCATTCGGCGAGCTGGGAATCGCCGACGGAGTACGTCGTCGACCCGACGGCCAAGCGCTTCGAGGTGTGGGAGCGCGACTTCGCCGCGGTGCTCGGCCTCGGCGCGGCCGTCGACTACGCCCTCGGGTGGGGCCTGCCGGCGATCGAGTCCCGCGTCGCCTCGCTGGCGGCGACGCTGCGGGACCGGCTGACCGAAGCGGGCGCCCGGGTCCACGACGCCGGAGCGCGCAAGTGCGGCCTGGTCACCTTCAGCGTCGACGGCACCCCGGCGGCGGAGGTCAAGGCCCGGCTGGCGGAGGCGAACATCAACACGTCGCTGTCGACGCGCACCTCCGCGCAGTACGACTTCACCGCCCGCGCCCTGCCGGACCTGGTGCGGGCGTCGGTGCACTACTACAACACCGAGGACGAGATCGACCTGCTGGTGCGGCAGGTGGAGAAGCTCTAGAAGGCGTTCACGCCGGTCAGCTCGGCGGACACCGACCAGAGCCGTTCGGCGAGGACGGGGTCGATCGCGTAGTCCTTCACGCCGGTGCGCGTGCCGTCGGCCGGTGCGGGTTCGGCGATGTCACAGTCCTCGAGGTACACCCCGCCGAGGCCGTCGAGCTGCGGCGACGTCGCCGCCCAGACCTGGGTGGCGGCGCCCTGCTCGGGTGTCTTCGCCCCGCCGGTGACCCGGCCGGCCTCGTCGAGCATGCCCGCGTCGACGAGCTCCTGCCGGTCCAGGTGGCGCACGAGGTCGGTGAGGATCCGGCCGGGGTGCAGGGCGAACGCGCGGACGCCGGACTCGCGCGCGAGCGCGTCGAGGTGCACGGCGAACAGCACGTTCGCGGTCTTCGCCTGGCCGTAGGCGAGCCACTTGTCGTAGCCCTGCTCGAAGTTCAGGTCGTCGAACCGCACCGGGCCGTAGTGGTGGCCGCGCGAAGACACCGAGACCACGCGTGCCCCGGGCGCGAAGGCCGGCCACAGCCGGTTGACCAGCGCGAAGTGGCCGAGGTGGTTGGTGGCGAACTGCGCCTCCCAGCCCGGCCCGACGCGGGTCTCGGGCAGCGCCATGATGCCCGCGCTGCCGATGAAGACGTCGATGCGGCGGTCCGAAGCCAGGAACCGCTCGGCGAACGCGCGGACGCTCTCGAGGTCACCGAGGTCGAGTTCGCCGATCTCGACGTTTTCCAGGCCCTGCAACGCTTCTTCGGCGGTCCCGCGGCGGCGGGCCGGGACGACGACGTGCGCGCCCGCGGCCGTCAAGGCTCGCGTGGTTTCCAGGCCGATGCCGGAGTAGCCGCCGGTGACGATCGCGAGCTTGCCGGTCAGGTCGACGCCGGCCAGGACCTCGGCCGCCGTGGTGGTGGCGCCGAACCCCGAGCCGATCTTGTGCTGTGCGGTGGTCATGCCACCGACGCTATGACCTGGAGTGCGCTCCAGCGCAAGTTCAGCCCTTCAGCAGCTGCCGGGCGATCACCAGCTTCTGGATCTCGCTGGTCCCTTCGTAGATCCGGAACAGCCGCGCGTCGCGGTAGATCCGCTCGACCGTCACCCCGCGGACGTACCCCGTGCCGCCGTGGACCTGCACCGCGCGGTCGGCGACCCGGCCGAGCATCTCCGTGCAGAACAGCTTCGCCGACGACGGCCCGAGCTTGCGGTCCTCGCCCGAGTCGTACTTCGCGGCGGCTTCGTGGACCATCGCGCGGCCGGCCGCCAGCTCGGCGTGCGACTCCGCCAGCAGCGCCTGCACCAGCTGGTACTCGCCGATCACCCGGCCGCCCTGGCGCGCGGTCCGCGCGTATTCGACGGCTTCGGCGAGCGCCCGTTCGGCCAGGCCGACGCAGAGCGCCGCGATGTGCAGCCGGCCGCGGGCCAGCGACGCCATCGCGATGCCGAAGCCCTTGCCCTCCACGCCGACCAGCGCGTCGGCGGCCAGCTCGACGTCGTCGAAGACCACTTCCGCCGTCCACGCGCCGGCCTGGCCCATCTTGGCGTCGTGCGGGCCGACGGTGACGCCGGGCGCGCCGGCGGGCACCAGGAACGCGGAAATGCCGTGGCTGCCGGTGCTTTCCGGGCCGGTGCGCGCGAACGTGACGAACACTTCGGCGAGCGGCGCGTTGGTGATGAACCGCTTGGTGCCCGAGAGCCGGTAGCGGTCGCCGTCGCGGACCGCGCGGCTGGTCAGGCCGCCCGGGTCCGAGCCCGCTTCGGCTTCGGTGAGCGCGAACGACGCGATCGACCGGCCGGCGGCCAGCCGCGGCAGCCAGCGGGTGCGCTGGTCCGGCGTCCCGTGGTGGACGATCGCCTGGCCGGCGATGCCGTTGTTGGTGCCGAAGAGGGACCGGAAGGCCGGTGTCGTCCAGCCGAGTTCGATCGCGAGCCGGACGTCCTCGGCCATGCCGAGCCCGAGCCCGCCGTACTCCTCCGGCAGCGCCCAGCCGAACAACCCGAGCTCGGCGGCCTTTTCCCGGAGTTCGGCGGGGATTTCGTCCCGTGCGTCGATCTCGGCCTCGCGCGGCACGACCTCCTTGCGCACGAACTCCCGCACCGCGCCGAGAACCTGCTCGAAAACGTCCGCGTCCATGGGCGGCACGGTACCCGGATCTCCGCCCCCGAGGGCACGCCCGGACGCGGTAGCTTGGGCCGATGCGCAAGCCGATCACCGTTGTCGCCGCCGCCACGCTCGCCGCGGTCCTGCTGCCCGCCACCGCCTCGGCCACGCCCGGCAGCGGCGTCGCCGGCACGATCCTGGCCCAGAAGACCATCGGGCAGACGGATTACACGCTCCGCGAGATCACGATCCAGCCGGGGGGTTACACGGGCTGGCACTTCCACGACGGGACGTTGTACGCGTACGTGAAGGCGGGGACGCTGACGCACAACCTGGCCGACTGCAGTGTCGACGGGGTCTTCGGGGCTGGGCGCGCGTTCACCGAGAAGCCGGACCAGGTGCACATCGGCCGGAACCTCGGGGTGACGCCGCTGGTGCTGGAGGTGCTGTACGTGCTGCCGAAGGGGAGCCCGCTTTCGGAGGACGCCCCGAACCCGGGCTGCGGCTTCTAGCTCGCCAGCCACCCGGCGGCGTCCAGCCGGTACGCCGCCGGCCCCACGACCGCGCGCAAATCGTTCTCCAGTGCGGCAATCCGCTCCGGCCCGACCACCCGCGCCCACTCCGCGCGCAGCTCGTCGAAGATCTCCGCCGACTTCCGCAGCGCGTCGACGCCGTGCTCCGTCAGCCGGACGATCTTGCGGCGTGCGTCCGCCGGGTCGTCCGCGCGCTCGGCGTACCCCAGCGACTCCAGGCGCTCGACCGTCTTCCCCGCCGCCTGCTTGGACACGCCCAAGCGGCGGCCGATCTCCGAGGCCGTCGCTCCCTGGACGCCGACCGCCTGCATCGCGAAGCCGTACGACGGCCGGACGTGCGGGTGGCCTCGGCGGGCGAGCTCGGCGTGGAGGCGGTCGATGAGCGTGCGGAAGCCGCCGAAGAGCAGGAAGGGCAGCTCGTACCCCGGCGTGTCGGTCATGGCGCCTTGCCAAACTCGACAACCAGGTTTACGGTTTCGACAACCACGTTGTCGATCCTACGTCTGGAGACGCCTTGTTCGCCGATCACACCCCGGAGTCTGCACCCCCCGCCGCCCGTCCCGCGATGGCGGCCACCGCGAAGAAGTTCGGGCGGGTTCCGGCCGCCGTCGCGCGGCTGGCGACGTCACCGGAACTGCTGAACGGATTCCTCAAGCTCAGCGCGATCTTCGAGGCCACCACCCTGACCGCGCTGGAACGCGAAGTGCTGATCATGACCGTGGCCGCGCGCAACGAGTGCCACCTCTGCGTGGCCATGCACACGGCCACGCTGGCCCGCCTGGACGCGCCGGCGGAACTGGTGGCGGCGCTGCGGGCGAAAGCCCCGCTGCCGGAGCCGCGGCTGGAGGCGCTGCGCGTCTTCGTCCACGCGGTGATGGACACCCGCGGCGAGGCGCCGCCCGAAGCGCTGGAGGCGTTCACCGGCGCCGGCTTCAGCCAGCGCAATGCCTTGGAGGTGGTGCTGGGAATCGGGACGTACACGCTGTCGACGTACGCGAACCGGCTCACCCGCGCCCCGCTCGACGACGTCTTCGCCGAGCACGCCTGGCACGCGGCCTGAGGCCGTGGGGCCGCCGCGAAGGCGGCCCCACGGCCGGGAACTCAGCCCTTCGCCAAGGTGACGACGGTGGTGTTGTCGACCGAGACGTTGGTGTTGTAGTTCGGGTCGAGCGCGGTCGCCTGGGTGACGACCTCGGCCTGGCCCTTCTGGAACGGCGTGGTGCCCGTCGGCACCACGGTCGCCTGCCACGGCACCGCCGCGCCCGGCGTGCACGCCACCTGCGCCGAGTAGTTGCCGCGGATGATGACGTTGCGCTTGACCTGCGTCGCGGTCCCGCTCAGGGTGACCGCGGCCGGGCCGGTGCACTCGACGGTTCCGTGCAGGTACGCGTTGCCGTTGAGCGTGCTCGCGGTGCCGTCGGTGGCCACCTTGAGCCCGATCCCGAGTTCCGCCGGCGCCGGCGGGTTCGCGATGTGCACCTCACCGCGCGCGGCAGCCGTGCCGCCTTCGCAGTGCTGCTCGTAGGTGGCGTCGAGCGTCTGGACGTACCCGTGCGGCCCGAAGACGACGTTCTGGACGGTGAACGTCCCGGTCGAGGTGTTGCACCCCCGGCCGTTGCCGCTCAGGTCCAGCCCCGGCGCGTTCGCACCCTGGAACGGCCACCGGGTCGCCCCGTCGTAGGTGCCGGCGGTCAGGCCCGTGCCGCTGGGTGCGGCCAGGTCGAGCGACCACCAGTCGCTGTTGAAGCCGCTGACGCTGACGGCGATGTGGTTGTGGTCCTCGGTCGCGTTGACCGTGAGCCGGTCCTTGGCGTCCGTGGAGTAGGCGTAGGTGCCGCCTCCGCTGATCCAGTCGCCCGGATCACCGCTGAACGACAGCGATCCGGAGGCGACGGCCTGCGCCTGCGCCGGCACCGTCCCCACGAGCAAGGCGAACACGGGCACCGCGACAACGGCGGCGGCTCGCTGCAAAAACCCTGAACCCTTCACAGGTTCCCCCTCGGGTGAGTTGGTCACTTGCCGTCCAGCCTGTCGGCCACCATCGACCACCCGTTACGGGTTTTTGCTTTTCGCACAGGAAGATAGGGGTTCCGTGCGCGGATTTTGACAAAGATCCCGGTCAGCGGGGCACGACGGTGCGGCCGTTCGCGTCACCTTCGACGAGTGCGCGGTAGGCCTCGGCGACCACGGCGACGGGTGTCCCCCGGCGGCCGTCCTCGCCCATCGCCTCGAGGGTCTCGCTGATCCAGCCGGGGCTCACGACGTTGATCCGCAGGCCTGCCGGCAATTCGGCGGCGGCCGACCGGACGAAGGCCTCGAGCCCGGCGTTGACGAGCGCGCCGAGCCCACTGCCCGGGATCGGCTCGGCGAACGTCCCGCCGGTGAGCGTGACCGAGCCCGCGGCGGGCAGGTGCCGCACGGCGCGCCGGGCGAGCGCGACCTGGCCGAGCAGCTTGCCCCGCAGGTCGTCGAGCACCTGCCCGTCGGTCAGCTCGGCGAGCGGGCGCAACGGGACGTTGGCGGCGCAGCACACGACGGCGTCCGGGGCGGTCCCGAAGAGCGCGTCGAGCGACGCGGGGTCGGCCAGGTCCGCGGCGAGAGGGGAAGTCCGGGAGACGGGCACGACCTCGTGGCGCGGTTCGAGGGCGGCGGTCACGGCTCGGCCGACGAGCCCGGTGGCGCCCAGCAGGAGGATCTTCACGTCCCGACGCTAACGGCCACGGCAACCGCGTTTCGGCGGCCGCGAAAAAATCTCCCGCACCCGTGTCCGGTCCGCCGCGCCGGCTCCGACCCCTGGGCAAACAGCCCCACGGACAAGGAGCGGACATGGAGAAGCCGGCCGGACGGCGGGAGTGGCTGGGACTGGCGGTGCTCGTGCTGCCCACCCTGCTCGTCGCGATGGACATGACGTCGCTGTTCCTCGCGTTGCCGCAGCTCAGCGCGGATCTCGGGGCCAGTGGCACCGAGCAGCTGTGGATCACCGACAGCTACGGCTTCGTCGTCGCCGGGTTCGTCATCACCATGGGGACCCTCGGCGACCGGATCGGACGGCGGCGGCTGCTGCTCGCCGGGGGTGGGGCCTTCGGGCTGCTGTCGATCGTCGCCGCGTTCTCGACCGGGCCGGTCATGCTCATCCTCGTGCGCGGGGCGCTCGGCGTGGCCGGGGCGACGCTGATGCCGTCGACGCTCGCCCTGATCACCAGCATGTTCCGCGACGACAAGCAGCGTGGGCGGGCCGTCTCGATCTGGGCCACCTGCCAGTTCGCCGGCGGTGCGGCCGGCCCGGTGTTCGCCGGTTTCCTGCTGCAGCACTTCTCCTGGGGCTCGGTATTCCTGGTCGCCGTCCCGGCGGTGGTCGTGCTGCTCATCGCGGGCCCGTTCCTGCTGCCGGAGTTCCGCGCGCCGGCGTCCGGGCGGCTGGACCTGCCCGGCGTGGCGCTCTCGCTGACCGCCGTGCTGCTCATCGTGTTCGGCCTCAAGCAGCTGGCCACCGGCTCGCTGCTGCTGCCGCTCGCCGCGATCGCCACCGGGACGCTGCTGGGCACCGTCTTCACCCGCCGCCAGCTGACCACGGCGGCGCCGCTGCTGGACCTGCGGCTGTTCCGGAACCGCCCGTTCACTGCGGTGCTGGTGGCGCTGGTGTTCGCCGGGGTCGCGATGGCCGGCGTCGGCCTGCTGGTGACGCAGTACCTGCAGAGTGTCCTCGGTCACTCCCCGCTCGTGTCGGCCCTGCTGTTCGCGCCGATGGGCCTCGGCGTGGCCGCGGGCACGATGACGGCGCCGTCCCTGACCCGGTTCACGACCCCGGCCACGGCGATCGCGGGCGGCCTGGCCGTGTCGGCGGCGGGCGGCCTCCTGCTGGCGGTCACCGACGGCCTGGTGCCGGTCGTGCTCGGCATCACGGTGCTGACGCTGGGCACGGGCCCGCTGTTCGCGCTGGGCATCGGCCTGGTGCTGGGCGCGGTCCCGCCGGAGCGCGCGGGCTCGGCGGCATCGATGGCCGACACCGGCAACTACCTGGGCGGCTCGCTGGGCCTGGCCCTGATCGGCCTGACGGCATCGGCGGTGTACCGCGGCGCGTTCCCGGCGGGGACGACGCTCGCGGTCGACGTCACCCGGCCCGAGGTGGCCGAGCAGGCGAAGGCGGCGTTCACGACGGCGCTGAACGTGACGGGCGTGATCGCGGCGGTGCTGTTCGCCGGGCTGGCGCTGCTGGTCACGACGATGCGCCGCACCGCGGCGGCCGCCCCCGAGCCGGTCACAGCGGCGTGAGCTCGCCCGCCTGGAAGTGCCAGACGACCAGCGCCGGCGCCCCCGCGTTGACGGCATAGGCCGCTTCGGGCACCAGGCCGGCCAGGCTCCACGGCCACAGCTCCCACGGTCCCACCGGCCCGAAGGTGGCCGACGGATCGGCTCGTGCCGGCCGCTCACCGGCCGGTACGAGCGGTTCCTCGCAGCGCCGCAGCTGCAGCCCCGCCGCGAGCGCGGCCCGCAGATAGTCCCCGATCGGGTGGCGGTAGCTGCTCAGCCGCCCGGGTCGCCCGTCCGTACACCGCACGGGCGGGATCGCTGCCGGTCCCGCACGCAGCATCGAGGGCAACCCACGGCCGAACTCTCCGGTGAACGCCCGCAGCAACGCCATGCTTTCGAGCCCGAGCCGATAGGCACGCAGATCTTCGTGGATCACCCGGCGGAGGCTAGTGACACACGCCGGGGGGCGGGCCGGCGGATTACGCCCCCGGAGGGGCGCCGACCAGGTGGGCGCAGCAGGGTTCGAACCTGCGACCGCTCGGGTGTAAGCCGAGTGCTCTTCCGCTGAGCTATGCGCCCGCGGCCGGCGGTCCCGAGACGGAGACCGCCGGCCGGAAGATCAAACCAGTTCGGCGACGGCCTTCTTCCAGCCCTGCTGGTCGCGGGCCTCGCCCGGGGCGTTGACCTCGGCGAACCGGACCACGCCGGACGTGTCGATCAGGAACGTCCCGCGCACCGCCAGGCCGGCGTCGGAGTTGAAGACGCCGTAAGCGCGAGCCACCTCGCCGTGCGGCCAGAAGTCGGACAGCAGCGGGAACTGGTAGCCCTCCTTCTCGGCCCACGCCTTCAGCGAGAACGGCGTGTCGACCGAGACGCCCAGTACCTGGACGCCCTTGTTGTCGTAGTCCGCGAACTCGTCGCGGAGCTGGCACAGCTCGCCCGTGCAGATGCCGCTGAACGCGAACGGGTAGAAGACCAGCAGCACCGGCTTGTCACCGCGGAACGACGACAGCTGGACCGGCTGCTTGTTGTAGTCGTTGAGCGTGAAGTCAGGGGCCTCAGAACCGACCTCGACGGTCATACCAGCGTTTCCTCTCCCGAACGGACACGTGCCTGCGACGACAACCCTATCGTGTCCGTCCGGCGGGACCGGCTCAGCGCTGCTTCGACTTCGACTTCGGCGACACCAGGCGGGTGCCGATCCAGTTCGGGCCGACACTGATGTTGGCGGTCTGGGCCAGGCCGACGGCGGGCACCGCTTCGGCGATCTCACTCGGCTCGACGTGCCCGGGCTGTCCCGTCTTGGGGGTCAGTACCCAGATCACACCCGTCTCCTCCAGGGGGCCCCTGGCGTCGATGAGCGCGTCGCCCAGGTCGCCGTCGTCCTCGCGCCACCAGAGCAGCACCACGTCGATGACCTCGTCGGCGTCCTCGTCGAGGATGTCCCCGCCGATCTGCTCCTCGATCGCCGCGCGGACGTCGTCGTCGACGTCCTCGTCCCAGCCGATCTCCTGGACCACCATCTCGGGCTTGATGCCGAGCCTCTCGGCGACGCTGCTCTGATCAGCGTCTCCCGCGGCGACCACTGCTTTCACTCCTCCAACTACGACGGAGCGTGGCGCCGGCGCACCCTCGATGGGTACACCTGGGCCACACTCGGCTACCCGGTTGCCGATAGCGAACACTGGTGAGGCTCCGCGCGCAACCGTCCACACCGGATCTTTGACAACTCGTGTCGCAGGATACGGCCCGCCACCGGGCCTCCGCGACGGCGTTTCGGGTGCTCGGAGACCCCGGTCTGCCACCCCGGGAAGGGTCGTCCCCTAGGGTGGGAGAGAAAAAACGCGCGCGCGATACACCGCGCGCTGGGAGTGGCTCGACCGGGTCGGCTCATGTTACCGCCAAGTAGCGGTGCGGAAGCCGGGACGGAAGACGACGATGGAGAGTCGTACACCCCCGCGTACGAGCAGCACCGGCTACAACTTTTCGCAAGGAGACCCCTTGGCCCCGCAGAACGACGGCGCCTCCGGCAAGGAGACCCCGGCACGCGTACGCGTCATCCGTGACGGACTGGCGGCGCACCTGCCCGACATCGACCCGGAGGAGACCGCCGAGTGGCTGGACTCCTTCGACGAGGCTCTGGCGAGGGGCGGGCAGCAGCGCGCCCGGTACCTGATGCTGCGGATCCTCGAGCGGGCCCGGGAGCGGAACGTCGGCGTCCCGGCCCTGACCTCGACGGACTACGTCAACACGATCCCCACCGAGAACGAGCCGTGGTTCCCCGGCGACGAGGACATCGAGCGCCGCTACCGCGCCTGGATCCGCTGGAACGCGGCGATCATGGTGCACCGAGCGCAGCGTCCCGGCGTGGGCGTCGGCGGCCACATCTCGACCTACGCCTCGTCGGCCGCGCTCTACGAGGTGGGCTTCAACCACTTCTTCCGCGGCAAGGACCACTCCGGCGGCGGCGACCAGATCTTCATCCAGGGCCACGCCTCCCCCGGCATCTACGCCCGCGCGTTCCTCGAGGGCCGGCTCAGCGAGTCGCAGCTCGACGGCTTCCGCCAGGAGTACAGCCACGCCGGCGAGGGCGGCGGCCTGCCGTCGTACCCGCACCCGCGGCTGATGCCGGAGTTCTGGGAGAACCCGACGGTGTCGATGGGCCTCGGCCCGATGAACGCCATCTACCAGGCCCGGTTCAACCGCTACCTGCGCGACCGCGGCATCAAGAACACCGACGACCAGCACGTCTGGGCGTTCCTCGGCGACGGCGAGATGGACGAGGCCGAGTCCCGCGGCCTGATCCACGTGGCGGCAGGCGAGGGCCTCGACAACCTGACCTTCGTGATCAACTGCAACCTGCAGCGGCTCGACGGCCCGGTGCGCGGCAACGGCAAGATCATCCAGGAGCTGGAGTCCTACTTCCGCGGCGCCGGCTGGAACGTCATCAAGGTCATCTGGGGCCGCGAGTGGGACTCGCTGCTGCACGCCGACCGCGACGGCGCGCTGGTCAACCTGATGAACGTCACCCCGGACGGTGACTACCAGACGTACAAGGCCAACGACGGCGCCTTCGTCCGCGAGCACTTCTTCGGCCGCGACCCGCGGACGAAGGACCTGGTCAAGGACCTCTCCGACGCCGACATCTGGAACCTCAAGCGCGGCGGCCACGACTACCGCAAGGTGTACGCGGCGTACAAGTCGGCGCTGGAGCACCACGGCCAGCCGACGGTGATCCTGGCCCACACGATCAAGGGCTACGGCCTGGGCCCGGCGTTCGAGGGCCGCAACGCCACGCACCAGATGAAGAAGCTCACCCTCGACGACCTGAAGCTGTTCCGCGACTCGCAGCGGATCCCGATCAGCGACGAGGAACTCGAGCGCAACCCCAAGCTGCCGCCGTACTACCACCCGGGCGCGAACTCGCCCGAGATCGAGTACATGATCGGCCGCCGCAAGGCGCTCGGCGGCTTCCTGCCGGAACGCCGTCCCAAGGCCGCCAAGGCGCTGGTGCTGCCCGGCGACAAGGTCTACGAGGGCATCCGGAAGGGCTCCGGCAAGCAGGAGGTCGCCACCACGATGGCGTTCGTCCGGCTGGTCCGAGAGCTGGCGAAGGACTCCGAGATCGGCAAGCGCGTCGTCCCGATCATCCCGGACGAGGCCCGCACCTTCGGCCTCGACTCGATGTTCCCGACGGCGAAGATCTACAACCCGCACGGCCAGACGTACACGTCGGTCGACGCGAGCCTGATGCTGGCCTACAAGGAGTCCGAGAAGGGCCAGCTGCTGCACGAGGGCATCAACGAGGCCGGCTCGACGGCGTCGTTCACCGCCGTCGGCACCTCGTACGCCACGCACGGCGAGCCGATGATCCCGATCTACATCTTCTACTCGATGTTCGGGTTCCAGCGGACCGGTGACGGCCTGTACGCCGCCGCCGATCAGATGGCCCGCGGGTTCGTCCTCGGCGCCACCGCCGGCCGGACCACCCTGACGGGTGAGGGTCTGCAGCACGCGGACGGGCACTCGCTGCTGCTGGCGGCGACCAACCCGGCCGCGGTGGCCTACGACCCGGCGTGGTCGTTCGAGATCGCGCACATCGTCAAGGACGGCCTGCGCCGGATGTACGGCGAGAGCGGCCCGGACGGCAACGGCGAGAACGTCTTCTACTACATGACGATCTACAACGAGCCGTACCAGCAGCCCGCCGAGCCGGAGAACCTCGACGTCGACGGCCTGCTCAAGGGCCTCTACAAGTACGCCGACGCCCCCGCGGGCGAGGGGCCGGAGGTGCAGATCCTGGTCTCGGGCGTCACGATGCCGGACGCGCTCAAGGCGCAGAAGATGCTGGCCGAGGAGTGGGGCGTGCGGGCCGCGGTGTGGTCGGCGACGTCGTGGACCGAGCTGCGGCGCGAGGCCGTCGAGATCGACCACGACAACCTGCTCTACCCGGGCAGCGAGCCGCGCGTGCCGTACGTCACCGAGGCGCTCTCACGCGCGAACGGGCCGGTCGTGGCGGTGTCGGACTGGATGCGCGCGGTGCCGGACCTGATCCGCCCGTACGTCCCGACCGACATGCTCACCCTCGGCACGGACGGGTTCGGCTTCTCCGACACCCGGCCGGCGGCGCGGCGGAAGTTCCTGATCGACGCCGAGTCGATCACCGTCGGCGCGCTGTCGATCCTGGCCAAGCGCGGCGAGGTCGACCAGGCGAAGGTGCTGGAGGCGGCCACGAAGTACCGGCTCGACGACATCGCGGCCGCCGGGCCGCAGACGTCGGATTCCGGGAACGCGTGATCTGCTGCTAGGTTCGGGACCCGGCAGACATCCGATGTCTACCGGGTCCCGTGGCACGTAGGGAGTGATGAAGGTTGACGAAACGCCGGTTGCCGAAGCCGAGTGAGCTGCAGCAGATCCTCCGGCCGAAGCCGATCGTGCTGAACCCGACGGACCGGCGGCTGGCGAACGCGCACACCATCGCCGACCTGCGGATGATCGCCCGCAAGCGCACCCCGCGGGCGGCGTTCGACTACACCGACGGCGCAGCCGAGCTCGAAGACAGCCTGCTCCGCGCCCGGCAGGCGTACCGGCGCGTCGAATTCCACCCGAACGTGCTGCGCGGGGTGTCCGATGTGGACACCACCCGCGAGATCCTCGGCAAGACGTCGGCGCTGCCGTTCGCCTTCGCCCCCACCGGGTTCACCCGCATGATGCAGCACGAGGGCGAGCGCGCGGTGGCCCGCGTGGCCGAGCGCAACGGCATCCCGGTCGGGCTCTCGACCATGGCGACGACCTCGATCGAGGACCTCGCCGAAGCCGCGCCGAACGCGCGCAAGTGGTTCCAGCTCTACGTCTGGCGCGACCACGGCGCCGGCGAAGATCTGATGAATCGGGCGTGGGCCGCGGGCTACGACACGCTCATGCTGACCGTGGACACCCCGGTCGGCGGCGCCCGCCTGCGCGACGTCCGCAACGGCCTGACCATCCCGCCCGCCCTCACGCTCAAGACGTTCCTCGACGGCGCGACGCACCCGGCGTGGTGGTTCAACCTGCTCACCACCGAGCCGCTCGAGTTCGCCTCGCTCAACCACTTCGGCGGCACGGTCGCGGAGCTGCTGAACAAGCTCTTCGACCCGACGCTGAACTTCGACGACCTCGACTGGGTCCGGCAGACCTGGCCGGGGAAGCTCGTGGTCAAGGGCGTGCAGAACGTCGACGACGCCCGCGACGTCGTGAAGCACGGCGCGGACGCGGTGCTGATCTCCAACCACGGCGGCCGCCAGCTCGACCGCGCGCCGACACCGCTGGAGCTGCTCCCGGCGGTGCTGGACGAGGTCCAGGGCGAGGCGGAGGTCTGGATCGACACGGGCATCCTCTCCGGCGGCGACATCGTGGCGGCGATCGCCCGCGGCGCGGACGCCGTGCTGATCGGCCGCGCGTTCCTGTACGGCCTGATGGCCGGCGGCGAGCGCGGTGTCCAGCGGTGCGTCGACATCCTGCGGACGGAGATGGTCCGCACGATGCAGCTGCTCGGCGTCCGGACCCTGAAGGACCTGACGCCGAGCCACGCCACGCTGCGCTAGTTTCAGCGGTCAGACCTGGGCGAGGCCGCCGTCGACGAAGAATTCGACGCCGTTGACGAAGCTTGACTCGTCGGAGGCCAGGAACAGCGCGGCGGCCGCGATTTCGGCCGGTTCCCCGACCCGGCCGAGCGGCACCTGCGCCGCGAGGTTGTCGACCAAGCCCTGCTGCTCGTCCTCGGCGACGAGGCCGAGCAGGCCGGGCGTGCGCGTGGGTCCCGGGGCCAGGACGTTGACCCGCGTCCCGGTCCCCTTGAGGTCGACCGCCCAGCCACGGGCGAGGTTGCGGACCGCCGCCTTCGTCGCCCCGTAGACGCTGAAGGCCGGATCGACCCGGGTCGACGCCGTGGAGCCGGTGAGGATGATCGACGCGTTCGCGTTCAGCAGCGGCAGCGCCTTCTGGACGGCGAAGACGACACCTTTGACGTTCGTGGCGAAGGTCGAGTCGAATTGCTCCTCGGTGATCTGGCCGAGCGGGGCGAAGCTGCCGCCGCCGGAGTTGGCCACCAGGACGTCCAGGCCGCGGCCGCGCTCGGCCACTGCGCGGTAGACCTCGTCGAGGTCGGCCAGGTTCGCCGAGTCCGCGCGGATCGCCGTCACGCTTCCGCCGATCTCGGCGACCGCGTCGTCGAGGGCCTCCTTGCGCCGGCCCGTGATGAACACGTGCGCGCCTTCGGCCGCGAACCGCTTCGCGATGGCGAGCCCGATGCCGGTGCTCCCGCCGGTCACGACCGCGGTCTTGTTCTCCAGGTTCACGATGCCCTCCAAGTTCTTGACTATCTCGTCCAGAACGTACGCCGTTCTGGACGAGATAGTCAAGAATGGGTAGCCTGATCCCATGGCGAGACCCCGGAGCTTCGACGAGGCAGCGGTCCTGCGCGCGGCCAGGGACCAGTTCTGGGAACACGGGTACGCCGGCACGAAGGTCGACGACCTCGCTGCCGCGACCGGCCTCGGCAAAGGCAGCCTCTACGGCGCCTTTGGCGACAAGCACGCGCTCTACCTGCGCGTCTACGACTACTACTGCACCGAGTCGACCGACGGTGTGCGGCACCAGCTCGAAGGCCCCGACGACACCGCGTACCGGCGGCTGCAGGACCACGTGCGCGCGATCGCCGAGTCGGTCGTCGCCGACCGGGAGCGCCGCGGCTGCCTGATGGCGAAGGGCGCCGCCGAATGCGCGGAGCACGACGAGGCCGTCGCCGCGCGGACCGAGCGGGCGTTTCGCGACCTGCAGGACTACCTGACGGCGTGCATCGCGGGGGCGCAGCGCGCGGGCGACATCGACCCCGGTCCGGACCCCGCCCACCTGGGCGGGCTCGTGCTGGCCGTGCTGCGCGGCCTCGAAGCGCTGGGCAAGGGCGGCCTCGGGCCGGCCGAGATCCGTGCCATCGCCGAGACCGCCCTCGCGGTGCTGCCGGTCAAGCGTTGACGGATTGGGCCAACCGGTCTCAACTTCTTGACGGACCGCCTGGTTTGTGACGAAGATCTCGGGCACCCGCCGAAAGGCCGTTTTCGCATCGTGGAAAACGGAGGTTGCCCGTGTTCGTGCAGGATCTCACTCCGCTGGGCTCGCTGGGCCTGTCCGCGCTGGTGGCCGTCCTCCCGCTGGCCACCGTCCTCGTCCTCCTCGGCGCCGTCCGGATGCGGGCGCACCACGCCGCCCTGATCGGACTGCTCGTCGCGCTCGTCGTCGGCGTGGCCGCGTACGGGATGCCGGTCGTGCAGGCCGTTTCGGGCGCGCTGCAGGGTGCCGCGTTCGGGCTGTGGCCGATCATGTGGATCGTCGTCAACGCGCTGTGGATCTACCGGCTCACCGTGCGGACCGGGCACTTCGACGTGCTGCGCCGGTCGTTCGGCCGGATCTCCGACGACCCGCGGATCCAGGCGCTGATCATCGCGTTCTGCTTCGGCGCGCTCATGGAGGCCCTCGCCGGGTTCGGGGCGCCGGTCGCGATCAGCGCCGTGATGCTGGTGGCCGTCGGCTTCCACCCGGTCAAGGCCGCCGTCGTCGCACTCGTCGCCAACACCGCGCCGGTCGCCTTCGGCGCCATGGGCACCCCGGTCGTCACCCTCGCCCAGGTCACCGGCCTGCCACTGCAGGAGGTCTCGTCGATCGTCGGGCGGCAGACGCCGCTGCTCGCGCTGGTCGTCCCGCTGCTGCTGGTGATCATCGTCGACGGCAGGCGCGGCTTGAAGGACACCTGGCTGCCCGCCTTGGTCTGCGGGGTCGCGTTCGGGCTCGTGCAGTTCCTCGCGTCGAACTTCGTGTCCCCGCAGCTGGCCGACATCGGCGCGGCGCTCGCCGGCGCGGCCGCGCTGGTCGCCCTCCCCCAGACCCGCCGCCCGGTGCCCGACGCGGTCCGGATCGGCACCGGCGGGACGGCGACGGCCGAAGCGCCGCCGGAAGACTCCCGTGACGACGTCGTCAAGGCGTACCTGCCGTACCTGCTCATCATCGTGATCTTTTCGATCGCCGTGCTGCCGCCGGTCAAGCGGCTGCTGGACAAAGCAACCTGGAAGTTCCACTGGCCCGGGCTGAACGTCGTGGCGCCGAACGGGAAACCGGTGTCCGGCAACACGTTCTCGCTGCCGATCCTCAACACCGGCGGCACGCTGGTGCTGCTGGCGGGGCTGATCACGGCGGCGCTGCTGGCGGTGCGGGCGAGCGGCGCGGCGAGCGAGTGGGTGGCCACGGTGAAGGAACTGCGGTTCGCCATCCTCACCGTGACCGGCGTGCTCGCGCTGGCCTACGTGATGAACCTGTCCGGCCAGACGTCCACGATCGGCACGTTCATCGCCGCCGCGGGCGCCGGCCTGGCGTTCCTTTCGCCGGTGCTGGGCTGGTTCGGCGTCGCCGTCTCGGGGTCCGACACCTCGGCCAACGCGCTGTTCGGCGCCCTGCAGGTGACGGCGGCGCACCAGACGGGCCTGCCGGCGGACCTGCTGGCCGCGGCGAACAGCTCCGGCGGCGTGCTCGGCAAGATGGTCTCGCCCCAGAACCTCACGATCGCCTGCGTCGCGGCGAACCTGCCCGGCGAGGAGGGGAAGCTGCTGCGGAAGGTGCTGCCGTGGAGCGTCGGGCTGCTGCTGGTGATGTGCCTGATCGTGTGGGGTCAGAGCACCGCGGCGCTCAGCTGGATGCTGCCGTGACCCCGGGCCGGGCGGCGACGCGCTGGGCGGAGCGGTTCCAGCTCCACCAGCCGTGCACGACGAGCCCGGCGAAGACGATGTAGATCGCGGCGGAGAAGTAGAGCCCGGAGGAGATCTGCAGCGGGACGCCGATCGCGTCGACGGCCAGCCAGACCAGCCAGAACTCGACCAGCCCGAGCCCCTGCGCCCCGAAGGCGACCAGGGTGCCGACGAAGATGGCGGCGTCCGGCCAGGGCGCCCATGACGCGTGCAGCGCGTCGAGGACCAGCGCCATCACGGTGGTGCCGACGGCGAAGGCGGCGAGCATGGCCAGCCGTTCGGCGAGCCGGCCCTTGCGCACGACGACGCCGAACACCGGGTCCTGGCGGCGCGTCCACGCCCACCAGCCGTAGACGGAGATGGCGAGGATGGCGACCTGCCGCGCGGCGAGCCCGCCGAGGTGCGCGGAGACGTAGACGGCGAACAGCAGCACGGTCGCGCCGACCTGCACCGGCCACGTCCACAGGGTGCGACGCTGCGCGAGGAACACGACGGCGAGCGCGAACACCTGCCCGGCGAGCTCCGCGATCGAAATCCACTGACCGAGCACGGTGATCCCGTGGTGCAGCAGGAAGTCCACGTGACGCCCCTTTCGTCCTACCGCTCCCAACATGCTCCGGACGGGGTGAATTCCCTAGGGAGTGTGAGGGGCGAGACATCCCACGGAGTGGACGTCGCCGAGGTGCAGCGTGCCGCCGCGCACGACCCGCGCGTGCACGCCGAGCGTCGTGCCGGTGATCGCCTTCAGCAGCCCCGGCGCCGCCGGGAGCTCTTCCCAGGGCAGGTCGACCATCACACAGCGGACGGCCTTGCCGACGACCTCCAGCTCGACCGCACCGATCCGGAGGCGCTCCCCCACCCAGGCGTCTTCGGCGAGTTCCGGCGCCGGGCCGGTGTCGAGCAGGATGTTGGGCCGCAGCCGCCGCGCGTCGATCTCGGCCACGCGGGCCCGCTCGGCGAGCCAGGCCAGCGACGACGTCGTCACCAGGTGGACGGCCGCCTCGTCGTGGTGCGGGACGTCCGCTTCCTTCGTCAGTTCGACGCCGGGGCGGCCGAGAGCGGCCGCGATGTCGGCGTCGCCCCGCGCGGTGCGCCCGTCCGGCAGGGTCACCGCCGGGACGTCCCCGGTGTAGCGCGCGGCGAAGGTGTTGAGGCCGGGCATCCGCCGGAAGCGGCGGGTGTTCTTGCCGCCGCCGAGCTTGCCGTCGGGGTCGCGGACGGCGTAGAGGCGATCGCCCTCGAAGCCGCGCTCGCCGACCACCGCGGCGGCCAGCGGCTCGCCTGCCATCGACTTCACCGGATAGCGCCACAGCGCCGCGACGACCCCCATGCCCGCGAGCTTAACGGCGCGGCGCGGCTGCGGACCTCACGCCCGGGTCTGCCTGCACACCGAAACTGCCCTGAACCGGCGGCTTGTCGTGCTGCAGGGCCCGAGCCGCGGGAGCAACCCCGCGCACCGAAGGTCCCCGGGCACAGCGCGGGCCCGGCGGCTTCCCCGACCGCCGGGCCCGCACCAGCTCACCGCCCGCTCAGCCCTGCGGGCGCGGCGTGCCCACCGGCGACGTCGGCGTGCTGTCCACGCCGACCGCCGCACGCGGGGCCGACGGGCCCGTGCCCATCTCGCCCGTGCGCTGGGCCGGGGTCTCCAGCTGGTGCTCCATGTTCGCCAGCCAGCCGCGCCAGCGGTCCTGGGCCGGCTTGATCAGGCCGCCGCCGAAGCCGACCACGATCACGCCGCCGATCGTGGCCAGTACCGCGATCAGGACCGGGCCCGTGATCGCCGTCGCGATATTCACCTGGCCGAGGGCGGCGATGATGCCGAACGCCATGATCAGCCAGTAGGCCGCCATCGACAGCGGCCGGGCCGCCCCGCGGCCGGACAGCGCGGACGCGACGACGTCCCGGACCACCTTCGCGATCGCCGCGGCCACCACGACGAGCACCAGCGCCACCACGATCCGCGGCAGGAACGCGATGATGTCGTTGAGCAGCTGGCTCACCGGGTTGGTCGGCCCGAACACGCCGAACGCCAGCTGCAGCGCGATCAGCAGAATGAAGTAGTAGACCAATTTGACCAGGATCCCGGTCGCGTCGATCTTCTGCTGCCCGACCTTTCCGCTCAGCCCGGTGCGCTCGACCAGTTTCCCGAATCCGGCTTTCCCGAGCACGAGCGCCAGCCCTTTCGAGACGGCTTTCGCGATCAACCAGCCGATCAGCAGGATGATCAGGAATCCCACGAGTTTCGGGACGAACGTGGCCACCATCGCCCACGCCTGCCCGAGCCCGTCCTTCAGTTGCTCGCCCATACGACTCCCTCCACGGATTTGCACCGGATCGTCGGTCAAGTACCCAGGGGCGGCAACTCGTGCGCCCCACGATCGAGTGAGACGACTGGCGCGCGAAGATCACCCGTGGCCATACTGGTTGTACCGGTGGGGACCGGGGAGACGAGGCCGTCCGGCGCAGCGTAAACCGCAAGCGCCGGGCGGCCTCGAGCATTTGCCGCAAAACCGGCACGAATCCGGCCCCCGGGGGGCGCCGGGGGCCGGATGAACCGCGGGAAAACTTCAGGCGGCGCGCAGGGCGTCGCGCAGCTTCACTTTTGCGCCGGTGCGCATGACCGCGTTCCGGTAGATCCGCGCGGCGAGCCAGATCAAGCCCGGAATCAGCAGCACCACGAGCCCCACCGACACCACGGCTTCCCAAACGGGCACCCCGCCCATCGCCAGCCGCATCGGCATCAGCGTCGGCGAAAACACCGGGATCACCGAAAGCACCTCGACGAACGTGTTGCCCGGGTCCGACGGCAGCACGGAAATGCCGATCACGTACCCGGCGATCACGAACATCAGCGCCGGCATGGTCGCGCCGCCGACGTCTTCCTGGCGGGACACCAGCGCCCCGAGCGCGGCGAACACGATCGAGTACATGAAGAACCCGAGCAGGTACCACACGACCAGCCAGACGACCGTGCCCACGGCCGCCGAGACGGAGATGGTGAGCACGCCCGTGGCCAGCCCGGTGGCCACCCCGCCGACGCCGATCACGAGCATCTGGATCAGCCCGACCACGCCGATGCCGAGCACCTTGCCCGCCATCAGCTGCCACGGCTTGATCGTCGACAGCAGCAACTCGACCACCCGCGACGTCTTCTCCTCGACGACGCCCTGCGCGACGCTCTGGCCGTTGAGCAGCAGCGACATGTAGATCAGGATGCCGGCGATGATGCCGAGGACCAGCTGCTGGCCGTTGTAGTCGTAAGGCTGCTCCAGCGGCGGGTCCTCGACGAACTTCGCGGACGCGATCGCCGCCTGGAACCGGGCCGGGTCGCCGCCCAGCGCGGTGACCTGCTGGTTCACCGCCACCTGCTGGGACACCAGCTGCAGGACGTTCGCGAGCTTGCCGTCGAGGTCCTTCTTCACCTGGACGTGCACGCTCTTGCCGTCGCCGGTGAGCAGCGCGTCGAGCGAGCCGTCGGCCAGCTTCGCGCGCCCGGCGGCCTCGTCGGCGACCTGGACGGTGTCGATCTTCTCGTCGACGGCCTGGCCGCCGGCCTTCAGCGGCGCGGCGAGCGGCGCGGTGGCCGGGGTGTAGCCGACGGTCGAGTCCGCGCCGCCGCTCCCGGTGATCAGCTTGATCACCAGGATGCCGACCACGATCAGCAGCAGCATGATCACCGTGCCGACGCGGAAGGCCTTCGACTTCACGCGGGTGCTGATCTCGCGGGAGGCGACCAGGCCCACCGCCGCCATCGGGCTCATCCGCACGTCCGGAACCGGGGTGCTCACGCGGGGACCTCCTCGGTCGTGACGACGGAACGGAACAGTTCGGTCAGCGACGGCTGCTCGCGGGCGAACTCGCGGACCGGGCCGGTGGCCAGCGCCGCCTTGAGCACGGCCTGGTCGTCGGCGCCCTCGCCGAGTTCGAGCTCGGTCACCGAGCCCGTCCGGCCGAGCACCTTGACGCCGGGCAGGCCGTCGGCCCACCCGTCCTCGGCGTCGGGGACGTCGACCCGCAGCCGCACCGCGCCGCCTGCGCGCAGCTCGTCGACCGTGCCCCGGGCCACCATCTGTCCACTGCGGACGATCCCGACCCGGTCGCAGAGCCGCTCCACCAGATCCAGCTGGTGGCTGGAGAACACGACCGGCACCCCCTCGGCCGCCTTCTCCTTGAGCACCTGGCTCATCACGTCGACGGCGACCGGGTCGAGGCCGGAGAACGGCTCGTCGAGCACCAGGATGCGCGGCTCGTGCACCAGCGCCGCGGCCAGCTGGACACGCTGCTGGTTGCCCAGCGACAGCTTCTGCACCTCGTCGTCGCGGCGGGCGGCGACCCCGAGCCGCTCGGTCCACTTGTCGGCCGACGCCTGCGCGTCGGCGGCGGGCATCCCGTGCAGCCGCGCGAGGTAGGTCAGCTGCTCGGCCACCTTCATCTTCGGGTAGAGGCCGCGTTCTTCGGGCATGTAGCCGATGTGGCGGCGCGTTTCGTGCGTCACCGGCGTGCCGCCGTAGCGGACTTCGCCGGCGTCGGCGGACAGCACCCCGAGCGCGATCCGCATGGTCGTGGTCTTGCCGGCGCCGTTGCTGCCGACGAAGCCGAACAGTTCGCCCGGCCGGACGTCGAACGTCATTTCGCGCAGGGCGACCACGTCGCCGTAGCGTTTGGATATCCCGTCGATCTCCAAACCGGTCATTTCCGGTTCCCCCGTTCTCGTGTGGCCCCGATCCTAGGCAGTGCGTACACGCGCCGCCTACCCTCGCGCGTTGCCGCGAAGGGCTACCAAAGTTGCGGGCACGTAGGATCGCGGGCGCCATGGATGGAACCACCGCCCCGCGCCGGGTGCCGAAGCACCACGGACTGTCCGCGAAGACGCTCCGGCGGCTGGAGCACGCGTCCGGCAGCCTGGCGAGTGCGAGCATCGCGGTGATGGAGCGGCGGCTGACCTGGTTCGCCCGCCTGCCCGCCGACCAGCGCGCGAGCGTCCTGCTGATCACCCAGGCCGGAGCCGCCGGCTTCGTCGACTGGCTGCGGGACTCCAAAGGGGCACTGCAGCTGACGACCGAGGCGTTCCGCGACGCGCCGGCCGAGCTGTCGCGGTGGATCAGCCTGCGCCAGGCCGTCGCCATGGTGCGGCTGGCCATCGAGGTGTTCGAGGAGCAGCTGCCGGAGTTCGCGGCGAACGAAGCCGAACGCGCCGCGTTGATCGAGGGAATCCTGCGCTACGGCCGGGAAATCGCCTTCGCGGCGGCGAACTCCTACGCGGCCGCGGCGGAAGCGCGCGGCGCCTGGGACGCCCGGCTGGAGGCACTGGTCGTCGACGGCATCGTCCGCGGCGACGCCGAGGAGTCGGTGCTCTCGCGCGCCACCGCACTCGGCTGGGATCCCTCCGCCGCCGCCACGGTGCTCGTCGGCAACCCGCCGTCGGAGGACCCGCCGACGGTGGTGTTCGAGGTCCGCAGCCGCGCGGCCCGCGTCGGCCGCCCGGTGCTGCTGTCGGTGCAGGGCTCCCGGCTGGTGGTCGTGGTCGGCGGCCCGACCGACGGCGGCGTGAAGGAGCGGGAGATCCTGACCCGGATGTCGGTGGCGTTCGCCGAGGGCCCGGTGGTGGCCGGCCCGACGGTACCGACGCTGGCGGAGGCGCACCACAGCGCGACCGAGGCGTTGTCGGGGTTGCGGGCGGTGGTCGGCTGGCCGGGCGCGCCCCGGCCGGTCCGGTCGGCGGACCTGCTGCCCGAGCGCGCGCTGTCGGGCGACGCGGAGGCCGAGCGCCTGCTGGTGGACAAGATCGCGCGGCCGCTGGAAGAGGCGGGGCCGACGCTGCAGCGCACGGTGGAGGCGTACCTCGAGAGCGGCGGGGTGCTCGAGACGTGCGCGAAGACGCTGTTCGTCCACCCGAACACGGTCCGGTACCGGCTGCGGAAGGCGGCGGACCTGACCGGGTGCCAGGCGACGGACCCGCGGGACGCGCTGGTGCTGCGGATCGCGCTGACGGTGGGACGGCTGGCGAGGGCCCGCGGCCTCTGGTGACCCCGGCGGCACGGGCCACGAGCCGGGCGGGGTGCGCGCACGTTCATCCTCGCCACAACCGGCCGCCGGACCGGCCTGCACCCGCGCACCCACCCCGCGGGACCGAGCCTTGCCGAGACCGCCGTCACGTGATGGACTTAACAGCGAAAGGTGATTGAACCCGACAAGGCATCCGGGTTACGCGCGAGCTTCTGCGGCGCGTCTTTGGAGGGTTCCGACAAAGACGCCGCACAGACACTGTGAACGTCGGCATCCCCGAGAAGGCACCCCGGAGTGTTGTCTTGAAGGGTGACAGCAGCAGTCCTCGCTCCCGGTCAGGGGTCCCAGGCCCCCGGCATGTTCACGCCCTGGCTCGACCTCGACGGCGCGCGCGAGCGCGTCGCGCAGTGGTCCGAGCGCGCCGGGCTCGACCTGCTCCGCCTCGGCACCGAGTCGGACGCCGACGAGATCCAGGACACCGCGATCGCCCAGCCGCTGATCGTCGCGCTGTCGCTGCTCACCTTCGAGCACCTCCAGGCCACCGCGCCGGTGCCCGCGGACGCGCCGGTCGCCGGCCACTCCGTCGGCGAGCTCGCGGCCGCCGCGATCGCCGGGGTGCTGAAGCCCGAAGACGCCGTCGCGCTCGCCGCCGTCCGCGGGGCCGAGATGGCGAAGGCGTGCGCGCTGGAACCGACGTCGATGGCCGCGGTCATGCTCGGGGACCCCGAGCAGGTCGTCGCGTGGCTGGAAGAGCAGGGCCTGACCGCGGCGAACCGCAACGGCGCCGGGCAGATCGTCGCCTCCGGTGCCGCCGACACGATCGCGAAGATCGTCGCCGAGCCCCTCGAAGGCACGAAGATCCGCGCCCTCAAGGTCGCCGGCGCGTTCCACACGCACTACATGGCGCCCGCCGAAGAGGCGATGCGCGCCCACGCCGCCGAGCTGACCCCAGCCGACCCCACCCGCCCGCTGCTGTCCAATGCGGACGGCACGGTCGTCACCAGCGGGGCCGAGTACCTGGCTCGGCTGGTCTCCCAGGTCACCCGGCCGGTCCGCTGGGACCTGACGATGGACGGCCTGGTCTCCCTCGGCGTCACCCGCACGATCGAACTCGCGCCCGCGGGCACGCTGACCGGCCTGGTCAAGCGGCAGCTCAAGGGCGTCGTCACCACTACCACCGCGCTGAAGACGCCGGCCGAGCTGGCGGCGCTGCGCCAGGAGGACGCCTCGTGACCGACCGACCCGCCCTGAGCCTCAACCCCGGCTCCCGCGGCAGCCGTGTGCTGGGCGTCGGCAGCTACCAGCCCGCGAAGATCGTCACCAACGACGACCTGTCGCAGGTCATGGACACCAACGACGAGTGGATCCAGACCCGCGTCGGGATCGTGGAGCGCCGGTTCGCCGAGAAGGACGAGCTGCTCACCGACATGGCCGTCGCCGCGGGCAAGGCCGCGCTCGAAGACGCCGGCGTCGACCCGTCCGAAGTGGACACGGTCATCCTGCCGAACTGCACCATGCCGACGCTGATCCCGAACGCCGCCGCCCAGGTGGCCGCCCGGATCGGCATCCCGGCGCCCGGCGCGTTCGACCTCAACGCCGCCTGCGCCGGGTTCTGCTACGGCCTGGGTGTCGCCTCGGACCTGATCCGGGCGGGCTCGGCGAAGAAGGTCCTGGTCATCGGCGCGGAGAAGCTCACCGACTCGGTCGACCCGACCGACCGGGCCAACGCGATCATCTTCGCCGACGGCGCGGGTGCCGCGGTCGTCGGCGCGTCCGACGAGCCGCAGATCGGCCCGGTGTCCTGGGGCAGCGCGGGCGACCTGGTCGACCTGATCTACATGCGCGACGAGAAGTACATCTACCAGGAGGGCCAGTCGGTCTTCCGGTGGGCGACCACGAAGATCGCGCCGATCGCGATGCAGGCGCTCGACGTCGCCGGGCTGAAGCCGTCCGATGTGGACGTGCTGATCCCGCACCAGGCCAACCTGCGCATCGTCGAGGCGATCGCGAAGAAGCTGCGGGCCAACGGCGCCCGCGACGACATGGTCGTCGCCGACGACATCAAGTACTCCGGCAACACCTCGTCGGCGTCCATCCCCCTCGCGCTGGACCACATGCGCAAGGCCGGGACGGCCAAGTCCGGTGACGTGGTGCTGGCGGTCGGGTTCGGCGCGGGCCTGTCCTACGCCGGGCAGGCGTTCATCTGCCCCTGATCACCGTTACGCTCCCCGCGGGCACTCGCCCGAGGGAAACAGACCCCCAGATGGACCGAGAAGGGAACTACCCCATGGCTGACAACGCTGAGATCCTCGCCGGCCTCGCCGAGATCGTCGAAGAGGTCGCCGGTGTGGCTCAGGACGACGTCACCGCCGAGAAGTCGTTCGTGGACGACCTGGACATCGACTCGCTGTCGATGGTCGAGATCGCCGTGCAGGCCGAGGACAAGTTCGGCGTCAAGATCCCGGACGACGAGCTCGCCAACCTCAAGACCGTCGGCGACGCCGTGAACTACGTGTCGGCCAACTCCAAGTAAGTCCTCTTCCCTCCTTGAGGAGACTCGAATGAGCAACTTCGACGTCGTGATCACCGGTCTCGGCGCCACCACACCGCTCGGTGGGGACGTCACGTCCACCTGGGACGGTCTGCTGGCCGGGCGGAGCGGGGTCCGGGCGATCGAGGCCGACTGGGTCGAGGAGCTGCAGCTGCCCGTCAAGATCGGTGGCCAGCTGGCCGTCGATCCCTCGGAGGTCCTCCCGCGGGTGCAGGCCCGTCGGCTGGACCGCTGCGAGCAGGTCGCGCTGATCGCGGCCCGGCAGGCGTGGGCCGACGCCGGGTACAGCGAGCCGACCGACGAGCACACCGACGTCGACCCCGACCGCCTCGGCGTGTCGATCGGCACCGGCATCGGTGGCCCGGTCACCCTGCTCACCCAGAACGACCTGTTGCACCAGCAGGGTCTCCGCAAGGTGTCGCCGCTGACCGTGCCGATGCTGATGCCGAACGGCCCGGCCGCGCACGTGGGCATCGACCTCAAGGCGCGGGCCGGGGTGCACTCCCCGGCCTCGGCCTGCGCCTCGGGCGCCGAGGGCATCGCCAGCGGCGTGGAGATGATCCGCTCCGGGCGCGCCGACGTCGTGATCGCGGGGGGCGCCGAAGCGTGCATCCACCCGATCACGCTGGCCGGGTTCGCCCAGGCCCGCACGGTGTCCACGCGCAACGAAGACCCGGAGAGCGCGTCGCGGCCGTTCGACGCCAGCCGCGACGGCTTCGTCCTCGGCGAGGGCGCCGGCGTGGTCATCCTGGAGCGCGCGGACCTGGCGAAGGCCCGTGGGGCGCGCGTCTACGCGACGCTCGCCGGGCACGGCATCACCTCGGACGCCTACCACATCACCGGCAACCACCCCGAGGGCATCGGCCAGATCGCCGCGATGCGCGCGGCGATGAAGATGGCCGGCGTGACCCCGGCGGACGTCGGGCACGTGAACGCGCACGCGACGTCCACTGTGGTCGGTGACATCGGCGAGGCGGCGGCGATCCGCAACGCGATCGGGGACCACGTGGTCGTGACGGCCCCGAAGGGCTCGCTCGGCCACCTGGTCGGCGGCGCAGGCGCGGTCGAGGGGATCATCACGATCCTCGCGCTCTACCACGGCCTGGTGCCGGCCACCCGGAACCTGACCGACCTGGACCCGCGGGTGCAGCTGGACGTCGTCGCGGGCGAGCCGCGCAAGGTCGAGCTCACCGCGGCGATCAGCAACTCGTTCGGGTTCGGCGGCCACAACACCGCGCTGCTGTTCACCCCGGCGGCCTGACCGCCCCGGAACCGACGAAGGGCCCGGCTTCGGCCGGGCCCTTCGTCCGTTTCAGCACTTTTCGTGTTCGGGCGGTGGCCCGCCGTCGACGGCGGCGACCTTCAGCGTCTTGCCGTCGACCTCCATGGGGATGACGAGCCGCCACTTGATGCACGGCTCGCGGAAGAACAGCGGGGCGTCCTCGACGCTCTGCCTGCTGGTGAACCCCACCAGGACCCGCAGCGAGTTCCCGGACGCGCGTTCGATCCGGTAGACGAGGGCGTCGCTGTCCTTTGTGGTGCGAACGCCCTTCTTCCAGTCGCTCTGCGACTGGCCGGCGGCCCGCTCGTCGGTGACCACGGCGACCCACTGCTGGTACTGCTTGCTGTTGATGGCCGCGAAGTACTTCTGCAGCACCCGGCGCACGGCGTCGCCCTGCGGGTGCCGCTTGGCGTCGTCGGTCATCCGGACGTCGTCGTCCACCGCGGACGGCGCGCCGACGGTGGACGGCGAAGGCGTCGAGACCGCGACGGAGGTGTCGTCGACCGGCTGGTCGGGGCGGCGGTAGATTTCGCGCGCGAGCAGGCCACCGCCGACGGTCACGGACAGCACCACGACCACGACGGGCACCAGCCAGCGCTGGCGAGAGCTGGGGGCGGGGGTGGTCACGCGCCAGAGCGTACCGGCCCCCGTCCCGTGGCTCAGCCGACCTGGTGCAGCCAGGTCACCGGCGCGCCGTCGCCGGCGTGGCGGTACGGCTCGAGCGCCTCGTCCCAGCTGGCGGCCAGGAGCTCGTCCAGCTTGTGCGCGAGGGATTCGCCGCCGCGGGTCATGCTGACGAGCGCGCGCAGCTGGTCCTCGCCCACCACGATGTCGCCGTTGGCGCTGGTCCGGCCGTGCCACAGGCCGAGGCCGGGCGCGAAGCAGAACCGCTCGCCGTCGACGCCCGCACTGGGCTCTTCGGTCACCTCGAACCGAATCATCGGCCACGCCTTGAGGGCGGACGCCAGTTTGGCGCCGGTGCCTGCGGGCGCGCGCCAGCCGCATTCGGCGCGAAGCTGACCCGGACTGGCCGGCTGCGCCGTCCACTTCAGGTCAACGCGGGCACCCAGGGTGCCCGAAATGGCCCACTCGACGTGCGGACACACCGCAGACGGCGACGAGTGGACGTACACCACACCTCGGGTGCTGCCACGGGTGCTCACTGCTACCTCCGCTTGCTCGACGAGGGACGTCTTCCCCTACGCCCTGTCTCGAGCTGCGGAACGGCTTCAGCGCGGCTCCCGAATGCCGCCTCCGATGCGTTGTAGCACATTCTGCACCCCAACCGTGCTGTTTGGCCACATGAACACCACAAGTCACCCGCCGCCCCACTTTCGGTGGGCAAGCGGCCGCGGCGTGCCCGTGTCGCACGGATCATTGCGCTGGGCGCGCTAGCGTGTTGACCCGGAACGACGAGCAGGGAGGACGAGCGGTGCGACTGGTGCGCCTGGAGCGGCAGCAGTCCCGGGTGGCGGACGACATCCGGGCGGCGCTGGCATCCCTGGGCCGCGGCAGCACCGTGATCGGCGGGGTGGCCCTGGTCGGTGTGGGCGGGGTGACGGACCGCCCGATCGAGGCGGTGGTGCTGCTCCCCCACGGCGTGATCATCGTGATCGGCGTGGATCTCCCGGACCCGGCCCTGCGCCTGGAGGCCCCCCTCGGAGGCCCGTGGAAGGCGGACGGCTGGCCCCTGGTCGCGGACGACGAGTCGGTGAACCCGGCCACGGAGGCACTCGACGTTTCCCAGGCTTGCGAACGGCGAATTGCCGAATTGGTCCCGGGAACGGCCCCGGTGGGGACGATCATCGCGGTGGGGCCGTACGTGGAGACGGTCGACCAGCCGGCAACGGACCTGGCCGGCCCGGTCCGGGTCCTCCACCCGACCCCGACGACGATGCTGGCGGCAACGGTATCGCTGGCCACGGCCCACCGGCCGCGGTCGGTGGACCAGGCCCGGGCGTTGATCCGCGGGCTGGCGCCGGGGGCGCCGGAGCTGTCGGACGAGGTCCTGCTGGGTGAAGGCTTCAGCCGCTTGACGGACGACGCGCCACCGGAGTCCCTTTGGGACGGACCGGCGGCGGCTCCTGCGGCGGTGCCGGCGCCGGCCGGGGTGACGGCGGCGGGTGGGACGGATTGGCGGACCGAGACGCCGCTCCCGGTTCTCCCGGCAGCGGCCGAGGAAGCTTCTGCTTTTTCGGTTGCCGAGGGAGATTCGTCACCCGTTCAGGGTGAAGCGGACCGCCCGGCCGGGCAAGCGGAGACGGAGCAGCCGGCACGGCCGGCCTTCCCCGGCACCGAGACAACACCTCCGGCCGCCGAACTTCCCTCGCCCACTCAGGAGGAGCCAAACCGTCCCGCCGAATCCTCGGCGGGGCCGGTCTTCCCAGGCACTGAAGCCGAGGTTCCCGCGACCGAGGTTCTCTCGCCGACCGAGCCGGACCGCCCCGCAGAAGCGCCGGTGCTGCCCGGCGACGAGACCACTTCCCCGGCTGCCGAGCCCGAAGCCACCGAGGTGCTGGCCGCCGACTCCTCGACCAGGCCGGTCTTCCCCGGCACCGAGACAACACCTCCGGCCGCCGAACTTCCCTCGCCCGCCCAGGCGGAGCCAAACCGTCCCGCCGAATCCTCGGCGGAGCCGGTCTTCCCCGGCACCGAGACAACACCTCCGGCCGCCGAACTTCCCTCGCCCGCCCAGGCGGAGCCAAACCGTCCCGCCGAATCCTCGGCGGGGCCGGTCTTCCCCGGAACCGAGGCCGCGGAATCACCCCAGTCACCTGAGTCCCCGCCTTCGAGCGGCCCGGAAACAGCTGAATCATCTGCGGCCGAGACCGAGCGCACCGAAAACCTCCGCCTTCCCGCGCCGAGCAGCGAGCAGATCGGGGCGCCTGGCGGCCCCGCCGAAACCGGGCAAACACCTGCGGAATCCGCCGAACCCGAGGCAGGCAACTCCGGCCCCGCGGCACCGGCGAACTCGACCCGAACCGGAGCAGCCGAACCGCAGCCCACCGGACCGGGGCCTGCCGAAGCCGCGCCGACCAAAACCGGGCCAGCCCAGCCCGCCGAAATCGGGCCAACCAGCACCCCAGCCGACCAACCCGAGCCACCGCAAACCGCGATCCCCCCGCTGCCTTCCCCGCAGCCCTTCCCCCGCCCGCGCCCCGCCCCTGACCCCACCGCCCCGGCCTCGCGCACCGTCCGCTGGCTCCCCCTCGCCGCCATCGGGGGGCTTGTCCTGCTCGTCGTGGCCGCCATTGCCGTCGCCACCACCGGGGATGGCACCGCCGCCGCGCCCGCTCCGCCCAAGACCAGCGTCGTACAGCCTCCTCCCGCCGCCACGCCCGTCCGGAGCCTCCGGTTCGACCTCCGCGCCGCCGGTGGGGATCAGCGGTGCGCGTCGCACGCCTTCGGGGATGCCCAGGCCAGCCTGCAGCAGACCAGCTGCTCCGGCGTCAAGCGGGCCAGCTACGCCGCCACCGTCGATGGGCGGGTGGCCGCCGTCACCGTCGGGATCGTCGAATTCCCCGATGCCGCCCAGGCCGCCGCCTTCAAGGGCGTTGCCGACACCCCCGGCGGGGGCGGCGTCCTCGACCTCGCCGCCGAGACCGGCCAGTGGGGCGCCACCCCGGCCCCGCGCTTCGAGAACGCCGCCTACGCCAGCAAGCTCGACGGCTCCTCCGTCCGGCTCGTGCAGGCCGTCTGGGCGCCGGGACCGTCCACTCCGGACGACCCCGGCCTGGTCAGGGCGGCCAAGGCCGCCCTCGACCTGCCCGCCCAGTGACCCCTCAGAGCCCGTACGCCTCCAGCAGCCGCAGCCAGACCTCGCTGATCGTCGGGAACGACGGCACCGCGTGCCACAGCCGGTCCAGCGGCACCTCGCCGACGATCGCGATCGTCGCCGAGTGCAGCAGTTCCGAGACGTCCTGGCCGACGAACGTCACACCCAGGAGGACGTTCCGCTCGGTGTCGACCACCATCCGGGCCTTGCCGGTGTAGCCGTTCGCGTGCAGGGACGAGCCCGCCACCGCGATGTCGATGTCGACGACGCGGTCCGCCGAGTCCGGCCGCGCGTCCGCCAGGCCGACCGCCGCGACCTCCGGGTCGGTGAACACCACCTGCGGCACCGCGTGGTGGTCGGCCGTGGCCGTGAACGGGCTCCACGCCTCCGAGGAGACCGGTTTGCCCGCGGCCAGCGCCGCCACCGTGTCCCCCGCCGCGCGGGCGCCGTACTTGCCCTGGTGGGTCAGCGGGGCCCGGCCCGTGACGTCGCCCGCCGCGAACAGCCAGCCACCGTCCACTGCGGACACGCGGCCGGTGTCGTCCACCTCCAGGGGGTGCCCCGGCTCGATGCCGAAGCGCTCGAGCCCGGCGGTCGCCGGGCGGCGGCCGGTCGCCACCAGGAACTCGTCGACGACGAGCGCCGAACCGTCCTTCAGCGTCAGCTCGGTCCCGAACTGCCCGGCGGCCACCTGCGAAACACCCGACTCCGTGTGCACGACGACACCCGCTTCACGCAGCCCCGCCAGCACGAGGTCACCCGCGAACGACGCGGTGCGCGGCAGCGGCCGCGGGCCGCTGATCACCAGGTGGACCTCCGAACCGAGCGACGCGAACGCCTGCGCCATCTCGACGCCGACCACGCCGCCGCCGAGGACGCCGAGCCGGGCCGGCACCGAAGACGCCGACGTCGCTTCCCGCGAACCCCACGGCCGGATCGAGTCCAGCCCGGGGATCGGCGGCGTACTCGGCACGCTGCCCGTGCAGACGATCACCGCGTGCCGCGCGGTCAGCACGCGGTCGCCGCCGACGGTCACCTCCCGCTCGCCGGTGAGCTCGCCGTGCCCGCGGATCGGCTCGATGCCCGCGCCGCGCGCCCAGTCGACCTGTCCCGAGTCGTCGCCCTTGCCGGTGAACCAGTCACGCCGCGCGAACACCGCCGCCGGGTCGATCCGGTCGCCGACCGGCACGCCCGGCACCCGCTTCGCGGCGGCGAGGAGATTTCCGGGCCGCAGCAACGCCTTGCTCGGGATGCAGGCCCAGTAGGAGCACTCGCCGCCGAAGCGTTCGTGCTCGACGAGGGCGACCTTCAGGCCTCCGCGGGCCGCTCGTTCGGCGGCCACCTCCCCCACCGGACCCGCGCCGATCACCACTACGTCAAAAGTCTCTCCAGCCATGGGGTTCAGCGCACACCACCACGCGGGATCGCGCAAGCCAGCGGCTATCCTCCGTCAGGAAGTCGCAAGTTGTCGGCGGCACCGGGTGCCGTCGGTCCCGGTGCGCGCGAACACATCACACGTTCGAAGCACGGGAGGTTGTCGTGGCCAGGAACACGGCTGTGCAGGTGCTGGATGATCTGACCGGCGAGCCCGCGGCGGAGACCGTCGGGTTCGGGCTGGACGGCATCGACTACGACATCGACCTCTCCGTCGCCAACGCCGAGGCGCTGCGGGCGCTCCTGCAGCGCTACGCCGACGCCGGCCGGCGCACCGGCGGCCGCAAGAACCGGCCGCGGACCGTCCCCGGCGCGCAGAAGACCCCGCCGAAGCCGGCCACCAGCACGGCCGCGCCCACCAAGGCAGCACCCACCAAGGCAGTGACCGCGAAGGCAGCGACCGCCAAAGCTGTCCCCGCCGAGGCGAAGGCCGCCACCACGGTCAAGCCGGCCCGCGCGAAGGCCGAGCCCACCAAGAAGGCCGCGGAGCCGAAGGCCACCACCCGCGCGGCCGCGCGCAAGGTGCCGACCGTCACGTTCTCCGCGGCCGAGTAAGTCCACAACAGACAGTCAGGCCGCGCGCTGAGCGCCGTCGGCGTGCCAGGACGGGTAGTGGTAGCGGGTGTGCAGCAGCGCCCGCTGCCGCGCCAGCTCGGCCGCCGACGGCGGGCGGGGCACCAGCGTCCCGAGCAGCTGCGACGCCGCCGCCCGCACCGCGGCCTCGACCGCCGGGAAGCCGGGGCGCAGCCCGTGCTCGGCCAGCGACGCCACCGGGCTGCGGTGCGAGTCGAGCGGCCGCGGGTCCGGCGGCGCGCTGGTCAGGTAGCGGCCGACCAACCCGGCCGACGTCTCGACCAGCAGCGTCGAGTGGGCCAGCAGACCGGTCTTCGTGCGGAACACGGCGAACCCGCACAGCTTCGCGTCGCCGACGAACAGCCCGCGGTCACCGATCCGCGGCACCAGCCCGAGCTGGTCGACCGCGGCGCTCATCACCTGGCCGAGCGCCTCCAGGGGCCGGTCGGCCGGGCCGGGCAGGACCAGGGTGACGTTCAGGTTGCCGGGGTCGTGGAACACCGTGCCGCCGCCGCTGGCCCGCCGCAGCACCGGGACGCCGTCGCGGGCGCACTCCTCGATCCGCACCTCGCGGGCGATCCGCTGCCCACGCCCCACCACGACGCAAACCGGGTTGCGCCAGAGCCACAGCACGGGTGACTCGGGCGCAACCCGGAGGAGCGCTTCGTCGAAAGCGAGATTCTCGGCCGGATCCGTGAACGCCGCACGAACATCCGACCCGGTCGTCATAGCGCCTTGAGTTCCTCCACGATCTCGCCCACCGACGACTTGGCGTCCCCGAAGAGCATGCTGGTCTTCGGATCGTAGAACAGGTCGTTGTCGATGCCCGCGAAGCCCGAGGCCATCCCGCGTTTCAAGACGATCACGGACCGGCTCTCGTTGACCTTCAGGATCGGCATCCCGTAGATCGGCGAGCTCGGGTCGGTCTGCGCGGCCGGGTTCGTGACGTCGTTCGCGCCGATCACCAGCGCGACGTCGGTCTGGGCGAACTCGGAGTTGATCTCGTCCATCTCCTTGAGCTGCTCGTACGGCACGTCGGCCTCGGCGAGCAGCACGTTCATGTGCCCGGGCATCCGGCCGGCCACCGGGTGGATCGCGTACGCGACCGTGATGCCCTTCTTCTCCAGCAGCTTCGCCATCTCGCGGACGGTGTGCTGCGCCTGCGCCACGGCCATGCCGTACCCCGGCACGACGACGACCTTGCTCGCGTAGGCCATCTGGATCGCGGTGTCGGCCGCGCTGGTCGAGCGCACCGGGCGCGCTTCCTTCGTACCGCCGCCGGCCGCCACCGCGGGACCGCCGCCGAAGCCGCCCGCGACGATGGCCGGGATGGACCGGTTCATCGCCTTGGCCATCAGGTTGGTCAGGATCGAGCCGGACGCGCCGACGATCATGCCGGCCACGATCAGCGCGGTGTTGTCCAGCGCCAGGCCCATCGCCGCCGCCGAAAGCCCGGTGAAGGCGTTGAGCAGCGAAATCACCACCGGCATGTCCGCGCCGCCGATCGGCAGCACGACGGTGAGCCCGAGGACGCCCGCCGCCACCAGCAGCCCGATGATCAGCAGCTCGCTGTCGTTGCCGGCGACGATGAGCACCGCGCACACGACCGCGACCGCCAGGAGCAGCAGGTTGACCGGCTGCTGGAGCTTGCCCAGGGTGATCGGGCGCCCGCTGATCAGCTCCTGGAGCTTGCCGAACGCGACGTTCGAGCCCCAGAAGGAGATGGACCCGATGATCGCGGCGAACAGCGACGCGATGGCGATGTACACCGGCTCGTGGGCGTAGCCGTCGGTGGAGTTGAACTCGACCCAGGCGATGAGCGCGACCGCGCCGCCGCCGACGCCGTTGAACAGCGCCACCATCTGCGGCATCGCGGTCATCTTGACCTTGCGCGCCGACGGGACGCCGACGACCACGCCGATCCCGACGCCGAGCGCGATGAGCACCCAGTTGCCCATCCCCGGCGTGAGCAGGGTGGCGACGACGGCGATGCCCATGCCGACCGCGGCGATCCAGTTGCCGCGGACGGCGGTGCGCGGGCCGGTCAGGCCCATCAGGCCGTAGATGAAGAGGGCGAAGGCGATGATGTAGAGGATCGCGATGAAGTCGGTCACTTCTCGTCCTCCTCGCCGGCGACGGGCTTCTTCGCCTTGAACATCGACAGCATCCGGTCGGTGACCAGGAACCCGCCGACGACGTTGATGGTGCCGAAGGCGATGGCGATCACCAGCAGGATCTTGTTGAACACGCCGTCGACGCCGAGGCCGAGCACGACCAGCCCGCCCAGCAGCACGATGCCGTGGATGGCGTTCGTGCCGGACATGAGCGGGGTGTGCAGGGTGTTGGGCACCTTCGAGATGACGGCGAAACCGACGAACCCGGCGAGCACCAGCACCGCGAGGTTCTGCACCAACGGACTCACGACGCGCTCCCTTCGCGCCCGGCCACGCAGGCACCGGCGACGATTTCGTCCTCGAAGTTCAGCTCCAGCGCGCCTTCCTTCGTCACGAGCAGCTCCAGCAGCTCGACGACGTTGCGCGCGTACAGCTCACTGGCGTGCGACGGCATTTCGGCGGGCAGGTTCAGCGGGGACGAGATGGTGACGTCGTGCTCCACGACGTCCTCGCCCGGCTTGGTCAGCTCGCAGTTGCCGCCGCTCTCGCCGGCGAGGTCGACGACGACCGACCCGGCAGGCATGCCCTTGACGGCGTCCGCGGTGACCAGCGTCGGCGCCTTGCGGCCCGGGACCAGCGCGGTGGTGATCACGACGTCGAACTTCGTGATGGCCTCGGTGAGCCGCCGCTGCTGCTCCTCGCGCTCCTCGGCCGTCAGCTCGCGGGCGTACCCGCCTTCGCCGACCGCCTCGATGCCGAGGTCGAGGAACTGCGCGCCGAGCGACTTGACCTGCTCGCCGACCTCGGGCCGGACGTCGTAGCCGGTGGTCTGCGCGCCGAGCCGTTTCGCCGTGGCGAGCGCCTGCAGGCCCGCGACACCGGCGCCGAGCACCAGCACCTTGGCCGGCGGGACGGTGCCGGCCGCGGTGGTGAGCATCGGGAAGAACCGCGGGAGCTTCTGCGCCGCCAGCAGCACGGCGCGGTAGCCGCCGATGCTGGCCTGCGACGACAGCGCGTCCATCGCCTGCGCCCGGGAGATCCGCGGGATCGCCTCCATCGCGAAGGCGCGCAAGCCCGCTTCTTCGAGCTTCGCGATCCCCTCCGGGTTGCCGCGTGGATCGAGGAAGCCGACGAGCACGGTGCCCCGGCTCAGTTTCGCGACTTCCGCGGCCGAAGGCGGGTTGACCTTCACGACGATCGGCGCGCTCCAGGCGTCCCCGAGCTCGGCACCCGCTTGGGTGTACGCGTCGTCACTCAGGTGCGCACCGGCGCCGGCACCCGGCTCGACGACGACGCGCAGCCCGCGCTGCGCCAGCCGCCCGACGAGCTTGGGCACCACGGCCACCCGCCGCTCCCCGTGGCGTGATTCGGTCACCACACCCACGGTGAGCTGCTGACTCTGTTCGCTGTCGGTCACACGACCTCCTCATCGGCGAGGCACGATCCGAGGGTTGTACCACGTCGGACCGACAGTCCCCAGTGACGTGGGTCGCAAGTCTCGCGGTTGTGCCAGAAGATACGAGTGGCCGCGGGGAAACGTTCAGCTGCTTTTCCAGTGCGGGACGCCGAGCAGGACCAAACGCAGCCGCTTTTCCGCCGTTCCGGTGATTTTCGGGTCCTGACCTGGGCGGGCTTCCAGCAGTTCGACAATGGTCGTCAGCATCACGGAAACGATCAAGTCGGCCAGCATGTGCAGGTCTTCGGTGCTCCACTCGCGCAGCTTCGGGAACCGCGCGAGGTCGATCGCGAGATCACCGGAAAACAGGCGCAGTTCGACGCCGATCGCCTCGGCGAGCGAGCCGCCGGCGTACCGCTCGCGGGTGAGGAACCGGAAATGGTCCTCGTGCGCCCGGACGAATTGGTGCAGCGTCGCCACCGACGCGCTGATCATCCCCTGGTAGCTCTCCCGGTCCGCGCGGGCGGAGCGGATCATGCCGCGCAGCGTGCGCGTCGCCTCTTCGACGAGCGCGACGCCGAGGTCCTCCATCGAGGCGAAGTGCCGGTAGAAGGCCGTCGGGACGAGGCCGGCGCCCTTCGCGACCTCGCGCAGGGAGAGCGTGGCGAACGGCCGGTCGGCCAGCAGCTCCAGGGCAGTGTCCAGCAGTGCCTGGCGCGTGCGCAGTTTGCGCTCCTGGCGGCTCACCGGCGTCAGTGGTTCGGACACGTCTTCCAGCGTACGGGTGTCCACCGCGTTGCTCACGTCACATCCTCGGGGTCTCGCGTTGACAGCGTGTCCACTCCTGCAGTGCACTATTGAGTGTACAGCCGTTCACTGTAATCGAGGAGGTCCCCGATGACGGCGCTCATCCCCCGGCGGGTGCGCGGCCTCGCCTCGCTGGCCGAGGCGCTGCTGACGCCGCACGGGATGGACCGGTACCTGGAGCTCGTCGACCCGATGCTGGTCCGCCGCGAGATCCGCGGGCTGGTCACGGCGGTGCGCAAGCAGACGCCGGACACCGTCACGCTCACCGTCCGGCCGAGCCGCGCGTGGCCCGGCTTCACCGCCGGCCAGTACGTCCGCGTGCAGGTCGAGATCGACGGCGTCCGGCGCACGCGCTGCTATTCGCCGTGCGGTTCGCAGCACGACGGCGAGCTGGAGTTCACGGTCAAGGAGCAGGGCCTGGTCTCCGGGCACCTGAACCGCGCGATCGGTGTCGGCTCGGTCGTCAACCTGTCCACTCCGGACGGTGCGTTCACGTTGCCTGCGACCCGGCCGGACCGCGTGCTGCTGATCGCGGGCGGCAGCGGGATCACGCCGGTGCTCGCGATGGCGCGCACCCTGGTCGACGAGGGTCACCCCGGCGAAATCGTGTTCGTGCAGTACTCGAACGGCCCGGCCGACGCGCTGTACCGCACCGAACTGGCCGAGCTCGCCACCCGGCACCCCGGGCTGCGGGTCGTGCACGCCTACACCCACACCGAGGGCGGTGACCTGAACGGGTTCTTCACGCCGGAGCACCTGGCGCGGGTCGCGCCGTGGTTCCGCGACGCGGAGACGTTCGTCTGCGGCCCCAAGCCGCTGATGGACACCGTCCGCGAGGAGCTGGGTGAACGCGTGCACACCGAAGAGTTCACGCCGCCGGCGTTGACCTTCGACACGGCGGACGCCGAGGGCCGGGTGCGGTTCCGCCGCAGCGGCCGGGAGTGCGCCAATTCGGGGAAGCCGTTGCTGGAGCAGGCCGAGGAGGCCGGGCTCTCGCCGGAGCACGGCTGCCGGATGGGCATCTGCTTCTCCTGCACCCAGCTGAAGACCGCCGGGCGCGTCCGCAACGCGCGCACCGGCGAGGTGTCCGGCGACGAAGACGAAGAAATCCAGCTCTGCATCTCCGTCCCGGTCGGGGACGTCGAGATCGACGCTTAGGGAGAACTGCCATGACCGGTCTGCAGGACCGCCTGACCCCGGAACAGGTCGAGGAGTTCGGCCGCGAGCTCGACGCGCTGCGGCAGCGGATCGTCGACGACCTCGGCCAGGAAGACGTCGACTACATCCACACCATCATCAAGACCCAGCGCGGCCTGGAGGTCGCCGGGCGGGCGCTGCTGTTCGCCGGCTTCTTCCCGCCGGCGTGGCTGGCCGGCGTCGGCGCGCTGTCGCTGGCCAAGATCCTGGACAACATGGAGATCGGCCACAACGTCATGCACGGCCAGTACGACTGGACGCGCGACCCGGCGCTGAGCTCGCAGCGGTTCGAGTGGGACACGGTGGCGCCGGCGGAGAACTGGCGGCACTCCCACAACTACATCCACCACACGTACACGAACATCGTCGACAAGGACCGCGACGTCGGCTACGGCATCCTGCGGATGGACACCGCCCAGAAGTGGCACCCGTACTACCTGGGCAACCCGGTGTACGCGACGCTGCTGGCGATCTTCTTCCAGTGGGGCGTGATGCTGCACGACCTCGAGGTCGAGAACGTCGTCAAGGGCACGCGGAGCTGGGCGGACAACGTGCCGGTGCTGCGGCGGATCGCGCGGAAGGCGTCGCGGCAGATCGGCAAGGACTACGTGCTGTTCCCGCTGCTGACCGGCCCGCTGGCCCCGCTGACGTTCCTCGGCAACGCGACGGCGAACCTGACCCGCAACCTGTGGGCGTTCGCGATCATCTTCTGCGGCCACTTCCCGGCGGACGTGGAGAGCTTCACGGAGGAGGAGACCGCGTCCGAGTCGCGCGGCCAGTGGTACCTGCGCCAGATCCTGGGTTCGGCGAACATCACGGGCGGCCCGCTGTTCCACATCCTGAGCGGCAACCTGTCCCACCAGATCGAGCACCACCTGTTCCCGGACATCCCGGCGCGCCGCTACCCGCAGATCGCCGGCGAGGTGCGGGAGATCTGCGAGAAGTACGGACTGCTGTACCACACGGGCCCGCTGCGGAAGCAGCTCTGGTCGGTGGCGAAGAAGATCGTGAAGCTGGCCCTGCCCGCCCCGCAGTCCCCGGCTACCGTGGAACCCGACCGGCAGCTCCGAGCAGCGTGAGGGTGACATGGTGGGCCAGTTCGAGCGAGAGAAGGACACCCTGCAGGTGATCACCGAATCAGCGGCGACGCACGTCGGCAACATAGCGTCGATCATCACGGGAGCGATCCGCGACGTCGCCCGGGAGACGGGCGAGTGGCTCACGGACGTGATCGAGATGCGGGAAGCGGCCCAGCGCGCCCGCGAGGACGACCCGGACGCCCTCTGAGCTCTGAACGGGTCATCCACAGGCTTTCCGGGTTGTGGATGACCCGTTCCACGGGGGCGGCGCGGGTGCCGGGACTGTCGGTGCCCGCCGGTAGCGTGGAAGACGGGGGGCGCCCCCGCGGGCCGGAGCTGCCGACGACCGGCGCGATCCCCGCGTGCGCAGCCGGATGAGGCGAGGTTCGGGGCATCGCCGACCTTGAGCGGGCGACGAGCGGGCCGGGCGGGCGGGCCACGCTCGGGCTGCGAGCGCGCCAGGCTCGGGCTGCAAGCAAGCAAGCCAGGCTGCTGGCTGCGAGCCAGGCTAGGGATGCCGCTGATCACCACCATCGGGTTCGCCGTCCCCGACCACCAGCCGATCCGGCCGGTGCGCGGCCACCCGGCGGCCTCACGCCCCGGCCTCCCCGGCCCCGACTCGGGGGAAAACCGGATGGGCCCGCCACCCGCCCCACGCGAAACTGAATCCGTGACCAGCCCCCACCCGCTCCGCCGCCTCCTGGGCCCCGTCTCCGCGCGGGACTTCTGCGCCGAATACCTCTGGCTCTGCCTCGCCGGCCCGCTCACCGCGTTCTCGCTCTTCACCTTCCTCGCCGTCCTCGCGCTCGGCCTCTGGCTCACCCCCGTCCTGCTCGGGTTCCTCGTCCTCGCCGGCGCCGTCTTCTACGCCCGCGGGCTCGGCGCCGCCCACCGCCGGCTCGCGAGAGCCCTTCTCGGCGTCAGCGTGCCCGCTCCCGGGCGGCCCGAACTCAAGCCCGGGCTGTGGAGCTGGGTGAAGGCGCGCGTCGGCGATGCGGCCGGCTGGCGCGCCGCCGGTTACCTCCTCCTGCGCCTCCCCTCGCCTTCGTCGGCCTGTTCACCGTCACGAGCGCGACCGTCTACGGTCTCGCCGCCACCACCTTCTCCCTCTTCTGGTTCCCGCTCGGCGAACACGACCTGCCTTCCTTCGGCATCCGCGCCGACCACTGGCCCGGCGCGCTCGCCTGGTCCGCGTCCGGCCTCCTGGTGCTCGTCGCCCTCCCGTGGGTCACGCACGCCTTCGTCTCGCTCGACCGGCTGCTGGTCGTCGGCCTGCTCGGCACGCGGGAGCTGTCCGCACGCGTCCGCGACCTCGAAGCCAGCCGGGCCACCGCGGTCGAGGACGCCGACCTGCGGCTGCGGCGCATCGAACGCGACCTCCACGACGGTGCGCAGGCCCAGCTCGTCGCCCTCGCGATGAAGCTCGGGCTGGCGAAGGACGAACTGGAGCACGCCGACCTCCCCCAGGTGCAGCAGCTGGTCACCGCGGCGCACGCCAACGCCAAGCAGGCGCTGACCGAGCTGCGCGACCTCGCCCGCGGCATCCACCCGCCCGCCCTCGACGCCGGCCTCGACGTCGCCCTCGCCACGCTCGTCGCGACCTCCGGGATCGACGCGCGGGTCGCGGTCGACCTGCCGCGCCGCCCGCCGCCGTCGCTGGAGACGATCGTCTACTTCAGCGCCGCCGAACTGCTCACGAACGCCGCGAAACACGGCGGGACCACCCTGGTCGAAGTCACCGAAGAGCAGGACGTCCTGCAGCTGCGGGTGCGCGACAGCGGCCCCGGCGGCGCGCGGACGGTGCCGGGCGGCGGCCTGGCCGGCGTCGCCGAGCGGCTGCGGACGGTCGACGGCGAGCTCACCGTCTCCAGCCCGCCGGGTGGTCCGACCGAAGTCTCCGCGCGGGTGCCGTTGCCCCGCTAGGGTCGCGGCATGCGGATCGTCATCGCGGAGGACTCCACCATCCTGCGCCAGGGTCTCGTCGAGCTGCTGACCTTCCGCGGCCACGAGGTCGTCGCCGCGGTGAAGGACGCCGGCACCCTGCGCGAAGCGGTCGGCGACCACACCCCCGACGTGTCCATAGTGGACATCCGGATGCCGCCGACGCACACCGACGAGGGCCTGCGGGCGGCGATCGCGCTGCGCCGCGAGCTCCCCGGCTGCGCGATCCTGCTGTTCTCCCAGTACGTCGAGACGAAGTACGCGGCCCAGCTGCTGGCCGACCGCGCGGGCGGCGTCGGTTACCTGCTCAAGGACCGCGTCGCCGAGGTCTCCGACTTCCTCGACGCCCTGCGCCGGGTCGCGGACGGCGAAACCGTCCTGGACCCCGAGGTCGTCAGCCAGCTGTTCTCGGCGACGCGCCGGACGGACGCGCTCGGCGGGCTCACCCCGCGGGAGCGCGAAGTGCTGGGCCTGATGGCGGAAGGCCGGTCGAACTCCGCGATCGCGACCGGGCTGTTCCTGTCACCGGGCTCGGTGGAGAAGTACGTGACGTCGATCTTCGGCAAGCTCGGCCTGCCAACCTCCGAGGGTGACAACCGCCGGGTGCTCGCCGTGCTGCGCTACCTCGAATCCTGAACCCGCGGAGGAGCCCGCGGCTCCCTAGGCTGGGCCCATGTACTCCACCGAGATCGAGGTCCGCACCGGCTCCGAAGCCGTCGTCCACGACCTCACCCACGAAGCCGAGGCCTTCCTGCGCGACGCCGACGCGACCGACGGGCTGCTGCACGTCTGGGTCCCGCACGCCACCGCCGGGCTGGCCATCCTGGAGACCGGCGCCGGCAGCGACGAAGACCTGCTGACCGCGCTCGACGAGCTGCTCCCCCGCGACGGCCGCTGGCGGCACCGGCACGGGAGCCCGGGTCACGGCCGTGACCACGTGCTCCCGGCGCTGGTGCCGCCGTACGCGACGGTGCCGGTGCTCGGCGGCGTCCTGGCGCTGGGCACCTGGCAGTCGATCTGCCTAGTGGACACCAACCTCGACAACCCCGTCCGCAAGGTGCGGTTCAGCCTCCTGGCGGGCTGACCGGGCCGGCCAGAGCGCCACCGCCAGGCCCGCGGCCAGCAGCGCGCCGAGCACCCACAGCGCGGTCGTCACGTCGGGCGCGTCCGGCACGCCCTGCAGCAGGCTGCGCAGGCCTTCGGTGGAGAACCGGAACGGCGTCCACGACCACAGCAGCGCGCGGTAGGCCGGGTTCAGCAGCTCCGGCACCTGCCCGGCCACCGCGGGCGCGACCAGGTACAGCGGGGCCAGCACGGCCATCGCGCGCAGGCCCAGCAGGCGCAGCAAGCCGGCCTGCAGCGCCGCGAACGCCGTGGCGGCGAGGAAGACGAAGCCGAGGACGTCCGCGGTCAGCGGCAGCGTCGAGTCCCACAGCGCGAAGAAGCCGGCCACCACCCCCGTGATCAGCACACCGGCCCCGGCGACCTGCAGGAACCGGGCGGCCGCCCCGACCGTGCGGCCGGACCGCTTCGCGAGCTGGATCAGCCCGAGCCCGGCGACGAGCGCGCCGATCCACGCCAGTGCGCTCGCGGCCAGGGGCGCGACCCGGCCCGCGAGGCTCACCGGGTGCAGGACCTCCTGCTCGGGCGGGCCGGCCAGCGCGGTCGCGGCGCCGGTCAGCGCCTGCTGCGCGACCTGGGTGCCCGCCGGGTTGACCGCGCCCGACGTCACGACGGTGGCGGACGGTCCCGGCCCGAGTTCGAGCACGCCGTAGACCTTCTTGTCCTCCAGCAGCTGCCGCGCTTCGGCCGGCGGCGCGACGGTCCAGGCGAGCTGGCCGCCGCCGTGCGCGGCGATGCGCTGCGCGATCTCCGGCGGGGCGGCGACGGCCACCGGGACGCCGTCGGGCGCGACGGTGGCCTGCGCACCGAAGGTGAGGAATCCGAGCACCACCGCCACCAGGGCGCCGGCCAGGGCGGCGACCAGGGCGAGCGCCCCTGCGGGACGGGTCATCACTGCCTCCACTTATTCGTCACTCGTTGAATTACGCCTCAAGGTACGACCCGGCCGCCAGAAAGTCAACGCGTGTTGAATAGCGTCCCCGGTAGCCTCGGACTCGTGACGAAGAAGCGGCTGGTGCTCTGGGACATCGACCACACGCTCGTGGACTTCTCCGAACTGGGCGCGGCCTGGTACGGGACGGCGTTCACCGCCGCGACCGGGACGGAGCTGCGCGTGCACCCGGTGTTCGGCGGCCGCACCGAACGGGCGACGACTACCGACCTGCTCACCGCGAACGGCTTCGAAGCCGCCGAGGAGACGATCCAGGCGCTGTTCAAGGCTCTGGTGGCGGAGTCCGAGCGCCACCGGCACACGTTCGCGGAGACCGCCCGCGCGCTGCCGGGCGCGGCCGAGGCGCTGGCCGCGTTCGCCGCCGAGGGCGACGTCGTGCAGACGCTCGTCACCGGCAACCTGCCGGAGATCTCCCGCCACAAGCTCGCCCCGTTCGGCCTGGACGAGCACCTGGACCTGGAGATCGGCGGCTACGGCACGCTCTCGGTGCACCGCCCGGACCTGGTCCCGCACGCGGTCGGGCTCGCCGCGGCCAAGCACGGCACCGAGTTCGGCGCGGACGCGGTGGTCGTCATCGGCGACACGCCGAACGACGTCCGGGCCGCGGTGGCCAACGGCGCAGTCTCGGTCGCCGTCGCCACGGGGCACTACTCGGCCGAAGAACTGCTGGCCGAGGGCGCGGACACGGTGCTGCCCGACCTCACCGACACCGACGCGGTCCGGCGCGCGGTCTTCGGCTGAGTCAACCTTCGGAGGGGGAAACCCTCAGCCGAAAGGACGACACCCCTAGGGGAAATCTCGTTCCCTTGCCCGATGTCCGCTGCTGCGGGAACTCGACAGACTCTTCCCCATGACTGACGCAGGGGCGGCGGCCGGGACCGCCGGAGGGGGCCGCATCCGGAGCACGGTTGCGGTGTTGAGACAGCGGCTGCCGTTCACCAGCGGCGTCACGCTCGCGATGCTGGTGCTGGCCGTCGCGACCGGCGCGCTGTGGAACGCCGCCGAAGACCGTGCGGCGTACCCGTTCGTCGCCTACGGGCTGCCGTCGCTGGAGGCGGGCCGGTGGTGGACGATGCTCACCGGGCCGTTCTTCGCCGTCATCCCGTGGTACTACCTGCCGATGGTCGGCAGCTTCGCGCTCTTCGCCGGCTTCGCCGAGTGGAAGCTGGGGACGCGGCGCGCGATGGCCGTGACCATCGGCGGCCAGTTCGTCGCGGTGCTCGCCGCGACCCAGTTCCTCGCGCTGTCCCGCAACTCCGGCTGGCTGTGGGCCGAGCGGGTCGCGGGCAGCCTGGACGTCGGCTTCTCCGGTGGCGCGCTCGCCGCGGTGGCGATCGCCAGCGCGACGCTGCGGCCGCCGTGGGCGCTGCGGCTGCGGGCCGGGCTGTGCGTGTACGCCGGGGTCGCCATCGTCTACGTCGGCACGCTCGCCGACCTGGTGCACTTCTTCGCGCTGCTGCTGGCCCTTCCGCTCGGCAAGCGCCTGGTCGGCACGCGCCGAACCGGGGCGCAGGCGGGCCCCGACCTGCGGGAGTGGCGGGTGCTGGCGGTGGCCGGCCTGCTGCTGCTCACCATCGCCGAGATCGTGATGTTCCTGGTGCCCGGAGACGGCCCGTTCGGTTCCGACGACGGCGTTTCGCTGTCGGCGCCGGAGCTCGCCGTGCTGGTGCTGCTGGTGGTCCCGATGCTCAACGGGCTGCGCAAGGGCAGCCGCGTCGCGTGGCGCTGGGCCGTGGTGCTCTCGGCGTTCGTGACGCTGCAGGGCCTCGCCGTCGCGACGCTGCTGGGCGTGGCCGACCTCTTCGGCGGGGACTACGACACCGCGGGCCTGCCGTTGTTCTTCGTGGACAATCTCCTGTGGACGGTCGAGCTGGCGGTGCTGATCGCCGCGCGCCACGCCTTCCGGGTGCCTTCGCGACGCCGGCTGCGGCGCCACGCGCAGGGTCCGGGGCCGGCGCTGGCCCGCACCCTGCTGGGCCGCCACGGCGGCAGCACGCTGTCGTGGATGACGACCTGGCCGCGCAACACCTACTTCGTCCGCGAGGACGGCCGGTCCTACCTCGCCTACCGCCGCCACGCGGGCGTCGCGGTGGCGCTCGGCGACCCGATCGCCCCGGACGGCACCGCGGCCGCGACGGTCACCGAGTTCGCCGCCATGTGCGAGAACTCCGGCCTGGTGCCGTGCGTGTTCTCGGCGACCGAAGCCACCGTCGCGACGACGCGCGAGCTGGGCTGGCAGCACGTCCAGGTGGCCGAGGACAACGTGCTCGACCTCGACGGCCTGGAGTTCCGCGGCAAGGCGTGGCAGGACGTCCGCTCGGCGTTGAACAAGGCGGCCAAGCAGGACATCGAGTTCCGGCTGGTGCGGCTGGCCGACCAGCCCGAGCCGATCCTGGCCCAGGTCCGGGCGCTGTCGGAGGAGTGGATGTCCGGCAAGGCGATGCCGGAGATGGGGTTCACCCTCGGCGGCCTCGACGAGGCGATGGACCCGGCGACCCGGGTCGGCCTGGCGGTCGACGCGGAGGGCACGGTGCACGGCGTGACGTCGTGGCTGCCGGTCCACACGGGCGCGGGCAAGGTCGGCGGCTGGACGCTCGACGTGATGCGCCGCAGCGCCCACGGCTTCCGCCCGGTGATGGAGTTCCTGATCGCCTCGGCGTGCCTGGCCTTCCGCGAGGAGGGCGCGCGATTCGTCTCGCTGTCGGGCGCACCGCTGGCCCGCAGCGGCGACGGGTCCCCGGCCCGCCCGGTGGACCGGGCACTGGAGTCGCTGGGCCGCGTGATGGAGCCGTACTACGGATTCCGTTCCCTGCACGCGTTCAAGGCGAAGTTCCAGCCGCGTCACGTGCCGCTGTACCTGGCTTTCCGCGACGAGGCCGACCTCCCGCGCATCGGGCTGGCCCTGAGCCGGGCGTACCTGCCGGACGTCCGCCTGCGGCAGCTGGCGAAGCTGGTCAGTAGCTCTCGGGCACGCTGATCCGCTGCGGGAACCGGATCTTCCGCCTACTGACGACGTTCTGCTCCTTCGGGATCAGCCGTCCGTCGGTCAGGCGGAGCCAGTGGCCGTTCCGCGAGTCGGTGAAGGCGAGCATCACCCCGGGCGTCATCCCCGGCCGCCGCCACTCCTCGCGGATCGGCATCCGCCACTTCCCGGGCGGCAGGATCGCGTAGAGGTACTCGTCGTCTTCGATGTCCGGCCCGCGGTGCAGCGTGGAGCCGGTCATCGGCAGGTTGTGCACGAGGTCGAACGAGACGACGACGTGGTTGACCGCCTCGGCGTTCGCGTTGGACACGATGATGTAGCCGCGCTCGCCCGCGTATTCGATCCACGCGGTGACCTTCGCGGCCTGTTCCTGCCGTTCCCGCAGGTCCCGCTCGCGCCGGTCCTCGCGGGCGAGCCTGCCGTCGCGGATGGCGATCCACAGCGCCACCACCACGGCCGCGATCGTGCCGATGCCCCCGACCCACTGGCCCGAGGCGCCCCACCAGTCCGGATCACGCGGTTGCACGAGCCAGCTCCCGGCCTTGGCCAGCAACGGCCCGAAGAGCAGCACGAACCCCGCGACGCCGAGCACCCCGAACGCGACGGTTCGCACGCGGCCGAGCCGTCGTTCCTCATCCCCGTTCATGTACCGCAGCCTGCCGAATCCGGGCGCCCGGCGGAAGCGGCAAAACGCCCGCGGCGCCGGTGCTACATTCGTCGTCGTGTCCGACGAGCCCTCCGGCGAGCTTGCCTTTCTGCGCACCGAACTCGACCAGCAGCTGCACCGGTACACGAAGCGCCGCAAGCGTGACAAGCGGAAGGCGTTCGCACTGCGGCTGTCGACGGTGTTGTTGTCCGCGACGATCAGCGTCCTGCTCGGCCTGCGGAACTTCGACGGCTACACGGATCTGTTCGCGAACATCGCTCTCGGGCTGGGTGCGCTGATCACCGTGCTCGCGGCGGCGGACGCGTTCTTCTCCCACCGCGAGCTGTGGATCCTCCGGACGCAGACCGTCCGCGATCTCGAGAACATTTCGCGGGATCTGCGCTACTGCATGAGCAAGGACCGTTCGCCGGAAGAACGCAAGCAGGACGTCGAGCGCATCTACGGCGAGCTGAACCGGGCCATCGAGCGCGACAGCAGGAACTGGGACCGCCTGCGCGCACCATCCGGCGCGGACCCGAAGGAATGACCCGGACGGCGGTCGTGCTCACCGCCCTGCCGGTCGAGTTCACGGCGGTCGCCGCCCGGCTGTCCGGTGCGGTCTGGCAGACCCACGCCCAGGGCAGCCGGTACCTCGTCGGCACATCGGGCACCTGGCAGGTGGCGGTCGCGGAGATCGGCCGCGGCAACGAAGAAGCGAGCTATTCGACCGAACGCGCGCTCCAGCACTTTGCGCCCGACGTCGCGCTCTTCGTCGGCGTCGCGGGCGGCGTCAAGGACGTGGCGCTCGGCGACGTCGTGTTCGCCACCGAGGTCCACGGCTACGAGTACGGCAAGGAGGGCACCGACGTCTTCCTGCCGCGCGGCCAGGTCGGCACCGCGTCCTACGACCTCGTGCAGGCCGCCCGGTACCTGCGCCACGAGCTGACCGCCGGGTTCGCGGTGGTCGTCGAGCCGATCGCCGCGGGCGGCAAGGTGGTGGCGGACGCCGAGGCCCCCACCGCGGAGGTGATCCGGCGCCACTACAGCCAGGTGGTGGCGACGGAACAGGAAGGACTGGGGTTCGTCAAGGCGGCTTCGGCCCGGTCGGGCGTCTCGGTCGGCGTGATCCGCGGGATCAGCGACCTGCTGTCGGGCAAGGCGGACGCGGACCAGGCCGGCTGGCAGGACATCGCGGCGAGCCACGCGGCCGAGTTCGCGTTCGCGCTGCTCGACGCGGCCGACCGGACGGCGTACTCCCTGGAGGACGTCGCCGGCGCTCTGCTGTCGGCGTTGCTCAGGCTCCACCGGTGGGAGTCACGTGAGGAAATCCCTGCGCTGGGCCGGGATCGGAGGGAGAAGCGGAAGGCGGACCGGCTGCTGGAGGACCTCGAGGAGGTGCTGCTGGAGCACCTGGAACGAGCCGCCGACACCTACGGCATCAAGGACGCCGGACTCTTCCGGCAGGTGACGTCCCACCTCCAGCTGGTGGACCACACCCACCCGGCCGAGACGGCGGTCCTCCGGCCGCTCCTCGGTGAAGCGAAGTCCCCGGTCGAGGGCTATTTCCTGTCCGACGTCACGGCGTTCCTGGTCGGGGCGTACCTGGGCGTCCCGGACCTGCACCGTGACGCCCTGCCCGGCGCGATCGAGCGGGAGACGGACCTCCCGCAGGCCCTGGAGACGGCGCTCAGCAGCGTCCCCCGCCGGCAGCGAGCCCGCAACGAGGCAGCCGACGACCAGCTCTCGGCCGCCGCGTACACGACGGAATACCTGCGAGCGGTCAGCAACCGCCTCGACCACCTCGAAATCCTCGGCATCGACCTCGCCCGCTCGGTGGAGCGGTACGCACTGACCCCGGCATTCGTGGCCCTGTCGGCCGCGAGCGGCCAGTGGGACGACGACCACACCTGGTCGGGTGGCCGCCGCAACGACGTGGTGAACGTCCTGGCCGCCGCCACGCACCAGGTCCTCATCGGCGAGGCGGGCTCGGGCAAGACGACGCTGCTGCAGTGGATCGCCGTGGCCGCTGCTCGGGATCGGCTGCCGCCGAGACTCGCGCACTGGAGGGGCAAGGTCCCCCTGGCCGTCCGGCTCCGCCGCTACGTGGAACAGCCGCTTCCGGAGGTCGAAGCGCTCACCGACGAGGTGGCGGCGAGCCTCAACGCCCGGAAGCCGCCCCGCTGGTGCAGCGATCTGCTCGCCGAAGGCCGGGCCATCGTGCTGATCGACGGCTTGGACGAGCTCCCGGTCTCCCGCCGCCCCGCGGCGCAGCGCTGGCTCGACGAACTGCGGGGCACCTTCCCCGAGAACGTCTTCATCCTCAGCGGACGGCCGGCGGCGCTGCGCCACCCGGGTTTCAAGCTCGGGCAGTACCGCATGGCGCAGCTCGAACCGATGGGACCGGACCAGATCACGGCCCTGGTGCGGCACTGGCACGTCTCGACGAGCGCCACCCTGCCGAAGGAGCACCAGGAAAGCCACCGCGCCAAGGGAAAGCTCGTCACCGAGCACATCCTGCAAAACCCGGCGCTGCTCGACCTGGCCCGCACACCCCTGCTCTGCGCGGTGCTGTGCGCACTGGCGTACGCGCACAAAGGGGTCGGCAGCCTGCCCCGCCGCCGTCTCGACCTGTACGAGACAACGCTCGTCATGCTGGCCGGGCGGCGGGACACGGAACGCAACCTCGCGATTTCCCCGCTGGGGCCGGAGGAACGACTGGCGCTGCTGCAGGACCTGGCCCAGTGGCTGATCCGCAACGACCAGTCGGAGATCGCGAAGGACAAGGCCCTCAGCCACGTCGGGCAGACGTTGCGGTTGCTGCGCCAGGACACGATCACCGCGGAGGAGGCCCTGCACGACCTGATCGAGCGATCAATTCTTCGCGAGCCGGCGCCGGGCGTCGTCGACTTCGTCCACCGGACGTTCCTGGAGTTCCTGGCGGCCCGCTGGATGAGCGGCCAGGGCGACTTCGGCGCGTTGCTGTACTGGGCGGGCGACCCGTCGTTCGCGGGAGTGATCGCGCTGGCGGTCGGCATGGCGCGGCCCGCCGAAGCCACGAGCTTGCTGGGAAACCTGCTGTCGAAGGCGGAAAGCGCCACCCGCGGCGACCGGGAACACTTGTACAGCCTGGTGATGACCTGCGTCGACGCGTGCTTGCTGGTGGACGAGAGCGTGACCCGCAGGCTGGAGTCGTACTTGGAGTCGCTGGTCCCGCCGCTCAACAGCGACGCGATGTTGCGGCTCGTCGCCGGCGGGGACACCAGCGTGGGTCTGATCGAGCGGTTCCTGACCAGCACCGAGGCCTACGCGTCGGAACGCTGTGTGGAGGCGCTCGGCCGGATCGGCTCGCCGAGAGCGCTCAAGGTCCTGATCGACCTTCCGGTACCGCTGCGGCGGTCACTCGCGCAGAGCCTGGTCGAGGCCTGGTCGTTCTTCCCGCCCGCGGAGTACGCCGAACACGTGCTGACCGAACTCCACGCACCGACCGTGGTCGAATTGCGGGATGTCTCCCGCATTCCCTTCACCGGGCTGCTCGGCAGGGACTACCTAGTCCACGCCCACATCTTCGGTATGTGGATGGGCCTGGATTTCTTGACCGGCGCTCGACTCGCGTACGTCACCGTCGATTCTCCCATACCAGTCGAAAACTTTGTCGAAATACCCAAGATCCCTGGCCTGCGGAGCATCTCGGCCACCGAAGTATTCGCCATCGGCAGAGTCGACCTGGCGGCACACATACCGGCAGACAACACCATATCGTCGATCGAACTGCATCTCATTGCCGTGACAAATGACCCCGTCGAGCTCGATATCGGGACATTCTCCGCCATGCCGAACCTGATCGATCTGCGGATCAGTGGCAACACCGCGGTTCTCGACAACATCGACCGCATCAACTCCTTGAGGAAGCTCGACAGCCTCGAAATCGAGAACTTCCGGCTTCTCAACCCGCAGACCGCGGAGATCTCCCTACCCCGGCTACGTTCACTGCGCATCCCCGAATGGCCCTTGAGCGACCTCAGTACGTTCGCCGGCTGCACCCACCTCGAAGTCCTCGACGCCCCGGACTCCGAACTCGAAAGCCTCCACGGCATCGCAGCTATGACCGGCCTGCGTAGCGTCGCCCTGGGCAGCTGCCTTTCCCTCACCGACATCGGCGAACTGAACCCGCTCAAGGCCCTCGAGCACGTCGATCTCACCAACTGCATCGCCCTCGACGACGACGCCCTCGACGTCGTCGAAAAGCTCCCCCGCGAAATCGACCTCGAACTCGCCGGCTCCAGCGTCGACGCCGATCTCCGCAACGCCCCGCTGCAGATCCTCACCGAGCACGTTCCCGACGCCTGGCCCGACTCCATCGCCATGCTCGACGACGACCTCGACGTCACCCAGGAAGACTTCTTCGTCCGCTCGGTCGTCGGCGCGTCCCCCGCCGAAGAAGAATTCACGCACGGGTGGATCGTCGGCGACCTCGAGGCGTACGAAAGCCGCCCGCTCTAACGGACTGTTGTCGGCGGCGGGGTCGTCACACCGCGGTCCGCCGCCGGCACGAACCGGTAGCTCCGCACGATCCGCTCCAGCTCGTCCCGCGCCGACGTCCCGTAGGCCACCACCACACCGGACGTCCCCGAATCCCCGCCGAACGCCAGCACCGCCAGCTGCGCCTGCCGGACCGCGCACTCCCCCGTCGGCACCGGCGTCACCGAAGCGACCACCACCCGCGCGGGCACCGCGGTGCCGTCGGCCCGGGCGACCTGCGCGTCCGACCCCGGCCCGATTTCGGGCGCCGCGCCGTACGCCCCGGAAGCCAGGTCCGTCGCTGCCTTGCGGGCCGCTGCCTCGAGGTCGGCCAGTGGCTCCGTGGTGATGCCCGCTCCGCCGTCGCACTTGCCCAGGAACGCGCTCGTGATCAGCCGGATCCCGTCCCAGCCGTGCTGGGTGCCCGGGGCCGGCTCCCAGTTCGGCGGGACGTCGTAGGCGTAAGCGCCGTCACCGCCGGCCACGGACCGCCAGCCCGTGACCGCCGGCGGGACCGTCGCGCGCGGCGAAGGTGTCACCACCAGCGGCGATGGCGGCGGCGAGGACGACGCCGGACGCGGCTTGCCGATGCCGAACGCGTTCAGCACGCCCGCGACCAGGGCGATGAACACCAGTCCGAACCACGGCGCGCGCCGCCACTTCAGCGGCTTCGCCTTCGGCCGGATCCGCTTCGGCTGCGCGCGCGGCGCGTCCGCGGGTTCGTAACCGCCGAACCCGCGAAGCGCCGCGTTGTCCTCGTAGCCCGGCGTCGCATCTTCGGAACGCCGGTTCACGTCAGCTCCGGACGAGCTTGACCAGGTGCTCGACGACGGCGTCGACCGCGATCTCCTCGCGCTCGCCCGACCGCCGGTCCTTGACCTCGACGACGCCGTTGGCCAGGCCGCGCCCGACGACCAGGATGGTCGGCACGCCGATCAGCTCGGCGTCGGCGAACTTGACACCCGGGGTCGCCTTGCGGTCGTCGAGGATGACCTCGATGCCCGCCGCGTCCAGGTCGGCGGCGATCTTCTCGGCGCCGGCCGCGACGGTCTCGTCCTTGCCCGCGATGACGATGTGCACGTCGAACGGCGACACCACGCGCGGCCAGATCAGGCCGAGGTCGTCGTGGTTCTGCTCGGCGAGCACGCCGACCAGCCGCGAGACGCCAACGCCGTACGAACCCATGGTGATCCGGATCGGCTTGGAGTCGGGGCCGAGCGCGTCGACCTCGAAGGCGTCGGTGTACTTGCGGCCGAGCTGGAAGATGTGGCCGATCTCGATGCCGCGCGCGGCGACCAGGGTGCCGTGCCCGTCCGGCGACGCGTCGCCCTCGCGGACCTCGGCGGCCTCGATGGTGCCGTCCGGGGTGAAGTCGCGGCCGGCCAGCAGGTCGACGACGTGGTGGTCGACCTTGTCGGCCCCGGTGACCCAGGCGGTGCCGGGGACGATCCGCGGGTCGGCGAGGTAGCGCACGCCGTTGTCCTGCAGCGCCTTCGGGCCGATGTAGCCCTTGACGAGGAACGGGTTCTTCGCGAAGTCGGCCTCGTCGAGCAGCGCGACCTCGGCCGGCTCCAGCGACGCTTCGAGGCGCTTCATGTCCACTTCGCGGTCGCCCGGGACGGCGACGCAGACGAGCGTCCACTCGTCCGAGCCCGGCTGCCGCGTCTTGAGCATGACGTTCTTCAGCGTGTCCGCGGCGGTGAACGTGCGGCCCAGCCCGGCCTTGTTGAGGAAGTCGACGAGCGAGTCGATGGTCGGCGTGTTCGGCGTGTGGTGCACCTGCGCCTCGGGACGGCCCTCGACGGGCTGCGCGGCGGGCGCGGGCGTGACGACGGCTTCGACGTTCGCGGCGTAGCCGGACTCGGTGCTGCGGACGTAGGTGTCCTCACCCGTCTCGGCGACGGCGAGGAACTCCTCCGACGCCGAGCCGCCCATGGCACCCGACGTCGCCTTCACGACGACGTACTCGAGGCCGAGCCGGTCGAACAGCTTCACGTAGGCGTCGCGGTGGGCCTGGTAGGAGCGGGCGAGGCCGTCGTCGTCGAGGTCGAAGGAGTAGGAGTCCTTCATGACGAACTCGCGGCCGCGCAGGATGCCGGCCCGGGGGCGGGCTTCGTCGCGGTACTTGGTCTGGATCTGGTACAGCGTGACCGGGTAGTCGCGGTACGAGCTGTACTCGCCCTTGACGGTGAGGGCGAAGAGCTCCTCGTGCGTCGGGCCGAGGAGGTAGTCGGCGCCCTTGCGGTCCTTGAGGCGGAAGAGGCCGTCGCCGTACTCGGTCCAGCGGCCGGTGGCCTCGTAGGGCTCCTTCGGCAGCAGCGCGGGGAACTGGATCTCCTGCGCGCCGATGGCGTTCATCTCTTCGCGCACGACGGCCTCGATGCGGCGCAGCACGCGCAGGCCGAGGGGCAGCCACGAGTACCCGCCCGGAGCGACCCGGCGGACATAGCCGGCACGTACCAGGAGCCGGTGGCTCGGTACCTCGGCGTCCGCCGGATCCTCGCGCAACGTGCGAAGGAACAACGACGAAGTCCTGGTGATCACTGCGGGGCTCCCTGCGCCGGGCGGGTGTGAAAGTCCCGCTCAGGGTAGTCAATACCCCGGCCGTGACTCCAACGGGTTACTCGGCGGCCGGTTTTTGTCGGTGGTGCCCGCTAGCTTCGGGGCATGGCGATCCACATGGGCATGATCACGATCGACTGCGCGGAGCCGAGGCAGCTGGCGCAGTTCTGGACGGCGGCGCTGGGCACAACGGTGGCCCAGGACTACGAGGGCGAGTTCCTGATCCTCGCCCCGGCAGCGGAGGGCGGGCTGCCGCTGGCCCTGCAGCGGGTACCGGAGCCGAGAGAGGGCAAGAACCGAGCCCACATCGACTTCGGAGCGGAGAACCGCGAGGCCGAGGTGAAACGGCTGGTGGGGTTGGGCGCGAAGGAGGTGGCGGAGCACGAGGTGCCGGGCCTGGCGTGGACGGTGCTGCAGGACCCGGAGGGCAACGAGTTCTGCGTATCGGCGGCGGTGCACTGAGGTAGCCGACCAAAGCCCCTGCGTGAGGTAGTCATTACCGTTCGTAGCCCCCGATCAAGGAGTTACGGCGCCACTACTGAACCGAGGGTCGGTCCGCGGGTCGGCGCACTCCTTCTCTTCGGCGCACCGACCCGCGATCCTCTAACGCCGACTCGCGATGCCAACCAACGCGATTACCAACTCAGGTCGGACGATCAGAACCGCCGCGGCAAGCGCTGCGACGATGACAACTGTTGCCGCGATGGCGACGATGAGTCGCACCAGGTCGCGCCGGGCGCCTCGGCTACTCATGACAGCCAGAGCCAACGACGTCCACCCACGCCACCGGCAACCCCATCCACGCCGCTTCGAATGCGAGCATTTGATATACTTATTCATGAGTCTATTCCTTGCCTGTCCGCGGGAATTTGATTCGGGCGCCCGAGCTGTTCCAGCAGCTTGGGCGCCGTTTTATTGCGAGATCCGATTCATTGGTTGACTTGCCTCCCCATTAGCGGCACATACAGCCGGCGGACGTAGCCGACCACGCAGCGGTTCGCCAGGTCACACTAGCCACAGCATCCCCGCCGCCTGCTGATCCATTGCAACTGATGCCGAGCCGAAATGCGCGCCACCTCGAAGAAGATTCATTTTTGTGATAAGTTCGAAATCGTATTGGTGCCGCGCAACGGTCCCCCTCCGCGAGGCGTGTGAGCGTGCCTTACAGCGCGACGAGCCCGCAAGCGCCGTCTGATACTGGACTAACCGGATAGCCGACAGACCCTCGCTCGAGCCACTGCGTCATCACGCACCGCCGCCAAGCCCGGCGACTGCACCAGGTGGAGCTGGATCGGCCGTCCGGCGCAACCCGCCAATCCCCGCAAACCCGGCTTCCGACTACTGGCCCCCGCCAACACAACCCGCTAGCATCGGCCCAGCCAGGAACGGGGGATCCTCGGCGCACTCTGCCGCGACATTTCCCGTTCGCGACGAACTTCCGTCCACAGGGGGATCCATGCCGCCCGTCAAGGGTGCCTTCGCCATGCCCAAAAGAGCCGCGATCATGCTCGCCGCGGCTGTCACTCTCGCCACCGCCTCTCCCGCCGCCGCCGTCACCGGGGGCAGCCCGGCCGCCGAGGGGGCCTACTCCTTCGCCACCCGGATCGAGGTCGGCGGCGTCCACGGGTGCAGCGGTGCCCTCGTTGCGCCGCAGTGGGTTGTCACCGCCGCCAGTTGCTTCCCCGAAAACGGCGGCCAAGCCGGCGCCCCCAAGCTCGCCACCAAGGCTTCCGTCGGCCTGCGCGCCGAACGAACCGTCGTCGATCTGCTCTTCCGGGCCGATCGCAACGTCGCCCTCGCCAAGCTGGCCACGCCCGTCACCGACATCACGCCCGTCGCCGTCGGCACCGCCGCCCCCGCCCAGAACGAGGCCCTGCGCATCGCCGGCTACGGCCGGACCGCCACCGAGTGGGTGCCCGGCCGGCTTCACACCGCGCCTGTCTCCGTGCAGAGCGTCACCGCCACCACCCTCGCCGTCCTGGGCGACCCGGCCGCCGCCACCACCTGCCAGGGCGATGCCGGCGGCCCCCTGCTGCGGGAGCGCGACGGCGTCGTCGAACTCGCCGGTCTCCACCACTCCTCCTGGCAGGCCGGCTGCCTCGGCTCGACCGAGACCCGGCAGGGCACCGTCGAGACCCGCGTCGACGACATCGCCGGCTGGATCGGCCTCCGCCTCCGCGGCGACGCCTACACCGCGCTGCCCACCGCCCAGCGCGTGCTCGACACCCGCACCGAAACCGGCGGCCACCAGAAGCCCGTCGCCGCGGGCGAATCCGTTTCCGTCGCCATCCCGGGCCTGCCGGCCTCCGCGAGCGCCGTCGCCGTCAGCCTGGTCGGCACCGGCGGCACCTCGGGCACCTTCCTCACCGCCTACGGCGACACCCTGCCCACGACGTCCAACGTCAACCTCGCCGCCGGCCGCACCGCCGCCGGCATGGCGATCGTCCCCGTCGGCGCCGACGGCCGGATCAAGGTCCGCAACAACGCCGGCGCCATCGACGTCATCGTCGACTACCTCGGCTACTACAGCGCCTCCGGCGAGTCGACCTACCAGCCGAAGGCCAAGCCGGACCTGCTGCTCGACACCCGCGGCCAGCTCGGCGGCCACCCGGGCAAACTGACCGCGGGTGAGATCGTGACCGTGCCGGTCCGCGGGATCGCGGGTGTCCCGTCCGACGCCGTCGCCGTGGCGATCAACCTCACCGGCACCGAAGCCGACTCCAACACCTTCTTCAGCGTCTTCGCGCAGGGCACGCCCGGCCCGTCGACGCTGAACATCCGGCCGGACGAGGACCGCGCGGTCCAGTCGCTGGTGCGGATCGGCGACGACGGCGCCATCCGCATCTTCCTCCACCACGGCCAGGGCCACGTCCTGCTGTCGGTGGCCGGCTCGTTCGTGCCCGGCGACGCGGGCAGCCGGTACGCGGCGCTGGGCAAGCCCACCCGCCTGCTCGACAGCCGCGACGGCACGCCCCCGCCGCTCGGGCCCGGCACGATCGTCACCGTGCCGGTCACCGGCCTGCCGTCCGAGGCGACCGCCGCGGCGGTCAACCTCACCGGGGTGCAGCCGAGCGTTTCGTCGTTCCTGTCCGCCTGGTCGCACGACCTGCCCTACAGCGGCGTCCCCTCGACCGTGAACGTCATGGCGGGCGAGAACACCTCCAACGCCGCGACGGTCCGGCTCGGCGCGGGCGCGCAGTTCGACGTCCGCAATTCGGCGGGCTCGACGCACCTGGTCGTCGACCTGCAGGGCTACTACACGCGGTAGCGAGTAGAAAGGCGGCATGAGCGCTCGCGTACTGCTGCCGTGGACCGACATCGACGTGCCGGAGGGGCTCGTCGCCGCGTACTACGACGGCGACGGCGCCCCTCCGGCCGATCTCGGCGACGTCGAGTTCTACGTCCTGCCCTACGACCGCGGGCCGGAGCCGCCGAAGCTGATCGAGGAACTGCCGTCGCTGCGGGTGGTGCAGGCGCTGTCGGCGGGCGTCGAGGCGCTTGTGCCGCTGCTCCCCGACGGCGTGCAGCTGGCGAACGGGCGCGGGCTGCACGACCTGAGCGTCGCCGAGCACGCCCTCGCGCTCATCCACGCGGCGCAGCGCGACCTGCCGCGCTGGTTCGCGCAGCAGGCGCGCGGCGAGTGGAGCCGCGAGCACACGCGGTCGCTGGCCGACAGCCGTGTCCTGCTCGTCGGCTACGGCTCGATCGGGCAGGCCGTCGAACGCCAGCTCGTCGCCGCCGAAGCCGTGGTGACGCGGGTGGCGAGCCGCCCCCGCCCGGACGAGGACGTCCACGGCGTCGCCGAACTGCCCGCGCTGCTGCCCGGGGCCGACATCGTCGTGCTGGTCCTGCCGGACACGCCGGCGACCCGCGGCCTCATCGGCGCGGACGAGCTCGCCGCGCTCCCCGACGACGCCCTGGTCGTCAACGTCGGCCGCGGCACGGCGATCGACACCGCAGCACTGCTCGCCGAGACCCGCACCGGACGGTTGCGCGCCGGGCTCGACGTCGTCGACCCGGAGCCGCTGCCCGCGGACCATCCACTGTGGACGGTACCGGGCGTGGTCATCACGCCGCACATCGCGGGCGGGTCGTCGTCGTTCTACCCGCGCGCGAAGAAGCTCGCGGCGGAGCAGTTGCGGAGGTACGCGAAGGGTGAGGAGCTGCTCAACCTCGTAGAGCGGTGACGGCGGCGGCCCACGCGGCACGGGAGACGGTCAGCTCGCCGTGCTCCCGGGCCTTCGTGTCCCGGATGCCGACCGATCGGTCGAGCTTCACCTCGACACACTCGGACTGACCGCCGCTGAAACTCGACTTGCGCCAGGTGACGTTCTCCATGCGGCAGCCTCCCGGGTTATCGTGCGACCTCCCGGAACAACTCCCGGGTGGCGTCTTCGCTCAACGCCCTGCTCGCCAAGATCTTAGCCTGGCGCCGGTAGTCGCGGACAACATCTTCATCGTGCAGGAATGCGGTGGCGTGGGAGCTTTCCAGGTGCACGATGGGCGGCAGGGAACCGAATTCGTACAGGACGAACGGACCGATCAGACCGGGGTGGTAACCGATGTTCGCGGGCACGATCCGCAGCGAAACATTGCTCAGCCCGGCCACTTCGGTCAGATGATCCATCTGGTCGGACATGATGTCGGCACTGCCGATCTGTTCGCGGATCGCCATTTCGCCGAGGAATGCGGTCAGCCGCACGGGATCCGGCTTCACCAGGATCCGCTGGCGCTCCAGCCGCGCCACGAGCATCGCGTCCGCCTGCGCCAAGCCGATCTCGGCATTGCTCAGCACATCGCGGGCATAGTCCGGAGTTTGCAGGATTCCCGGCAATACCGCGAGCGACCACATCGTGATGCGGGTAGCCGTGCGCTCGTACTCCACGATCCCGTTCAGCGCGGGCGGCAGGTCGGACGGGTTCGAGTCGAGCCAGTTGTCGTCGCGGGCGTGCCTGGCCAGGCGCATCATGCGGTCGTACGTCAGGTCGTCGACCCGCAGCGCGCCCAGCAGCCGTGCCACGTCCTCCGGCTGCGGCACCCGCTGTCCCTTTTCCCACGCCGACAACAACTGCGGCAGAATCCGGACCATCCGGGCGAGTTCGCGCAGCCCCTTTCCCCGCGCTACCCGCACTTCGCGCAGCGAAGCGGCCAATGCCCTCGACCCGGGCGAGGTGGAAGTCGGCTTCATGTCGTGATGGTACGAATGCCGTCCATTCCCCGATCGGCGGTGGGGCGTCCCAATTTCAGGACAGCACGTACACGTGCCATTCGTCGTCGACGCGATATCCGCACCGCTCGTAAACCCCCAGCGCGCGGTGCGCATTGTCGACGTCGACGTTGAGGGCCGACCGGTCGAATCCCGCGGCCTTCGCCGCCTTCAGCGTGTGCCCCAGCAGCCCGGAAGCGACGCCGCGGCCGCGCAGGGCCGCCCGGGTTCCCACCCAGGTGGCGTAGTGCTCGCGGATGCCCGTCGCCTCGGTTTCGGACGCGTAGTGGTGGCTGAGGACGAACGCCAGCACCTTGTCGCCGTCGAGGACGAGGAACGACAGGTCCGGGCGGAAGTCCTTGGAACCGGTGACCAGGTGGCGCCAGGCGTCCGGCTCGTAGATCGTGCTGCCCCAGTGGTCGGCGAAGGTGTCGTTGCGGGCGTCGAGCGCGGCGAGGTCGTGCGCGAAGTCGAACGGCACCGCCTCGAAGCCGTCCGGCAGCGGGGGCTGCGGCGGCAGGTCGGCGAGGCCGACGCGCATGTTGACCATGGTCCGGCCGTGCGTGTAGCCCGCGCGGGTGAGGACGCCGGCGATCCAGCGCTCGTTCTGGTGGCTGCCGTGGTGCAGTTCGAGGGGCGCGCCCGGGAAGGCCCGCTCGTGGACCTCCCGGCTCGTGCGCGCGAACCACTCGGCCAGGTGAGTGCCGACGGCGTCGGTCCGGTGGCCCGGGTGCACGACCGACTGGAGCCGGATCATGTGCACCGGGTCGGCGGCGTCGCGGCGGCGGGCCAGGCCGTAGCCCACGAGCTCACCGCCGGCCCAGGCTCCGACGGTGGCGCGGGCCAGGTCGACGTTGGGCGCGGCCAGCTCTTCGCGGAGGTCTTCCGCGCTGAAGTGTTCACCCGTCCGGTCGACTTCCTCGGCCGCCGCGTACAGCCGCGCGAGGGCGGGAGCGTCGTCGAGGGTCAACGGGCGCCAGGTCAGGTCCATGCCGGGAGGCTAGGCCGGACGACGGCGGCCGCGCACCTCCATTACCGTCCGCCGCGGCCGCCGTCCGGATCGGCGCCGGCCGGCGCAGTAGGCTCGGGCGGTGCTGGTGCTCCTCCCCCCTTCCGAGACCAAGGCCGACGGCGGCCGCGGCGGCCCGCTCGACCTCGGCGCGCTGTCGTACCCCGAGCTGAACCCGACGCGCGCGAAGCTGGCCGACGCGCTGGCCGAGCTGGCCGCGGACGTCCCGGCGAGCATCGCGGTCCTGGGCATCACCGAGCGGCAGGTCGGCGAGGTGGAGCGCAACGCGCGGCTGTGGACGTCCCCGACGATGCCGGCGCTGCGCCGCTACACCGGCGTGCTGTACGACGCACTGGACGTGAAGAGCTTCACGAGGGCGGGCCTGGAGAAGGCCCACCGGCGGCTGGCGGTGACGTCATCGCTGTTCGGCGTGGTGTCGGCGACCGACCCGATCCCGGCGTACCGCCTCTCGGGCGGCAACTCCCTGCCGGCGCTGGGCACGGTCCGCGGGCTGTGGAAACCGGTGCTCGAGCCGGTGCTGCAGGGGGTGGAGGGCCTGGTGGTGGACCTGCGGTCGGGCACGTACTCGGCCTTCGCCAAGCTCCGCCCGGACGCGGTGACGGTCCGCGTGGTGACGGAGAACGCCCACGGCGAGCGCGTGACGGTGAGCCACTTCAACAAGGCGTACAAGGGCCGCTTGGCGCGCGTACTGGCGGCCACGCGGGCCGAGCCGTCCACTGTGGACCAGCTGGCGAAGGTGATCACCAAGGCGGGCCTGGTGGTCGAGCGCACGGGCGAGCACGCACTGGACCTGGTCACCGAGGGCTGACAGCCCCGTTCGAACCACGCCCCGGGTCCGCCTCGGAAGCGACCGCCCTCAAAACCTGTCCGGCGCGAACGGGCGCAGGTCGAAGCCCGGGTCCTCGCCCAGTGCCACCGCCGCCACCAGCTTGCCCGCGAACGGGGCGTTCGTCAGCCCGCCCGCGCCGAAGCCCGTCGCCACCGCCAGGCCCGGGCGGATCAGGCCCAGTACCGGCAGGCCGTCCGGCGTTCCCGGGCGGAAGCCGACGCGGGTCTCCGCCAGGGTTGCGTCCGCGAGGCCCGGGGCCGCCGCCAGTGCGTTGTCCAGGACCTCGCGCTGGCCGGCCGCCGTCACGCGGTAGTCGAAGCCCGCGTCCGGCTCGCGGGTCGCGCCCGCGACCACCCGGCCGCCGCCGAAGGCCAGCAGGTAGTGGCTGGGGCCGTGCAGGACCACCGGCCAGGCCGCCGTTTCCGTGCCCGGCAGGTCGAAGTGGCTGATCTGGCCCCGGTGCGGCGTCACCGGCAGGTCGATCCCCAGCGGGGCCAGCAGTTCGCGGCTCCACGCACCCGCCGCCACCACCACGCTGTCCGCTTCCAGGACGCCGTCCGGGCCCGCCACCGTGCCGTCCGCGCGGAACGCCACCTCGCCGTCGACGAACTTCGCGCCCCGGCGCTCGGCCCCCGCCAGCAATGCGCGGCGGAGCTGGTGGCCGTCCACGCGGCCGGCGCCGGCCAGGTGCACCGCGCTCAGCCCGGGTGCCAGCGCCGGGAACAGCTCGCGCGCCTTCGCCGGGTCGAGGCGCCGGATCTCGCCGATCTCCGGCGCGTCCGCCGCCCGGGACGTCAGCCGCTCCTGCGCCCGGGTCAGCTCGGCGTCGTCGGCCGACGCGATCATCCCGCCGACGACCTCGAACGACGAGCCTTCGAGTTCCGCGGCGAACTCCCGGTAGTACCGCGCGGCGGCCGCCGCCAGCGGGTACACCGCGTCCTCCGAGCGGGACGCCCAGGGACTGACGATGCCGGCGCCGGCCTCGGTCGCCGTTCCCGGCCGCGCCGCGTCCGCCACGATCACTTCCGCGCCGCGGCCCGCCAGGTGCCAGGCCGTCGCCGCGCCGCCGATCCCACTGCCGATCACGAGCACTCGCATGGTTCCCACCCTGCCCGATCTTGCCGCGCCGGGGCCAACGGGATAACCGCCACCGGCGCCCGCCCGGCCGTATGCTGCGCGCCATGCCGAGCCGTGCCGAGCGGTATCTCGCCCATCTCGACACCCTGACCGGGTCCGCCGCGCCCCGGCTGCAGCCCATTCCCTCGACGCAGCCCGGGCTCGACGACGTCATCGCGTTCGTCTACGCCGACGAGCCCGAGCCGCGCTACCTGACCGGCGCCACCTACGGCCTTTCCCTGGCCGACCACCCGGACTGGCACGGCGTGCGGCCGGAGCTGTGGATCAGCGTCCGCTCCGACGATCCGGTGTGGGCGCTGGCCATCGGCTACCTGGCCGAGCAGCTGCGCGGGACGTGCCCGTTCGTCTACGGCGACACCATCGACTTCGGCCAGCCGATCGCCCCGGAGTCGGCGATGACGGCGTTCGCCGTGTCGGCGCCGGCCGGCCTCGACGCCCACCAGTACACCCTGATCGACATCGGCGGCCCGCCGATCAGCATCGCGGGGTGCTACCCGGTGCACGACACCGAGCGGAAGTTCATCCGCGAGCACGGCATCGACGCTTTCTGGCAACTGGACTGGGACCTCTACGACGTCCGCCGCGCGCCGGTGGTCTAGGCCATCCGGTCCCGCACGAGGTCCCGGACCGCCGTGACGAACGCTTCGGCGTCCAGGCCGTCGTCCCACGAAGCCTGCAGCAGCAGTCCCTGGTAGATGGCCACGAGCACGCGGATCAAGGCGTCCGGGGCGAGGTCGCCGAAGGCGGCCCGCTGGTCGTCGACGCCTTGGCGGGCGAGGTCGCGGATCCGGGGTTCGCGGACGGTTTCCGCCCACGCCTGCAGGCCGAGGTTGCGCTGCCGGGCGGCGTCCGGGCCGGCGATTTCCCGCAACAGGTCCAGGTAGGCGGCAAGGGGATCGCCGGCGTCGCCCAGGCCCGCGTCGCGGGACGTGTGCCATTCGCCGACGATCGCCAGGATCATGTCCTCCTTGCCGGTGAAGTACCGGTAGATCAGCCCGGCGGACAGACCGGACTCCCGGACGATGTCCTGCATCGACGTGCGGTGGAACCCGCTGCGGGCGAAGCAGTTCGCCGCGGCGTCGAGGATCTGGCGGCGGCGGCTCGCCAGGTGTTCGTCGCTGACCTTGGGCATCTACCGGACCACCGCCCACGCGATCCGGTAGAACGCGGCGGCGGGCTCGTCCCGGTGGTAGCGGACGGCCGCGTCCTTCGCCGACAGGTCACCCTTCAGGTCCAGACCCCGTTCGGCCAGGAAGCCGGGCACGTCGGCGGGCCGGAAGCCGAACGTCCACGGCTCGCCGACCTGCGCGACCTTCCGCTGCCAGGGAACGTCGGCGCCGAGAACGGCCCGGTCGACGTAGGTGAAGATGACCGTGCTGCCCGGCGCGGTGATCGCGGCGAGGTCGCGCAGCGTCGTGTCGACGGCCTGCTCGGTGAGGTAGTTGGTGACGCCCTCCCAGACGACGGCCGTGCGCTTCGGCGGGAAGCCGTCGAGGGCCGCGGCGAGGCTGTCGGCGCCGAGGTCGACGGGCACGTAGTGCACGTGCGGCCGGTCGGCGACGCGCTGCCGCTTGACCCGCTGGGTCAGCGGGTGGTCGACCTCGTAGGTGGGCAACGCGCCGGGGAGCCGGTGGGCGCGGCTGTCGTAGCCGGCCCCGAGCAGCAGGACCTGCTCCGGCGCCGCCTCGGCGAGCAGGTCGTCGATCAGCCGGGTGCGGGCGACCGCCGACAGGCGAGGCCCACCCGGGTAACGACGGTCGATGACCCGCGCGATGCCGGCCCCGAGCGGCCGGACGGCCGCGGCCCGGACGAGCCAGCGGTAGCGCGCCGGCAGGAACCGGATGGCGAGGTCGTCGGCGAACAGCCGGTCGGGGCGCCGGGTCTCCAGGGCGCGGAACAGGGCGACGTGCTCGGCGGTGCGGCTGGCGGAACGCATGCGGCGAGCATAGCGAATGAACATTCATTTTTCACTCGGCGCCCGGCTCCGCAACGGCGGCGCGGGCCCGCGCCCGGCGGAGTGGGCGGGCGAGCACCGGAGGAACCGGGCCACGCCTTCGCCGGTCAGGACCGGTAGGCGGCCGCCGCGATCCGGGCGAACGAGCGGATCAGCGGGTTGTCGTCGCCGTCCTGCCACGCGACCACGACCGGGTTCGGGGCCATGTCCGGCAACGGCACCACGACCAGCTCGCCCGGCGGCCGGTGCCCGAGCGGCATCACCCCGACGGTCCCGTTCCACAGCACGGCCTGCAGGCACTCCTGGACCGCCCGCACCACCGGGCCTTCGCGTGCTTCGCCGCCGTGCCAGTACGCCTGCCAGACCGGATCGGTGCCGTCGGGGAACCGGAACCAGCGCCGTCCGGCCAGGTCGGCGAGCGCGAGCCGGTCGCGGCCGGCCAGCGGGTCGTCGGCACGCAGCACCGCACCCACCGGGTCGGCGCGCAGCTCGTGCACGCTCAGCCCGGTCCCGTCGAACGGCCCGCGGGTCAGCGCGACGTCGACGAGCCCGGCCCGCAGGCCGCAGGTTGGGTCGGTCAGGTCGGCGTCACGGACGCGGACCTCGACGTCCGGGTGCTGCCGCCGGTAGGCGTCGGCGAGCCGGGTCGCGGCCGGGTCGGCCCCGTCGCCGAGGATGCCGACGGTGAGGGTCGGCGCGCCCGCCGCCGTGGCGACGCGCACGCGGGCCTGGTCGGCCTGGTCGAGCAGCGCCCGCGCCTCGGCCAGCAGCGCCGCGCCGGCCGGGGTGAGCGTGACGCCCGCGGCGGACCGCAGCAGCAGGACGGCCCCGACGTCGGTCTCCAGCTGCTTGATCGCCCGGCTCAGCGGCGGCTGGCTCATGTGCAACCGCGCCGCGGCCCGGCCGAAGTGGAGTTCTTCGGCGACCGCGACGAAGTACCGCAGCGTGCGCAGCTCCATGACCGGCGACGATATTCGCCCGGTATCGGCACCACCGAACCGGTCTTGGACGCCCGCACCCGCGCGGCGGTGGAATCGGGGCATGACCGAGCTGACCGATCCCGCCGTCCGCGTCTCCGGCGCCCGCGAGATCGCCCCCGACCTGCTGGTGATCCCGAACGACCGGGTCGACCTGGTGCCCAACATCGGTGTCGTCGGCGGCACCGAAGCCGTCCTCGTCGTCGACACGGGCATCGGCACCGCGAACGCATCGCAGGTGCTCGCCTTCGCGCGCGAACTGGCGAAGGGCCGTCGCCTTTATCTGACCACGACGCACTTCCACCCCGAGCACGCGTTCGGCGCGCAGGTGTTCGCCGGCGAGGCGACCTACCTGGTCAACCGCGCCCAGGCGGAGGACCTCGCCACCAAGGGCGCGGGCTACCTGGAGATGTTCCGCGGCCTGGGCGAGGTGATCGCCCGCCGCCTCGACGGCGTGCGCGTGCCTGCCCCCGACGTGGTCTTCGACGACGGGTACGACCTCGACCTCGGCGGCCGGACCGTCCGGCTCCGGCCCACCGGACAGGGCCACACCAAGGGCGACCAGGTCATCGAGGTGCCGGACGCGGGCGTGCTGTTCACCGGCGACCTGGCCGAGACCGGGCAGTTCGCCATCTTCCCGTGGTTCCCGCCGTACGACGTGGACGTCTCGGGCGTCGGCTGGCTCGGCGTCTTGGACGGCTTGATCGCCACCGCGCCCCGCGTGGTCGTGCCGGGCCACGGCGACATCGGCGGCCTGCCGGTCCTCACCGACGTCCGCGACTACCTGCACGAGCTGCGCGAAGAGACCTGGCGGCGCCGTGACTCGGCGATGGGCGTCGAGGAGACCACCGCCGAGGTCCGCTCACTGCTCGTCGAGCGGCACCCGGAATGGGCCGGGCAGGAGTGGATCGAGCCGGGCGTCGCCTGCCTCTGCGCGGAACACGGGTCACGGCGTGACGAGCCAGTCGACCATCGCGCGTGAGATGGCGCCGCCGGCCCGCTCGTCGTAGCCCTCGAAGCACGGCATCGAGTTGGCCTCCAGGAAGAACCACTCACCGGTGGCGCGCTCGATCTTGAAGTCGACACCCAGCAGGGGGACGCCGCAGTGCCCGGTCAGCCGGGCACACCCTTCGGCGATTTCCGGCGGCGGGACGAGCGGGCGGTAGTCGTTGACGCCCCGGACGGTCCGGTAGTCGAGCACCGGCGAGTCGATCAGCTCGCCGAACGCCCGGTCGCCGACGACGTGGATCCGCACGTCCGGCCCGGTGATCCGCTCCTGGAACAGCACCGGCAGGTGGACCAGCCGCGGCAGCCGGGACTCGTGGTGCGGCTCGAACACCGTCGCCCACGTCTTCGTGGCACTGGCGCCCTTGAAGATCGCGCCGGCCCGGCAGCCGCGGACGAAGTCCAGCGCCTCCCGGGGATCGGAGGTCAGGCAGGTTTCCGGGATCCGCCAGCCGGCGACCTCGCCGAGCGCCACGGCGTGCAGCAGCTTGGTGAAGCCCGACGCCTCCCGCAGCGGCGGGTTCATCACCCGGCCGGGCAGGAAGCCGAGGATCCGCGCCAGCGCCTCGGCCTGCCCCGCCGAGGCCGCGGCCAGCTCGGCCGTCGGCGCGGCGGAGGCGACCTCCACGAGCCGGCACCAGACGGCGGAGAAGTCCCCCGCCCGGTACCGCACGCCGTCCAGCGACAGCAGGGTGTCGGCCGGGCTCGCCACCGGGATCCGGATGCTGCCGCGCATCGCCAGCGAGGGCAGGTCGACCGCCCGGAAGGCGGCGCCGGCCCGCCGCAGCGCCCGCAGCCCGGCCGTGAAGGTCGGGTCGGCCGCCACGCCGAGGCACAGGATCACGACGCGAGCCCGGTCAGCAGGGCCGCGTAGACCCGGTCTTCCCGGTCCGGGAAGAGGTGGTGCCCCGGCCAGGACGAGACGTCGGCCAGCCGCGGGACACCGGCGTCCAGCTCCACCCGGAAGTCGGCGAACACCGCGCCCCGGCCGCGGAGCCAGGCGACGATCGGGGCCACCCGATCCGCCGTCTCGGCGTCGAGCCGCCCGCTCGCGTCACCCACTTCGAAGACCTCGGCTCCGGCCACGAGGAACCGGCGCGCGCGGCCCGGGTCGCCGATCTGGACGACGTCGAACCGGCTGCGTGGAGCGGCCGGGTCCACCACTGTCCACTCGGGAATCCGGTACACCTCCCGTCCCGGCGCCGAACCGTCGTTGAGGATCACCGTGCGCGGCGGTTCGACCGCGCCGGTTCCGGCGAGTTCGAGCGGGTCCAGGCGCCCGAAGAACCCATGCTCCGACGGCCGGTTGACCACCGGCCCCGGCCACAGCGCGACCGCCGACCAGAACGCCGCGTAGGTTTCGGCCGCGGCGAAGGCACGGTCCGGGTCCGGCTCCTCGCTCCAGCCGCCGGTCCCCCGGTTGAGGATCCCGGCCACCTCGGCGCCGTCGACGGTCAGCCGCGCGCGGTACGTCCGCTCGCGGGTGACCCGCACCGAGACGGCGACGCGGCCGAACCCGTGCGCGACGACCGCCGGATGGCCTTGCGCGGTGGCGAAAGCGGCGAACCGGGCCGCCGTCTCGTCCGCGTCCGGGGCGATGACCAGGAGGGTCACCGCCCGCTGGTTTCCCAGGCTTCGAGGGCCGCCGCGACCTGCCAGGCGGTTCGCGCCAGCTCGTCGACCACCGCGGGCCGCGCTTCGGCCGGGATGAACGGGTCACCGGGCGGACCGGATCCGCCGTCACCGTCAGCGGAACCGGCCGACATACCGCTCCGCCGATTCGCTGGTCTCGGTGGTCTCGCTGGTTTCCGTCATCTCGGAGCGCTCGCTGGTCTCGCTCCCTTCGGTACCTTCCTTTCCTTCGGAACGCTCGGTGTTTTCGGAACTCTCGGTCCCTTCGGACCCGATCCGCGACACTTCGGGAATCCCGCTCCCGGAAGCCACGCCGAGGTAGCCCGCGGCGCGCCTTCTGATCTCGAGCGGGAAATCGGTGAATGCCACTGTTTCGCCCATCATGACCCTCCCGCGCCCCACCGCCATCCGGCCGTTTTTCATGGGAGCACCGGCGGATCCGGGTGTCAACGCCGCCCCACGCGATGCACCTGCATGGGGCAGCGCCGATTCCCGGAAACCGTGCCTTTTTCACCGGATATCGACCGCGGGCAATTCCGGCTCACCGATTACGCTCGGACGCCGAGCACCGCCATCGCCGCGTTGTGGCCCGGGATGCCGCTGACACCACCTCCTCTCACGGCACCCGCACCGCACAACAGGATGCGTTCATGGGCGGTCTCGACGCCCCAGCGACCGGCCTGGGCCGGATCTTCCGCGTACGGCCACGACAGGTCCCGGTGGAAGATGTGCCCCGCCGGCAGGCCCAGCTCGGCTTCCAGGTCCAGCGGGGTTTTCGCTTCCACACAGGGCCTGCCGTCCGGCCCGGTCAGCAGGCACTCCTCGATCGGCTCGGCCAGCACGCTGTTCAGCGAAGCGAGCGTCGCGCGCAACGCCGCTTCCCGGGCTTCTTCGTTGCGTCCCTCGAAAAGGCGGGCCGGCATGTGCAGGCCGAAGAGGGTGAGCGTGTGCGTGCCGGCCGCGCGTTCGGCCGGACCGAGGATCGAAGGGTCCGTCAACGAGTGGCAGTAGATCTCGCACGGCGGCAGCGTGGGGATCCTGCCCGCCGCCGCCTCCCGGTACGCCGTCTCCAGCTGTGCGAAGGTCTCGTTGACGTGGAAGGTGCCCCCGAACGCCTCGGCCGGATCGACGTCCGGGTCACGCAGCCTCGGCAGCCGCGTCAGCACCATGTTCACCTTCAGTTGCGCGCCTTCCGGGCGGTCCGCCGGTTCCTCGCCCAGCAGGCGCGCGAGCGTCGCCGGCGCGACGTTCGCCAGGACGTGCCCGCCCCGGACGGCGAACTCGGCATCGGCGCGCCGGTACCGCACCTCGCCGTCCGGGTCGACCGAGAGCACCTCCGCACCGGTCACCAGGCGCGCGCCCGCCGCGGCTGCCACTGCCGCGAGCGAACGGGTGACCGCGCCCATGCCGCCGACCGGGACGTCCCAGTCGCCGGTGCCGTTGCCGATGACGTGGTAGAGCAGGCACCGGTTCTGGCGCAGGTCCTCGCCGCCCGCCGGGGCGAACGTGCCGATCAGCGCGTCGGTGAGCACCACGCCGCGCACCGTGTCGTCGCGGAACCACGACGTGAGCGCTTCGCCGATCGGCCGCTCGAACAGCAAGGACCACGCTTCCGCGTCGCCGACGCGCGCGCGGAAGTCCACTTCGGACAGCAACGGCTCGGTGAGCGTCCCGAACGCGCGCCCGGCGACGCGCCCGGTGAGCTCGTAGAACCGCTGCCAGGCCGAGAAGTCCGATGTGGACCCGGTGACCGCCCGGAACGACGACGCCGTCCGGACGGCGTCGTCGTTGTCGACAAGGAGACCGGTGCCGCCCGACGGGGTGTAGGACGACATCCGGCGCCGTCGCAGCTCCACGTCGAGGCCGAGGTCGGCCACGATCTTCTTCGGCAGCAGGCTGACCAGGTACGAGTAGCGCGAAAGCCGGACGTCCACGCCCTCGAACGCGCGGAACGAAACGGCGGCGCCACCGGTCTCTTCCCGCTGTTCGAGCACGAGCACCGACCGGCCCGCCCGCGCCAGGTACGCGGCCGCCACCAGGCCGTTGTGCCCACCGCCGACGATCACCACGTCGTAGCTGTCCATCTGCCGCCTTCCTCGGTCGTCCTGCCCTTTTATCGTGACCACGCCGCCGGGCGGAATTCAAGGAAACTGCCGGAATACTCCTTTCGCGGCGGCCGCCGCGAAATACGGTTGCGCGGCGCCGGAGCGGTCCGGCATCCTGGGCGCACCCGGCAGGGAGCCGGTGAGCGAGAACGGGAGGTGCCTGTCGTGATGACTGTCCGGGCCCTTTCGCGCCCTCACCCACCCGCCCCCCGAGGCTGACCACGCGCCCGGTGGGGCATCCCTGATCGAGGAGAAACCCACCAGTGCGCCAGCACGACTTCGAAGACCTTTTCGACGACCAACCCACCCGACGCCGCGAAGCGCGTTCGCGGCGCCGCGGGCGGTTCGAGGAACCCGAACCCACCCGCAGCGGGCGGCTGACCGAAGCCGAGCGCGTCCGGCTCGCCAAGCTGCGCGACGACGCCTACACCGAAAACCAGCTGCCCGACGGCGCCGACCGCTGGTCCACCTGGGACGACGCCGAACACGGCCCGCTACCCCGGCCCGACTGGGTCGTCACCGAGCTCGCCGCGGTCGACACCGACCTCGGCGTCCTCAAAACCGGCAAGGAGGCCGACGTCCACCTGCTGCGGCGCGGGCTGCCCGGCACACCGGGCACACTGCTCGCGGCCAAGCGCTACCGCAGCGACGAGCACAAGCTGTTCCACCGCGACGCGGGCTACCTCGAAGGGCGGCGGATGCGCCGGTCCCGCGAGATGCGGGCGATGGCGCAGCGCAGCGCGTTCGGCCGCAACCTCATCGCCGAACAGTGGGCGGTGGCCGAGTTCGCCGCGCTGAGTCGCCTGTGGACGCTCGGCGCGCCGGTGCCCTACCCGGTGCAGCGCGAGGGGACGGAACTGCTGCTCGAGTTCCTCGGCGAGGACGACGGCACCGCCGCGCCCCGGCTGGCCCAGGTCCGCCCGGACCCCGGCGAGCTGCAGGACCTGTGGTTCCAGGCCACCGCCGCGCTCGAGCTGCTCGCGTCCGAGGGGCTCGCGCACGGCGACCTCTCGGCGTACAACCTGCTGGTGCACCGGGGGCGGCTGATGGTGATCGACCTGCCCCAGGTCGTCGACGTCGTCGCCAACCCGGGCGGCGTCGAGTTCCTGGCGCGGGACGTGCGCAACCTGGCCGGCTGGTTCCACGGCCGCGGCCTCGGCGAGCACGTCACGAACACCGGGGAACTGCTGGCCGAGCTCGTTTCGGCCGCCGGGATCGGCTGATTCCGGGGCGGCGTCGCGGCTGTGGTGCGGAACACGCCTGCGACGCCGCCCACAACCGGTGACCTCGATGCGTAGCCCCGGCCCCACCTCGGGTACAGTGAACACAGACCGCAACCGGCGGCGTGGATGAGTTGGTGTCCGTCGCCTCCAAAGCCACCGAATGGCTCGCGGTAATCCGTAACCCAAGCGGCGCGCGGTGTCGGCAAGCGATGACACGGTGTGCCGGGTCCGTCCCTGTGAACGCCCATCGCACACCATCTTGCCCTGCCTGCGCGCGGGCAGCCCGGGCCTCCCTTGCGACGAACCACGTCCGAGAGGCATTTGTGACAGTCACGTTCAACTCCGGCCACTCCTCGACGTCCGCCCGCGCGGGCCGTCCCGACCACAAGCCGCGCCAGCGGCCTGCGGGCGGCGACATGCTGCGCGACGACGCCGTCGAGACCGTGGCCACCAAGACGTTCGCCCAGCTGGGCCTGCCGGAGCCGCTGCTCCGCGCGCTGGCCGACGCGGGCATCAACCAGCCCTTCCCGATCCAGTCCGCGACCATCCCGGACGCGCTGGCCGGCCGGGACGTGCTCGGCCGCGCCCAGACCGGCTCGGGCAAGACCCTCGCCTTCGGCCTGGCCATGCTGGCCCGGCTGGACGGCGGCAAGGCCCGCCCGAAGCGCCCCCGCGCGCTGATCCTGGTCCCGACCCGCGAGCTGGCCATGCAGGTCGCCGACTCGCTCACCCCGCTGGCCAAGGCGCTCGGCCTGTGGTGCCGCACGGCCGTCGGCGGCATGGCCTTCGCCCGCCAGGCGGACGCGCTGTCCCGCGGCGTCGACCTGCTGATCGCCACCCCCGGCCGGCTGTCGGACCACGTCCGGCAGGGCACCGCGCACCTGGGCGACTGCAACTTCATCGCCCTCGACGAGGCCGACCAGATGGCGGACATGGGCTTCATGCCGCAGGTCCGCGAGATCCTCGACCTCACCCCGCCGGGCGGGCAGCGGCTGCTGTTCTCGGCGACGCTCGACGGTGACGTCAACCGCCTGGTCAAGCAGTACCTGACCGACCCGGTGACGCACTCGGTCGCGCCGTCGACCGCCAGCGTGACGACCATGGACCACCACGTGCTCCAGGTCTCGCACCAGGACAAGCAGGACGTCATCACGCAGATCGGCGCCCGCGACGGCCGCACGATCATGTTCGTGCGCACCAAGCACCACGTCGACCGGCTCACCGAGCGGCTGCGCGAGCAGGGCGTGCACGCGGCGGCGCTGCACGGCGGCAAGACCCAGGGGCAGCGCAACCGCGTCCTCGCCGACTTCAAGGACGGCCTCACCCCGGTGCTGGTCGCCACGGACGTCGCCGCGCGCGGCATCCACGTCGACGACATCTCGCTGGTGCTGCACGTCGACCCGGCGGCCGACCACAAGGACTACCTCCACCGCGCCGGCCGCACGGCCCGCGCCGGGGCGTCCGGTGTGGTCGTCACGCTGGCGACGCACGACCAGCGCCGGATGGTCCGCCGGCTGACCGACCGCGCCGGCGTGCGCGCGGAGTCGACCACGGTCCGCCCGGGCGACGCCGAGCTGTCCCGCATCACCGGCGCCCAGGAGCCCAGCGGCGAGCCGGTCGTCGAGCAGCGGCGCGAGAACCCGCGCCGTGGCGGCGGTGGCTTCCGCGGTGACCGTGGCTTCGGCGGCAGCCGGGGCGGCGAGCGCGGCGGGTCCCACCGCGGCAGCTACGGCGACCGTGACCGCGGTGGCGAGCGTGGCGGCGAGCGCGGTGGTTACCGCGGCGGCGACCGCGAAGGCCGTCCCGGTGGCTTCGGCGGCCGCGGCCGTCAGCCCCGCTCGGGCAACGGCGGTGGCTACGGCCGCCCGAGCCGTGGCCCGCGTCGCGGCTACGACAGCTGAGTTCCTCCTTCGGAAGCCCCGGACCACGCGGTCCGGGGCTTCCGGCGTTTCCACGCCCCGCTTGGCGGAGCCGCCGGGCCCGGATGGGAGACTGCGGGACGTGACTACGCCGCCGACGCTCCCGCCCGAAGAGGTTTTCGACTGGCTCGACGCCGAGGCGGAGAAGCGGGCGAACGCGGGACTCGTGCGGCAGCTGCGGCCGCGTCCCGCGCAGGCCGACGAGCTCGACCTGGCCGGCAACGACTACCTCGGGCTGGCCCGCGACAAGCGGGTCGCCGGCGCTGCCGCGGCCGCCGCGCTGCGCTGGGGCGCCGGGTCGACCGGATCGCGGCTGGTCACCGGATCGACCGAGCTGCACACCGAGCTGGAGCTGGAGCTCGCCCGGTTCTGCGGCGCGCAGGCGGCGCTCGTGTTTTCGTCCGGCTTCGCCGCGAACCTCGGTGCGGTGACGGCGCTGTCGGGGGCCGAGTCGGCGATCGTCACCGACAAGTACATCCACGCATCGCTGATCGAGGGCTGCCGGCTGTCGCGGGCCGACGTCGCCGCGGTCGCGCACTCGACGCCGTCGGCGATCAAGCACGCGCTGGCGACCCGGCGCAAGCCGCGGGCGCTGGTGGTGACCGACTCGGTGTTCTCGGTCGACGGCGACCTCGCTCCCCTGGAGGAGCTGGCCGGGATCTGCCGTTCGCACAGCGCGGCGCTGCTGGTGGACGACGCGCACGGCTTCGGCGTCCTGGGCGAAGGCGGCCGGGGCGCGGTCCACGCGGCCGGGCTGTCGGGCGCGCCCGACGTCGTCACGACGTTGACGCTGTCGAAGTCCCTCGGCGCCCAGGGTGGCGCGGTGGTGGGGCCGCGGCGGGTGATCAAGCACCTGGTGGACACCGCACGCAGCTTCATCTTCGACACCGCGCTGGCGCCCGCGAGTGCCGCGGCCGCGTTGGCCGCGTTGCACGCGTTGAAGGACGAGCCGGGGCTCGCGGAGAAGGTGGTCGAGAACGCGGGCAACCTGGCGATGTCGCTGAAGGCGGCGGGGCTGAAGGCGAGCGTGCCGGACGCCGCCGTGATCTCGGTTCAGGCGCCGTCCGCGGAGACGGCGGTGGCGTGGGCCGCGGCGTGCGTGGAGCAGGGCATCCGGGTGGGGTGCTTCCGGCCGCCGTCGGTGCCGGACGGGATCTCGCGGCTCCGGCTGACCGCGCGGGCCGACCTCACCGAGGCCGATGTGGACCGCGCGGTGAAGGTGATCACCGCGACGGCACCACGGGGCGCCCTCGCCTGAGCCGCACCGCAACGGACGACACACGTACCTGGACGGACGACACGCGTACGCGGAGGGTCGGATTGCGTACCTGGACGGTCGGATCGTGTGATCAGGCGCGGGTCTCGCGTGATTGAAGGCGGAACTCGCGTGATGGGGCGCGTATCACGCGTGATTGCGGGGGCATCAGGGGCGGCGGCGCATTTTGATGTGGGGGATTCCGTCGTCGTCGAGGTACTCGGCGCCTTCGGCTACGAAGCCGTAGCGGGCGTAGAAGCCTTGGACGTAGGTCTGGGCGTCGAGGACGTACTCGCCCGGGATGGTCAGGGCCGCCTCCATCAGGCGGGCCGCCAGGCCCTGGCCGCGGGCGGGCGCGGCCGTTGCCACGCGGCCGATGCGGCGGATGCCGCCCGGGTCGGCCAGGACCCGGAGGTAGGCCAGGACCGAGCCGGCGTCGGAGAACCACAGGTGACGGGTGTCCGGGAGCAGGTCACGGCCGTCGAGCTCCGGGTACGCGGCCTTCTGCTCCACGACGAACACGTCGACGCGCAGGCGGAGGATGTCGTGCAGCTGGGGCGCGGTCAGCTCGGGACCGGTCGCGTCGTGCAGGATCGGCATACCCCTGCCTATCACGCTCAGCCGAGCAGGCGCGGCCGGGCCTGGGCTTCGACGTCGTTCGCGTACGTGGACACGCGCGTGTACACGCCCGGCCGGTTCGCCTTCGCGCAGCCGTCGCCGAAGGAGACGATGCCGATCAGCGTGTCACCGACCACGAGCGGACCGCCCGAATCGCCCTGGCAGGCGTCGACGCCACCCTCGGGGTAGCCCGCGCACACCATGCTCTTCTGGTCGTAGACGCTGTAGTCGGCATGGCACTCGCTGTCCGAGGTGACCGGCACCTGGGCACTGCGCAGGTAGTCGGACCGGGAGCCGCCGTCGGCGACGCGGCCCCAGCCGAGCACGGTGGCTTGGGTGCCCTTCGCGTAGAGCCCCGCGTCACCGCTGTCGGGCAGCTTCGCGGGCCGGTAGTCGAGCTGGCCGCGGACGGTCAGCACGGCGATGTCCGCGCCCTTCGTCGGGTCCGTGTAGCCCTGGGCGACCCAGACCTTCGAGACGCCGAGGACCTGGCCGTCCGTCGTGCGCTTGTCCTCGCGGCCGGCCACGACGCGGATGTCCTGCTTCGCCACCGCTTTCGCGCAGTGCGCCGCCGTCGCGACCGACGTGGAGCTCACGATCACCGCGCCGCAGAACTGGTTTCCGCCCGCGTCGGTCAGGTACACCGCGTACGGGTGGTCCGACAGCGAAGCCTTCTCGCCGCCCACGATCCGGGGCTGGTTGGCCGAGGACTGGTCCGCCGACGCCGTGCCGACCACGACCGGGACGGCGACCGCGGCGACCGCGAGGAGCGCGCCGCTCACGAACAGCAGGGATCGGCGGGACTTCACGGACATGGGTCTTCCCCTTTTCGAGACAGCACGGAACGAGGCGTTCGGCACCCGGACGACTCCGGTGCGTGAACGACGTGCGCTCAATACCCTAGGCCGAGGGGGCCCAAAACGGTGTCACTGGAACGGGTGGTCTCCGTCCGTCGATCGGTTCTGTCAAGCTGGCCGGATGTGGCGGACGGCGGTGGCGTGGGTGGCTCTGGCCCTCACCTTGAGCGCGTGCTCGCCGGAACCACCGCCGGCGTCCCCGCCTGGACCTGCGCCACCTTCGCCGGTGACCAACGCGCCGAGCACGACGGCCGTACCGGAGAAAACGTCGAGCGCTCCGGCGGTCACCTGGCAGGTGGGCGCCCGGCCGCTCCCCCGCCGCCCGGACGGCTTCGGTGAGGTCGAACCGACGCCACCCGAACTGGTGAACCGGGCACTTCCGACAAAAGACCTCTTACCGCCACCCGTCGGCACCGCCTACGCGTCGACGATCAGCGCCGTTCCGGCCGACGTCCTCGCGCGCAGCACCTGGCAGCCCGCCTGCCCGGTCAAGGCGACCGACCTCCGCTACCTGACGATGTCGTTCTGGGGCTTCGACGGCCGCGCGCACACCGGCGAGATGCTGGTGAACACGAGCGCCGCGACGGCCATCACGCAGGTCTTCGGGCAGCTGTTCGCCGCGCGCTTCCCGCTCGAAGAGATGCGCGTGACGGCCCCCGCCGAGCTCACCGCGCCCCCGACCGGCGACGGCAACTCGACCAGCGCGTTCGTCTGCCGCCCGGCGCGCGGGCAGACGACCTGGTCGGTGCACGCCTACGGCCTCGCCGTCGACGTCAACCCGTTCTGCAACCCCTACACCCAGGGCGGCCTGGTGCTGCCCGAGCTGGCCTCGGCGTACGTCGACCGCGCGCGCAGGCGGCCCGGGATGGTGCTGGCCGGCGACGCGACCGTGCGCGCGTTCGCGGCGATCGGGTGGAGCTGGGGCGGGAACTGGCGCAGCCCGACCGACCGGATGCACTTCACCGCGACCGGCCACTGACCACGTAATACGACGTTAAGCACAGCGGGGAACACCCGCTCCGGCGGCGCGGTTGGCTAGGGTGGAACGACCGGAACCGGACCCCGCGGAGGATGCAGTGCCCCACTACGACCTGGTGATCGTCGGGACGGGATCGGGGAACTCCATCCTCGGCCCCGGGTTCGCCGGCCAGAAGACGGCGATCGTCGAGAAGGGCACCTTCGGCGGCACGTGCCTCAACGTGGGCTGCATCCCGACGAAGATGTTCGTGTACGCCGCCGATGTCGCGTACACGCCTTCGCACAGCGCGAAGTACGGCGTCGACGAAGAGCTGAAGGGCGTGCGCTGGCGCGACATCCGCGACCGCATCTTCGGCCGGATCGACCCGATCGCCGAAGGGGGCGCGGAGTACCGCCGCAGCCACGAGGACAACGCGAACGTCGACGTCTACGAAGGCACGGGCCGCTTCACCGGCCACAAGGAGCTGCGCGTCAGCTTCGCCGACGGGCGCCCCGACGAGGTGCTGACCGCGGACAAGTTCGTGCTCGCCGCGGGCGGCCGCCCGGTCATCCCGGAGATCCCCGGCCTGGACGACGTCGGCTACCACACCTCCGACACCGTGATGCGGCTCGACGAGCTGCCCGAGCGGATCGTCATCCTCGGCGGCGGGTACATCGCGGCCGAGTTCGCGCACGTCTTCGCCTCTTTCGGGGTGCAGGTCACGCTGGTCAACCGGTCCGGGCGGCTGCTGCGCTCGGAGGACGAGGACGTCAGCGCCCGCTTCACCGAACTGGCCGCCGAGCGGTTCGACGTCCGCCTCGACCGCAAGACCGTGCGGGCCCGCAAGACGGACACCGGCATCGCGCTGGACCTCGAAGGACCGCAGGGTGCCGAAACCGTCGAGGGCGACGTGCTGCTGATCGCCACCGGCCGGAAGCCGAACTCCGACCTGCTCGACGTCGCCGCCACCGGTGTGACCACAATGGACAGTGGGCACGTCGTGGTCGACGACCACCAGCAGACCGCGGTCGAGGGCATCTACGCCCTCGGCGACCTGTCCTCGCCGCACGAGCTCAAGCACGTCGCGAACCACGAAGCCCGCGTGGTGCAGCACAACCTGCTGCACCCGGACGAGCGGATCACCGCCGACCACCGGTTCGTGCCGCACGCGGTGTTCACGCACCCGCAGGTCGCGTCGGTCGGGCTCACCGAGCAGAAGGCGCGCGAGCTCGGTGTGTCCTATGTGGTCTCGAAGCAGGACTACGCCGGGATCGCCTACGGCTGGGCGATGGAGGACACCACGGGCTTCGCGAAGCTCCTGGCCGACCCGGCGACCGGGCAGCTGCTCGGCGCGCACATCATCGGGCCGCAGGCGTCCTCGGTGATCCAGCCGCTGATCCAGGCGATGAGCTTCGGCCTCGACGCGCGGAGCATGGCGCGCGGGCAGTACTGGATCCACCCGGCGATGCCGGAGCTGGTCGAGAACGCGCTGCTCAACCTGCCCCTCGACTGAGGCACCGCGGGCCGGGACGCACCCGGCCCGCGGCCGCTCACAGGGTGATCGACCAGGTGTCCAGGGTGCCGGTGTCGCCGGGCCCGTAGTCCGTGACGCGCAGCTGCCAGCGGCCGCCGGCCGGCGAGGACGCCGGAACGGTGAACGTCCGGGTGCCGTTCCAGGCCGTGCACGTGCTGCCGCCGCTGTACTTGAGGGGGTACCCGCGGCCGTTCGGGTCCAGCAGCGTGACGCCGAGGTCTTCGGCGCACGTGTGCCGGATCGTCACCGCGACCGTCAGCGGGGTCGCCGCCTGCCCGGTCAGGGCGGAGGTGACCGGACTGAACACCTGCTGGTAGTCGCGGATCGGGTAGTCCGTGTCGTTGGCCAACGTCCGGCCACCGCCGCCGGCCTGGGTGCGCGCGGACACCGCCGGGCTGGCCGGCGAGGTGTGGCCGGCGGCGTCGCGGGCCTTGATCGTGAAGGTGTACGCGGTGTCCGGCGAGAGCCCGGTGACCGTGGCGCCGGTCCCGGCGACGCTCGTGGCGAGCGTGGCGCCGTTGTACACGTCGTACGCGGTGGCGTCGCCGGTCGAAGCGTCCCAGGCGAGTGACACGCTGGTGGCCGTGGTGCCGGTGACCCGCGGGTTGGCGGGCGCGCCCGGCGGGGTCGGGTCGCCGCCGCCGGTCACCAGGGTGAGCTGCCACTTGCCCAGCGCTTCGATGACCGGCTGGAAGAGCGACAGGTCGCCGTCGGAGGGGTTCTGGACGCACTGCGACGGGCCGCCGTCGTGCAGGCCGGTGGCCTTGTCGCCGAGCAGCCAGCCGCCGCCGGAGTCGCCGCCGAGGGAGCACGCCGTCGTCCAGGTCAGGTCGTCGATGACCAGGCCGCCGCCGTAGTCGGCGGACTTGTGCGTGTACTTCACCTCGCCGCACTGCCAGTGCGAGGTGTTGCCGGAGTGGCAGACCCGGTCGCCGACCATCGCCTCGGCCGCGCCGGAGAGCGTGATCGCCGGCTGGCCCCAGGTGTTCACCGACGCCGACAGGGCCCACCCGGCCTCCGTCACCGCGACGACGCCCATGTCGCCTTCGCGGGCGTTGACGCTGTGCGTGCCGCCGACATTGGACGTGCCGATCCGGTTCTGCTGCCCCGAAGCGCCGTAAGCGGCCTGGTCGCGGTCGTTCGTGCAGTGGCCCGCGGTCAGGAAGTGCTTCGCGCCCGCGGAGTCCGTCACCGGGAAGCCGACCGAACAGTTGCTCTCGCTGCCCGGCCACCACGGGTTGCCGGTCTGGATGGTGCCCGACTGCTGCCGCGGCGACGTCGTCGTCTCCGTGATCCGGACCCCCAGCTCCCGCACGCGCGAGAGGAAGCTTTCGGTCGCGGCGGTCTTCTTCGTCCGGTCGACGTCGACGCCGACGTCGTTGGCGCGGACGTCGACGCCCCAGCCGTAGACGCCGGGGACACCGGCCCCGACCACCGCGCGGACGGCCGCGGCGGTGCGGTCGAGCTCGGCCCTGCTCCGGGCCACGACCTGGGCCGCCGCTCCCGCGGCACGAGCCTCGTCGGCCGCTTCGGACGTCGTGACCGCCAGGGTCAGCCGACCGGTCGCGGCGTCGAACCACTCTCCCGCGGCCTGCGCCCGGACCGACGCGGGCAGCGTCGCCGCCAGCCGGTGGGCCCGGTCCTGGGCGGCGAGCTGGTCCCGGGCCTGGCCGTCGGTCAGCCCGAACGCCGCGGCGACCCCCGCCACCTCGGCGTCCGGGTGGCCCGGCGCCGCTTCGGCGGGCGCGACGCCCGGTCCCAGCGCGGCCAGCGCGGCCACGCCCACGGCGGAAACGAATCTGCGCATCGGTTTCTCCTCGGATCGGCGAGTGGAGTGCGCAGAAGGTAAGCCGCCGGACGGCCCGCGGTGCAGATCCGCAAGTCCTTAACAGTTAACTGGCCAGTCCCATTGGAAACCGTAGCGGCCGGGACCGAAGTTCAGCGCGACCCCGTGCACGGCACCGGATTCCGGGACGACGTCGGCGCTTTCGCCGGGCTCGGCGAACCGGTGGCACACCGCCGGAACCGCCTCCGGGGAGAACCGGATTTCGAGCACGTATTCGCGGACCGGGAGCCGGAACTTCCGTTCGTAGTTCGTCGCGACCGGGTGCGGCGCGCGATTCACCAGCGTGTGTTCGGTGATGACCGTTTCCCCGCGCAGCAGCGGCCGGCCGAAGAGCAGCTCCACGACGAGGAGGCCGTCTTCGGGCTTGAGCACGCTGCGGCCCGGGTGGCAGCCCCGCAGGGACCGCAGCTCCGGCAGCGGCCGGTCGTGCTCGTCGAGGTGCAGGATCACCACCCAGCGGTCCGGGCCGTCGGCCTCGGCCCGCAGCACCTGCCGCGACCGGATCTCCAGTTCCTCACGGCCCGGGCCGACCACGACGACGTCGTGCTGGCTGAGCCGGGTCAGCCGCTCGTCCCACCGGGTGTCCACATCGGACACCGCGGCGTCGATGCGCGGCCCGTCCGGCCAGAACCGGCCGATCTCCGCGGGTGCGGACCGGCGCGCCCGCGGCGGCCCGAGCAGCGCGACCAGTGAGCCCGCCGGCACCTCGAGGACGGCTTCGAGCTGCCGCAGCCCGCGGACGGAGTCCCGCCGTTCGGGGCGGCTGCGGCCGGACTGCCAGTAGCTCAGCGTCGCCGTGGTGACCGAGACGCCGCGGGTGCGCAGGTGCTCGCGGAGCCGGTCGAGGCTCAGCCCGCGGGCGCGGATGGCCGCGCGCAGGGCCGCGTCGAACGGGCCCTCGCGCAGCAACGTCCCGAGGTCCGGCACCGGCACGGCCACCCGGTGAGCTTAAGCCGCCGCGCCCCCGCCGAAAGCGTTGACTGTCGAGAATCAGACGAACCGGTGCCGCCCGGCGAGCGCACCGAAGGCCATCTGGACGCCGAGCAGGCCCAGCAGCATGGCCAGCGGCACCGTCCAGCCGCCCGCGAGGTCGTGCAGCAGGCTGAACAGGAACGGCCCGAGCGCGGCGAACAGGTAGCCGAACCCCTGGGCCATCCCGGACAGCCGGGCGGTGTCGGCGCCGGTACGGGCGCGCAGCGCGATCACGGTCAGCGCCAGCGAGAAGTTGCTCATCCCGAGGCCGACGAGGATGCTCCAGAGCAGCGGCGACCACGACGGCGCGAGCATCAGCCCGGCGGTGCCGGCGAGGCCGAACACGCCGAGGGCCAGGATCCACGGGCTTTGCCCGCGCCGCCGGGCCGCCATCGGCGAGACGACGAGGCTGATCGGCACGGCGATCAGCGAGACCAGGCCGAACAGCAGGCCGGCTTGGTCGCGCGGCACGCCCGCGTCCATCAGCACCTGCGGGAACCAGCCCATCGCCGCGTAGGCGTAGAAGGCCTGCAGGCCGAAGAAGCCGGTGACGATCCAGGCCAGCCGGTTGCGCAGCAGCGACCGGCCACCCTCGGCGCCTTCGGCGGGGCGCGGTGTCCGGCCGGTGCCGCGAGCTGCGAAAATCCAGGTCACCAGCGCGACGACGGCGAGGACGGCCCAGCCGCCCAGCGCCGGGCGCCAGCCACCCAGTGCGTCGCCCAGCCGCGGGGTCACCGCCGAGCCGAGGGCGCCGCCGCCCTGCAGCGCGGCGGTGTAGACGCCGGTCAGCATGCCGATGCGCGCCGGGAAGGAGTCCTTGATGACGACCGGGATGAGCACGTTGATCAGGGCGATCCCGGCGGTGGCGACGAGTGTCCCGCCGAGCACCACGGCCGGTCCGTCGAGCACGCGCAGCACGAGCCCGGCGGCCAGGGCGGCCAGCGCGACCGCGATGGCGGCGCCGATCCCGGCCCGGCGCGCGAGCAGCGGCGCGGCCAGCCCGGCACCGGCGAAGCAGAGCGTCGGCAACGTCGTGAGCACCCCGGCCCAGACCACGGACGCACCCAGGTCCGCCCGCATTTCGGCGAGCATCGGGCCGACGCCCGTGATGGCGGGCCGCAGGTTCAGGGCGGTGAGCACCACCGCGACCGCGAGCAACGCCCCGGCCGCGACCACCCCCGGCGTCCGGATTTCGACGGCGCCGTCCAGTTCGGGTTCACGGTGTTCGACGGGCATAGCCGCTACTCTCTCATACGTAGGATGATTGGATGAAGGGATAATCCTGTGCCTCTGGCCACCACGCGCCGGACCGGCCTCGTCGACCAGGTCATCGAGCAGCTGCGGACCGCGGTCACGCAGGGCGAATGGCCGATCGGCGAACGCATCCCGACCGAAGCCGAGCTCGTCGAGCAGCTCGGCGTCGGGCGCAACACCGTCCGCGAAGCCGTGCGCGCGCTCGCGCACACCGGCCTGCTCGAGGTCCGGCAGGGCGACGGCACCTACGTGCGTGCCACGAGCGAGGTGTCCGGCGCGATCCGCCGGCTCTGCGGCTCGGAACTGCGCGAAGTCCTGCAGGTCCGGCGCACGCTGGAGGTCGAGGGCGCGCGGCTCGCGGCCGTCGAGCGGACCGACGAAGAGGTCGCCGAGCTGTGGTCGTTGCTCGCCCGCCGCGAGGCCAACCTGCGCGAAGGCCACTGGCAGGACTTCGCCCGCACGGACGCCGAGTTCCACTGTGCCGTGGTCAGCGCCGGCCACAACCGGCTGCTGACCGAGCTCTACCGCGGGTTGACCGAGGTCATCGCGGCCAGCATCGCGACGACGTCGAGCATCGCCCCGGGCGCCGACCACGCACCGGAGATCGGCCACGAAGGGCTCGCCCAGGCCATCGCCGACCGGGACCCGGAGCGTGCCGCCGCCGAGGCCTGCGGGTTCCTCGACGAGCTGCTGGAACGCGCCGAACGCGCCTGACCTGGGCATTGCCCGCCGATGGCCCCCTAAGGGTGCCATTTCAGGGTTGTCGTGGCACCACCGTGGTGCCACAGTAATGCCATGGACCTGACGCCCTTCGTGGACAGCCTCCGCCGCGAGTTCGCGGTAGCCGCCGAGGCGGCCGGCGAGGACGCTGTCGCCCTGGCCGAACGGCTGGCCTCCCCGCTGGAGTCCGCCATCCGGCTCACCCTGCTCGACGCCCTTTCGACCGCGGCCGACGAGATCACCCGGGACCTCGCTCCCGGCTCCGTCGAAGTCCGCCTTCGCCGCCGCGAAGCCGAGTTCGCGGTTTCGCCGCCCACGGCGCCCGAACCGGCACCCGCCGAAGCACCACCGCCGCCGCCGCCCGAAGCCGACGACGGCGCCGTCTCCCGGATCAACCTGCGGCTGCCCGACCAGCTGAAACAGCGGGTCGAGGAGGCCGCGAGCCGCGAGAAGCTCTCCATCAACGCCTGGCTCGTCCGGGCCGCGAACACCGCACTCGGCGCCGACACGAGCCGTCCCGCGCACCGCCGTTCCGTCTACGGCGAGAAGTACACCGGCTGGGTTCGCTGACCCGCCTGCTCTGACCAGCCAAAACACTCCCGACGCACCCCAGGAGGGCGCAGCCATGCCGTTTTTCGCCACCCCCGAGCCGATCACGGCCACCCTCGACGTCAGCGTGGCCGACGTCCGGATCGTCGCCGGCGACCGCACGGAAACCACCGTCGAGGTCGAGCCGGCCGACCCCGGCGACACCGAGGACGTCAAAGCCGCCGCCAAGACCCGCGTCGAATTCGCCGACGGCGAACTGCTGGTCAAGGGCCCGAAGTACACCACCAGGCTGTGGGGCAAGGGCGGGGCGCTGCACGTGACGGTCGAGCTGCCGGCCGGCTCCCGCGTCAAGGCGACGTCCGCGATGGGCGACTTCCGCGTCACCGGCCGTCTCGGCGACAGCAGGCTCAAGACGTCCGTGGGCGACATCCACCTCGACGAGACCTCGCGGCTGGAAGCGACCACCGCGACCGGTGACGTCTTCGTCGAGCGGGCCACCGGCCACGCCGAGGTCGGCACCGGCTCGGGCGAGCTGCGGATCCGTGAGATCGACGGCACCGCGGTGCTGAAGAACTCCAACGGCGGGACCCGGGTCGGCGAAGTGACCGGCGACCTGCGCGTCAGCACGGCCAGCGGCGACATCCTGGTCGACGTCGCCCACGCCGGCGTCCACGCGAAAACCGCCTCCGGCGACATCCGGCTCGGCGAGGTCATCCGCGACCGGGTCGTCCTCGAAACCGCCGTCGGCGAGATCGAGGTCGGCATCCGCGAGGGCAGCGCCGCCTGGCTCGAGCTCAACTCCCTGACCGGTGCCGTGCGCAACACGCTCACACCGTCCGAAGGACCGGGCGAAACCAGCGACACGGTCGAGGTCAAGGCCCACACCTACACCGGCGACATCGTCATCCGCCGGGCGTGAAACTCCACGAGAACAAGGGGAATTCCATGTCAGACGCCATCGTGGCCGAGGGGCTGGTCAAGAAGTACGGGAAGGTCACCGCGCTCGACGGGATGAGCCTGTCGGTGCCGGAGGGCACGGTGCTGGGGGTGCTCGGACCGAACGGCGCCGGGAAGACCACCACCGTCCAGATCCTCACGACGCTGCAGAAGCCGGACGCGGGCCGCGCGACGGTCGCCGGGTTCGACGTCGTGCAGGACGCGCACGAACTGCGCTCGCACATCGGCGCTTCGGGGCAGTACGCCGCCGTCGACCAGGAGCTGACCGGGGCGGAGAACCTGGAGATGGTCGGCAGGCTGTACCACCTGGGCACCAAGCGGGCCAAGGCCCGCGGCCGGGAGCTGCTCGCCCGGTTCAGCCTGGAGGACGCCGCCGACCGCCCGGTGAAGGGCTACTCCGGCGGCATGCGGCGCCGGCTCGACCTGGCCGGCGCGCTGGTGGCCAACCCGCCGGTGCTGTTCCTCGACGAGCCGACCACCGGGCTCGACCCGCGCGCCCGCACCGAGCTGTGGGACGTCATCACCGAGCTGGTCGCGGGCGGCACCACGCTGCTGCTCACCACGCAGTACCTGGAAGAGGCCGACCGGCTGGCCGACAGCATCGCCGTCGTCGACCACGGCCGGGTGATCGCCCGCGGCACGGCCGACGAGCTCAAGGACCTCGTGGGCGGCGAGCGGATCGAGCTGAGCGTCGGCACCCACGACGACGTCCTCGTGGCCCGTCGCGCGCTGGCCCGGCTGGCCAGCGGGGAGCCGCAGGCCGAGGCGTTCCGGCTCACCGTGCCCGTGACCCACGGCGCGAAAGCGCTTACCGAAGCACTGGCGATCCTGGCCGCGGAAGGCGTCGACGTCCGCGACGTCGGTGTCCGCCGTCCCACCCTCGACGACGTTTTCCTCACTCTGACCGGCCACGAGACGGCCGAACCCGCCGAAATCGCGAAGGAGGCCGTGTGATGAACGCGGTGCAGATGGCCGTCACCGACGGCGTGACGGTGGCCAAGCGCAACTCGATCAAGATCGTCCGGTCGCTGGACCTGCTCGGGTCCATCGTGTTCACGCCGGTGATGTTCGTGCTGCTCTTCGGCTACGTGTTCGGCAGCGTGATCGACATCCCCGGGATGTCCTACCGCGAGTTCATGCTGCCGGGGATCTTCGTCCTTGCGGTGGCGATGGGCAGCATCGTCACCGGCTACGGCCTGACCGACGACCTGCAGAAGGGCATCATCGACCGGTTCCGGTCGCTGCCGATGTCCCCGGCCGCGGTGCTGATCGGCCGCACCACCGCCGACCTGATCCTCAACGTGACGAGCCTGCTCATCATGGGAGTCGTCGGCCTGCTGGTCGGCTGGCGCATCCACACCGGCGTCTTCGAGGCCCTCGGCGGCGTGCTCCTGCTGCTCGCCTTCGCCTACGCGCTGTCGTGGGTGATGGGGACGCTCGGCCTGGCCGTGCGCAAGCCCGAGGTGTTCAACAACGTCTCGAGCGTGGCGATCTTCCCGCTGACGTTCCTGGCCAACACGTTCGTCGACAGCGGCCGCCTGCCCACCCCGCTGCGGGTGATCGCGGACTGGAACCCGGTCTCGGCGATCACCCAGGCGTCCCGGGAGCTGTTCGGCAACACGAGCGCGGCCATGCCGGTGCACGACGCCTGGCCGATGCAGCACGCGATCCTCGCTTCGGTGCTGTGGATCGCGCTGCTGCTGGCGATCTTCGTGCCGCTGTCGGTGCGCTGCTACAAGAAGGCCACCAGCCACTGACTCAGGGCAGCGTGAGGATCTCGCTGCCGTCGGCCGTCACCACGAGGGTGTGCTCGAACTGGGCCGTCCACTTCTTGTCCTTCGTGGTGACGGTCCAGTCGTCGGACCAGATGTCGTAGTCGATGGTGCCCAGGGTGATCATCGGCTCGATCGTGAAGGTCATGCCCTCCTCGATGATCGTGTCGACGGAGGGCTCTTCGTAGTGCAGGACCGTCGGCGGCGTGTGGAACGCCGGGCCGACGCCGTGGCCGGTGAAGTCGCGGACCACGCCGTAGCCGAAGCGCTTGGCGTAGGACTCGATCACCCGGCCGATGACGTTGAGCTGACGGCCCGGCCGGACCGCCTTGATCGCCCGCATGGTCGCCTCGCGGGTGCGCTCCACCAGCAGGCGGACCTCCTCGGAGACGTCGCCGGCCAGGAAGGTCGCGTTCGTGTCGCCGTGGACGCCGCCGATGAAGGCGGTGACGTCGATGTTGCAGATGTCACCGTCCTCGATCACCGTCGAGTCCGGGATGCCGTGGCAGATCACCTCGTTGAGCGACGTGCAGCACGACTTCGGGAACCGGCGGTAACCCAGCGTCGAGGGGTAGGCGTGGTGGTCGAGCAGGAACTCGTGCACCACCTTGTCGATGTCGTCCGTGGTGGCGCCCGGCTTGACGGCCTTGCCGCCTTCCTCCAGTGCCTGCGCCGCGATGCGGCCGGCGACCCGCATCTTCTCGATCACCTCGGGCGTGCGCACGCCGTTGCCGGTGTCCCGCTTCGGCGCCGGCTTGTCCACGTACTCGGGACGGGCGATGGAACTGGGGACGTCACGGCGCGGCGTCTGGACGCCGGGAACGAGCGGGGCACGAACGGACATGCCTCCACCTTACGACGGTCCGCTCAGCCGATCCCCGCCAGGAACCGGTGCGCGGCCTGCACCGCCGGTTTGGACGACCCGGCGTCGGTCAGCAGGACGGCGAACGCCAGGTCACCGCGGTAGCCGACGAACCAGCCGTGCGAGCGGGAGCCGTCGCCGAACTGGGCGGTGCCGGTCTTGCCCGCGACGTCGGGGATGTCCCGCAGCCCGGTCGCGGTGCCGCTGGTGACGACCTCCCGCATCATCCCGCGCAGCGCGTCGAGGACCTCCTGCGACGGCGGGTCACCGACGTTCTTCGTCGTCGCCGGCATGCCCTTGACGATCGACGGCGACGGCACCTTCCCGGCCTGCACGGTGGCCGCGACCAGCGCCATCCCGAACGGGCTGGTCAGCACCGTGCCCTGGCCGAAGCCGTTTTCCGCCCGCTGGACGGCGGAGTCGCTGGCCGGGACGTCCCCGGTGACCGTGGTCAGGCCCGGGACGACGAAGTCGGCGCCGAGGCCGAACGAGCGGGCGGTGTCGGTGAGCGCCGACCCCGGCAGGCCGGCGGCGAGCCGGGCGAACGTCGTGTTGCAGGACCGCGCGAACGCCGTCTTCAGCGGCACCCGGCCCAGGTCGAAGCGGCCTTCGTTCGGGACGACGCGGTTTTCGATCGTGGTCGAGCCCGGGCAGTCGACCGGGCTGTCCGCCTCGGTGTCACCCGTGGCCAGCGCGGCCGCGGCCGTGACGATCTTGAACGTCGAGCCCGGCGGGTAGCGGCCGGACAGCGCCAGCGAGCCCTCTTCGTCGGCGGCGTCGTTCTGGGCGACCGCGAGGATGTCCCCGCTCGAGGGCTGGATCGCGACCAGGGCGGCGGAGTACGGCTCGGTTTCGAGGGCCTTCTCGGCGGCGGCCTGGACCTTCGCGCTCAGCGTGCTGGTGACGGCGGGCGCGGGCCGCGGCGGCTCGGCCTTGAGCTCGGCCGCCTCGCCGCCGGTGACGTCGCGGGTGACGATCCGCCAGCCCGCCGCCCCGGCCAGCTGCTGCTCGACCAGGGCGCGGATGCCCGGCAGGACCTGCTGCCCGGACCCGCGCGTCACCGGGAGCAGCCGCTCCTGGCTGGCGAAGCGGACGCCGGGCAGGTCGTAGATCACCGGCTTGACCCGCTGGTAGTCCCCGGCGCGCAGGGTGATCACCGGGTAGGCGTCGCCGGGCTTGGTCTTGTTCATCCCGTCCAGCACGGACCGGCCGGTGACCGACGGCTCGTACCGGTGCAGGGCCTTGGCCAGCGTCCCCGCGACGGCGCTCACGTCCCCCGTCTTCTGCGGGTCGACGACCACCCCGATCACGGTCTGCGGGCGCATCAGCGCCACCCCGTCGCGGTCGAGGACCGGCGCCGTCTCGGGCAGCTGCGGCAGCAGGCCGAGGGTCTGGCCGACGGCCAGCTGCGGGTGCACGACCGTCGGCTGCCAGTGCACCTGCCAGCCGGTTTCGGCCGCCCGCAGCTGGGCGTCGGCGCGGTAGGACCAGGTGCGGCCGTGCTGGAGGTGCCAGGTGAGCCGGTAGCCGGCGGTCACGACGTCGCCGTCCGGCTGCTTCACCTCTTCGTCGTCGACCTCGAGGGCCTCGGGGTCGAGCACGCCGCGGACCTGGCTCAGCACGGTCTTCGCGGCGTCGGGCGAATCGGTGTTCGCCGCCGCGGTGGCGACGTCCCCGGACGCGACGGCGTCCAGGAAGGCCGAGAGGGCGTCCTCGGGACCGTCGCCCGAGCACCCGGCCGTGGTCGCGGCGACGAGCAGCAGCAGCGCCGCGAGAGCACGGTGTCGACGTGCACTCATGGCCGGATGATGCCTGGTCACAGCGGTGCGGCGGCTTCGCAACACCGCCACGGAAGAGTGGTTAGAACAGCACCGTCGCGTACTGGCCGACCTGCTGGAACCCGATCTTGCGGTAAGCGGCGAGGGCGGGGGTGTTGAAGGCGTTGACGTACAGGCTCGCCGTGCGGCCCAGTCCGCGGACGAGCCGGTTCACGACCGCGGCGGTGCCGGCGGTGCCGAGCCCGTCGCCGCGGCGGTCCGGGTGCACCCAGACGCCCTGGATCTGCCCGACGGTGGCCGACATGGCGCCGATCTCGGCCTTGAAGACGACTTCGCCGTCCTCGAAGCGGGCGAACGCGCGGCCGGCCCCGATCAGCTCGGTGACCCGGGCCCGGTAGCTGGCGCCGCCGTCACCGCTGCGCGGGTCGACGCCGACCTCCTCGATGAACATCGAGACGGCCGCGGGCAGGTACCGCTCGAGCTCGTCCGGCCGGACCGGCCGCACCAGCGGATCGGCGTCGACGAGCGGTGTGCTGTCCAGGGCCATCAGCGGCTGGTCGTCGCGGACCTCGCGAGCCGGGCCCCACTCCCCTTCGAGCTCGTCCCACAGGCCGAGGACCTGCTCGGCCGGGCCGACCAGCGACGAGCAGGTGCGCTGGCGCCGCAGCGCGCGGTCGGCGAAGGAACGCAACGCGGGCGCGTTGCCGCGCAGCGGGATGAGGTTCGGCCCGGAGAAGCACAGCCCTTGGAGCCGTCCGGCCCGGACCGGACGGCTGTCGGCGGCCCAGAGCTCACCACCGAGCCGCCACGGGTCGAGGCCCGCAGCCTCGACCCGCGCGCTGACCATGCAGCTGCCCACGGGATCCGCGGCCAGAGCGGCACGGACCGCCGGATAGTCCCGATCATCGAGCAGCCGTGCACCTGCAAGCCGCAACACGGGCTCCAGGGTGCCAGATTCGTCTGCTAAACGGAACGCAAGCCTTCCGACACGCTGAGATGAACGACCGGAGCCGGCCACCTCGGACGGCCGAGCACGTCGCGAATGCCCGTTTCGCGGCACTCCGCGGCCGGGTCGCTCAGGCGCCGCGGTAAGTGCCGATCGTCCAGGCGTTGCCTTCCGGATCGCGCAGGCTGAACGTGTGCGAGCCGTCGTCGGTGTCCGTCAGCTCGGCCGTGATCTCCGCACCCGCGGCCTTCGCCCGCGCGTAGACCTCGACCACCTGGTCCGACACGACGTACACCGCGGACGCGCCGGGCTTCATCGCATCGTGGACGCCGTCCGGCGGGCGGACGCTGCCCAGCATCACCGCGCCGCCCTCGGGCCGGCGCAGCTCGGCGTGCGCGATCAGGTCGCCATCGGGGACCACCAGCGTCTCGGTGAAGCCCAGGACGTCGACGAGGAAGCGGATCGCGGCCGGGGCGTCGTCGTACCGGAGGGCGGGCCAGACGTTCGGTTCGGGAGTCATGCCGTCAGCTTCGCCCCACCTCCGCCTCCTGGTCTTGGAGGAACGGGAGCTCCTCGGCGATCCACGTGCCCGGCGTGCAGCCCGCGAGCGCGCGCCACTCGTTGGTCAGGTGCGCCTGGTCGTAGAACCCGCACTCCGCGGCCAGCGCCGCCAGGTCCGTGTGCCCGCGCCGCAGCAGGCGCCCGGCCCGCTCGAACCGCAGCACCCGCACCGCCTGCTTCGGCGCCAGCCCCAGCTCCGCGCGGAAGCGCTCACCCAGGTGACGACGGCTCCAGCCGACCTCACCGGCCAGGTCCGCAACGCGCACCCGCCCGTCCGCACCCCGCAGCCGGCGCCACGCCTCCCCCAGCTCGGGCGGCGGCACCACCGGCTCGACGGCCCGGGCGGCCAGGACCTCGTCCAGCAGCGCGAACCGCTCGCGCCAGGACAGCTCCCGCAGCCGGTCCGGCAGCCGGCCGAGGCCGAAGTCGGCGAGGTCGGCCACCTCGCCGCTCAGCTCCGCCGCCGTGACCCCGAAGAGCGTTCGCACGCCCAGCGGGTCGAGCTCCAGCTGAACGCCCTCCTGCACGCGGTCCTGCCGGATCAGGACCGCGCTCGTGTGGAGACCGCCGACCAGCGCCTGCAGGCTCCGCCCGGCCATGCGCACCGGCCCGGCGAGACTGATGACGAGCGTCACGTGCCGGGACGGCAGGCCGCGGTGGACGGCCAGCGTGACCTCGTCCTGCGCGTACCCGACATAGCGCGTGACCAGGGGCCGCACCACCGGGTGCGGCTCGTGGATGGCCCAGGTCACGCTCACGAAACCAGCGTAATCGTGACCACCGACAGTTTCGGTTCTGATAACACGGACGTGCGTCCCCACCGCGGAAGGAACCACCCGATGACGATCCAGGAGCAGGCGCAGCAGCTGGAGCTGCTCGCCGACCAGGTGCCGACCGGCATCGCGCTCGCCACCAAGAGCGACCTCGAAGACCTCCAGGCCCAGGTGCTCGGCCTGCTCGGGGAGACGTCCACCGCGACCGCGATCCAGGGCGCCATCCAGCTGGCTTCGCAGCAGATCGACGAGGTCGCGGCCGCGCTCGAGAACGTGCGCCTGCAGATCCGGGACGCCGCCCAGCACCACCTACAGGGCTGATGACGCGCCGAAGCCCTCCTCACCGGCCGGGTGGGGAGGGCTTCGGCGAACGGATTCAGCCGGCCGTGACCACCGGCGCACCTTCACCGAGGGATTCGCCCGCCTCTTCGGCGATGCGCATGGCCTCCTCGATGAGCGTCTCGACGATCGCGTGCTCGGGCACGGTCTTGATGACCTCGCCCTTGACGAAGATCTGGCCCTTGCCGTTGCCGGAAGCGACACCGAGGTCGGCCTCGCGGGCCTCGCCCGGGCCGTTCACGACGCAGCCCATGACGGCCACGCGCAGCGGGATCTCCATGCCCTCGAGCCCGGCCGTGACCTGCTCGGCGAGGGTGTAGACGTCCACCTGCGCGCGCCCGCACGACGGGCACGACACGATCTCCAGCTTCCGCGGCCGCAGGTTCAGCGACTGCAGGATCTGGATGCCGACCTTGACCTCTTCGACCGGCGGCGCGGACAGCGAGACGCGGATCGTGTCGCCGATGCCCTGGCGTAGCAGCGCACCGAAGGCCACCGCCGACTTGATCGTGCCCTGGAACGCCGGGCCGGCCTCGGTGACCCCGAGGTGCAGCGGGTAGTCGCACTGCTCGGCCAGCAGCTCGTAGGCGCGCACCATGACCACCGGGTCGTTGTGCTTCACCGAGATCTTGATGTCGTGGAAGTCGTGCTCGGCGAACAGCGACGCCTCCCACAGCGCCGACTCCGCGAGCGCTTCGGGGGTGGCCTTGCCGTACTTGTCCATGATCCGCTTGTCGAGCGAGCCGGCGTTGACGCCGATCCGGATCGGCGTGCCGTGGTCCTTCGCGGCCTGGGCGATCTCCTTGACCTGGTCGTCGAACTTCCGGATGTTGCCCGGGTTCACGCGCACCGCGGCGCAGCCGGCCTCGATCGCGGCGAAGACGTACTTCGGCTGGAAGTGGATGTCGGCGATCACCGGGATCTGCGACTTCTTCGCGATCGCGGGCAGCGCCTCGGCGTCATCGGCCGACGGGCAGGCCACGCGGACGATGTCGCAGCCCGCCGCGGTCAGCTCGGCGATCTGCTGCAGGGTCGCGTTGACGTCCGAGGTGAGTGTCGTCGTCATCGACTGGACGGAAATCGGGTGGTCGCTGCCCACGCCGACCGTACCCACCTGGAGCTGGCGGGTCTTGCGGCGCTCGGACAGGACGGGCGGGGGCAGGGCGGGCATACCGAGTGCGACGGTCACGCCTTCCAGCGTACCCACCCCTACTGGGGCACCTTCACCATGTCAACCGTCACGGTGAGCAGCATTACGGCCGGGGTGAGCGGCCGCCGGCGGGCCGCCACCCCTCCGTGGAACTCATTGGCCGATCCGGATCGGGTTGACGATGTCCGCGGTCACCGTGAGTAGGGTCACCGCGCCGCCGATGAGCACCAGGACCATCGTGATGCCGGACAGCTTCGTGTAGTCGACGGGACCGGCGGCCGCCTTGCCGCGCCGGGCGCGGATCCAGTCGCGGACGCGCTCGTACCAGACCACCGCGATGTGCCCGCCGTCCAGCGGCAGCAGCGGCAGCAGGTTGAACACGCCGATGAAGAAGTTCAGGCTGGCCAGCAGGAAGAAGAACAGCACCCAGATGCCCTGCTCGACGGCCTCGCCGCCGATCCGGCTCGCGCCGACGACGCTGACCGGGGTGTTCGGGTCGCGCTCGCCGCCGAAGATCGCGGTGACCACGGCGGGGATGCGCTCGGGGAACTGCACGAGCCGCTGGGCCGTCTCGGCGAACATCGTGCCGGTGAAGCTGAAGGTGGCGCCGATCGCGGCGACCGGGCCGTACTGGGTGGTCAGCGCCGGCACCTCGGGCGTGGCGCCGATCATGCCGACCTCCTTGACGGTCTTGCCGTTCCAGCGCTGCACCTTCGGCACGTCGACGGTGAGCCGGAGCCGCTCGGCGCCGCGCTGCACCTCGAACACCGTCGGGCCGCTGGTGGCCTGCACGGCCGTCAGCATCTCCTCCCAGGTCGCGACCGGCTTCCCGCCGACGGTGAGCACCTTGTCACCGGGCAGCAGCCCGGCCGACTTCGCCGGGGTGGGCGCCCCCGCCGGGCAGGTCGGGTTCTTGGCCTGGGCCTCGGCCTGCTCCTTCGACGTCGTCGGGACGGCGCAGGAGGTCGAGGCCAGCACCGGCTGGGTCGGCGCGGCGGCCGCCAGGCTGGGCAGGCCCATGGTCACGGCCATCAGGTAGAGGACCACGAAGCCGAGGATGAAGTGGGTGATCGACCCGGCCGACATCACGACGGTGCGCTTCCAGGTCTTGAACCGCCACATCGCGCGCGGCGCCTCGTCCGGCGTCACCTCGTCGAGCGCGGTCATGCCGGCGATGTCGCAGAACCCGCCGAGCGGGATCCACTTCAGTCCGTATTCGGTCTCGCCGCGGCGCCACGAGAACACCGTCGGCCCGAAGCCGACGAAGTACCGGCGGACCTTCATGCCGAAGGCCTTGGCGGTGACCATGTGGCCGGCTTCGTGCAGCGCGACCGAGACACAGATGCCCAGCGCGAAGAGCACCACACCGATGATGTAGGCGAGCACCCGCTACTTCCCCTCGATGATCGAACCGGCCCGCGCACGAGCCCAGCGCTCGGCCGCGAGTACGTCCTCCACGTCGCGTGGTTCGCGACGCCATTCGTCGGCGGCTCCCACCACCTCGGAAACAGTGTCCACTATCGACGTGAAGCCGGTGTTCTGCGCGAGGAAGGCCGCGACGAGCGTCTCGTTCGCGGCGTTGTACACCGCGGGCAGGCAGCCCCCCACGCCGCCGCAGTGGCGGGCCAGCTCCACGGCGGGGAACGCCTCGTTGTCCAGCGGCTCGAACGTCCAGGTCGCGGCGGTGTCCCAGGTGCACGCGGCGGCGGCGCCGGGCACCCGGTCGGGCCAGTGCAGCGCGAGCGCGATCGGCAGCCGCATGTCGGGCGGGCTGGCCTGGGCGATCGTCGAGCCGTCGGCGAAGGTCACCATCGAGTGCACGATCGACTGCGGGTGCACGGTGACGTCGATCTTCTCCGGCTCGATGTCGAACAGCAGGGCCGCCTCGATCAGCTCCAGGCCCTTGTTGACCAGGGTGGCGGAGTTGATCGTGATGAGCGGGCCCATGGACCAGGTCGGGTGCGCCATCGCCTGCTCGACGGTGACGCCGGCCAGGTCGGCGCGCTTGCGGCCGCGGAACGGGCCGCCGGAGGCGGTGAGGACGAGCCGGGCGACCTCGCTGCGGTGCCCGGCCCGCAGCGCCTGCGCGATGGCGGAGTGCTCGGAGTCGACGGGCACGAGCTGCCCGGGCTTGGCGGCGGCGAGCACCAGCGGCCCCCCGGCGATGAGCGACTCCTTGTTGGCCAGGGCGAGGGTGGCGCCCGTGGCGAGCGCCTTGAGCGTCGGCTCGAGGCCGCGGGAGCCCGGGAGCGCGTTGAGGACGGTGTCGACGGCGACGGCGTCGATCAGCTCGGTGACGGCGTCGGAGCCGGCGAACAGCCTCGGGAGCTTGAAGTCGCCCTGCGCGTACCCGCGCTTCTGCGCCTCGGCGTACAGCGCGAGCTGGACATCCTCGGCGGCGGTGGCCCTGGTCACGGCGACGGCTTCGACACCGTGGGCGATCGCCTGCGCGGCCAGAGCGGCCGGATCGGCCCCACCGGCGGCGATCCCGGCGACCCGGAACAGGTGCGGGTTGCGCGCGGCGACGTCGAGGGCCTGCACGCCGATGGACCCGGTCGAGCCGAGCACGAGAACGCTTCGCGAGGTAGTCATCGCCGGTCATTGTCGCGCGGGCCGTCTCCGCGGCGCACCCGGAGGTGTGGGATCATCGGCGGGTCCGAGGTTCACGGGGTTTGAGGAGTTCATCGTGGCAGGCAAGGCGGTCGAGAAGAGGCGGCCCGAGGTCGACCCGCGCGACGAGCCGTCCGCGGCCTGGGGCTGGCACGGCTCGTTCCCGAAGGCCACCCGCATCGCCGGCTGGGTCAGCGCGATCATCCTGCTGGTGATGATCAAGGGCAACCACGAGAACAACACCGAGAACGTGTGGCTGGTGGGCCTGTCGCTGTTCCTCGTGCTGCTGCTGGTGCTGGACATCCGCAAGCAGCGCACGGCCTGGCGCAAGTAGTCGGTTTTTCGCTAACGTCCCCGGCATGAAGCTGCGCTGGGGACTTGCCGTTCTGTCCGTGCTGGGTGCCCTGGTGGTGGCTCCTGCGCCGGCATCCGCTTCGGTGCCGTTGGTCCGGTGCGAGTTCACACCCACCCCGGACAACCCGGCGGCCCGTCCGGTGGCGCGTCCTTTGCCTGTGGCTTTGACGCGCGGGACGGTGGACGTGACGTTCCGCTTCAACTACGGGCCGGTGACGGTGCGCCTGGACCGCGGCGGGGCGGCGCCCTGCGCGGTGCACAACATGGTGTCGCTGGTGCTGCAGCGGTTCTACGACCGGTCGCAGTGCTGGAGGCTTTCCAACTCGGCTCGGCTCGGCGTGCTCCAGTGCGGGGACATCTACGAAGTGGAGAAGGGCGGGCCGGGGTACAAGTTCCCGGACGAGGTCTCGGGCGCCGAGACGTACCCGCGCGGGACGATCGCGATGGGGAACCAGGGACCGGGGACGAACGGGTCGGAGTTCTTCATCGTGCACTCGTTCGCGAACATCCCGGCGAACTACTCGGTGATGGGGCGGGTGGTTCGGGGGATGTCGGCCATTGACCGGATGGTGGCGGACGGGATCATCCCGACCGATCCGGATGGGCCGCTGGATGGTGCTCCGGCCAAGCCGGTGAAGATCCAGCGCGCCACGGTCGGCTGGTAGCTCACTCCGCAACGGTCTTCGGCATCACGCCCAGGACCAGGTGCTCCAGTCCCGCGTCTCCGACGCCGAAGGTCGCCACCCAGGTTTCCACGAGGAAGATTTCGCTCGTCTCCGAGATGCCCAGCAGGAACCGGCCACGATCCAGCAAGCCGACCGGGAACAATGACATCCCGAGTTCTTCTCCCCACTCCGCGAATCGATCGAGTTCACTGATCCCCCGCAGCGGATCCAGCTCGAACGGCTCCCTGGCACGCGAAACACCCGGGCCGTCGGCATCGACGGTCAAACCACCGAACTCCGTCAGGAACCGCTCGGCGGCCGGATGCATTCTGACCAGCCCGTCCGCTTCCAGCCGGCCACGCCAGAGTTCGATGTCGACGTTCCGTTCCGGAAACCAGCCTGCCGCCCGCAACTCCCGCTCGGCCCGCTCTGAAAACCTGGGCACGTCAACCACCCTACCGATCACCGGTCCAAAACTGGATGCGATAGGCCGCGACCAGTTCTTGACAGCTCTTGCACGGACCGATGCCCAGTCCGTGGTCCTCGTCATCGATCGATCCGCGAATGAGCCCCGCGGCGGCTTTCGCGTTGAACGGGTTGAGGTTGCGAGCCAGCGCCTCGCTTATGCACTGTGGCAGACCACACTTTCCGTGCCCGAAGCCACGCATCTCCTCAGTGTTCGGCAGGTCGTCCAAGAGCCCCTGGACGTTACGAGCCAGCTGCGGGGGCGCTCCGCGCACGCTGGTGTACGTGATGATCGTTCCGTCAGCCAGGAGCAGGCCCTCCGCCACAGCGGGCCTGCGCTTTCCCGAGAGCGACGAAGACCTGTCGGCCAGATTGCGAACCTCGCGGAACAGTTCGTCGTCGCAGAATATCCTGGTTGTCGTGGTACCGCCGTTGAAGTCGTCCCGGACGACACCACCACCGCAGTTGTACCAGGCCGACGCCTGGGCCGGAAGCAGCGGGGACGGGATCGGCGGGTCCACGTCGTGGACGACCGGGTTCTGCGGGTCCAGGATCTGCTTGAGGAACCCGCCGTAGATGTTCAGCAGGTCCTGCAGGCCGCCGAGCAGGCTTGCGACCGTGCTCGCCGGCAGGTCGGGATTGGACGAGACCCCGCCGCCCTCGTAGTACGGGCTCTTGGCGCCGTCCGGGATCGGGTCGGCGACCTTGCGGGCCTTCTCGTTCTGGTCGATCCGCGCCTGGATGCCCGGCGGCGGGGGCGGAGGCGGCGGCGGGCACCAGCACCCTCCCCGCGGCGGCGGAGGGCAGGCCCAGCAGCCGCTCGGCCCGGGCGGGTTCCCGGGTTGCCGCCCAGCTTCCGGGCGCCAGGACGGGTTCCACCTGCGGTCGCTCGAGAAGTCCACCCAGTAAGGGCCGGGGTGGCAAGCCGAGGAGTGGGTCCGGCAGTACTCGTTCCACTTGATGGGCGTCATTCCCGGGCAGGGGTTGCCGCGCGCATCACTGATCGCACACGACTCGCCGGCCGGGTCCGCGTCCCAGAAGAAGCTGTAGATGTTCCCGAGCGGCCCCAGGATCTTGCCACCGATCTTGCCGATGACCCTCTCGATGCCCTTCTTCACGACCTTGTCGCCCGGAGGAGCCACGACCGTGCCGGTCGAATGGCCGTCCCGGTCGATCCCGTTGAGCGGACTCGCGTTCCCGTAGGTGAAGCGGTTCGCAGCAACGGACGGAAGACCCGGCAGCGACGCGTCGTCCCGGGCGCTGAACGTGCCCGCGCCTGGTGAGTACCAGCGAGCTCCCATGTCGACCTGACCGGTCGACGGGTCCGTGAAGTCCGACTGGAAGCCCAGCGACGACGTCGTCCCCGACTGGGCCGTCCTCACCCCGAACGGGTCGAAACTCGCGGAGCCCGTGAGCGCACCACTCGCAGAGAGACCGCCGATGACGTCGGTGTGCTGGTCGCTGAGCGCGATCTGGCCGCCCCCACCCGCGCCCTGAGCCTGCAGGTCGCCCTGCACGCCCCTGGCGAACGTCGACGTGCCGTCCGAGGTCAGGTCCAGGCTGGTGCCGTCGTAGGTGAACTGCTGGTCGTTTCGCGACGACGCCCGGTCCAGGCCGTCGTAGGCGTAGGTGATCCCGCCCTGCTTCACCGCCCGGTCGAAGGCGTCGAACTCCGATGTCACCGTTCCGGCCGGGCCCGTGCGCGCGTCCAGCGTGCCTCGTGCGCTCCACGTCAGCGTGTCGGCGCCGTCGGTCGACTGGCGGTTCCGCTCGTCGAACGTGGCCGTCCGGTCGCCTGCCTGCGTCCGGTTGCCCGACGCGTCCCAGCCGTACTCGGTCGTCTTGCCCCCGACGGTCCAGGTCTTCAGGCGGCCGGCGTAGTCGTAGCCGTACGTGTTGTCCCCGGCTCCCGCCAGTCCCGTCGTCTTCTTGACCGTCAGCCGGTCGGCCAGGTCGTAGTCGTAATCGAGCGTGGCCAGCGCAACACCGTCGGCACCCTTGAGCCCGTCGCTCTTCTGACGGCCGAAGTCGTCGTACCCGTACGTGCGGACGCGGCCGCCGCCGTAGTCGATCGAGCCGAGGTTGCCCGCGTCGTCGTAGCCGAGCTTCTGTTCGACTCCTGTCAAGCCGTCCTTCTGCGTCGACAGACGTCCCTTGTCGTAGCCGAAGACCGCAGTGCCCGAACCGTCGACGCGCCCGGTGAGCCGTCCGGAACCGTCGTAGGAGTAGGTCGCCGTCCCCGAGAGCGGCCCGGTACTGGTCAGCAGGTCACCGCGGTCGTCGTAGGTGAACGTCTTCTCGCCGCTCGGTGCGCTCACCGCCAGCAGCCGTCCGGCCAGGTCGAACCGCTGGACCCGATCCGGTGTCGGCTGCGCGGCGCCAATGCCCTTCTCGAGAGCCAGGCGGCCGAGCGCGTCGAACGTCCGCTCGCGGACCACGCCGCCGGGTGCCTGCACGCGCGCCGGCCGGCCGGCGAGGTCGTACGACGTCGTCCAGGTGCGGTCCGCCGCCGCCGGGTGAGCCGCCGTCGCCGGTTCGATCACCGATTCGGGCAGGCCCAGGACGTTGTACGTCTCGATCGTGCTGTTGCCGCGGCCGTCGGTCGACCTCGTCCGGTTGCCGGCCGCGTCGTAGCCGAACGACGTCGTGATCGAAGACGTGTCCGAAACCGGCTCCTGCTGCTGGAGCAGGAGCCCCCGGAAGTCGTGGTCGAACCGGGTGGTGCGGCCCAGCGCGTCGGTCGCGGAGATCGTGTTGCCGTCCGCGTCGTACCCGGCGGCGCTCTTGCGAAGCACGTGCTCGCCGGGATCGAGGCTGTAGTAGCCGGTCGCCCGGCCAGCCGGGTCGTAGCTCACGTACCCCGTCCGGCCGTGGCCGTCGGACTGCCGCACCTGGCGTCCGGCGAAGTCGTAGCCGAACTGCGAGACCACGCCCGCCGGGTCCTTGGTGTCGATACGCTGCCCGAGTACGTCGTACTCGTGCTTCGTCAGCTCACCCGTCGGCGCCGTCGAGGACAGAAGGTTCCCGGCGTCGTCGTACCGGAGCTTGGTGGTGTAGGCCGCCGGGACAGGCCGTCGCTCGAGCCGGGTCGCGGTGACCTGCCGGCCCAGATCGTCGTAGGTCGCTTCCACCCGCGAACCCGTCGGGTCCATGGTCGAGCGCAGCTCGCCTTCGGTCGTGTAGCCGTACTGCCACACCCCACCGGGCTGGTCGCCGGCTTCCGGGTTCGGGTCGGTCCGCTCCACGGGGTGGTTCAGCTGGTCGTACCGGTACCGGGTGATGACGCCGTCCGGACCCGTCACGCTCAGCAGGTTGCCGAGCAGGTCGTACTGCTTCGTCGTCGCGACCTTCGCCGCGGCGGTCTCCCCCGGCTTCCGGTAGTCCGGGGACGCCACCTTCACGACCCGGCCGGCCCGATCGTAGGTCACCGTCCCGAGATTGCCGTTCGGGTCGCGGGTCTCCGTCTGTTCACCGAAGGAGTCGTAACCGGTGACGACCTCCGGGCGCACCGGTGCCGCCGCGGCGCCGCCGGACTCGGCGGAGACGAGCGGCTGGGTGGTCCGGACGAGCTGTCCCAGCCGGTCGTAGGCCAGGTCCGTCGTGAACGCGACCGGGTCCGCGTTGCGGACATTGCCGCGTGGTGACGTGATAGCGGTGACCAGCCCACGCTCCTCGTACCGGTAGGTCGTGGTCAGCTTCTCGGTCGCGCTCTTGACAACGGACTTGCTCGTCTGGCGGCCGGCGGTGTCGTAGCCGTACTCGACGACCTCGCGATTGCCGAGGTCGAGCCGCGTGCTGTTCGAGCTTTGTCCCGTGTGGACAGTGCGGGCGACGTCGCCGCCCGGGCCGTACGTCCATTCCGTTCGGTTCGCCAGACCGCCGGGATCGACGGTTTCCGCGGTTCCACGGCCGGAAGCGTCGTACTCGAACGTCGTGACGCGGCCACCGGGCTCGGTCAGCCTGCTCTTCTGTCCCGCCGCGTCGTACGCGTACTCCTGCAGCGTGATGTTCCGCTTGGGCGCCGCCGGGTTGAACGGGTCGCGGACGTCGTAGGCGATGACCTTCCAGACCTTGCCGTCACCGAAGTACTGGTAACGGGTGGTGCGGCCCATGGAGTCGGTTTCCCGCACCCGACGGCCCGCGAGGTCGTAGGCGTAGGACGCGAGCACCAGGGTGGGGGCCGACGTCGTATCGCCGCCGCCGTCGGTGTCGCCGCCCCCGCTCGCCGGATCGGTGGCCTGGCCGTGCCAGGCCCGCAGCCGCACTTCGGCGAGTGCGTTGCGCGCGGTGTAGCCGTACTCGTACTTGTTGCCGCCGGCGTCGACCGTCCAGACGCGGTTGCCGAAGGAGTCGTAGCCGGAGGACGTGACCGCGCCTTCCGGGTCGACGACCCGGCTCGGTCTGCCGAAGTCGTCGTAGTCGGTCGTCGTGACCCGTGCGGCGTCGCCGCCGGTCAGGTCCCGGTTCTCGGTCCGGATGACATTGCCGTCGGCGTCGTACCCGGTCAGCGTCTGCGCGGTATGGGTGACGCCGGTGATCGCGTTGACCACGCCGGGACCGGTTGCGACGGTCTGGTGCGATCGGGCGTCGTAGGCGTAGGTGGTCGTCGCCCCGGTCGGGTCGGACGGGCTGCTGCGCTTCTCCGTCTTCTTGCGGCCGAAGATGTCGTACGTGTACGTCGTGATCAGGCCCGCCGGGTCGACGACCTTCGCCAGGTCGCCGTTGCGGTAGTAGGAGTAGCTCGTGACACCGTTGCGGGGGTCGGTGGTCTGCAGGAGCAGGCCCGCGGGCACGTTGCCGCCGCTCACCGCCGCTTCGGTTCCGTCCGCGTGCTGGTGGCGGGTGACCGCGCCGTCAGGGGTCGTTTCGGTCGCCAGCAGGCCGCGGACACCGAGGTCCGTGTAGGTGTACGTCGTCGCGTACGTCGGGTCGTCCGCGTTGGCCGAACGGGCGTCGCGGGAGGACAGGAGCTTGTCGTTGCGCGCGTCCGTGATGTCCGCGGAGTTGAGGTAGTAGCTGGAGTACGACGTCTGGCAGTCGCCCGGTGCGACGCGGCACGTCTTGCGGGCCAGGACATTGCCCCGCTCGTCGTTGGTCAGGACCACGACGTTGCCGAGCTCGTCGCCGATGGTGGTCTGGAACCCCTTGTCGTCGTAGTCGTAGGTCCGGACGCCCTGGCCGTTGACCGGGCCGCCCACCCAGGTTCCGTCGCCGCCGACCGGACCGCCGCAGTACGACGGATCGGCCGGATCCCGCGGCGCGGAGGGATCGCAGGTGGCGTTGTCCGGAGGCATCGGGTTGCCGTCGCCGTCACGCCGGTCCTCCGGCCGGATGCCTTGACCCAGTGGCGCGATGTAGCGCAGGATCCGGCCGCGCACCGGGTCGTAGTCGTAGAAGTGCTGGCGGTTCCCAGGATCCGTGACCTGCGTCGTGCGGACGAGGTTGTTCTCGGTGCCGGTCACCACCGGACGGCCGAGGCGCCAGTGCCCGCCGTTGCGGTCGACGACCTCGGTGAGGCGGTCCGCCGTGGTCTCGTAGCTCAGCTGGGCGGCCACCCGGCCGCTGGGCAGGGTGATCTTCGCCAGCAAACTCGCCGCCGCCCGAGCCCGGAAGTGCGCGGAGGCCGTCGTCGGTCCGACGGCGTACTCGTAGAACGCCGCCTCGGCGATCTGCCCGGAGAAGAAGCGGCGCGCGTCCGTTCCCCAGCCCGGCCACGCCGAGGGCGGCACGGTGTACGCGGCCCCGATCTGGTTGTACACGACGTCGTCGTGCGCGATTTCGCCCGAGACGCTGCCGACCGACTGCCCGTCGAGGTAGAGGGTCTGGGTGGCGAGCGCGCCGGAGAGCACGACGTGGTGCCAGGCGTTGTCGTTGACCGTCGCCGCCGAGGTGATCGGCGCCGCCGTGCCGTTCCAGAACTGGCCGCGCAGCTTTCCGTCCGTGCCGACGTACAGCACCGGCACCGCGCCGGTGGGCGTGCCGCTGATCGGTGCCTTCTGGTAGCCGAAGAGCGGGCCGCCCGCCGTGGTCCGGAACCACATTTCGACGGCGAGGTCGCGGTTCTTGCGCACCAGGCCGTCGGGCAACGTCACCACCGACGACGTGCCGTTGAACGTCGCCGCGGCCCCGGTTCCGGCCAGCGGCCCCGGCTGCCCGAGCGTGACGTCCTTGTAGGTACCGGCGTCCTTGCCCAGCTTGAGCCCGTTCTCGCTGGCGGCGGACGTGCCCGCCGTCTCCCCGAACCGCCAGAAGGACGACGGGCGGGCGTCGACGACCGAGCTGCGGTAGTGCGATGCCGGGGTGTAGTCGTAGCCGGTGCACCCACCGTCGGGGTCACAGACCTTCGTCAGCCGGTCGCCGTCGTAGGTGTAGGTCCAGGTGAGCTGCTTGCCGTCGATCGGGTCGGTGCTCACCGAGGTGACGTGGTTGCCGGTCCACTTGAAGTAGAGGATCCGGTCGCTGGTCCGGCTGATCGCCCGCCGGAGGTGCTCCGGGGTGCCGTAGTCGAGTTCGACGTGGTGGCCGGCCTGGTCGTAGATGTCGATGAGCCGCCCGTCGGGCCGGAAGCGGTAGAGCGTCGACACCTTGTCCGTGAGCACCCAGCCGCCTCCGGCGGCTTCGACCTCGATCCGGAAGTTCGCCTGCCGGCCCGGCGGTGGCGCGAAGGTGCCGTCGGCGTTGCGGCCGAACCGGACCTGCTGCCCGTCCGGGTAGGTCACCACGACGTTGCCCGAACCGTCGTCGTCGGGGACGACCTTCATGTCGTAGCGCGTCGACCAGCCCGCGCCGAAGGTCAGGTCCGTGCGCGGATCGAGGCTGTTGTAGGTGCGGGCGACGGTCAGCTCCGGCCCCGTCACCTGCAGCGCGGCGTCGACGGCGCTGGAGAAGTAGTTCCCGGTCTGCGGATCGAAGTCACGCTGTGCACCGCTGTAGGGTGCGTTGGCCAGGTGTGCGGTGATCTCCGGCTGCGGAACGGCGGTCAGGAGGTGGCTCGGGGTGAGCTTTTCGCTCTCGGAGTTCCCATCGTAGGCGAAGACACGCCACTGGTAGTCCTTGCTCCAGCGCAGGGCCCCGGCCGGAACCGTCCAAGTCCGCTTCGTCACGTAGCCGGAGTCCACACAGGACACCCCGGTCGACGTCCCGTCCGGCTTGGCGACGTAGTTCTCGCAGACCTCGAAGCGGTACTTGAGGTTCGACGAAACGGGCGCGTCGACGTCCACCGCGTCGGCCCAGAGCTGCGGAGTGAGCGTGGGGGCGGAGAAGCCGTTCGGCGGGTACTGCGCCTTGACGATGGGGGGAACGTCGAAGACGGTCATCGACAGGCGCGTCGGCGGGATCTGCTCGTCGGTGAACCAGGCACCGCCGCGCCGCAGCATGCTGAAGTCGAAGAGGTAGGTGCCCGGCTCGGTGGCCTTGATGGTGGCGTCCAGCGTCACCGAGCCGCCACGCGGGACGTCACGGGGCAGCGAAGCGGCTTCCACCGCACCCACCGGGGCACCCGCGGCGGTGAAGGCGCGGTACCCGAGCGCGTAGTCCGCCGCGGTCCACGTGTCGGCTCCGCGGTTGGTGACGGTGATCTTGACCTTGCCGGCCTGCGTCCGGGTCACCGGCGGCTCCGGGACACCGCGGTCGACGCGGTACTCGGCGTCGTAGGCGCTGTGCGTGACGAACAGGCGGGGCGGGTTCGCCGTCCGGTTGCCGGTGAACTTCTTCCAGCCGTAGGGATCGGTCTCCGAAGCGCGGACGGCCAACCCGTAGTTCGGCTGCGCGCCCGTCACCCAGCGCTGGACGAGGTCACGGCCGCCGGTGCCGAGCGGGATCAGTTCGGTGGCGGAGGGACAGCTCGAGGCGTGCTGCTGGAGGCCGATGTACCCGTGGGCGAAGGATTCCTGGGCGAGCGCGGGACCGTAGCCGGGTCCGGGGAAGCCGGACGCGGTGTTCCACGGCGCCGTGACCCCGTGCACGGTTACCGGTCGCGGCTGGCAGGACCACGACCAGGTGCTCTTCAGTGTCAGCTGGGCACCGAGGATCTTGTGGTTGCGCAACCGGTTCTCGACACCGCCGAAGGACAGGTAGCTCGCGGCCTTGATCCCGCCGGTCGTCCCGATCTTCAGCTCGGTCGACCCGTCCAGCCGGGAACCGTTCTGGAAGACGGCGCCGCCGTCCGAGGCGGTCGTCTCGACGCTGGGGTCGGCCTCGACCGGGTAGACGCGCGCGGGATCGTTCAGCCACTTCGCGTCCAGCTCGACGCGAAGCGCGAACGTGCCGGCGTTCTCCAGGAGCCGGTAGGTCACGCCTTCGGACCGAGCCGGCTCACCGGTGGCGGGATCGCGGCGGGAGTCGGTCATGAACCCGGCCGGGATCCAGGCGCGCTCACGCCCTTCCGGATCGGCGAGGACGACCCGACCGTCCACGATGGACGGCCGGAGTCCCTTCAGCCGCAACGGGAAGTCCCACACCGTGGCGGCCTGCGGCGAGTTCAGGACCAGCGTCTCCTTGACGCCGCCCGGCACCACGTCGAGCCGCAGATCCGCCCCGGTCCGGACACCGGGGTAGACGATCCGGCTGCCGGACACCGTGCCCGCCGCCGGGGCGGCACCGTCCACGCCGAAGCCGAACTCGTGGCCGCCGTCCAAGCCGACCCGGACGATTTCGGCCGCGGTGGCGGCCGGGGCGAAGGCGAGCCGCTCGGCGTCGGCCGTGTTGGTCCACCCCGTCCCCGGGGCTCCGGGAACGATCGCCGTGTCGATCGGCTGGTAGCTGCCGTCCGACGCCCGGTAGTTCATCGGCTCCTGGCCGAACTCCGTGGTGAGGGTGCCGTCCGCGTTGGCGTAGGTCTTGTCGGTGGCCGTCCGGCGGTCCGGGAGTTCCCGGCTGGTCTTCTCGTCGAACCCGGTCACGTGGGTGGGTGGCGTTCCGGCCTGGACGGCGTTCGCGCGGACCTTCGCCTCACCGGCGGTGACCGCCGGGTACTTCGACTGCAGTGACTTCGGTCCGGCCACGTTCGCCGGGCCGGCGGGCTCGTCCGCCTGCTCCCCCGCAGTGCCGGCCAGCTGCTGTGGGGCGAGCGCAATCGCCTGCCGCAGCAGGTCGGCGTCGGCGCCCGGCCCCACCGGGATCGACGGCCCGGCGACGCCCGCCGCCAGTGCGACGACGAGCACCAGCAACGTGACCCGGCTCGGGAGTCCGGACTTGCGGCGTGGAGAAAACATGGGGGAACCCGCCCTCATCGGTCGAACCACAGCAGGGAAGGACGCGGCGACGGACGAGCACCGCACCACCGGGGTGCTCGTCCGTCGCCGGGAACACCGTCAGAAGGACGGCTTGGGCAGCCGTCCGCCGGTGAACGCGGTCGACGACTGTGCGAGCGCACTGCGCGCTGCAGCGGCCGGAGCGCCCGAACCGTAGGCGTAGGTGACCCCGTCGCTGTCGCGGAAGGTCACCACCACGCCGCCGGCCGACAGAGCGGTGAAGGTGGGGTCCGTGGCGGACTGGTACGCCGCCCCGGTCCGGGAGTCCACCAGCCGCTGCCAGGTCTGGTAACCGGTGCTGCCCGGCGCCTTCTGCTCGGTCACGTAGACGTAGCCGTCGGTGCCGCGCACGGCCACGTGGACCACGCCGCCGCTGTCGGCCGCGGCCGCCGGCGAGCCCTGCGCGGTGACTCCCGCGAGCGGCTTCCACGTCCCGGTGAAGCCGGCCGCCTGCTCACGCTGGTTGACCACCACACCGTCCGGCTGGACGGCGAAGGCCTCGAGGTTCTGGTCGGGGTTCGCGGTGGCGGCGAGCTTGCCCGTCCACCCCGTGCCCGGCACCGGGATCCAGGCGCTCAGCGTGCCGTCGGTGTAGGTCGCCTTGGCGTAGGTGCCGGCCGTGGTCCTGCTGACGACGTCGATCCCGTCCGACTGGACGACGGCGGTCAGATCCGCGGTCAGTCCCGACGACGGCAGGACCCGCCAAGGCAGGTACTGCTTGCTCGCCGCGTCCTGCGGGCGGACCAGCAGCCGGCCCGAGGCGTCGACGGCGAACGCGGCACCGACGCCGGACCGCTGGACGAGCACGGCGGCTCCCGGCGTCCAGCCGCCGAAACCGCTCGCGGTGGTCCAGGTGACGGTGGCCGGGGCCTGGGTGCTCCGCCGGGTCTCGCTGTCCTGACCGAGGGCCGTCACCAGCAGGCTGTCATCGCTGAGCCGAAGCGCCCCCGGCGTGCCCGCGTACTGCTGGTAACCGGGCACGACGGCGAAGTCGACCACGGTGATGTCCGTGGAGCGCTGCCGCCCGTGGATGAGCCGGCCGAAGCCGTCCACGTAGAAGTGCTGCAGCTTACCGCCGGTGCCCTCGACGACGGCGCTCGGCGCGTCGGTGGAGGCCGGCACGGCCGGGCGTGAGGGCAGGCCGGGGTCGACCAATTTGCAGTCGTCCGTGGTGACGCTCAGCTGGTAGTCCGTGCCGATCGTGCCGACCACCTTGAAGGCCGTCCAGCTGCCGCCGCCCAGGTAGCGGTACCACCTGATCTGGCCATTGCTCTTGTCCAGCGCGTAGAGCACGTCACCGCCGGCCGAGGCCACCTGGGAGAAGATCTGCCAGCCGGCGCCGACCCGCGTCGCGTACTCGACCCACCGCTGGCTCGCCGGGTCGTACTGGAAGCGGTAGAGCTCCCCGGCGGGCGTGCGGGCGTAGAACACGCCGGCGCCCGCGCCGATGATCATGTCGTACTTTGTCAGGGTCCAGCCGGTGTCGAGCAGGCGGTCCGTCCAGGTCTTGGTCGCCTCGTCGTAGCGCACCCAGGCGAGGATGTTGTCGTGTGCCCAGTAGAAGTCGCCCGTCGAGTCGACGGAGATGCGATTGCGGCTCTGCGGCTGGGTCATGCCGAACCAGCCGGTGGCGATCTTCTGGCTGACGCCGCCGTTTTCCCAGCTCGTGGCCAGCCGTCGCTGACGCAGGACATCACCGTTGTCGAGGATGGAGTACATCCGGCCGTCCGGGCCGGCGAGCGTCTTGCCGCTCCACGTGTTGCCGATCGTCGCCCGTCCGGTCCAGGAGGCGGCGCCGGTCTCGGGTTCGTTGTGGCGGTCGAGGTCCAGGTGGGTGTCGGGGAGGGTGTAGAACACTCCCGCGCTGGCCCGGCAGGTGATCGTGTCGGCCGCGGCCGCCACGTTCGCGCCGGTCACACTCACGACCGCGCAGAGCGCGACGGTGAAAGCGCAGCCCAGCACGGCGGGTCTGCGAGCGGACGTTCTGGGCATGGATTTCCCCTCGTCGAAGAACGTGAAAGCGGTGGTGGGCAGCACGAACCGAGGTCCGCCGCGTCGAAAGGCGGGCCTCCGGTTGCCAGCTGGAATCCGAGCGGTCACGAAGACCGGGCTGCATTCCTCAGCGAGCGCTGCACCCTCCATGCCGCGCCAAGACGAGCTCACCCTCCCGCGAGCCGTTCGATCTTCACATCGACCCACTGACCAGGTCGTTACTTTTTCTTTTACAATTGGGCCATTCGGCCTACTTCTCACGATGGGTGGCTCTTGATCCGGCAGCCCGCCCGGACCGGTTCAGCCCACTCCCAGCTCCCCGCTCCGCCGGGAACGCACGGTTCGTCACCACCGTCCGCAACCTCACCCCAACGAGTTAATACCGAGATCGGCCGATTACATTGGCCGGGTTCAGCCGCAGGGTTCGTGAGGGGGTCGCGTGATGATGACGCACGACGAGTACCTGGCGACTCGGCGATTCCCCGCCCTCGACGGCGTCCGAGCCATCGCCGCCGTGCTCGTGATCGTCTACCACTTCGGCGGCCCCGACTGGGTGCGGGCCAACGGCTGGATCGGGGTGCACCTGTTCTTCGTGCTCTCCGGCTACCTCATCACCACGCTCGCGCTGCGCGAGGAAGCCCGTAACGGCCGCGTCTCGCTGGCGGAGTTCTACATCCGCCGTGCGTTCCGCATCATTCCCGTCTTCTACGTCGTGATGGGCGTGGTCGTCGTCTTCGCCTACTTCCGCGGCATGGGCCTGCGGCAGAGCGGCATCGTCGACAGCTTGCCGTGGAACGTCGTCTTCCTCGGCGAGTACCACCCCATGCCGCTCGTCGGCCAGGCTTGGACCCTCGGCGTCGAACAGAAATTCTACCTCGTGTGGCCGCTGCTCGCGTTCGGTTTCGGCGCGCTCGGTTTCGTCTAGCGCTTGAGCCTCTCGATCGCTCTCGTCCTCACGATGCTGGCCCTGATCCCGTTCGTGCAGTACGCGGGCGCCTACTCGCCGATCCTCATCGGCTGCACGCTGGCGATCGTGCTGCACCACCGCAAGGGGTTCGCCGCGCTCCGGGTGTTCACCCACCCGGTCGCCGGCCTGGTGGTCGCCGCCGCGCTCGTCGCGGTACAGACCATGTTCACCGAGATCGCCGCCTTCCTGCACGACGACGGCGGCTCGATCACCGGCACCGGATACATCCTGCTCGTCGCCCTGCTGCTGCCTTCCCTGGTTTCCGGCACCGGCCCGCTGGCTTGGCTGCTCTCGCGGCGGCCGATGCGGTTCGTCGGGGAACGGTCGTACTCGCTCTACCTCATGCAGAACATCGCCTCGGTGGTGGTCGCGGGGGCCATCCCGCAGTTCACGCAGGACCGCACACTCACCGCGGTCGCCGTGACGGTCGCCGGGTTGCTGGCCGCCGACCTGCTCTACCGCTGGGTCGAGGTTCCCATGATCGACGTCGGGCGCCGGATCATCGAGCGTCGCCGGGCGAAGAAAGCCGCCGCTGCGGACGAGCCTGCCCTCGCCGCGGCCTGACGCCACCCTGTTCGGTCAGGGCGGCACGCAACTCGTCACGCACGAAGTCCAGGGCGCTCCGCAAGCCATCCGGTCGGCACCGCGTCCGCTCGCGCTTAGCGCGAACAGAGCTCCGCCGCTGTCCGAGCCGGATCGCCGGCTCGCCGGGAATTGCCATTTCCGTCACCTCGGAGCCCAGCCTCGTCGAGCCGGTCGCCCCCCGCCGGCCCGGTCGCTTCGGCCGTCGCTCGTCCGAGAGCAGGTGATCGCGTGCCTTGGCCAGGTGTCGTTCCGCGGCCGGAGAAGGGAACGCCGGGAACAGTTCGGCGTGCGTGCAGAAGTGCTCCCAGCGCCGCATCGCGAAGGTGCGTTCGAGACCGGCTACCAGGCCCGCCGCCACGTCCGGCAGTTCCCGGAGCCGCACGACCTTCTCCGATGCCTCCAGTTTGCCGTCGTGCACGATCCCATCCAAGGGCGACCACGGTAGCGCCTCGCGAGCCAGCGCAGACGCCTCCGCGCCGGCCGCGGCCAGCAATTCCGCCAAGCGCTCGACGGTCGTCATGGTGCCCCCAACGGAAAAGCCGGGTGCCACCCGGCACCCGGCTTTCTCGCAAACCCGTCGTCAGCGTTCGCTCGACGGCGACACCAATTCGCTCGGCCCGCCGCTCGACTCCCCGGCCACCGCGGCCAGTTCCTCGCCGACGGACTCCCCGTCCTTCGGCCGCGCGTCCTTGGTCAGCAGTGACGCCACCGCGCCGATCAGGCAGACCACGATCGCGAAGCCGAACGCCACCGCCAACCCCGACTGGAACGGGCCCGAGATCAGGTTCGGGAAGAAGCTCCGGCCCGTCAGGAACGACGCCTGGTCCGGCGGCAGCGACGACAGCTGGCCACCGAGGAGCTGCTGGATCGGGTTGTAGCCCAGGAACGCCGCGAACAGCACCGCCACCGCCGGGAGGTTGGCGATCTGCGCCGCCGAAGAGGCCGGGACGCCGTGCTCGATCAGGCCCTGGCTCATCGTCGAGGGCAGGCTCGACGACAGGCCTGCGATGATCAAGCTGAAGAAGAAGCCGATCGACAGGACCATCGCCGCGTTCTGGAACGTCGTCATCATGCCCGCGCCCGAACCCCGGGCGTCGGCCGGGAGGCTGTTCATCACCTCGGCGCGGTTCGGGGAGGCGAACATGCCCATGCCGATGCCGTTGACCAGCAGGATCGCCGCGAACGCCCAGTAGTTGAAGTTCACCGGGAGCAGGATCAGCAGCAGGAACGTCACCGCCGTGATCAGCAGGCCGCCCGAGGCGAGGAACCGGCTGCCGATGCGGTCGGACAGGACGCCCGAAGCCGGCGCCGACAGCAGGAAGCCGATCGTCATCGGGAGCATGTAGATGCCCGCCCACAACGGCGTCTGCTCGAACGTGTAGCCGTGCTGCGGGAGCCAGATGCCCTGCAGCCAGATGATCAGGATGAACTGCAGCCCGCCGCGGCCGAGGGAGGCCGTCAGGTTGGCGACGTTGCCCCAGGTGAACGAGCGGATCCGGAACAGCGACAGCCGGAACAGCGGGTTGTCCACCTTCGATTCGATGACGACGAACGCCACCAGCACCGCGAGGCCGCCGATCAGGCAGCTGAGCACGAACGGGCTGCCCCAGCCGGTCGGGGACGAGCCGTACGGCTGGATGCCGTAGGTGATGCCGATCAGCACCGCGATCAGGCCGACGGCGAAGGTGATGTTGCCCCACCAGTCCATCCGCGCGTGCTTGCGGACGCCGGTGTCGTGCAGCTTGAGGTACGCCCAGACCGTGCCGATCACGCCGAACGGGACCGAGACGAGGAAGATCAGGTTCCAGTCGACCGGCGCGAGCACGCCGCCGACGACCAGGCCGAGGAACGAGCCGGCGATGGCCGCGACGCCGTTCATGCCGAGCGCCAGGCCGCGCTGGTTGGCCGGGAAGGCGTCGGTGAGGATGGCCGAGGAGTTCGCCATCAGGAAGGCACCGCCCACGCCCTGCACGATCCGCCAGCCGATCAGCCACAACGCGGCCGCGTCACCGTCGAACCAGGTGACGGCCAGCATGATGGAGGAAACGGTGAAGACGGCGAAGCCGAGGTTGTACATCCTCGCGCGGCCGTACATGTCGCCGAGCCTGCCGAAGCTCACCACAAGCACGGCGGTGACCACGAGGAAGCCCATGATCATCCACAGCAGGTAGCTCGTGTTGGCCGGTTCCAGGGGGTTGATGCCGATGCCCTTGAAGATGTCGGGCAGCGCGATCAGCACGATCGACGAGTTGATCGTGGCGATCAGCATGCCCAGCGTCGTGTTGGACAGCGCGATCCACTTGTACCGCGGCCCCAGTTCCGCGATCGAATACGTCCGGCGTTCCGCCACTGTGCAACCTCTCTGCTCGCAAGTCCCTTAGCTAGGCTAAGCAAGTTGCTTGCGTATGGCAACCAACAGGGCGAAATGCATGGGAGAGCATGATCACAGTCGCTTGACTGTCCTTTGAGGACCCTTTACTGAGCGGGTTGTGCACAAGGTGCAGCCGGAGGGCCTGGCTGTGGACAACTCCGGTGCGTGGGCCGGGAACTGTCGGTGCTTGCCGGTAGCGTTGAAATCGGGGGTCCCCCTCACGGCCGGGGGCTGTTCGGCAACGCTCGGGGCCGGTCGATCACGCCTGTTTCGTCGTCGACGCCGGCGAGAAGCCGGCCAGCGGGGACTGCTTCGGCGCAGGGCCCGGCTCGCGGCTGGTGCACACCGCGGAGCCGGGCTTCCGGCCCGTCAGTCGCACCAGCCCCAGCCACTGGCGGCGCCGGCGGTCGTGCCGCCGTCCCCGGCCCTGTCTCCGACCCAGCCCGCGTACTTGATGCACTGAGGCGCATACTCCCGCACGACGGCGTAGTACTTGAAGTTCCCGCGGTCGTAAAGGTTCTGGCTCGAGTCCTCGGAGTCCCGGTACAGCCCGGCGAAGGTGTCGGTGGCGACCCCGATGAAGGACCACTTGATGGTGACGACGCAGTTGTAGCCCCCGGACTTGTAGAGCAGGTAGACCCCACCCCACTCGCGTCTGTCGTCGGTCTTGGCCGGCAGCGAGGAGATGACCCGGTAACCGGCGCCGCAGACTCCGGTCGGGGTGTACGGGTTCGTGGCCGCTCCGGCGGGCGGCGCGGCCGTCAGGACGGCGGCAACACCCAGCAGGGCGACCAGGGCCCGGCGCAGAAACTTCATCGGAACTCCTCGTTTCGTCAGTTGCAGGACTCCACGCCCCACCACGCCCGCGGGTTGAGCTGCGTCACCCGACCGGCCTAAGCCCCGACGAGGCGCCCCAGTACGGCCACGCCCTCCTCGATCTCCGTCGCCGTCCGCGCCGCGTACCCCAGCACCAACCCGGGCCGTCCCGGGAGCTGCCGGTGCCACGACAGCGGCTGGACCTTCACCCCCTCCCCCAACGCGGCCGAAGCCACCTCCACGTCGTCCACGTCGAAGTCGAACGTCACCGTCAGGTGCAACCCGGCGGCCGCCCCGTGCACCACCGCCGAAGGCAGCGAGGCCGACAACGCCCGGATCATCGCGTCGCGACGACGCCGGTGGCGGGAACGGACCACCCGCAGCTGCCGCTCCAGCTCGCCCGTCTCCATCAGCCTCGCCAGGACCAGCTGCGCCAGCACCGCGTTCCCCAGGTCCGCGAACCGCTTCGCCGCCACGAGATCACCGAAGAACCTCGGCGGCGCCAGCAGCCAGCCCACCCGCAACGCCGGGGCCAGCAGCTTCGACACGCTGCCCGTGTAGCACACCTCCGGCAGCATCGACCGCAGCGCAAGCACCGGCGCCCGGTCGTAGCGGTGCTCGGCGTCGTAATCGTCCTCGAGCACGATGCCGCCGGACGACGCCCAGCGCAGCAGCTCCCGGCGCCGCGAGCCGCCCAGGACCACCCCCGTCGGGAACTGGTGGGCCGGGGTCAGCAGCACCGCCGGGGCCGCCAAGGCCGCGACCTGCACGCCGTCGTCGTCGACCGGGACCGGCGGGGTGGCCAAGCCGCAGTGCTGCAGGTGCTGGCGCGCCCCGAGCGACCCCGGGTCCTCGACCGCCACCGCGGGCACGCCGTGCTGCCGCAGCACCTGCCCCAGCAACGACAGCGCCTGCGCCACCCCGGCCACCACGATGATCTCGCCCGGGTCGACCCGGATCCCGCGGTTGCGGGCCAGCCAGCGCGACACCGCCAACCGCATCGACGGCGCTCCGCGCGGGTCGCCGTAGCCGAAGTGGGACGGCTCCAGCTCGTCCAGCACCGCCCGCTCCGCGCGCAGCCACGCCGCCCGCGGGAACGCCGTCAGGTCCGGGACGCCGGGTGTGAGGTCGATCCGGGCCGGCGCCGCGCGGACCGCGTCGAACACCTCCGCCCCGGGCAGGGGCGTGATCACCTTCGCCGGCGAAACGACGGCCGACGGGGACGGTGGCAGCACCGGCGCGGCGACGATGACCGTGCCCGCCCGGCCGCGGCCCGCGGCGTGGCCGTCGTCGATCAGCCGCTGGTAGGCCTCGGTCACCACGCCCCGGGACACCCGCAGTTCGGCCGCCAGCACCCGCGACGCCGGCAGCCGCCCGCCGACCGGGAGGCGGCCGTCCGCGACCGCCGCGCGCAGCTGCCCGGCGAGCCAGTCCGCGAGCCCGCCCGGCGGTGCCGACCGGATGTCCAGCTGGAGGAAGTCCGAGCCTATGGACTCCTCGGCGGACGACGTTTTGGCTCTGTCCATCGGGCCATTGTCGCAACACGCTGGGCTCATGGACACCGCTTACGTGCACGGATACACCCAGCCCGAAGCCCGCCGCCTCGGCGACCAGGCCGACACCCTCGCCGAGCTCCTGCACGCCGGAACCACCTACCCCGCCGGCAGCCGCGTGCTCGAAGCCGGCTGCGGCGTCGGCGCCCAGACCGTCCACCTCGCCGCCCGCAGCCCGGGCGCCCACCTGACCGCCGTCGACATCGAAGGAGCGTCGCTGGCCCAGGCGCGGCAGAAGGTGCCCGGCGTCGACTTCCGGCGGGCCGACCTGTTCGACCTCGACGGCGAGTACGACCACGTCTTCGTCTGCTTCGTCCTCGAGCACCTCCCCGACCCCGGCAAAGCCCTCGCGCACCTGAAGACGCTGCTGCGGCCGGGCGGCACGATCACCGTCATCGAGGGCGACCACGGATCGGCGTTCTTCCACCCGCGCAGCGAGGCCGCCCAGGACGCGATCGGCTGCCTGGTCCGGCTGCAGGCCGAAGCCGGCGGCGACGCGCTCCTCGGCCGCCGCCTCCACCCGCTGCTGACCGGCGCCGGGTTCGGTGACGTCGCCGTCGAACCGCGGACCGTCTACGCCGACGCCTCCCGGCCCGGCCTGGTAAGAGGGTTCACCCGCGACACCTTCACCGCGATGGTCGAAGGCGTCGGCGAGACCGCCGTCGCCCGCGGGCTGATCCCGCCGGACCGCTGGGACGAGGGGGTCGCGGACCTGCACCGGACCACCCGCGAAGACGGCTCCTTCTGCTACACGTTCTTCAAGGCCACCGGGAGCAGGCCGTGAAGCCGCGGCCGGCGGGCAGCAGCGACGTCGTCGACCGCGACCTCGAACGGCTCCGCAACGACCTGGCCACCCGCGAGCCCGATCACCGCGAGACGCGCTCCAAGGCCATCAGGTGGTTCCGCACCCGGGTCGCCCCGGGCACGCACTCCCCGGCGTAGCAGGAAAGCGCGCGCTCCCAGTGCGAGCGCGCGGCCTCCGGCTCACCGAGTCCACTGTGGACCTCACCGAGCCCGCAGTGGGCCCGGCCCTGTTCGGGACGGCAGCCTGTTTCCTTCGCCACGGCCAAGGCTGCGCGGTGGTACCGCAGCGCCTCCGACGCGGCGCCGCGGGCGGCGGACAGGCTGCCGAGGCTGTTCAGCACGCGGGATTCCACGCCGCGGTCACCGCATTCGCGGGCCAGGCTCAGCGCTTCGTCGAGGTGCTGGGCCGCCTCCGCGTGCCGCCCCTGCGCCAGCCGGACGTCACCCAGGTGCTTCAGCGAGATGCTGCGGTTGGGCGGGCTTCCGGTCTCCTGCGCGATCTCCAGCGCCCGCTCCAGGTGGACGGCGGCTTCGGCGTACCGGCCACGCGCGTGCTCGACGTCGCCGAGGATGCCCAGCGCGTACCCCTCGCTGACCCGGACCCCCATCGCGCGCAGGTGCGCCAGCCCCTCCTCGACGGCCTGGACCGCTTCGTCGTGCCGGCCCAGCGCCGACAGCGAGTCGCCCAGGTTGACCAGCGCGTACCCCTCGCTCGTGCGGTCGGCGGTCTCGCGGGCCAGTGCGAGCGCCTCTTCGAGGTGGCCGATTGCTTCGCCGTACCGGCCGATGCCGCGGCAGGAACAGCCGAGCACCACCAGGACCAGGCCTTCGCTGGTACGGTCGCCGGTCTTCCTGGCCAGCGCGAGGGCCTCGGTCGAGTACCGGATCCCGTCGGCGAACCGGCCCAGCGCGCGGCACACCAGCCCGAGGGTGTTGACCGAGTGGAGTTCGGTGCGCCAGTCCCCGGTCTCCCGGGCCAGGACGAGCGCCTCCTCCAGGTAGCGCAGCGCTTCCGGAGACCGGCCGACCCGCCAGTGGCCCAGCGCGATCAGGATGAGCGGCTCGGCCTCGGCCACCCGGTCGCCGACGTGGTGGGCCAGCGCCGACGCGTGCGTGTGCAGCACCAGCGCTTCCTCGTGGTAGCCGCCGACGTCGAGGTAGTGCCACAGGATCCCGGAGAGCAGGCGCAGGTGGTCCGGCCAGCCGTGGCGCGTCGCGTGCGCGGCGACGGCCAGGAGGTTGCGGCGCTCGGCCTCCAGCCACGCCTGCGCGTCGAGCACCTTGACCTCGGGCTCCGGCGCCCGCGGCCGCAGGTGCCGTTCCTGCGGCAGGACGACGTCCATCGCCTGCCCGGCCGAAGAGACGTAGAAGTCGAACAGCCGCTGCTGCGCCTCACGGCTTTCGACGGCGTCCCCGGCGGCGAGCTCGGCGGCGTAGACGCGCAGCAGGTCGTGCAGCTGGACGCGGTCGTCGCCGGTCTGCTGCACGAGGTGGGCGCGCACCAGGGTGCCGGCCAGCCGTTCCGCCTCCGGCAGCGGGACGCCGGCCAGCGCGGCCAGCGCGGGCGGCGTCAGGTCGCGGCCCGGGTGCAGGCCGCACAGCCGGAACACGCGGGCCGCGTCGGGCGCCAGGTTGCGGTAGGACCAGGAGAACACCGCGCGGACCGCGGTGAGCGGGTCGCCGCCGCCGTCGAGCAGGTCGAGCCGCCGCCGTTCGTCGGCCAGTTCGCCGGCGAGCGCGGCCAGCCGCTCCCCCGGCCGGCTCAGCGCCAGCTCCGCGACCAGCCGCAGCGCCAGCGGCAGCCGGGCCGCGTACCCGATCAGCGCCGCGGTGGCTTCGGGCTCGGCGTCGACGCGCGCGCCGAGCAGCGCCCGCAGCAGGTCACGGGCTTCGGCTTCGGTGAGCAGGTCGACGAGCACGCGGCGGGCGCCGTGCCGGGCGATCAGCCCGGGCAGCGCGTCCCGGCTGGTCACCAGGACCAGGCAGGACGGCGAGCCGGGCAGCAGCGGGCGGACCTGCCCGACCGAGTTCGCGTTGTCGAGCACCAGCAGCATCCGCCGCCCGGTGAGCGCGGTGCGGAACTTCGCGGCGCGCTCGTCCGGCTCGGCGGGGATGTCCGCGCCGGCGACGCCGAGGGCGCGCAGGAACCCGGACAGCGCGTCGCCCGGGTCCACCGGCCGGACCGTGCCGTAGCCGTGCAGGTCGAGGTAGAGCTGGCCGTCCGGGAACTCCTCCGGCGAGCGCTGCGCCCAGTGGACCGCGAGCGCGGTCTTGCCGACCCCGCCGGTGCCGGAGAGGACGGCGATGCGCGCGCCGGTGTCGCCTTCGTCGCGGTGCAGCAGCGCGTCCAGCTCGGCCAGCTGGGCGGCCCGGCCGCGGAAGCCGGGGACGTCGGCGGGCAGCTGCGCGGGCACCCGGGCGGGCGGCTCCGGCACGGCGAAGTCCTGCCGCAGCACCTGCTGGTGGGCGGCCCGCAGCTCGTGGCCCGGTTCCAGGCCCAGCTCGTCGGCGAGCCGCCGGCGCACCTCGGCGAAGACGTCCAGCGCGGCGGCCTGGCGCCCGGACGCGGCGAGCGCCAGCACCAGCTTCGCGTGCGCGGACTCGTTCAGCGGCTCCTCCGCGGTCAGCACCCGCAGCTGCACCGCCGCGTCTTCGGGAGCGGCGACCCCGGCGTAGGCCAGCACGGCCTTGGCGCGCCGCATCGCCAGCGCGAGCCGGGCGGGGTGCTGACGCAGCCGTTCGACGTCGGCGAGCGCCGGGCCGCGCCAGAGCCCGAGCGCCTCCTTGAGGGCGTCCCGTTCGAGGAGGGCCTCGAAGCGCAGCAGGTCGAGCTCGTCCTCGCCGGCGACGAGCCGGTAGCCGCCCTTGTCCGTGACGATCAGCTCGGCCGGCCGCAGCGCCCGCCGCAGCCGCGCCACATAGGTGTGGAGCAGCTCCTGGCACGTCGGCGGCGGCTCGTCCCAGATGACGTCGACGAGGTCCTCGCGCCGGACCGTCCGGTTCGGCTGCAGGGCCAGCAGCGCGAGCAGCAGGCGCTGCTTTTCGGCGCCGATCTCCACCGGTTCGGTGCCGCGGGTGACCGTCAGCGGGCCCAGTACGCCGAGCCGCACGGGCTCCGGCGGGGCTTCGGCAAGGGCTTCCCGCAGCTTGCGGGCCGTCTCCGGCCGGGGCCGCCGGACGCTGCCGAGTTCGGCGTTGCGCACCGCGCGCAGGCTCAGGCCCGCACGCTCGGCGAGCTGGGCCTGGGTGAGCCCGGCGAGCACACGCCGGTCCCGCAGCCATCCGGCGAACGACAGGCCTTCGTCCACAGGCGTCCTCTCCCTGCGTCCCCCGAGCGGAACGTACCTCTCCAGCATCACGATCGTGCCGCCCGAGATGTACCACCGATCGGCGAAGATAACCGTTTCCGCAGGTACGGACCGTGACGACGGCGGCAGGCGCGGGTACAGGCGCTCGTCCACCGCGCTTTCCTAGGCTTTTCGCGTCCGGTGGTGGCGAGGGGTTCGCGGAGCAGCCGTCGAGTGGGGTACGACGGCTGCACCCGCTCCCTTCACACGCCGAAGCGCTCGAGCAACGCCCGCACCGCGGCCGGGTCCTCGACGTGGGCGTTGTGCCCGAGACCGGCGAGCGTGACGGCGTCGGGATCGAGGGCGCGCAACTGCTCCGGACGGCTCATCGGGTCGTTCTCGCCCGCGGCGAGCACCACCGGGCAGCGCGCCCCGGCCAGCAGGGCCGGCATGTCCGGGGCACCGAGGCCGAACGCGGCCGGGTCCATCGCGAGGCGCCAACCTCCCTCGGTCTCGCGAAGCCCGGCCGGATCGGCGGGAGCGATCCCGAGCAGCCCGGACACCTTCAGGTACGCCTGCTCGGCGTCTTCCCGGGTCGCGAACACCCGCGGCGGCTTGGCCGCGAACGAGGCCGCGCGGTTCAGGTCGTCCTGGCTCCACTCGACCTTCACGCCGACGGCCAGCACGCCGGCGACCTCGACGTCGTGGCGGTCGGACGCCAGCTCCAGCGCGAGCACCCCGCCGAGCGAGTGGCCGGCGACGATCAGCGGCCCGCCGTCCGGCAGCGCCCGCGCGACCGCTTCGGCGAGCGTGGCGAAGCTGTAGTGCGGCAATGGTGCGGACGGGCCGTGGCCGGGCAGGTCGGGCACCAGGACGCGCCGGTCGACCTGGACGGCGAAGTGGTTCCAGACGGCGCCGGTCGCGCCGAGGCCGTGCAGGAGGAGGACGGCCGGTTCGCCCTTGCCGCCGATGCGCATGTTGAGCGTGTCCATCCGCGCAGCCTCCCAAATTGTCGGTGGCCGCGGCTAGGGTCGGGCCCGTGACGATCACCGATCCGGAGACCTACGTGCGCGGGGTCCCGTACGACGAGCTGGCGCGGCTGCGGCGCGCCGGCCCGGTGGTGCGCGTCGACGATTTCTGGGCGGTGCTGGGCCATGCCGAGGTCCGGCGGGTGCTGCGCGAGCCGTCGGTGTTCTCGTCCCAGCTGGGCGGGACGCAGATCCGGGACGCGGCCGACCTCGCGTACGTGCGCCGGATGATGCTGAACATGGACCCGCCGGAGCACGGACGGCTGCGCGGGCTCCTCACGAAGGCGTTCACCCCGCGCGCGATCGCGAAGCTCACTTCGCAGATCGAAAGCTGGGCGCGGGAACTCGTTCTTGCCGTCGCCGGCGACGGCGAGTGCGACTTCGCGCAGCTGGCCGCCGACCTGCCGCTGCGCACCCTGGCCGGGGTGTTCGGCGTGCCGGAGGAGGACCGGCGGCTGATGTACGACTGGAGCAACCGCGTGATCGGCTACCAGGACGCCGAGTACGCGGTGAGCGCGACGGTCTCCCCGGCCGAGGTGAGCGACCTCGCCCGGGCCGCGCTCGCCGTCCGGCCGTCGCCGGGGCCGGACGGGTCGATGCCGGACCCGCGGACGCGGGCGGGCATGCCGGATCTCTACGCGTACGCGAACGCGCTGGGCGAGTACAAGCGCGAACACCCGGGCGACGACGTGATGAGCAACCTGATGCGGCACGTCGGCGCCGACGGCGGCCGCGTCTCACTCGCCGAGTTCGAGAACCTGTTCTGGCTGTTCTCCGTGGCCGGCAACGAAACCCTCCGCAACGGCCTGCCCGGCGGGCTGCTCGCGCTGATCTCCCACCCCGCGGAATACCGCCGGTTGCTGGCCGACCGGTCACTGCTGCCCTCGGCGGTCGAGGAGATGCTGCGGTTCTGGACGCCCGTCATGCACTTCCGGCGCACGGCGGTGTCCGACGTCCGGTTGTCCGATGTGGACATCCGAGCCGGGGAGAAGGTGGTGGTCTGGTTCTCCTCGGCCAACCGGGATCCCGCGGTGTTCCCCGATCCGGACACCTTCGACATCGGCCGGACGCCGAACGACCACCTCACCTTCGGCCACGGCCCGCACTTCTGCCTCGGTGCGCACCTGGCCCGGGTGCAGCTGCGGGCCATGTTCGAGGCGGTGCTCGACCGGCTCGGGTTCGTGGAGCTCGCGGGCGAGCCGGTCCGCCTGCGGTCGAACTTCCAGAACGGCCTCAAGTCGCTGCCGATCCGGTGGGGCCGCTGATGGAGATCCGGGAGCTGAAGGCGTTCGTCGCGGTCGTCGAGGCGGGCGCGATGTCGAAGGCGGCGCGGCAGCTGCACGTGAGCCAGCCGGCGCTGTCCCAGACGATCACGGCCCTCGAACGGCGGCTCGGCGTCCGGCTGCTGGTGCGCACCAGCACCGGTGTCCAGGTCACCGAGGCCGGGACGACGCTGCTCGGCGAAGCCCGGGCCGTCCTGGCGCGCCACGACCAGGCCCTTTCCGCGATGGCCCGGCACACCGCGGCCGGCGGCGGGGTGCTGCGCGTCGGCGTCCCCCTGGAGCTGCCGCCGGACCTGCTGCCCGCGGCGCTCGCGCGGCTGCCGGACGTGCGGGTGCAGGCCCGGCACCTGTCGTCGGTGGCGCAGGTGGCCGCGTTGCGGGCCGGCGAGCTGGACGTCGGTCTGGTGCGGGAGCGCCCGGCCGGAGCCGACCTGGACGCGGCGCTGGTGGTGACCGAGGACGTCGGTGTCCTGCTGGCCGCGGACGTCGCGGAGAAGCTGGGCTCGCCGGTGCGGCTGGAGCGCCTGGCCGGGCTGGAGTGGTTCGCGTTCCCGCGGGCGGGCAGCCCGGCCTGGTACGACGAGCTGGCGGCGATCCTGCGCAGCCACGGCCTCGACGTCGGCCCGGACGTGCCGGAGGAGCAGCGGCTGATCGTCGAGCTCAAGATCCCGGCGGTCAGCGCGGGCGCGGCGTACGCGTTCGCGCCGCCGGAGTGGCCGTACCCGCTGCCGGACACGGTCCGGTGGGTGCCGCTGGCCGGCAACCCGATCGTCCGGCGGACCTGGGCGGTGTGGCCGGCGGCGTCGCGCCGGCGTGACATCGCGGAGTTCGTCGCGGCGCTGGAAGACCATCAGCACGGCGGATCGGAGGTATAAGGAGGGCCGAACCCGGTTCCGGAAGCCTTCTCCGGGCGATCTCGCTTGAACCCTTCGACCGAGAACGCGAAGGAGTTTGAGCGATGACTGCAGAACTGTCCGGATCGACGGCACTGGTGACCGGCGGGACGAGCGGGATCGGCCGCGCGACGGCGGTCGCGCTGGCCGGGCTGGGCGCCCACGTGGTGCTGTCGGGCCGGGACGCCGGCCGCGGCGCCGACGTCGTCGCGGCGATCCGCGCGGCGGGCGGCAAGGCCGACTTCGTCGCGGCGGACCTTGTGGACGCCGCGTCGGCGCGCGCCCTCGCGGACCGGGCGCGGGAGCTGGGCGGGCCGATCGACGTGCTGGTCAACAACGCCGGCATCTTCCCGACCGGGCCGACCGCGGAGTTCCCGGAGGCGGATTTCGACGCGGTCTTCACGACGAACGTGAAGGTGCCGTTCTACCTGGTCGCCGAGCTGGGACCGGAGATGGCGGCACGCGGACACGGCGCAATCGTGAACGTGTCGACGATCGTGGCGCTCCGCGGCATGGCGGGCATGGCGGTCTACGGCGCCTCGAAGGCAGCGGTGGAACTGATGACGAAGGCGTGGGCGGCCGAGTACGGGCCGTCCGGCGTCCGGGTCAACGCGGTGAGTCCCGGCCCGACCCGCACGGAGGGCACAGCGGCCTTCGGCGACGGCCTGGACGAGCTGGCAGCGGCAGGCCCGGCCGGCCGAGTGGCCTCCCCGGAGGAGATCGCGGCGGCGATCACGTTCCTGGCCACGGGCGACGCGAGCTTCATCCAGGGTGCGGTGCTGCCGGTGGACGGGGGCCGGCTGGCGGTGTGAGCCCGCTCGGGACGGCGTCACTTCAGGAAAGTGACGCCGTTCCGGGGTCGCTCGTCCACCGTCAGCGCGAACACGTCCGGCCGCGCGTAGTGCCCCGAGAGGTGCTGGCCCGGCACTACAAGCTGAACAACGTCGTGCCCGCCGCGGAACGGGTCCTCGCCCGAGGTCTCGTACGGGCACGCCGAAACCACGAAACACCGGCCCTCGTCCGCGATGTGGCGCATCGACGCCTGCCAGACGTCGCGGTCGTCCGCCGTCGGGGCGCACCAGATCTCGACGCCCTTCGCGTACATCGCCGCCCGCAGCAGCGGCATGTGGTTCTCCCAGCAGATCGCCGCGCCGGCCAGGCCCGCCGCCGTCGGGACCGCCGGGAGCGTCGAGCCGTCGCCGCGGCCCCAGAACAGGCGTTCACGCGCCGTCGGGACGAGCTTGCGGTGCTTGGCGACCAGCCCGGATTCCGGATCGAGGAACACGACCGTGCTGTACAACGTCGAGCCGTCGCGCTCGATGACGCCGACGACCAAGGTTGCGCCGGTCCGGGCGGCGAGCTCGGCCAGCTCCGTCGTCTCCGGGCCCGGCACCGTCACCGCGGCGTGGAAGTACTCGGGGAACGGCGTACGGCCCGGGTAGCCGCCGAGCACCGCCTCCGGCAGGACGACCAAGCCGGCGCCGCGGATCTCGTCCTCGAACGCCAGGATCCGGTCGAGCGGGACACCCGTCGCGATCTGCAGCGCGGCGACGACCGTCATCCGCGGGCCGGCCACGGCACGACCGCCGACGTGCGCCGCTGGTAGTCCGCGTACTCCGGGTACCGGGACTTCGTGATGCTCTCCGTGAAGCGCGTCGAGCCGACGAACAGCAGCGTCAGCAGGACCGCGCCGACGACCGTCCACTGCAGACCGCCGGCCACCACGCCGAACGCGGCGATCGCCCACCACTGCGCCTGCTCGAAGAAGAAGTTCGGGTGCCGCGAGTAGCGGAACAGCCCGGCCTGCAGGAACCGCGTCGGCGCGAGGCCCGCGTGCTTCTCGCGGTGGAACGCCCACTGCTGCTGGTCGGCGACGGTTTCCCCGGCCAGGAACGCGAGGAACACCACCGCGACGACGACGTCCGCGACCCCGAAGCCGCCGGGGTGCTCCAGCGCGGTGAGCGCGGGCAGCGTGATGAGCAGCAGGATCACGTTCTGGTAGAGCGAGATGAAGAAGAAGTTGAACAGCTGGAACTGCCACGGCGCCATCCGCTCGCGCAGCACCGCCCACCGGTAGTCCTCGCCGCCGGGCGCGTAACCACCCTTCCGGGCGAAGTTGAACGTCAGCCGCGCGCCCCACAGCGCGACCAGCGCGAACATGACGTCGAGCCGCGCGTCGGCGAAGCCCGCCGCCCCGGCGAAGATCCCCGCGTAGGCCACCGGCACGATCGACCAGATCCGGTCGACCCAGGAGTACTCCCTGGTCAGCACCGAGACCAGCCAGGTGCCGAGCGTCACCCCGGCGAAGACGTACAGGCACACCCGCAGCGCGTCCATGTGCTCACTTTAGGACCTAGGATCGACGGCGTGCCGTACTCGTTCCTCAGCCATCTCGAGTGCTCGCGGACCGGCGAACGCGTGGACGCCGACGCGGTCCAGGGCCTCTCGCCGGCCGGCGCGCCGCTGCTGGCGCGCTACGACCTCGACGGCGTCCGCGAAGCCGTGACGCCGAAGGAGATCGCCGGGCGGGAGCCGACGCTGTGGCGCTACCACGAGGTGCTGCCCGTGCGCGCGGCCGAGCACGTCGTCAGCCTCGGCGAGGGCATGACCCCGTTGCTGCGGCTGCCGCGCTACGGCCGTGAGCTGGGGCTTTCGCGCCTGTGGATGAAGGACGAAGGCCTGGTCCCGACCGGCACCTTCAAGGCGCGCGGTGCCGCGGTCGGCGTCTCGCGGGCGGCCGAGCTGGGCGTGCGCGGGATCGCGATGCCGACGAACGGCAACGCCGGCGCGGCGTGGGCGTTGTACGCGGCGCGGGCGGGGCTGTCGAGCCTGGTCGCGATGCCCGACGACGCCCCGGCGATCACCATGCGCGAGTGCGTCGCGGCGGGAGCCGAGCTGTACCGGGTGGACGGTCTCATCGGCGACGCGGGCAAGCTCGTCGCCGCGGCGGCCGGGCGGCGGCCGGGCGTGCAGGACGTCTCGACGCTGAAGGAGCCGTACCGCATCGAGGGCAAGAAGACGATGGGGTACGAGATCGCCGAGCAGTTCGGCTGGCGGCTGCCCGACGTCATCCTGTACCCGACCGGCGGCGGCGTCGGCATCATCGGGATCCACAAGGCGCTGCTGGAAATGCGTGAACTGGGCTGGATTTCCGGTCCGCTGCCGCGGCTGGTCGCGGTCCAGGCTGCCGGGTGCGCGCCGATCGTCACGGCGTTTTCGCGTGGGGAGCGGGAAAGCACGCCGTTCCCGGACGCGCGGACGGTCGCCTTCGGCATCACCGTCCCCAAGGCACTGGGCGACTTCCTCGTGCTCGACGCGGTGTACTCGACCGGCGGCACGGCCATCGCCGTCACCGACGAGGAACTGCTGGCGGCGCAACGGGAACTGGCTTCGCACGAGGGCACCTTCGTCTGCCCGGAAGGCGGCGCGTGCTTCGCCGCGCTGAGGCACCTCCGCGAGTCGGGGTGGCTCGAGGGCGGCGAGGACGTCGTCGTGCTCAACACCGGCGCCGGGATCAAGTACCCGGAGACGGTGCCCCTGGACGTGCCGCTCCTGGCCACGACCGACGAGATTCCTTAAAGGACCGAGCGCACCGTTTCGGGATCGCGGGCGACGACCGTCGTACCGTCGTCGGCGGTGATGATCGGGCGCTGGATCAGCTTCGGGTGCTCGGCGAGCGCCTTGATCCACTTCGGCCGGTCCTCCGGCGTGCGGCCCCAGGCCTTGAGGCCGAGTTCCTTCGCGACGGGCTCGGCGGTGCGCGTGATGTCCCACGGTTCGAGGCCGAGGCGCTCGAGGACGGCCTCGAGTTCGGTCGCCGTCGGCGGGTCCTCGAGGTAGCGGCGCACGGTGTAGTCCGCGCCGGCCTCGTCGAGCAGCGACACCGCGGACCGGCACTTCGCGCACGCCGGGTTGATCCAGATCTCCACGGCACGTAGCTTACCGCCTTGGTTTTGGAGCACGTGCTCTGTTACGGTCGTCGCATGCCCCGCCCCCGCGTCCACGACCTCGACGCGCTCCTCGACGTCGCCGAGCGGCTCGTCGCCTCCTCGACGGAGGTGACGGTCCGTGGCCTGGCGGCGGCCGCGGGCGTCCCGAACGGGACGATCTACCACGCGTTCGGGTCCCTGAACGCGTTGCGGGCCCAGGTGTGGCTACGCGCCGCAACGGCGTTCCTCGACCTCCAGACGTCCCTCGTGGACCAGGCGTCTTCCCCGGTGGAGGCCGTAGTCGCGGCGGCCGACGCTCCCGCCGCGTTCGCTTCGGTCCGTCCCGACGGCGCGCGCATGCTGCTCAAGGTGCGGGGCGACCGGCTGTTCGGGCCGGAGCTGCCCGACGAGCTGGCGGAAGCGCTGCACGCGGTGGACAAACGCCTGGTCGCACTGCTGGTCCGGTTGGCCGGGCAGCTGTGGGACCGCGGCGACGGGCCCGCCGTCGAGGTGATCACGACGTGCGTCGTCGACCTGCCGACGGCGTTCTTCCGGCATGACATCACCGATCCACTGGTGCGGGAGAGGCTGGCCGCCGCGGTGCGGGCCGTGCTGACCGTGCCCCCTCGAGAAAAGGACCGACCGTGACCGTTTCCGTGCTCGACCTGGGCGACGACGAAAACCGGTTCTCCCCGGACTGGCTGCAGCGCGTTCACTCCTTTTTGGACGGAGTCGAGGGCGCCCTGGTGACCACCGGCGGCGGCAAGTTCTATTCGAACGGCTTGGACCTCGAATGGCTGACGGCGCACGGAGACCGCGCGGCGGAGTACGTGGCGGAGGTCCAGGAGCTGCTCGCGCGGGTGCTGACGCTGCCGGTCCCGACGATCGCGGCGGTCAACGGCCACGCGTTCGGCGCGGGAGCGATGCTGGCGATGGCCCACGACTTCCGCGTGATGCGCGGCGACCGGGGGTATTTCTGCTTCCCGGAGGCGGACATCAACATCCCGTTCACCCCGGGCATGGCGGCGCTGATCCAGGCGAAGCTGACACCGTCGGCGGCGATCGCCTCGATGACGACGGGACGGCGCTTCGGCGGCCCGGAGGCGGCGGAGATCGGGTTGGTCGACGAGGTCGCGGCCGAGGGCGAAGTGGTGAAGGTGGCGACGGAACGGGTGCGGGAGCTGACGGGCAAGGACCGCGGGACGCTGGGAGCGATCAAGGCGACGATGTTCGCACCGGCCGTGGCGGCGTTGCGCGCGGCGGGGTAGGCCTCCGGCCCCCGGTATCCAGCTTACCGGGGGCCACCGACAGTTTCTTACTGCTGCCCGGTCACCTCGGCCAACCGGCCCCGCAGGTGAACCCGCTCCGGCTCGGTTCCCGCCGACGCCAACGCCTCCCGATACGCCACCGCCGCCTCCTCGGCCCGCCCCAGCCGGGACAGCAGATCGCCACGGGCCGCCGGATACGGGCTGTACCCCCGCAACCGCGGCTCCTCCGCCAGCCCCTCCAGCAACTCCAGCCCCGCCTCCGGCCCATCCCGCATCGCCACCGCCACCGCGCGGTTCAGCTCCACCACCGGTGACGGCGCCAGGCCGCGCAGCACGTCGTACAACGCCACGATCTGCGGCCAGTCCGTGCTCGCCACGTCCGCGGCCTCGTCGTGCAACGCCGCGATCGCCGCCTGGACTCCGTACCGGCCCGGTGGGCCGCCCGTCAACGCGGTCGCCACCAACGCCGTCCCCTCCTCGATCATCGCCCGGTCCCAGCGGCTTCGGTCCTGGTCGTCGAGGAGCACCAGGTCGCCGTCCGGGCCCGTCCGGGCGTCGCGGCGGGCGTGGATCAGCAGCAGCAGCGCCAGCAGGCCCGCCACCTCGCGCTCCTCCGGCAGCAAGCGCCGCAGGATGCGGGCCAGGCGGATCGCCTCCTCCGCCAGGTCGAGCCGCTGCAGGTCCGGGCCCGCGCTCGCCGCGTAGCCCTCGGTGAAGATCGAATAGATCACCTGGAGCACGCCCGGCAACCGGCCGGGCAGTTCGCGAGCGTCCGGGACGCGGAACGGGATCCGCAGCGTGCGGATCCGGTTCTTCGCCCGCACGATCCGCTTGCCCATCGTCGCGCTCGGCACCAGGAACGCCCGGGCCACCTCCGGAGTCGTCAGCCCGGCGAGGCAGCGCAACGTCAGCGCCGCGCGGTCCTCCGCCGGCAGCGCCGGGTGGGCGCAGGTGAAGAACAGCTGGAGCCGCTCGTCCGGGAGACCGCCGTCGGAAGGCGGGGCGGGCGCCGCGCGCTCGGCCTCGACCTGCAGCACCGCGAGCCGGGCCGCGTAGGCCTGGTCGCGGCGCAGGCGGTCGACCGCCTTGCGCCGGGCCGTTGTCATCAGCCAGGCGCCCGGCTTCGGCGGGACGCCCTCGGCCGGCCAGTGCACCAGCGCCGCCTCGATCGCTTCCGACGTCACCTCCTCGGCCAGGTCCAGGTCGCCGAAACGCCGGACGAGCGCGGCCAGCAGCAGCCCGCGCTCCTCCCGGAACACCGCCTCGACCGACGCCTCCGCCCGCCCCGCCACGAGCCGTCAGCCTTCGTAGCCGGCGAGCGGCCGCACCACGATCGACCCGCCGTCCCGCGAGCCAGGGCAGCGCGCCGCCCAGTCCAGCGCCACGTCGAAGTCCGGCACGTCGATGACGAAGTAGCCGCCGAGCACCTCCCGCGACTCGGCGAACGGGCCGTCGGTGACCAGCCGCTCGCCGTGCTCGCCGACCCGGACCGTCGCGGCGGTGGTGAAGTCGGCGAGCGAGTCGCCGCCGACGTACACCCCGGCCTCCTTGAGGGACTTGTCGAACAGCATCCAGTCCTCGGGCGTGCTGCAGCCGGTCGGCGCGCCGTCGGCGTCGAGGGCGGCGTTGATCAGCATCAGGTACTTCACGGTTCCTCCAGTGGCTCGGTTGCCGTACGCCACCACCACGAACGGCGGACGGCCCGTTGGACAGGCGCGCCCATGTCATGTTTCACGCCCGGAAGCCACGGTCCTTCAGCCGCTTGATCCGGTCGACGTGGGCCGGGTGCCCGGCCAGCAGCCGCGCCCACATCCGCCGCTCGTCCCCGCCACCGGCCCGGATCCACTCCCGGAACAGCGTGATCAGCTCCGGCCCGTAGCCCAGCCGCGCCGCCACCAGGTCGGCCCGGTACTCGCCGAGCCGTTTCGACCAGGCGAGCACCGGGCCGAGCAGGGGCGCCAGCAGCAGCCACGGGTCCAGGAACGCCAGCGCGGTGAGGACGCCGAGCGTGAGCAGCACGGTGACGAGCACGGCGACCGACCGCCCGAAGGCCGCGAACGCGCGCCCGACGTACGGGACGGCCAGCGCGAGCAGCCGGACCAGCCGGGTCAGCAACCGGGCCGGCAGCTCGAGCCACCAGACGTACAGCGAGATCCGGGTGTGCCCGGCCAGGTGGTGGCCGAGCTCGTGCGCCAGGATCGCCTCCAGGCTCGGCGGCGGCAGCTCGAGGGCCGTCGGCGTGACGGCGACGGTCCGGCCGCCGGCGGCGAAGGCGTTGAGCTCACGGGACCGGTCGACCCACAGCCGGTACCGGTCACCGTCGACCTCGGCGGCGGCGCAGACGGCCTGCCAGCTCGGCGTCAGCTTCGCGAGCTCCCGCGTGGTCGGCTGCCGCATGCCGAAGGTCAGTGGCAGCAGGAAGTGCTCGAAGGCGGGCATGAAGGTGATCCCGCCGAGCAGCACCCAGCCGGCGGGGAAGACCCAGTAGTAACCGGGCCAGACGAGCTTCCCGGCCAGGCCGAGCACGAACAGGCTGCTGGCGACGACGGGCACCGCCAGCACGACGGCGAGCACGGCGGACAGGTCGGGCCGGGACCGGTCTCCGTTCACCCCCGCGCTCCCCCGCTGCGTCAGTGGAAGGCGGCCGCGTGGGCCTCGGCCCATTCGGTGAACGTCCGGGCCGGCCGCCCGGTCACCTCCGGCACCGTCGGGTACACCGTCGCCTCGTCCAGCGTCCCCTCGACGTAGAAGTTCCAGAACGCGTCGACGTACTCCCGCGGCATTCCCGCTTCGAGCTCCTCCCGCGTCTGTTCGTTCGACAACTCCACGCAGTGCAGATCCCGGCCCAGCACCGAAGCCAGCACGGACACCTGCTCGGCCGGCCGCATCGCCACCGGCCCGGTCAGCTCGTGAACCACGCCTTCGTGCCCGCCCGCCAGTGCGAGGGCCGCCACGGCCGCGATGTCGGCCGGGTCGATGCAGGCCACCGGGACGTCCGGGAACTGGACGCGGACCGTGTCGCCCGCCTGCAGCTGCGGCAGCCAGCGCAGGGCGTTCGACATGAACGCGCGCGGTCGCAGGAACGTCCAGTCCAGGCCCGATTCCCGCACCGCGCGCTCGGACAGCGTCATGTAGCGGGAGACGGCGTTGTCCAGGTCCGCCAGGGCCGCCGAGCCGCCGGACAGCAGCACGATCCGCCGGACCCCCGCCTCCCGCAGCAGGCCGGAGATGTCCTCGTACCCGGACAACAGGAAGACACCCTCGACGCCCTCGAGCGCGTCGGTGAGGCTGCCGGGCGTATTGAGATCGCCCACCGCGGCCTCGACGCCGTCCGGGAGGGTGACGTCCGGCCGGCGGACCAGCGCCCGGACCGGGGCGCCCGCCGCCGCGAGGGCCGCGACCACTTCCGCGCCGACGTTGCCGGTGGCGCCGGTGACCAGGAACATCCAACCCCCCACAGAGTCGCTGCCCGGCCAGCCTAGCGCCACCGGACGTCGTCAGTCCTGCGTCGGCAGGTCCTCGAACTCGACGACCTGGCGGACCTCCACCTCGATGTCCTGGTCGAACAGCTCGACGTACCGCTTGGCGAACTCGACGGCCTCCGCCCGGTCCGCCGCGTGGATCAGCGCGAACCCGCCGATGACCTCCTTGGCCTCGGCGAACGGCCCGTCGGTCACGCGGATGGCGGCGCCGCGCGCCTTGCGGATCAGCGAGCCCTTCTCCGTCGGGTGCACGCCCTCCGCCGTGATCAGGATGCCCTTCTCGGCCGCTTCCTGGATGAACCCGCCCATCTGCGCGATGAACTCCTGGCTGGGGTTCCACGACTTCGGGTCGTGCTCGTCGACCCGGTGCATCATGAGAAACCGCATGGTGTGCTCCCTGGTGTTCCTTCGGCCGGGGTCCGGTGCGTTCCCGGACGCGGTGACCGGCCTTCACCCCCGCGTCGATCGCACCGGCAGGCGGTTCGACATTTCCCCGGGGAGATTTTTCGGGCAGAGTACCTGTGACCTGCATCACTGGAGGAAGGCGCCCGATGACCGTCCTGCTCGCGATCGGCACGCGCAAGGGTCTGTGGCTGGCGACCAGCACGGACGACCGGGCCACCTGGGAAGTCACCGGCCCGCACCACCCGATGACCGAGGTGTACGCGGTCGGCATCGACACGCGCCGCGCCACGCCGCGGCTGCTGGCCGGGATCACCAGCGAGCACTTCGGGCCGAGCGTCGCCACCAGCGACGACCTGGGCGCGACCTGGGACGAGCCCGACCACGCCCCGATCGCCTTCCCGGCCGACACCGGCGAGTCCCTGGCCAGGGCGTGGCAGCTCGTGCCGGGCCCGGCGAGCGAACCGGACGTCGTCTACGCCGGCACCGAGCCGTCCGCCCTGTTCCGCTCCACCGACGGCGGCCGCACCTACGAGCTCGTCCGCGGCCTGTGGGACCACCCGCACCGCGAACACTGGACGCCCGGGGGCGGCGGCAAGGCCATCCACACCGTGCTGCCGCACCCCACCGACCCCGCCCGCGTCACCGTGGCGATGTCCACCGGCGGCGTCTACCGCACCGAGGACGGCGGCGCGTCGTGGGCGCCGGGCAACACCGGCATCAAGGCGGTCCACGTGCCCGACCCCTACCCCGAATACGGCCAGTGCGTGCACAAGGTCGCGCGGCACCCGGCCGCGCCGGACCGCCTGTTCGCGCAGGTCCACCACGGCGTCTACCGCAGTGACGACGCCGGCGCGTCCTGGCAGTCGATCGCCGACGGCCTGCCCAGCGACTTCGGCTTCCCGGTGATCGTCCACCCGGACCGGCCCGAGGTGATCTACACGTTCCCGCTGGTCGCCGACGCCATGCGGTTCCCGCCGGAGGGCCGGTGCCGGGTGTACCGCAGCGAGGACGCCGGCAAGTCGTGGGAAGCGCTGGGGCCGGGCCTGCCGGACGGCTACTGGGCCGGCGTCCTGCGGGACGCGATGTGCACCGACGACGCCGACCCGGCGGGCGTCTACTTCGGCTCGCGGACCGGCGACGTCTACGCCAGCCGCGACGACGGCGACAGCTGGCGGCTCGTCGCGGCGCACCTGCCCGACGTGCTGAGCGTCCGCGCCGCGAGGGTGTGAGCCGTGCGGATCACCGTGCTGCTGCCCGGGACGCTGCGGGAGAAGGCCGGCGGCGAGTCCCGGCTGGCCGTCGAGGTCGCCGAGCCTGCCACGCTGGGTGCCGTGCTCGACGCGCTGGCCGAGCGGTACCCGGCGCTGGAGCGGCGGCTGCGTGACGAGCAGGCGGGGCTGCGCCGGTACGTCAACTTCTACGTCGACGGCGAGGAGTGCCGCCACCGGGACGGCCCCGGAACGGTGCTGCGGGCGGACGCCGAGGTGCAGATCATCCCGTCGGTCGCGGGAGGCTGAGCTCGTCGAACAGCGCCGCCGCGCGGTCGGCCGTCGCGGCCGCCCGGCGTCCGGTGCTGAGCAGCGCCAGGACGAGGAGACCGGCTCCGAGCGCGGTGACCAGCCACCACACGCCCGGTCCCGTACTCGAGAGCGCAACGCCCAGTGTCGTCCCGGTCTGCCTCCCGGCGGAGGCCAGCGACGCCGCCACGCCGGCCATCGAGCCCGGCATCCCGGAGACGGCGGTGTTGGTGATCGGCGGGTTCACCGCACCGAGGAACACGCCGAACAGCAGGAAGGTCGCGAGCACGACGGGCAGCGGCGTCGCCGGGCCGAGGAACGCCGAGACGGCGCCGCCCGCGGTGAGCGCGGCACCGGCGACGACCAGCGGCCACCGCGGCCCGTGCGCGCCGACGAACCGGCCGGTCCGCGGGGACAGGACCAGCACCAGCACCCCGACCGGCAGCAGGCACAGCCCCGCCGCCGGCGGCGTCAGGCCCCGGGTGTCCTGCAGGTACTGCGTGGTGACGAACAGGAACACGCCGAACCCGCAGAGCGCGAACACCGCCATGACGATCGCGCCGCTGAAGGACACGCTGCGGAACAGACGCAGCTCGAGCAGCGGGTCGGCGCGGCGCGGCTCGTGGGCCAGCAGGCCCAGCACGCCGAGCCCGGCGAGGGCGAACAGGCCGAGGATCCACGGCGACGTCCAGCCCAGCCGGTGCGACTCGATGAGGGCGGCCACGGCGCTGCCGAGCACCAGCAGCACGAGCACCTGGCCCACCGGGTCGAACCGGCGGGGCCGCGGCGCGCGGGACTCGGGCACGAACAGCGTGGTGGCGACGAGGGCGGCGGCGATGATCGGGACGTTGACCCAGAAGACGGCCCGCCAGCCGAAGCCGTCGACGAGCACGCCGCCGAGGATCGGCCCGATCGCCAGCGCCAGGCCGGACATCGAGCCGAACACGCCGATGGCGCGGGCCCGCTCGGCCGGCGCGGGGAAGGTGGTGGCGACGATGGCCATCGCGACCGGGTTGAGCATGGTGCCCCCCGCGGCCTGCAGCGCGCGGGCGGCGATCAGCCAGCCGATGCCGGGGGCGAGGCTGCACAGCAATGAGCCGAGGCCGAACAGCGCGAGCCCGCACCGGAAGACCCGGCGGCGGCCGAACCGGTCGGCGGCGGACCCGGCGAGCACGAGGAAGGCGGCCAGCACCAGCGTGTAGGCGTCGACGGTCCACTGGAGGCCGGAGACGGACGCGCCCAGGTCACGGCGGATCGCCGGCAGGGCGACGGTGACGATGGAGATGTCCATCACCACGACGACGATGCTGGCGCAGCAGATCGCGAGCACGAGCCCCGGACGGCTGGCGGTCGGAACGTTCATGCCGTCGACGCTAGGATTTAGAGCGTGCTCGAAGTCAAGCCGATCCCCGCCGAGGGCCTGACCATCGCCGACGCGGCCCGCCGCACCGGCGTCAGCGCGCACACGCTGCGCTACTACGAACGCGCGGGTCTGGTGGTGACCGAGGTCGACCGCACCAGCGGCGGGCGGCGCCGCTACCGCCAACTGGACCTGGACTGGATCAAGATCTGCACCAAGCTGCGTGCGACGGGCATGCCGATCAAGACGATCCGCCGGTACGCGGACCTGGTCGCGGCCGGCCGCGGCAACGAGCCGGAGCGGCTGGCGCTGCTGGAGGAGCACCGCGCGGACGTGCTGGCGAAGCTGGCGGAACTGCAGGAGAACCTGAAGCTGATCGACCGCAAGATCGGCGTCTACCGGGGCCGCCTGGAGGCGGGCGACGCGGACGGGCTCTGGGCACCGGGACGGGTGCGCTGATCCGGGCTACGACAGGCCGCCGCAGCGCCGCCACGTTCGCTCCGCGGCCGGCCCCAACACCCGGCCCAGGTCCGGGCCGATGCTCAGGCTGGCGCGGCTGAGCCGCGCGAGGTCGTAGGGCAGCCGGAAGGTCCGCGGGCGCCGCCGGGGCAGCGGCACGTCCTGCGCCTGGACGATCGCGGGCCCCAAGGGGAGCCCGATGGTGATCTTGCGGCGGTCCCCCGGCTCCGGGCCGCCGCCCGGAGTCGAGCGCCCGCTCGAGGTCGCGGGCGCGGGTCGCGAGCTCGTCGATGCACAGCGCCCTGCAGTGCCAGGTTGTCCGGGACGATCACCCCGGCCTCCCGCTCGGATGGACGACACCTTAACGCCGCCCGTTACGATTCCGGGCGGTCCCGCCGTCGCCGGCCCCCGTTCCCCGGCAGGAGACCCATGCCCCAGCCGGCGCTCGCCGACGCCCTCGAGCCGGACTTCACCGTGCTCATCCCGCGGGTCGCCGGAAGCCGCGCGGCCGGGCGGCTGCTGCGCCGGACGGCGAGCGACCGGCGGACCCGGGCTGGGCTGGCGGTGTACGCCGTTGCGCTGGGAGCGATGCGGTCACCGGGCCACGCGACGGCGAACGTGCCCGGCGGCAACGTCGGGCTCATCAGCCGGTACGTCTTGGATCGCGGTCCTGGGGACGATCGCGCTGGTCGCGCTGTCCACATTGCCGGGTCCACCGTGGCCGATTCGCTACCCGGCCGCGGCGGTCGTCGCCCTCAAGCCCCCGCGGCGTTGGACACGCTGCACATCCAGCGCGCGGCCGGCCCCGCGGTGCGTGCGCCACAGGCCTATCCGTTCAGCAGCGCGTTCACGCTCGGCTGCCACTGTCCCGAGCTGGGCAGCCACCTCGATCCGAGCACGCCCCAGCCGACGCGCGGGGCGCTCGACACCCCGGCCGCCGCCCCCGGCGGCCCTGACCGGCTGGACGGCGGTCCAGCCTGACTGCGTCGTCATGGACGCGCCGGGCACCGTGACCGGCGACGGCCACGTGGGCCTGCCGCTGCCGGCGGCCCAGGTCACGACCGCCCCGCCGGGCGCGACGGCCTGGCAGGCGACGGCGGCTCTCACGAACGGGCCCTGACCGTGCTCGCCGTCCAGGCGGCCGTCCTGTTCAGGATCGGCTAGCCCAAGCCGTCGTAGGCCGCGGCCACCATGGTCATGCCCCGGCCGTCGCCGACGATGGCGTCCAGCATCTGGTTCATCACGTAGGCGACAGTCAGTCCGGCGTCGAAGTCGTTGAACACCAGCGAACCGCCCATGCCGCCCCAGAAGCACGTCCGGCCGCTGACGCCGTAGCCGAGGCCGTACCGCATCTTGACGCCGAGGGCGTAGTCGAGCCCGTGGTACTGCTCCTCCAGCGCCCGCTCGCCCCCGGCCCGCGACAGCAGTCCCCCGCCGCCGGAGGTGAGCACCGACTGCACGGCGGCGACCGACCGGGCATTGCCGTAACCGGCACCCGAGGGGATTTCGGCCCGCCGCCAGGCGACGGCGTTCGTCTCCTCGGGCACGATTTCGGGGTTGGGGACGATCTCGAAGAGCTCGGTTGGCGGCGGCACGGTCAACCCGCCGGGTGGCGCGATGGCGGGCGCGAACCGGTGATCGTGCGCGGCCGGCAACCCGATGTGGAAGTCCGCCCCCAGCGGCCCGGCAACCTCGGCGGCGAAGAAGGCACCGATGGTCTTCCCGGTGATGCGGCGGACGACCTCGCCGAGCAGGTACCCCTGCGTGAGAGCGTGGTAGCAGGCGACCTCCCCGGGCGTCCACCGCGGTGCCTGCGCGGCCAGCAGCGCAGTGACCTTGGGCGGATCGCGCAGGTCGTCGGTGGTGACGGGCGTGTCCCAGGTCGGCAGACCCGAGGTGTGCGACAGAACGTGCCGGACGAGGACGTCACCGGCGGAGAACCCGGGCCAGTACCGGGCGACGGACGCGTCGAGGTCGAGCTGACCGCGATCGGCGAGCACGAGCGCGCACAGGGCGATCATCGTCTTGGTGGTGGACCAGACGTTGGTGACGGTGTCCCGTTCCCACGGGACGGTCCGGGCGGCATCGGCGTACCCGCCCCAAAGATCGACCACCGGCCGCCCGTGCAGGAACACGGCGACCGAAGCACCGACGTCGTCCTCGGCGAGAGACTTGGCCAGCGCATCACGAACTTCGGAGAACCGCTCGTCGCACGTACCGTGCAGGGCAACCATGGGACCGACTAAACCGCGCACGCTCCATGAGCGCCATCGAATATCGGCGGCACCGGCGCGACGACGAGATGCCGATGCGCCACCGGCGGTGCCTCGCACTGGTGGTCCGGCTCGCCAGGGGGCCGGGAGACGGCATCGGCGGCGGTCGTCGCCGGCACCCCGATACCGGCGACCGCGGCGAAGGCAAGCAGGAATTACCGTCGAAGTATGCCGTTTCCCCTTCTCGCCGATTCGCACGGCGGATCTCGGGATGGGTCCGGCCAGTCGGAATCCGGGCCGTCAATGGTGACCGAATCGCCCCGGGCACCGGTCGCCGCGCAGAGCCTTTCGCCGCCGGACAGCGGAAGCCGGAAGGTCCGGCCGACCCCGGTCGGATATCCTCTGCGCACCTCGTCTGCTGCCGGGGACGCTCCCGACACCCCTCCAGATGCAGAACGCGAGCGAACGGAGCACTCGAATGTCATTCTCGTCAGACGATGTCCTGGCCGAATTGCGCAAACTCCGCAAGGGCCGTGGCGTCGCCGGACCGGGTGTCGCCGCCGATACCGGACCCGCGCTCCGGGAACTCTGCAAGATCAGCAACGAAGATCAACCCGCCACGGTGCGGGAAAAGCTCCGCGGCACCCTGAACGCCCTCACCGACGACTTCCCCCCGGATCTTCGTGAGATCGCCAGGATTTCACTGGCGATCGAGATTCCCCAGGACAGCACGGGCCAGTTCCTCAGGGATCGCACCCGCTGGCTGGCGACCAGATCCGCGGTGGACGATCGGACCATTCGGCGCCGGCTTGACGACGCGCTCCTGCTCCTCGCTCAGAAGGCGACGTGGAGCTCGGGCTCCGGCCACGCTCGCGCCGAACAGACCGACGCGTGGACGGTCCGGCGGTTCCAAGCCCTGCTCCGCCTCGATCAACCGACCCCGGAAAGCTTCGAACGCCGGACCATCGTCGCCCTCCGCGACGGTCTGGATCAGATCAGGTCGTCGATCACGATCCCCACCCCACAAGGTGAACCGGTGCTCGAACGATCGGTCGACTTGATCACGCGGGTCCACTTCGGCGCCGAACTCGTCGCACGGCGGTTGCTCCACGGAAGTCGGTTCGTCTTCGATCTCCGGATCCCGCCACTGTCCACCGGAGACGAACACGAGTACGAACTCGTCAACGTCATTCCGGACGGCCAGGAGATGCGGTCGCACTACGTTTTCTTCCCGGAACGCCCCTGCAACGAGTTCGACCTGCGGATCCGCTTCAAGTCGACGGCACCACCGGTTCAGGTGCACGTCGTCCGGGAGGTCTTTCACCGGGACGTCGACTTCCCGGGTGCGGCTGCCGAGCCGATTTCCGTCGACGCGGTTCACGAGGTCCACGTCCGGTTCGAGAACCTCAAGGCCGGATTCGGCTACGGCCTCCAGTGGGCACCGGCACAGTGATCACTGATATCTGATTGCAGTAATTCCTGCTCCGTCCGAGTGACAGAACAACCATGCAGTGACCTTCTGTAACAAGGCCAAGAACGACTTCGATCACCTCGGTGGCCTCAAGCGCCGCCGCAGTCGCCAACTTCGGCCACTGCAAACGGGACCGAACGGAGCACCTCATGGCGATCCCTCTCCCCGCCGAGGTCGCGGACGAGCTGCGACGGCTGAAACGCGGGCGCGGCCTGCAAACGCCGCGCCTTTCGACGGAAGTCGGACCGGCCCTGCGGAGCTTGTGCGGGATCAGCGAGTCGGACACCCAAGCAGCCATCCGGGAGAAGGTGCGAGGCACCCTGGGCAGGGGCATCCGCGCGCTACCTCCCGACCTCCGGGAGGTCATCGTCACCGCGATGGCCCTCGACGCCGACATGGCGGGCAAGTTTCTCGGGGACCGGGTCCGGCTGCTGAGCGCGCGACTCCACCGCGACGTCCGCACCATCCGGCGGCGCGTCGACGAGGCCATCGACATGCTGGCCGAAGAGGCGACGGGGGCAGCCACCGGAGACCCGGGTACGGCCCAGGACTGGCACGTGGAACGACTGGAAGCCCTGCTGAAACTCGACGGGCCGAACCACGAGTTCATCGAGCGGAGGCGGATCGTCGCCGAGCGGGACTTGGGCGACCGGCTCCAGGTCTTCGTCACGCTACCGGTCGGGGACACGGACAACACCGTCTCGGTTCTCGACGCTCATCCGGTGTACGGCGCGGAAGTGCTCGACTGCGTCCCGTTGTCGAGCGACCGGGCCGTATGTCACCTCCGGCTGCCGGCACCGCTCGCCGCCGGGCAACGGCACGAGTACAGCCTGAGCATTCGTGCCGCATACCCCGCACCCGGTCACCAGTACGTGTTCTTCCCCGAGCGCCCGTGCAGCGAGTTCGACCTACGCGTCAGGTTCGCCGCCGAACTGGCGCCGGCCAGCGTGAACGTGATACGCGGCGCATTCCACCGCGCCGCGGACGATCCGTACCTGCCCGATGAGACAATCGCCGTGGACGCGCTCCGGGAGGTACACACGACCTTCGACGGTCTGGCGCCGGGTTACGCATACGGAATCCGGTGGAAGAACCGGAAGAGCGCCTGAGCCGTGGCCTGGCGGGCCGGCACCGCCAGGCCGCGGAAACACTCAGCCGCCGAGCACGATCAGAACGTACTGGCACAGCACCAAGAACAGATGCGGCTCCATTTTCTTCACCTCCCCGCGAGCGATTCCCGATCACCGAACCGATGCGCCGGCCGGATTGATCCGAGGATCGCTTTGCCGCGATTCGAAGAAGAGATGTTTCCCGGCTGACCGATCAACGGGAAACAGGCAACACGGGCACCCGGCCCCCGACGCGCGAGCCGGCCCTGTCCACGAAATGACCGCTCTTTGTCCATCGCCGGCCTGCTTCAGGCACCGGGAAACACTTGCGGCACGGCAGTCCCTTGGGGTCGACTCTACGAACGAGCGAACACGCGAGGGGCTGCGATGGACGACGAGGCGCACTTCGGCACCCGGCTGCGAAAACTACGCATGGAGCAACACGTCTCCCTGGGCGAACTTTCGCGCCGCACCCACTACAGCAAGGGGTACCTCAGCAAGATCGAAGCCGGATTGCGCCCGCCGTCACCCGGTGTGGTCAGACTGTGCGACGGAGCTCTCGGCCTCGACGGACTGCTCATCCGCGCCGAAGCGGCCGTCGTGCCGGCACTCTCGCGTGCGTACCCGGCCTCGGCCACCGACCCCGATGAGAGATGGGTGCTGCAGATGGAAGCGGACGGTTCGTTCTGGTTCCAGCCGGTCGACCGCCGATCGGCGATGGCCCTCGGCGCCACGGCGCTGATCTCGATGAGGCCGAGACCGGCGCCCGGCGTCACGCAGGCCCAGGAAGCCGAGGTGACCTTGAGGGCCTTCACCAGCATGTTCCCCGAAATGCGCAGACTGGGTCAGCTCATGTCACCGACCCTGGTCCTCCCGAGCATCATCCCGCAGACACGGACAATCCAGCTGGTGGCGGCACGTTCGTCCGGCCGGGTCCGATCCGACCTCCTCGTCCTGGCTTCGCGGTACGCCGAATACGCCGGCTGGATGGCCCAGGAGTCGGGCGAGGACAAGGCTGCGCTCTGGTGGACCGATCGCGCCGTGACGCTCGCTTCGGAAGGCGGCGACGAGGAGCTGGCCGCGTACAGCCTCGTCCGCCGCGCTCTTGTCACGCTCTACACCTCCAACGCGAGGGAGACCGTCGAACTGGCACAGGCGGCGCAACGTCACCCGGGAGCCAGCAGGCGGGTACGGGGCCTGGCCGCGCAACGCGAAGCCCAAGGACACGCACTCGCGGGCTCGGCGTCGGACTGCTTCCGCGCCCTCGACGTCGCTTACGAACTGCTGGACGACGACGTAGTACCGACGGCACCCGTCCTCGGGACCAGCACTGTGCGCAACCCCGTCCACCTTTCCCGCGCGTGGTGCCTGCTCGACCTGGGTAAACCCGTCGACGCCGCGGAGGCCATCGAGCGGGAACTGCGAGACACCCCGGCGTCCGCGCACCGGTTCCGCGCGCGCTGGCTGGCCCGCCAGGCCCTTGCCTATGCGACCGCCCAGGAGGTCGATCAAGCGTGCGGTCTCGCGAGGGCGTTGCTCGACGACTTCACCAGGCTCGGCTCCGCCACGATCCGTTCCGACCTGTCGGCCTTGGCGCGGACGCTGTCGCGCTGGCTGAACCACCCCCACGTGCGCACCGTCTACCCCGATCTCGTCGACGCGCTGCGCTGAACCGGCGAGCCGGCGCCGGACACGATCGGCATGCGGTCGCGAATTCACCCACCGAGTGAAGAACGGCGAGACGATCACGCAGTTCGAATGCGACAAGGCGGCACCCGGCAACAATTGTCAGCTCGTGGACACTTGGCGGACACCGATGGACAAATCGTGGCCAATACGAGGCGCCCGAGTATCAAATAGGAGACAGCTCTTGCCGCAGAGCCGTACGGCGTATTCGATTGAGCGCACTCCGGAGATCACCGCCGGATAGTCACCCCGCGCAATGCCTTTCGGAGGCGTCCGACCGTGACCGTGAGAAGTATGCAGAGCCCAGCCATCGAGAATCGGCCGTCGCGTGCGGGCCGCTGCGGAAAATGCGATTTTGCAGCCGCGGAAACCGACGTGTACTGCGGCGGCTGCGGCTCTCCGCTCGACCTGGACCGGCAAACACCTCCTCCAGCCGCGCCCGTTCCGGTGCTCCGGCGGGTCGAGCCCAGCGGACCACGTCTCGACCAGGTGTCGAACCTGGTCGCCGGTGCGACCGGGGTGCCGGTGACCGCCGTGCTGGCCGACCCGGCACCCATGTGCGTCTGCTGTGGTGCCGACTCCGCCGCGGACAAGGCCTGCGCTACATGCGGAACACCGGCGGAACCCCTCTCCGAACCGCCGTCGCCGGCTTACGGCGAGCTGCTCCAGTACCGCAGTCACCTGCGCAAGCGTTACGCCCTGCAGATCGGGGCCGGTCCGGACGGCGATCTGCTGCTGACCCATGAGGGCACCGTGCGGCCGCGGGCGGAACTCAAGGTGAAACCGCAGCCGTCACCCCTGCCACCCGCCCCGCGCCGTGGCAGAGCCCGTACGCCACGGTGCTTCGCTACGCGATCTCTGTCCAACAGGACCAGTCGATACTGCCGTGGCCCGCGGAAACGCTGTTCAAGCTTGTTTTCGACGTGGTGCGACAACGCCCTTCTTCGGCCAGGCGCCTGGCGCTCGACGCGATCGCCATGGGCCGCATCGACCTCGTCACGGCATGCGGGATCGGCCCCTCCGAACACGACTGGCTGCGGTTGGTCGAAGCGGCACGGCGAGCAGACGTCGGCGAGGTGCTCACGGCCGCCGCCGCCCTTCCCCCAGACCGTTATCGTCACAAGATCGGCATTCTCGCCGCGTTCGCGGGCCAGCTGCGGACGTTGCCGGCGGCGAAGTCGCTGGACCGGCAGCTGGTCGCGTTCGCCGAGCGGGAGCCACTGGCCCGGTTGCTCCGCCGGGTGCTCGGCGGCGCCCCGTGCACCGCCCGCGAAGCGCTGGCCGACGCTGCGACGCTGGCCAACCTGTTCCACCTCCCCGATCCGCTCGTCCGGCTTGCCACGACAGAGCCGGCGGCGGTACCGCTGGCCGACACCTGGCTGCTGGGCGCGAAGGGGAAGCTCGCGTTGTCCCACAGCGGCCATCCCGAAAGTGGAGTCCTCGTCCCCGAGAGCGATTGGGCCACTGCGCCGTTGTCCGTCGTGGACGACCTGGTCGATGCCGGGCTCCTCGACGCCAACCAGGTGACGACATCGAGCCGCTCAGCCGGCGACCGCGTCTATCTCCACGCCCGCACCGAGCCCCGAACGCTGACGGACGACGAAGTCGACGCACTGGAGCACCACGACGAGTCGATCCGCCGTGCGCTGGCCCGTGGTGACGTGCAAGCGTTCGAACGCGCCCCGGAAAGCGCGATGGGCGCCCATGTCCGCGTGCTGTCCGCCCTGACCAGTAACCGGCCCGACGACGTGGATCCGGATCTCGCGCTGGGGCCCTACCGAGAGACCGTACGGCGTCTCACCGAATCCCTGCGCGCGGTTCAGGACGGCACGCCTGCGGCAGCTGCGGTCGACGCAGTGCTCGCCGACCGGACCACCTGGCAACCACTGGTGAATCTCTTCGGCACCGAAGCCCTGCGGTCCGGAACCGACGGACACCGCAACAGCGAATTCGCGCACTGGCTCGCCCTGACCGCCGCGAGAGAACGGTTGTTCCTGGCCGACTGGCCCGGCGCGATCGAATCCGCGCGGCGGTGCCTGACGGGCGCCTCGAGCGAGGAACTGCGCGACGAAGCCCAGAACCTGCTGGCGTGCGGTCTGCACAACTCCGGTCAGCACGCAGCGGCGTTGCAAGCGCTCGAACAGGCCATCGAGGGCGAGTACTCCGTCGCGCTCCTGGCCAACATCGGGGTGGTGGCCGCCCACCTGGATCGTGAACTGGCCGCGAAGCACTTGGCCCGTGTCGTGCGGGAGGCCCCCAGCGCCCGGATGCGGGTGAACGCCGCGCTGCGGGCGCTCGTCCTGTGGCAGAGCGACGACTCGAAGATCTGGGAAGGCGAAGGCAAGGACACACAGCAGCTGCCCTCGACGTTGCGGGAACCTCTCCGCAGCATCGTCGGTGCGCCGATCGCGCTCGAGGAATTCAGGCAGATCGCGGGAGTGCTCGCCCGGTTCGACTCGGCGTGGTTGCGCAATCCTCGGAACCTGGCCGGCTCTCCTCACCACGACACGCTGGAGGCGAACTTCTACCGCGCTGTCGCCGACGAAGACCGGTTCACCGCCATGGTCGGCGTCTTCGCGCAGATCGCTGACTGGGGCACCGCACCCGACTGGCTGGCGACAGAGCGCGACAGTTTCATCACACAGACCCGGGGATACCTGCTCGACCACATAGACGACCCGGACAACGCCGCGGGCGTGATCGCTCTCGACCTGGCCCGCAAGGTGCGCGGCCTGCCGGTGACCGACGAGGTCGTGCTCGCCCTGCTGGGCATCGCGACGCTCACCTACCACCTCACGACGCAAGAGCTCGAAGTGGGCACCACCCTGGTTGACACCTACCACCGGGTCCGCGGCCTGGCCGACGGCGTCGACGAAGGCGTGCAGGCGGTCGTGGCGAACTTGACAGAGCTCGCCGGACGGCGGATCGCGTTCAACCTCCACCAGGCCCGCGCCCGGGAACTGGACGCGCGGGTGGAGAAGTACAACATGGCTATCAACGTCCTCGACCACACGCCGACCGGGACGCCGCTGTGGTTCAGCGCCCGTCGCGAAGTCGCTGAAGTCGTCGACGTCTGCCAGCTGGCGCATTCGCAACTGACCCCCTGGGTGCGCTTGGCGGAGGACCACGACCTGCGCTCCATGCTCGTCGACTTCCTCGACCACGTCCGGGAAACCGAGTTCAAGGCCCGCCTCGTGCTGGGCGACTGAGGAGAGTCATGGCAGACCGCAATCCCTATCTCGTCCTCGGCGTCGACTACGCGGCCCCGCCGGAGGCGGCACGCCGGTCGTTCGCGCGAGCCGCCCGCCGGATCCGCAAGGCGGCCGGTGGTGCCGTCACCATCGAAGACCTCAACTGGGCACTGCACGAGATCCAGGAACGGCACAGCGAAGCCGAGGACGACGTATCGGTGTACCGCGTGCCGGCGAATCCCGCTGCCTTCCACCCGAGCGGGGACGGGGCCTTCGCCCCGGTCGCGCTGCCCCTGGCACGTCGCACGGCGACTTCCGACAGCGATCGCGAGCAGGTGCTCGCCGGCCTCGCCGACGATGTCTGGGCACTGCTGGGCGCCGCGACCCCATGCGTCGCGCGCTTCGACCACGGATACCACCGCACACGAGAGGACCGGGCATGACGCGCAGATCCAGGGAGGCGGCCGAGAGGCTGCGGAGGCTGGAGCAGGCGGTGGACCTGATCAGCAGGTCGATCGAGAAGATCGAGGTCGCGACCATCGTGCGGGAGCCCGCTTCGGCGCTCTCCGCCGATGCCTACAACGGCCTTCGCAAGCAGATCGTGGCCGCGGCGGGCGAGCGGGTGGCGCACCTCCACCAGCTCGCGCGGTTCGCCCAAGCGGTCGAGTCGGGCGATCCCGCCCCGTTGCCTTCGCTGGTGCGCGAGTGGTCCGAGCAAGCCGGCTTGCTGCGGGTCGACGATCCGTCCGACACCGGCTGTTTCGACGTGCTCGCCGGCAGCGGATCCGCCCTGCGGATGCTGCGACCTGCCTACGTGGACCAGTTGACCGGCCGGCCGATCGTCATGGGGCAGGCCGAGCGGTTCGAACCGCACAAGGCGCTCCCGCGCACATCCCGCCACGCCGACCACGATCGCGAGGTGCCCCGGTGAACCCCTATGGCATCGACTTCGGCACGACGAACTCCGTCCTCGCCGAGTGGACCGGCCGACGGGTCGACGTCCTCCCCATCGACAACCCGCCCGGCGCGTGGACACAGATGGGCTTCGACAAGGTGATGCCGTCCGTACTGGGCATCCTCCCCGACGGCGGAACCCGGTTCGGTTGGGCCGCCAAGCGGCTGACCGAGGGCAAGCTCGAAGCGGTCAAGCGCTTGTTCGCGACCGACGACTCCGTCGAAGTGGGCGGGCGGCGCGTGGACGTCGAGGAAGCCGCCGCACTGCTGTTCGGCCACATCCGGAGTGCCTCACCCGGTGTCGACGTCAGGCGGGCCGTCGTCACCATCCCAGCCAACAGCCGCGGTCGCGCCCGGCTGCGCACCAAGCTGTGCGCCGGACTCGCCGGGATCGAAGTGCAGGCCCTCCTCAACGAGCCCACCGCGGCCGCCATGGCGTACTCGGTCGACGCAACGCGGGACCAGAACGTGCTCGTCTTCGACTGGGGCGGAGGCACGCTCGACGTCACTGTGCTCGAGACCATCGAAGGCGTGTTCATCGAACGCGCGTCCAAGGGCATTCCGCGCTCCGGTGGCATCGACCTCGACGAAGCCTTCGGTCGTGCGATCCTCGACGCCCTGCCCTCCCGGCCGTCCTGGAGCCCGGCTCAGCAGGCGCAGTTCCGGCTGGAGGTGGAGCGGGCGAAGATCCTGCTGTCCTCCCAGGACGAGGTGAACCTCGCACTGCCCGGCGACGTCTTCTTCCCCGCGACCCGCGAGCTCTTCGTGAAGGCGATCGCCCCGTACCTCGACGAGGCCCGCCGGCCGATCGAACAGTGTCTCGCCGACCTGTCCATCACCCCCGGTTCGATCGACCAGCTCGTGATGGTGGGTGGCAGCAGCAAGATCCCCGCCGCCCGGGCGATGGTCTCCGAAGTCCTGCACCGCGAACCGGCAGGCGGGTGCGACCCGATGACCGCAGTCGCGCAGGGAGCGGCGATCGCCTCCGCGATCCTCCTCGGCCAGCTGGACAAGGACTTCTTCGTCGCCACTGAACACGCGCTCGGCACGGTCGTGCACAACGACCGCGATCGGCCGGAATTCAGCGTTCTGATCCCCCGCAACCACCAGCTCCCGGCCAAGGCGACCGACGGCTACCGGCCGGCGGTCCAAGGGCAGGAGGCGGTTCGCGTCAAGGTGATCGAAGGCGACCCGACGAAGCCGGTCGACCACGAAGACAACGTCATCCTCCGGGAATGGACGGTGCCGGTGGATCCGGACCTCCCACCGGACCAGAACGCGTTCACGATCACCTACGAGTACAACGTCGACGGCATCCTGCACATCAACGTCGTCGGCGTCCGATCCGGCCAGGTGATGCTGGACGACGACGTCTCCTGGGGCGTCACCAAGGACAAGACCAAGCTCGTCGAGCTGGCCAAGCGGGTGAGCACGACGATCGAATCCGGATCCGTCGGAGCCGGCTCACCGGTGCGGAGTTCGGCACACGTCTCGGATCCCGAAGTCGCGGCGCTCACGGCCCGGGCACGGACCAAGGTGATGCCGTTCGTCGGGGACGAAGAGGCGAAGCGGCTCGAGGCGATTTGCGTGGACCTCGAGCACGCCGAAGGCGCGGGCCTGGCCGAGTGCAAGGAAGCGTTGAGCGGTGCGCTCCGCCAGTACGCCTACCTCCTCGTCTGAGTCCGCCGGAGTGCTGCTCCCGGTCTACCTCGTCTGTGACCTCTCCGCGTCGATGAAAGGTGGTGGGCGGGTGCAGGCCCTGCAGGACGCGCTGACCGCGCTCCGCGACTCGGTCTGGCTGAACCCCGTCATCAGTGACACCTGCCGGATCGGCGTGCTGGGTTTCGCCGGGAGCGCATGGACCGTAGTGCCGCTCTGCGACGTAGCGGCGCTCGACGAACTACCGGCTCTCACCACAGCCGGTCTGACGAACTACGGGTCGGCCTTCCGCCTGCTCCGGGAGACGATCGAGGGAGACGTCGCACAGCTGGCCGGAGACGGCTTCCGGGTGTGGCGGCCGATCGTCTTCTTCGTCAGCGACGGCGAGCCGACCGACACGCGCGAACTCTGGCGGGCCGAACTCGCCCGGCTGGTCGACCCGGGTTTTCCGGTCCGGCCCGAAATCGTGGCGTTCGCGGTCGGGGAAGCCGCAGCCGGGACCTTGTCCGAGATCGCCACCGCCCGCTGCTTTGCCGCCACCGACGGAACGGCGGTGCAGGAGGCCATCGCCGGGATCGGGGACATGGTGATCCGCAGCGTCGTGGCGTCGGGCACCGGCGGGGGCCCGATGATCCCGCCGACGCCCCCGGACGGTTTCGAGGAGGTGGACCTGCTGTGACGACCTGCGCACCTCATACACCCGTCGTGGTCGACGCCACCGACGTCGAGGAAGGACCCGAACTGGGCCGGGGCGGCCAAGGGAGGGTCACGACGCTCCGGAAGCTGATGGGCCGCCCTGCCGATGGTGTGGTCGTGAAGCGGTACAACCCACAGGTGGTGCCGAACGCGGCGGCGCTGACCCGCCTCGTATCGTGGCGGCGCTCGCTCGACGTGCAGCAGCGGCAGCAGCTCGACGCCGTGGCCTGCTGGCCGCTGAGCGTGCTGGTCGAGCGCGGCCGTGCCGTGGGCACGGTGCTGCCGCTCGTCCCGGCGGGCTTCGGCTTCTGGACCGGCACGCCCTCCGGAATCAGGAGGTTCGTCCTGAACGAGCTCCAGTTCCTGGTGGCCGGCCGCCATCTGCTGCGCAGACGGGGCATACCCGAGACGACGACCGCGGACCGCCTCCGCATCCTCGCGACGTTCACCGAAGCTGTCGCACTCCTGCACGGACACGACGTGGTTCTCGGCGACCTGTCGTTGAAGAACCTGCTCTGGCGAACGGGTGATGAGGGTCCTGGCATCTTCCTGCTCGACTGTGACGGCCTGCGGTTGGAGGGCACGGATCCCGTGACCCCTCAGTCCAACTCACCGAGCTGGGCAGACCCCGCTTTTCCCGCCACCCAGAACCAGCAGTCCGATGCGTACAAGGTCGCACTCGTCGTGCTGCGGACGCTGGCGCGCGATTTCCACACGCACGATGCCGGGACAGCCGGGCCGACGGCGGGCCCGGAACTCACCTCGTTGCTGCGGAGTTCGCTCCGGCGAAACCCCGAAGCCCGCCCGTCGGTGAGCGCGTGGACCGGGCCACTCCGGTCAAGGGCGGAAGCATTCGATCAGATCCGGAAGGAAGGTGCTTTTCCAGCATGACCGAGGACAAGGCGAAACTGCTCCCGTTCTACCTGGTGATCGACGTGTCCTGGTCGATGGACGGGGACAACATCGAAGCGGCCAACGAAATCATGCCCCAGCTCGTCGACGCCCTGGCCCGCAACCCGATCCTGGGCGACAAGGTGCGGTTCGCGCTCATCGACTTCTCGGACGAGGCGCAGGTGCAGCTGCCCCTGTGCGACCTGCTGGACGACGATCTGCAGCTGCCCGGGCTCACGGTGCGCGGCGGGACCTCGTACGCGGCGGCGTTCCGCCTGCTCCGGCGGGAAATCGAAGACAACGTGAAGCAGCTCAAAGCCGACCACTACAGCGTGCACCGCCCCGCCGTGTTCTTCCTCAGCGACGGAGCGCCGACCGACGAAGACCAGGAATGGCGTGAGGCGCTGCGTGAGCTCACGGAGTACGACCGCCAGACGGGTGCCGGCTTCGCCATGTATCCCAACCTGATCCCGTTCGGCGTCGCCGACGCCGACCCGAAGGTCCTGCAGTCGCTGATCCACCCGTCCAGCGGCACCAAGCAGATGCGAATGTACATGATGGACAAGGGGAACAAGCCCGCCGAGGCGATCAAGGCGATGGCCGAGATCCTTGTGTCCAGTGTCGTGAACTCCGGAAACGCCATGGTCGGCGGTTCCTCGGGCGTCGTCCTGCCGCCGGCGAGCCAGATTCCCGTCGGCGTGAGTTCGTACGGTGCCGACGACGACGACTTCCTGTGACCCGTCCGACCGCCGATACCGGCTACCAGAGGAGATCCGCCATGTCCGGAGGAAGACACAGCCTGACCACAACGCCGGAAGAGCAGGGCGTCTCCGCTGCGCACGAAGGGGACGTCCCGGAGAACGTCGGGGATCCCGGCCGAGCGGCGACGGCGGTGATCCCCCTGCCCGACGAGCGGTTCCCGCACCACCCCGAGATCATCGCCAGCGGTGTGCGGATCGGCGAATCGCTGGACCTGCGGGCAGCCAGCATCCGGGGTCTGTCGCACCGCTATTACGGCAAGGTGCGTCAAGACCACTACGCGTTCAGGTCGACCGCGGACTCCCAGTGGCTGGTCGCGTCGGTCGCCGACGGGGTGTCGGCCGCGCCGTGGTCCCACGTCGCAGCCGAGCTGGTCACGCAACGCGGCTGCGACGAGTTGTGCGCCGCGCTCACCAAGACGCCGCCTGAGAAGATCGATTGGCACAGCGTGATCGGTGTACTGTCGGACGCGGTCCGCGACGCGGTGACCAGGAGTGGTGCCGAGCCCGAAGACGCGTCGGCCACGATGGCGACGACGGGGCTGTTCGCGATCATCGAGACCCGTCCGGACGACACCGGCCGGCGCATGGTTCACCTGGCCTCCGTCGGTGATTCGTCGGCGTGGTTGCTGCGCACCGAGCCGTCGTTCACCTGGTCCCCGCTCCAAGCCGTCAAGAACGACGGCGCGGTGGTCGCTTCGTCGGCGACCGACGCGATTCCCGTCACCGGCCGGCATTCCCTGCTCACCCGCGAGTTCACCCTCGCCCCCGAGGAGGTGCTCGTGCTGATGACCGACGGGGTCGGTGACCCGCTCGGTTCCGGGCAGGGCGACGTCGGCCGCTTCCTCGCCGAACGTTGGGCGGCCCCGCCGCACCCGCTCCACTTCGCCGCGCAGGTCGACTTCTCCCGGCGCACCTTCGACGACGACCGGACGGCGCTGGCCATCTGGCCCGTTCCCGATGCGGGAAATCCGTGACCGACGAACTCGAGGAGGCCCAGCTCGGCCCGCTCGGCACCGAGCTGGGCCGAGGCGGGCAGGCCGTGGTCCACCTCCTCCCCGAACTCCAGTTGCCCGACGTCGCCGGCAGTCTCGTCTACAAGCGGTACTTCGGCCAGCAGTCCGCACCGCACGGTCTGCGCGCGATAGTCCGGGTGCGCAGCGCGCTGGACCAGCGCGGGCGCGAGCGGCTCGACACGATCGCCAGCTGGCCCGCCCGAGTCGTTCGGAAGGACGGCGTCGTCGTCGGCGTGGTCATGCCGCTCATCCACGAGTCCTTCTTCCAGAAGCGGGTCCTGCCCGGCAGCGGACGGGCCGTCAACGATCCGAGAGAGGTCCAGAACCTCTTTGTGGAGCCGAGCCTGGCGGTGCGGCTCGGCATGCCGCCCGTCACGACGGCGGACCGGCTCGCGTTCTGCCGGGACTTCGCCGGAGCCCTCGCCTTCCTGCACGGCCGGGGCGTGGTCTTCGGTGACGTGAACGCGAAGAACGCCCTCTTCCGTCGCGCCCCGGAACCGACGGTGATGCTCGTCGATTGCGACGCGGTGCGCATCAAGGGCAGCGCCGCCGTGGTCCGGCAGCTGAGCGCTCCCGATTGGGCTCCACCTGAGGGAACGATCCTCACGCAGGCCACCGACGTGTACAAGCTGGGGTTGTTCGTGCTCAGAGCTCTCACGCCGGGTCCGCAGGCGTCGACCGCGCGCGATCCGGACCGGTTGCGCGAACTGTTCGACCCGGCCGGGCAGCAGCTGCTCCGGGCGACGCTGGGTGAAAACGCGCAGGATCGGCCGCGGTCGGCGGAATGGTACGCCTACCTCGCGAAGCAAACTCCCCAGCGGCGGCACACCGTTGTCGCACGGAAGCAGAGCGAGCCCGCTCGGCGCACCACGACCTCCGGCTGGCGGCGGAACCGGACGACGGGCGGATGGGAGCGAGCCACTTGAGCACGACCGCCCGGTGCACCGCCTGCGGCCGACCGCCGATCGGCATCTTCGAGGTGTCGATGCGCGGTGAGGTCACCTGCGAAGCACACGGCCGGGTTTCGTCTTGCGTGGCATGCAACAGACCTCGGACGCTGCTGGAGCCGTCCGCCTGGCGGTGCCTCGGCCACGAGAAATGGCGTTGCCCGACCTGCGCGACCGGGGCAGTCGACAGCCAGGACGATGTGCGCAATCTCCTTCCCCGCGTCCGGCGCTCGGTGGCGGAGCTGGGCTTCTCCCTGCGCCACCGGGTCCGGGTCCGGCTGGCCGAACCGGACGAGCTCCGATCCCCGTCCGGGACCGATCTGCTCGGTCTCACGAGGATCGTCGCGGTCGACGAGGGGCGGGGCCACGCCGAGGCCGTGCTGGTGTTGCGCGGTCTTCCCGCCGAGCTGTTCGGCAGCACGGTCGCGCACGAGCTCGGCCACGCATGGCTGAGCGAAAACGGGAATCACCCCCGGAATCCCGCCGTCGAGGAAGGACTGTGCGAGCTCATCGCGTATGCATGGCTGAAGAAATCTTCGACGCGGTTCGGCGCGGCCCTGCGCGAGGAGCTCGCCACCAACACCGACCCCGTCTACGGCGAAGGTTTCCGCCAGGTGCACACCGCGGTCCGTCATCACGGGGTCGACCGCGTGCTCCGGACTGTCGCCGCGACCGGTGAACTACCGCCATCCCGAAAGAGCACGAGATGACCGACGAGCAAGCCACGGAGCCCGCCGAATTCCGCGCACTGGCCAAGGTCCTGCGGGAGACCTCGAATCTGCTGCCCCTCGAAGTCCGGGTGGACGCCGCGGCGGACGTCGGAGTCCTCATCACGTTGCTCGAACAGATCGGCCTGATGCAACCCGGTGTCCTGCCACCGGCACAGATGCGGTTCCTTTCGGGGCTCGGCAGGGAAATGCGGATCATGTGCACGGCGACATCCCGATGTCCGAGCCACTCGCAGCGGCTCGAGAACTTCCTGCTGATGCGGCGGAAGATCCGGAGCGAGCAGCACTTCATCGACGGGGCCATCGCAAGCCTCGGCGAACGGATCGAACACCCGATCAGCAGGGCATCGCTGGCCCGCGAGGTCAGGACCACGATGATCCGCGAGTTCCACACAGAGCTGATGCGAGCGGAGCGGCTCGGCAATCCGGTCGGCGGTGACGAGGCAAACCTCTTCGCCTCGGCGACCGGATCTCCCCCGTCCGAGCACGTACCGCGAGGCCCTCGGCCGCCGGAGGACAGCCGGCGAAACCTCGACCACCTGACCGACCTGCACCTCAAAGAGCGGGAAGAGAAGGATGCGGCCGATCGCGAACACCGGCGCTCCCTCAACTACCTCGCCGGAATGATCGTGTCTTCAGCCGCGCTGCTGCCCTTCACACTGGGGGCGCCCGCCGCGGCGGCGGCCACGCTGCACTTCGCGTTGAGCAGCGGATTCGGTCTGCTCAGCATGGCGTGCAGACGCCAATCCTGCGAGCACCGCGTTCAGCAGCGAGCGCTCCAGCACAAGCGGACCAGCTTCATGAGCAACCCGGAGAATTTCCGCGAGATCATGGCGTTGATCGACGGTGTGCCTGCCGAGCGGGTGCAGATCACCCTCGAGATCTTCGAGACCTTGTATGAAACGTCTTCGTCGAGTCCTCCGACATCGGCGTCGGGACAGGAAGAAAGCGTCACCGCGGGCACCGCGTTCGCGAAGTTGCTCGGTCTCTTCGGCGAGCGACACGGCACGGGCGGTTGAGCGTCACCGGTCCCGGCGCTCGACCACCATCACGGAGGCCGTGTCGTGCCAGCTCTGCTCGAAAAGCTCACAGTTCACTATGCGACCCGGGCCGAGCGCGGGATCGTTGACGATGAAGTCGGTCAGCTTTCCGTCGGTGTAGATCGTCCTCAGCACTTGGACGCAGTGGTTGGTCTGGTTCGAGGCGTGATCTGTGGCTATCACGCCCAGGTCGACGTAGGCCAATACCGCCTGACCATCTTCCACGAGGTCCGCAAGCTCACCGACGCCGGCACACGTCTTGACCTCACCCTCGAGGCCGACGGTGGCTAGCAGGGCGCGATGATCGGCGACGTTCATCGTGCCGCTCTTGGAAATGTCCTCCATGTCGATCCAGCACAGGCCGCGGTCGACGGCGGCGTGGACCACGTCGTTTTCCGTGACCTCCACACCCAGGTGACGCGCGACCTGCGCGGTGGCAGCGGGCACGCAGGTGTCCCGAAAGCCCAAGTCGTTCTGTCCTTGGGGAAGCCAATGCTGGAGGTCGTCATCCGGACCGCCCAGTCCATATCCGTCCTGGGTTCCGTCGGCCGGACCGCCCTTGATCTCCACGATGTCCGTCTCGTAGCGTTCGATCAGCTTGTCCCGGGCCTCCGTCCGCAAGTAGTCGATCCCGATATCGCTGAGGTCGGCGTAGGTGCACGTACCAGCCACAGCCGAACCGGAATCGCCGAGAGCATCGAGCGCGCCACCAGGTGCCGCGTCGCCCACGACTTCCGTTTCGAGACCCGCGTTATCGGGCGATTTCGCATCGGCGACTTCCGAAGCCTCACCTCGCTCCACCGGCCCGACATCGACCACACCGGTCCCCTCCACCGCCGCGCCCGCAGCCCCCTCGCGCCCGACCGCCATATCGTCGAAAACCCGCTCCACCTCACCACGCGCAGCCTCCACCGCCAGCCGACGCTCCTCCTCGTCAGGACCGGGAGCAACACCCAGCTCCGCGTCCAGTGCTCGCCGCCCCAGTTCGGCGGGGTCGACTCTCCGAGCTGCTTCATGGGTGCTTTCAGTAGCTTCGAACGAAAAGCTCGGCTTCTGTTCGAAGCCCTCAGGTGATCGGAAAGGCCCGAATTCCGACACGGCGCATCACTCCTTCATCCAGGTCCGATACCTCGGCCACGCCCACGAGCCACCGGCACCGAGCTGGGTGAGCACGTGGCGCAATCGCTTTTCATCGTCCGGGCCCGAGCCGAGTTCCCGGATGAGCGCACGAACGCCCGCTTGGTCACCGGCGACGGCGGCGGGGTCGGCGTTGCGTTCGTCCTCGCCGATGACCAGTTGCAGCTGGACCAGCTGGTCCGCCCAGGTCGGGCCGGCCAGCCGGACCTGCCGCAGTTCCCACCGGGGGGTCAGGGGATGCGGGCGCGTATCGTCCTCGCCCGGCCCTGGTGATGTTCTGAGCGCCCTGGCGATGTCCGTGTACCGATGCACGCCGATCCGCCAGCGGGCGGCCGGTCGATCGGCTTGTCCGCCGCCCCGCAGCTGGTCACGCAACAGGTCCGCGACCTGGCGGGTCAGCGCACGAGGGTCGTACCAGCGCTGCACCGACCGGCCCCGGCGGTCGACCGCGGTCTCCACCTCGTGCGCGACGACGCAGTCGGCCAACGGACGCGGGAGCCGAGCCAGGCGATCACGAAGACTCGATGACGGGCCGCCCACCGGTTCGCCGATCAGGTGCGCCACGACCGCGATCTCGGCCCAGAGCGCGACCCAACGAGCCGGCGACGCGGATTCCGCACGCACGATCAGCCGGAGGTCACACGGCTCCCGGAGGCAGTCCGCCGAACACCCCGGACCCCGGCGTTCGACCGGGACCCCGGTCGATGGGTGGCCGCTCGATTCCTTCTTTTCACCGCTGCCGTCGATCGAGACGAGCACCGGCCGGTCCATTCCGTCGACGTGGGCCGCAGCGGTTCCCGGTCGCAACGCCACCAGGTGCTGGGACTGCGCCTCGTCGAGGTTCATCGTGGCTCCGACGAAGTCCCGGTCGTCCTTCGCCGGCAGCCGGTGGGTGATCTTCACCGCGCTGTTCTTCACCACGTCCGGCACGAGCTTGCCGGGGATCTGTTCGGCGACGACGATCCCTTCGCCGTAAGCTCGCACCTCGGCGAGGAGGTTGGTGAACGCGGTCACCGCCTGTGCCGCCGCCGCGTTCCCGGGGACCTGCCGCAGCAGGCGGTGCGCTTCCTCGATCACGGTGACGTGCGCCAACCCCGGTCCGGACGTGGCGTGTTGTTTCCGGAGTCTCAAGATTTCGAACAGGCGCATCAGCACGCAGCCGATGAAGAATGCCTTGTCGCTGTCGTCCCCCAGATCTTCGATCTCGAAGACCACGTTTCGCCGCATTGCTTCGTCGAGATCGAGCGGGTGGCCTCCTTCGAAGAACCTGCCCGGCGTACCCGTCCGCAGACTGCCCACCCGGACGCCGACGAAACCGCGTACGTTCTGCCGCACTTCCGAGCCGTAACCGACGTCATCGACCGCGCGAAGAGCGTGTTCCTGCAGGTCCGACAGCCGCGGCCACCGCGGGTCCACTCCCGGTGCCGAATCGAGGGAAGCGCCGAGAGTGAGGTTCCAGCCGGCCTGCTCGTAACTGCGGATCAACGCGCGGGACAGGATTTGGGGGAATGGTTCCTGCGCATCGAACGCCGCCAGGAAGAGAGCACGCAGAAGATCCACGTGCGTCTGCAGCGGGAAGTGCACGCGAGCACCGTCGACCACGATCGAGCTGGGCTCGAGCGGATTGAGCGAAGCCGGCACGGAGTCCGGCGCGCCGGGCCGGATGACCAGCACCTCCTCCGGCGCCACCCGGCCCGCCATCCCCGCATACTCGGCCTTCGCCGGCTCGATCACCAACCACGGCACCCCGTGTCCGGTCAACCGTTCGAGAAGCGCCCGCACGGTCTGCGACTTGCCCGATCCCGTGGCGCCGGACACCAGAACATGCCTGTTGACGCTGTCCAGCGGCACCCCGAAACGGAGGGACGGCGAGTCGGTGGCGTCGAGGACGTCGCCGAGCACGAGGTCGCCCACGACCTCGGAGGTGCGGTCGAACTCCGGGCTTCTGATCAGCCGGACCCCCGGCAGTTCACGGACCGGCGGCCTGAGCACCGTGGTGAGGACCTCGGTGCTGACCGCGCACACGTCGCTCCAGCGCAGGGGCGGCCCGGCTTCGGGGATATCGTGACGCACCTTGAGCGGCCCGCCACGCAGATCCGCGCTTCCGCCGATCATCGCCGCGAGTGCTGCGCACCCGGTGGCATCAGCCGCCGCCGTCCACAGGCGGAGGTTCCACAAGCCGACCGAGACGGCGTCCTCGAAGTGCGCGAGCTCCGCCTCGGCCCTGGCCAGCCGACGGCGGTCGGAACCCCGCCCCGACCGGCGGGACTCCAGGTCGTGCACGGTCTTCGACAGCTCGTCGATGCGGCGGGCCACCTCGTCGTCCGGCGCCGGGTCGGCGACGACAAACGCAGCCATCGAAACCTGCGGTGAGAACGCGAAGATGTCGTCGAGCCCCGATCCTGCGGTCTCCGGCGGCTCGACAGGCAAGCAGTCCAACGCGAGCGAGGCTGCTTTCCAATGTGGCAGCCTCGCCATCGCCCGGGCGACCCGGTCGGTTCCCACCTCGACCGCCCTCGCTCCGGCCGGGAATGCGATCGTGAGGTCGGAGCCTCCGACGGGGAGTGCGGTGAACCCGCCGGCAAGCACCACCGTACTGCCGTGTGGCCGGGTCCTCACCCAGCCGCACGCGACCGATGTGCCTGCCGCCTGTGCCCTCGCGAGCGACGGAACGATCCGTGCGCTCTGGGCCGCGCGATCACCGTCGGGGTCGGGTACCGCCAGCACACGGTGGGTGAGCAGGGAAATCTCGGGCGGCGGGGGCACGTCACGGCCCCCACGGCGTCGGTGAGGCCGTGGGCAGCGCGGCGATCGTCGGATCGCACACGGCCAAGGTCGCCGTCCCCCGGCGGACGACGATCATCAGCTGGTCGTCGAGCTGCTGGAACACTTCCGGCTGGAGAACGTACTCGTGGACCCGAGTGGTGTTCCGGGCGACGGACCGCTGGACGGACCCACCCGCTGTCGTGGCTTCGCTCGTACCGGCCGTCAGCGACTCCGAGACGCTGTTGCCGAAGTTCCGGCCCGCGGTCAGCGCGCCCTTCAGCCCGATCGAACTGCTCGATCCGGAACTGCGGGTGGATCCGGTGGTGACGCTGGTCGACCTCGTCCGGGACTCGTTCCACTGCTCCGTCTCACCCTCCGACAGGGAGAATCCGTTGACGACGAACGTGAACTGCTTGCCGAGGTGCCGAGCAGCCCGTTCGGCGTCGTCGTGGTTCGGCAGCCTGAGGAACACGGCACAGTCGCCACCGCCGTGACCGAGGACTCTGGACGCGTCGTCGCTGATCCGGCCGTAGAGGAGCACCAGTCTCTTGCCGGCGCGCTGGGCCGCGCCGGTCAGGCTGTCCAGCACTTCGGTGGCGAGTGCTTCGGCACCGGCCACCACCAGGAGATCCGGGCCGTTGAACGGCTGGGAAAAGGCGAGCGTGGCCGCCCGCGCGAGCAGCTCACCGCCGAGCACCCGGTCCTGGATACCGCCGCCACCACCGATCTCGTACGTCTGAATCCTCGCCGGCCCACTGCCGCTCACCGCGGGCTTGCCGGCCGGATCGCGAGCGTAGGCGAGCAGCCCGTCCAAGTCGCTGAGAAGGTCGCTGAGCCGTTCCGCCACGGGTTGCTGCTGCTGCACGATATCCGCGCGGTAGTCGCGCAACGCGTCTTCCTCGGCCTGGGTGAACGACGCCGCGCTGCCCAGGCGATGGTGGCCGAGCGCGATCGCCACTGCCTCTCTCAAGCGGGTCAAGTCGACCCCACCGGTCAGCATCGCGGCAACCCGGAGCAGTTCCTGTCTGGCCCGTACGGCCTCGTTCCGGTTCCCGGCCGCTGTGGCCGGGCGCAGCACGTCCGTCACCAGGCTGGCGAGGTCTTCCGGTGTGCGCATCGCGAAGACGTCGACGGTCGAGCCGGTGCGCGAGACCACATCGGACCGCACCCGGAAGCCCCCGCCCGAAGCAAGCCTCCGAAGATCGTCGAACAGCGGAGTCTGGGTGAGGTTCAGCAGCCGGACCCGGCCGCCGCCCAGGGCCGCGGACGTCGCGAAGATGGCCAGCAGCCGGTCCCACGCCTGGTGCACGCCGCCGTAGACCGGCACCACGCCGCTGTCTTCCGGTGCCGGGATGGGGAACCAGCACGGCCGGCTGAAGTGCAACCGGCGCAGGCGATCCTGATCAGCCTCGACCTGGGCCCGCCACCTCGCGTGTGCGGTGGCCGGGTTCCGGCCGCCGCCGGGATCCGGCGGGGAATCGTACAGCCGGCTGATCGGCACCGGACCGGGATCGACCACGTGCCAGCCCAGCACCAGACCCGAAGGGGAATTACCTGCCACGAACACCTTCTCCTGTCACTGCCGTGTGCCGTCACGCGCTCAGTGGCTGTCGCACGATGGCTCGAGGGGTTAAGGTCTCCTGCGCTCGGGGGAGAAAGTGAGTCGGCCATGAGAAAGTTCCTCACCAGCAAGCGCTTCCGTCCAGTGACCGGTGAACTTCCGGTCGACGGACACGTATCCGTGCCGTGCGGGTTTCGTTTCGGGTACCCCTGGCCGTGGCGGGAAACGCGCGGGCGGCAGGTCACCGGACCGACCGGCGTGTCCCAGGACGCACTGGCGGCCCTCTCCGCTCCCCGCTCCTCGGGCAAAGCCGAACTCGTCGTCTGGCAGGAGGACGGCACCTTCAACGCCGCGACCGACTTCGAGAACGGCATCGCGAGCCTGTACGGTGGCAGGCTCGCCCTCTCCCGGTATGTCGACCTGGACGGACGCCAGGCGGCGGTGGTCGACGTGGACGCTCCCGGCGGCCGGCGGATATCCCGCCTCGTCGCCGCCGCTCCGCGGGGCCTGCTCCTGCACGCGGAGTTCGACGTACCCCGATCGGCCGCCGGTGGGTACCTGCCGCACTGGGACACCGTTCTGGCCTCCTGGCAGTGGCTCTGAACCACACGCGTCGGGTTCACCTGCGCAGCATCGTGTTGCCGGACGGCGATCCCGTGTGGGTCAGCCTCTTGGCATAGCAGTCGTCGGGACCGATGCCCTGCGCCTCGCACCAGGAATTGGCCTCCTCCCCGGACGCGAACGTGGTCCGCTCGACGGTCACCCAGAACCCCGGCTTCCCGAAACTGACGAAGTCGTCCGACGACAGCAGCAAGGCACCGGGGTACTTGCTCTTGAGCCCCTGGAAATCCGACCAGACGTCTTCGACTCCGAACCTCCGCCCCTCCACGAGCAGGCCCACTCGCTTCGAAGACAACTGGGGGACCCACCAGCCGACGAGTTCTTCCACCGCCGCGTGGTCGGAACGCACCTGCTGGCGCAATAGCTCTTCGGCGGACAGGGACGGTATGACCGAAGGCGCGAGGGTGGTTTCCGGAGGAGTCAGGTACACAGTCTCCGGGGGGTTCGCGATCACGGTCGAGGTCGATCCCGCAGGCATGCCGCCGCTTGCCGATCCGCCGGCTCCGCCGCTCGTGGCGCCGGTGAACGCCACGGTTGCGACAACGGCGGCGAACACCACGACGCCCGCCAGAACCACCGCGGTCCGCGTACCACCCCGGCCGGACAACGAAGACCGGCTCGTCGTGGGGATGAAGCCCGGCCCGGCCGGCTGACCGGCACCGGGCAAGCCGCCCGCCTCCGGCCCCGCGAACGCCCGAGCCGGCGCCGGTGTCGTCTCTTCCGCCAGCGGAAGACCGCACCGAGTGCAGAACCGCGCACCGGAACGCACTGCGTTGCCGCAATGCACACACACCATGCGAACCTCCAGGAAAACCGAACGCGAACATCCCGGAACACAACTCGGCCGGTCCGCCAAGACGTTACCCCAGACATCCTCGACCCGTGGTATCAATGCAACAACGTCGACCTGGAGCATTGTTGTTGCCACCACCAGTGAAAGGATGGACAAATCGTGGAAATTTTGTGGACTTTGGTGATCATCGTTCTGGTCGCCTGGGCGATCTTCACGCAGGTCGGGGCCAGACGGCAACTCGACGTGACCGTCCCCTTGAGCGAACAGGACGCCGCTCAGGTCGTGGTCGATCACTTCGGGGTCACCTGGTCGCAGGTGGAGGGCCTGGGCCACCTCAACTTCCGCCCTCGCCTGCGAATGCACGCGCCGACACTGTCGGTGACCTTCGAACCGAACGGCACGTCCTCCTGCCTGGTTTCGATCTGGACCTCACACGGGCGCAAGCACTACGGAATGATGGGGCACGCCCAGCTCGCCTGGCGCAAGAAAGCGTCACTCGCCAATCGTCTCCGCGCCGCCACGAGCCAGCCGCAGAACTGGGCCAAAGGGGCATGACAGTCCTTTGTCCGTCTTTTGTCCAACGCCGTCGGAGATAATTCGCCCCGGAGTACGCTGAGATCGTGTCCAAGATTTTCATCAATTACCGCACCGGCGACGGCGACTTCGCGGCGGTACTGCTCGACCGGCACCTTTCGGAGGTGTTCGGCCCGGGAAAGGTGTTCTTGGCGTCGCGTTCGATACCGCCCGGCGCCGACTTCGCCGAGCACATCATCGGCCAGCTGACCGGCTGCGTCATCGTCTTCGCCGTCATCGGAATGCACTGGCTCGACCAGGATCCGGCCTCGGGAAGACGACCGCTGGACGACGAGACCGACTGGGTACGCCGTGAACTGGTGGAAGCCGGACGCCTGGGCATCGAGGTCGTTCCGGTCTTTCTCGACGCGACCGGCCGGTTGCGGGCGAGCGACTTGCCCGAAGCCCTCAGCGGCCTGGAGCGCAACCAGTACGTCCGGCTCCGGCATCGGCATCCGGCGGACCTCGACGAGATCGCCAGGGCTGTCAGCGGTGTGTTGACGGTCGACGAGGACGAACTTCGCGCCTACCTGTCGGCGTTGGCGGAGGGACTGGAGTCCGTCGAGGACTGGATGCCGTACGCGACGCTCGACGAGGGGTTCGTCGAGCGTCGCGTCAATGTCCACTCGACACTGCCGGAGCGCCGCCAGGAACCACCCGTCGGCGAGGTCGGGTGGACGAACGCGGCCCGCGAGCTGAGGCTCGGCGTCGTGCTGGCCGATGCGGGCGCCGGGAAGACGTGGCTGTTGCGGCGCCATTGCCTGCAGCTGTGCCAGGCGGGCATCACCCAGCTCGACGACGGCCTGCCGGTGGATGAGGTGACCGTGCCCGTACTGGTGCACTCGCACGAACTGGCCACGGCCTGGACGTCGTCGCCCGGCCTCGACGCCTTCGTCACCGGCGCTCTCTCCGGGCGGACGGCGAGCCCGAGGCTGCACGCGTACCTGGCCGGACGGTTGGCGGCCGGGTCCTTGAACACGCACGTACTCGTCGACGCGTACGACGAAGTCTTCGAAGACCGGCTGCGCGACGCGGTGGACAACGCTTTCCGGCTGTTCATTGCGACGATGGTGCCCGACGGCGGCCCGTCGTTGCTGGTGACCTCCCGTCCCGCCGGGTTCCTGGAGCTCGCCCTGCCGCAGCGGGCCGACGACGGGGAAGAGCCGGTGACGCCGACGTACTTCGAATTGGGGACCCTCGGCGAGGCTCAGGTCCGGTTGCTCTGGGAGCGGTGGTACGAATTGCGGGGCACGGACGTTCCGTGGCAGCGGCTCGCCCCGGCGCTGACGCCGACGTCACCGATCCGCACCGCTGTGCGAGTTCCGCTGCTCGCTGCCTTCGCCGCGTGGGTCGCCGAGGACGAGAAGCTGAGGACGAACCGGAGCGGCTTGTATCGGCAGGTGGTCGACCGGTTCTACCGCCTGGGCTGGAAGCGTGGTTCGCCGGCGCCTTCGCCGGTGGTGCGCCAGGATGCCGCACTGCGCGCAAGCTACCGCGCGGCCTTCGCCGAGCTCGCGTGGCACATGGCCACCAGCGGCGGCATCTGGCGCGACGCGGTGCCCCTGCTGGAGTGCGAATCGGTGCTCCAGCGATCGCTCGGCACGGCTTCGGCCCCGTACAGCCGGACCTTCGAGGGGGTACGCACGTTCGGCGTCCTGATTCCCTGGGGTTCCGACGAGGCCGCGCCGGTCGGGTGGATCCATCGCACGGTGCACCAGTTCGTGGTCGCCGAGTACCTGCTCACCCTGCCGGGTGAACAGCTGGAGGAACTGCTCGACACGTACGCGTGGTTCCACCCCGAGTGGGCGGCGGCGCTCGACTTCGCGCTGGGGATGGACTCCGCGCCGGCCGGCGGCGTGACTTCGGTGGTCCAGCAGCTCTGTTCGGACGGTGAGGACGCGCTCGGCTGGTTCGCGATGGTCATGGCGTCGTCGGCGGCGGGTTCGCGCTCGACGAATCCGGAGACCGCGGCGGCGGACGACCTGATCGGGAGGCTGTACCGAGCCGGTTTCCTCACCGCCACCCACCTCGCCCGCGTGCTGGCCCTGACGCCCCTGGCCGACGCGGTCAAGACGGCTGAACTGGTCCACGCCTCCGCGGAAGAACACGGCTACGGGCAGGAGGCCTGGGATGCACTCGCGTGGTGCGGTGCGCCGGGTCTGGCCCTCCTGCGAGTCGCGGTGACAACGTGGGACTCGGCCGCCGGGGCAGCAAAAGCCCTGCACGGCGTCGCACCGGGCCTCGCCGTGCAGGCCATGGAGGAGCGGATAGCCAACAGCCTGCCGGTCGACCCCGCGGACAGGCTCGTCGTACGAGAGCTCGGCCCCACGGTCGTCCGGGCCCTTTGCTCCGCTCACCAAGCTGACCCGGGCGACGTGGACGCCGCTCGGCTGCTCGGCTGGACCAGCGCGGACGAGGCTCGGGCGGCCCTGTCGACCACGCTGGAGTCAGCGAACGCCGGCCATCGTCGATCCGCGGTGGCCGGCCTGGCGGCGAGCTTCGGCACCGAACTCGACGAACCGGGCTTCGCCCGGTTGCTCTCTTCGGCGCTGCACGATCGAGATCGTGACGTACGGGTCGCGGCACGTTCCGAGCTGGTCGAGATCGGGATTTCGGTGCCCTGGGTCAGCAACCGCTTGGCGGAGTACTCCGACGAGCTGTACCGGGACGAAACCGCACCTCAACTCGACAGCCTCGCATCGATCGCGGCACGCCTCGACTTCGTCGGTCCGTCCACCGACACCGCGATCGTGATGCTGATGACCGAGCCCGCGTTGATCACCGGGCCGGTGCAGGAGGCCCTTGCCCGGCTGACGGGCCGGGCCCTGGACGGAGACTTGGAGCCGAGGCTGCTGCTCCGCGTCGCGCAGCTGGGCGGCCGCCCGTTCCGGGACCGCGCCTCGGCCCAGTTGCTACGCAAACACCCGCTACCGGAAGTGAATCGACGAAGGCTGGCCTGGGCCGTGTGTCACGCATTCTCGGAAGATCCCGGGGTCTTCACCACCCTGGCGCGGTGCGCCCGGCGCGCCGCCGACCCGCATGTCGGACAACTCCTCAGGGAACACGGTCTCGCGGCCCAGGAGAAGGTGCGCGTCCTCCTGACGCATCTCCTGAAACTCCAGCGAAACGATCGCACGGCCGTCGAGATCTGGACTGACGCTCTCCGCGAGGCGTTGCTGAGCCTGCCGCCTGTTCACCGAGCGGTGCTGCGGGAACCGTGCGCGTCCGCAACCAGGCACGTACTGAAGCTGGAGCCGGAACCAGCACCACTGCCTACGTCGCCCCCGCCTTCGCCCTGACCTTGGACCGGCCTCGGCGTCGACTTCCCCGGGGCCAAGCGACCCTTGAGCGGCAGCTCGCCGCTGCACGAGATCGTGCTGGAGCACGCGCGGCCGGCGTGATGCCCCGGGCGGGCGATGATCTTCCGGCGCGGCGTCGTCTACGGTAAGGGCGGAAACGGGCGACGCGACGGCAAGGCGGCTGGTGAAGGAACGGGAGTTGCGGCGCCGCTGCAGGCGGCTGCTGAACGAACTGGGCATCCGGCCGCCGCTCGACGTGCTGGAGCTGTGCCGCAGCGTCGGCGAGCAGCGCGGCCGCCCGATCCGGCTGCTGCCGCACCGGATCCCGGTGCCGGGGCCGTTCGGTGCCTGGATCGCCACCGCGCAGGCCGACTACATCGTCTACCAGCAGGACACGAGCAAGGCCCACCAGCGCCACATCATCCTGCACGAGCTGGGCCACATGCTGGCCGGCCACGGCGCCACGGCGGAGAACCACGACCTGGTCGCGCGGCTGGCGCCGGGCCTGGTGCCGGAGGCGGCCGGCCGGGCCCTGCTGCGCACGTCCTACGACACCGACCACGAGCGGGAGGCCGAGACGGTGGCGACGATCATCCTGGAGTGGGCCTCGGTCCTCGACCGGGTCGCCCCGCCGTCGTCGGACGAGGGTGCCGCCCGCCGGATCGACGCCGCCCTGGACGAACGGCTGGGCTGGCTGTGAACAGCAAGATCACGCTCCTCGTCGTCCAGGGCGTCATCCTGTTCCCGGCGCTGCTGTGGAAGATCTACCAGCTGACCCGCGCCCCGGGCGACGTCGCACGCTGGATGGTCACCGCCTGCCTGGCCTCCTTCGCGGCCGCCTACCCGCTGGGCCTGCTGGCCGGCGACGTCAACCAGCCGGAACCCGGGCGGATCGTGCCCCTGCTGTTCCAGCACATTTTCCTGTGCGGTCTGGTCTTTGCGCTGGCGTGTTTCTTCCTGTTCTCGGCCCTGCCGGGCTCCCGGGCCCGGCGCCGGGCCCGGCTGGAGGCGATCCCGCTGGGCGCGGCCATCCTGGTGATGGCCACGGTGACGGTGCTGATGCCGGACGTCCCGCCGGCGCAGTACCCGCGCGCCGGGGTGTCGGTCTTCTACCTCGCGGCGGACCTGTATCTGACGTACGGCATCGCGAGCGCGTGCTTCTTCGCCCGCCGGTACGCCCGCGGGGCGGCGCCCCGGCTGGCCCGCGGGTTGTCGCTGGCCTCGGTGGGATTCGCGATCGGGGCGCTGGGCGGGGCGACGTTGATCGCGGTGGTCCTGGTCCACTGGGCCGGCGCGGCGATCCCCCGGCTGCTGGTCCAGGCCACGGTCTGGCTGGTGTTCCCGAGCGCGATCCTGCTGGTGGTCGGGCTGTCGTACCCCGGCGTCGCCACCCGCCTGGCGGCGGCTCGCGTGTGGTGGCAGCACTTGCGGACCTACCACCGCCTCCGTCCGTTGTGGACGAAGCTGCACGAGGCGTTCCCGGAGGACGCGCTGAGCCGCACCCCGCGCGGCCGGTGGGACACGCTGAGCGTGCTGGGCGTGCACCGCCGGTACTACCGCCGGGTGATCGAATGCCGGGACGGGCTGGTCCGGATCAGCCCGTACGTCGCGCGTTTGGACGGCCCGTTGCCGGACCGCCTGACGGAGGCGTTGCGCGCCCACGCCCGCCGCGAGCCGGCGCCGGAAGAGCCGATGCCACTGGCGATTCCGGACGGCGGCGGGTTGGACGACGATGCCCGTGAGCTCGTCACGTTGTCCGACGCACTGGCGCGGTGACCGCCCCGATCAACCGCAGGGCACGGAAAGCTGAGTGCCGTTGGCGGTATAGGTGGTGATCGCCGTACCGCTGCACTGGTACTGCACAACGCCCTTGCCGCCGGCCACGACCTGCGAGCCGCCGTCGACCAGCCGCGAAATCGTGACGGGCAGCGGGATGATGGGCCCGAGCGGGAAGTAGGAATACTCGTTGACCGCGGTCAACGTGGTCCCGCTGAAGGTGAAGCTCTGGATCGGGCCGCTGACGGCGTGCGCGGGAGCCACCCCGGCACCGGTCAGCAAGACCACCCCGACGGCAATCACGGCGTATCGAGACATCCGATGCGACATGACTACCGTTCTAACACCGCGGTCAGGGACTGTCTGCCACCATTCAGAGTCAGCCCGCCGGCGGTGTGCGGGAAAGCCGTTCACGCAGGCGAGCGACCAGTTCCGCCTCCTCGGCCGCGACCAGCCGGTAGTCCCGCACGACGACGTTCCCCCCGACCACCACGTGTTTCGGCCGCCGTCCGGGGGACGCCCACAGGAGGCCCGCCACCGGGTCGTGCACGCCCGCGTCGGCGACGCCGGACACGTCCCACACGCACAAGTCGCCCGCCGACCCGGCACCCAGGTGCCCGAGTTCCGCTCGTCCCAGCCCCGCGGCGGAACCCGCCGTGGCCATCCCGAGCACCGTGCGCGCGGGTAGCTGCGGCCCCATGAGGCCCGAGACCTGCAGGGCCAGCCGGGCGTCGGCGAGCAGGTGCCCGGCGTCGTTGCTGCCTCCGCCGCTCGTGCCGAGGCCGACGACGACGCCCGCCTCGAGCAGCGCGGCGACCGGTGCGACTCCCCACCCCATGGGCACGTCGCACCCCGGCGCGTGCGTGGCGGTCACGCCCGCCTGCGCGAGCAGACGGATCTCCCCCGGCGTCACATCACACAGGTGGGCCACGGTGACGTCCGGCTCCAGCCACCCCCATTCGCCGAGGAGCTCCAGTGGCCTGCGCCCGTAGCGCTCGAGGGCGATCGCCGTGTCGACCTGCTCGTTGGCCTGGGTCCGGCGGCGCAGCCCGTGGCGGGCCGCGACCGCGCCGAGGGCCGCGAACGTCTCGCGCGCGTCGGAATGGACCCCGGCGGGGCCGACCGCGATCTGAAGCATGCCGTCCGGCGAGACGCCGCCGGTGTCCCCGGGCACGAGCGCGGTCACGATGGCCTCGGCGGACTCGCCCGCCCACTCCGGATCGTCCCGGGCCGAGCCACGGACGAAGACGAGCCGGGCGCCGAGGGATCGCACGGCCTCGGCCGTCGCCCGCGCGAGGGCGACGGTGTCCGCGATCGGGGCGCCGTGCGGCCAGTTCAGGTGGTGGTCCGCGATGGTCGTGACGCCGCACAGCAGGCTTTCGGCCGCGCCCACCGCGGCGGCGACGGCGTAGGCCTCCGGGTCGTGGCCCACCCGGCCGTAGGCGGCGGCCATCGCGGGCAGCCACTCGGCCATCGGCACCCCTCGCGTTCCCGGCAGGGTGCGGAACGCGCTCTGCAGCAGGTGGTGGTGGGCGTTCACCAGCCCCGGCGTGACCACGCACCCGGCGGCGTCGAGCACCGTCTCGTGCGGGGAACCGTTGTCGAGAAGAAGGTCGCCGGTGTCCTCTGTGGACGGATCGACGAGGATGCGCTCTGCGCTGAGAATCTTGAGCACCAGTCGGTCATCCGTCCTCGGGGAGCTTCTGCTTCACCACGACGAGGTGGAACCGCGATCCGTCGGGCGAACACCAGCGGTGGGCCGTGCCGCCCGGGTAGTACGCGGAGTCCCCCGCGCCGAGCCGGACCGTCCCGTCCTGCTCGAGGTCCAGCAGGAGTGCCCCGCTCACGACGTGGACGAACTCGTCCTCGGGGTGGCGGAAGTAGTCCCCGAACTCCGTGGTCGTCCCGGTCCACTCGATCGGGTCGAACGCCCGCCTGCCGCGCGTGAGCAGCCGGACTTCGCCGTTGGGGAACTGGTTGCGGGCCCCCTCGCCGGCGCGCAGCACGTCGGGTCGCCCGATGTCGGCGTCCGGCAGGTCCGGGGCGCCGGCGGCGATGAGCTCGACCTGGGTCGTGCCGAGGGCCTTCGCGATGCGGTCGAGGGAAACCATGCTCGGCCGGGTGTGCCCGCGCTCCAGCTGACTGAGGAACGGGTGCGAAAGTCCCGTGCGCCCGGCCAGCTGGACGAGCGTGAACCCGCGGGACCGGCGCAGCTCGCGGATGCGCGTGCCGACCCGCTCGGCCTGCTCGTCGACGACACGGGAAGACGCCGGACCGGCTTCCTTCACGGCGACCATCCGGCCTGGTCGCAGGGGCAACACAAAGAACACGGGGATTTACACATCGGAAATCTCGGCTCCGTACCGTCGGCGATGTTGATGTGGTCAACATTTGCAGCATCCCCGCGGTTCCGCAACACCCGAGACCGGAGAGACCCATGGCGAACTCGCTGCCCCGCCCGCTCGCCGCGGTGCGCAACGCGAGACTGCCCGACGGGCGCGTCGTGGACCTCTCGTTCGCCTCGGGCGTGGTCAGTGCGATCACCGCCGCGGGCGCCGCCGACGTCCTCGGGCCGACGCTCGACCTGACCGGACGGCTGCTGCTCCCGGCACCGGCCGAGCCGCACGCCCACCTCGACAAGGCCGGGAGCTTCGACGCCATCAACCCGAAACTCGGCGACCTCGGCGCCGCGATCGACGCGTGGCGTGGCCACGCAACGGGAATGAGCGTCGAGTCGATCGCCGAGCGCGCCCGGGCACAGGCCCTCGTGATGCTCGCCGCGGGCACCACCGCGATCCGGTCCCATGTGGACGTTCTCGGTGACGGCGGCGCGGGCATCGAAGACGTCACGCGCGGAGCCCGCGCCCTCGTCCAGGTCCGGGCGGAACTCGAAGGGCTGGTGGACATCCAGCTCGTGGCGCTCGCCGGGCCGCACTGCCCCGACCACCACCTGGAAGCGGTCCTGGACGCGGGCGTCGACCTCGTCGGCGGCGCGCCGCACCTGGCGCCCGATCCCCCGGCGGACCTCGCGCGGCTGCTGGCCATCGCGCAGCGGCGCGGCATCGGCGCCGACCTGCACGCCGACGAGAACCTGTTCGGCCCGGTCACCCTCGACGCCTACGCCCGCGCGGTGCGCGACTGGCCGGGCGACCGCCCGCGCACGGCGGGCCACTGCGTGCGGCTCGGCACCCTGGAAGCCGCGCGCCGGGACGCGATCATCGCGGACGTCAAGGCCGCGGACGTCGGCATCGTCACGCTGCCCATCACGAACCTCTACCTCCAGGGCTGGCAACACCCCGTCTCGACGCCGCGCGGTCTCGCGCCGCTGCGCGAGCTGCTCGACGCGGGCGTCCGCCTCGGCGCCGGCGCGGACAACGTGCGCGATCCGTTCAACCCGGTGGGGCGCGGCGACGCCCTCGAAACCGCGTCGCTGCTCGTGACCGCGGGCCACCTTTCGCCGGAGGAGGCCTACGGGCTCGTGAGCACCGGAGCACGATCCGTCATGGGACTGCCCGCCGCCGGACCGTCGGTCGGCGCCCAGGCCGACTTCCTGGCCATCGGGGCCGTGAACCTCGTCGACGCGATCGCCACCGCGCCCGCCGACCGGGTCGTCATCCACCGCGGGCGCGTCGTCGCGGTCACCGAGACCCGGCGCGAACTCCCGGCCCTGCCCGCCACCGCTTCCTGAACGGAGCTGCCATGTCCACCACGACCCTCCGCTCGACCCTGCTGGACTTCCGCGACGTCGACCTCGTCTTCCCCGACGGGACGGCGGCGCTCGGCGGCGTCGACCTCACGGTGGACCGCGGCGAATTCGTCTCGATCGTGGGGCCGAGCGGCTGCGGCAAGTCGACGCTGCTGCGCATCGCGTCGGGCCTCGAAACGGCTTCGGGTGGCACCACCGACGTGAGCACGAGCCGCATCGGCTACGTCTTCCAGGACGCGACGCTCCTGCCGTGGCGATCGGTGCAGGGCAACGTCGAACTCCTCGCCGAGCTCAACCGGGCGGCCAAGGCGGACCGGGCCGCCAAGGCCGCCGCCGCGATCGGTCTCGTCGGCCTCGGCGGCTTCGAGAAGCACCTTCCGAAACAGCTCTCGGGCGGCATGAAGATGCGCGTCTCCCTCGCGCGCTCGCTCACCCTCGACCCCGAACTGTTCCTGTTCGACGAACCGTTCGGAGCACTCGACGAGATCACCCGCGAGCGCCTCAACGACGAACTCCTGCGGCTGTTCGCCGAGCAGCGCTTCGCGGGGCTGTTCGTCACGCACTCGGTCTCCGAGGCCGTCTACCTCTCGACCAAGGTCGTCGTCATGTCCGGCCGGCCGGGTTCCATCGTCGCGCGGTTCGACGTGCCGTTCCCGATGCCGCGGGATCCCGACATCCGCTTCACCCCAGAGTTCGCCGAGCTCGTCGGCGACGTCTCGCACGCGCTCAGGAAGGGGCACAGCTGATGCCGACGCTCCAGGAAACCGTGGCCCGCCGCACCACCGCGGCACGCTCCGGCCTGCAGCCCCGGCGCATCCGGAAACCGACGTCGTGGTGGCAGCCCGTCGTGGCCTTCGGCGTCTTCGTCGGCCTGTGGTACGCGGCGGCGGCGTACTACGACCAGGTGGTCGATTCGCCCTACCTGGTGCCGTACCCGCACCTCGTGCTGACGGCGATCGTCAACGACACCCGCCCCGACGGCGCTCCGACCGGGTTCAACGCGGAACTGTGGACCGCACTCGGCCGCACGACGGTCGTCTCGCTCGTCGGGCTCGCCGCCGCCATCGTCCTCGGGGTGCTGTGGGCCACCGTCATGGCCCAGGCCAAGGGCCTCGAGAAGGCGCTGTACCCGTACGCCGTCGTGCTCCAGTGCGTGCCGATCCTCGCGCTCGTGCCGCTCATCGGGGCGCTGTTCGGCTACGCCTTCCTCTCCCGTGTGATCGTCACCGTGATGATCGCGCTGTTCCCCATGGTCTCGAACACGCTCTTCGGCCTGCATTCCGCGGACCGCGCCCAACGCGAGCTCTTCGCGCTCCAAGGCGCCGGCCGGCTGACCCGCCTGGTCAAGCTGCAGATCCCGGCCGCGCTCCCCTCGATCTTCGTCGGCCTCCGCACGTCGGCGGGCCTGTCCGTGATCGGCGCGATCGTGGGCGACCAGTTCTTCCAGCGCGGCGATCCCGGCCTGGGCGTCCTCATCCAGGTCACGGCGTCGCGGCTGATGGGGCCCGAGCTGTACGCGACGATCATCATCGCCTCGCTCTACGGCATCGCCGTCTTCCTCGCCTTCGGGCTCATCGGCCGGCTCGCGGTCGGCCGCTGGTTCGACTTCACCTGATTTCCCCGCCCCTCCCCCGGAACGGAAGCCCGATGCGCACTCGACCCCGCTCTGCCGCCGTCATCCTGTCCGTCGCCACGCTCGCCGCCGCCCTCACCGCCTGCGGCGGGAGCGGCTCGGCCGACGCCGGCGCGGCGCCCGCGGCACCCACCGCGACCGGACCCGCCGTCGACCTCGCCGGCGTGTGCCCGGCCACCGTCGTCGTCCAGACCGACTGGAACCCCGAGGCCGACCACGGGCACCTCTACCAGCTGCTCGGTCCCAACCCCTCGATCGACGCCAGCCAGAAGTCCGTGACGGGCGACCTCTACGCCAACGGCCGGCCGACCGGCGTCAAGCTGCAGGTCCGCGCCGGCGGGCCGGCGATCGGCTTCTCCAAGGTCTCGGCCCAGATGAACCAGGACAAGTCGATCACCCTCGGCTACGTCTCCACCGACGAGGCCGTGCAGTTCTCCGGGGACATGCCGACCACCGCCGTGTTCGCCGAGAACGACAAGTCGCCGATGATGATCATGTGGGACCCGAAGACCTACCCGGACGTCACCACGATCAAGGAGCTCGGCGGCAAGCTGCAGGCGAACGGCGGCGTCGTCCGGTACTTCAACGGCGCCGCCTACATGTCCTACCTCACCGAAGCGGGCTACCTGCCCGCCGGCATCCTCGACGGCAGCTACGACGGCGCCCCGGCGAAGTTCGTGACCGCGAAGGGCAAGGACGCGCAGCAGGGCTTCGCGACCGCCGAACCGTACGTCTACGAGAACGAAGTCGCCGCCTGGGGCAAGCCGCTCAAGTTCCAGCTCGTCGCGGACACCGGCTGGTCCCCTTACCCCGAGACGATGTCCGTCCGCACCGCCGACCTGGCGTCGCTCTCGCCGTGCCTCAAGAAGCTCGTGCCCGTCATGCAGCAGGCCGACGTCGACTTCATCAAGAACCCGGCGGCGACCAACGACCTGATCGTCAAGCTGGTGCAGGCCTACAACAACGGCTGGACCTACGACGCCGCGGTGGGCAAGGCCGCCGTCGCGCAGATGAAGGACCTCAAGATCGCGACCGACGCCGGCCACGGGCACGTCGGCGCGATGGACGAAACCCGCGTCTCCAGCCTCATCAAGACGGCGGCGCCGATCTTCGGCAAGGCCGGCGGGCACGTCAAGGACGGGCTCACCGCGGCCGACCTCGTCACGAACCAGTTCCTCGACCCGAAGATCGGCTTCGGCTGGTGAACAGGAGCGCCATGACCAGCACTGAGACCATCGAGGCGCTGCGGGCCGAACTCGCCGCCCTGCTCGGCGAGCGCGGCGTGAGCACCGACCCCAAGACCCGCGAGCGCGCCTCGGTCGACGAGGCCACGATGAGCCCCATCCTCTCCGAGCAGCTCCCGCTCGGCCTCGCGGACCTCGTGGCCCACCCGGCGAACGCGGAGGAGATCGCAGCGGTCGTGGCCGCCGCGACCCGCCACCGCGTCCCGGTCACCGCGCGCGGCAAGGGCACCGGCAACTACGGGCAGGGCATCCCGCTGCGGGGCGGCCTGGTCCTTGACACGACGAGGGCCCGCGCTGTCGTCGAAGTGGGCGACGGCGTCATCACGGCCGAAGCCGGCGCGTCCATGGCACTCCTGGAACGGACGGCCGCCGCGAGCGGCCAGCAGCTCTGGATGTACCCGTCGACCGCACAGTCCACTGTGGGCGGTTTCCTGTCCGGGGGTTCGAGCGGCACGGGGACGATCGCCCACGGCTCGAACTGGGAAGGCTTCGTCGTCGCGCTCGACGTCGCCCTCCCCGGTCCGGAGCCGGTCCTCGCGCACGTCGAGGGCGAAGACGCGCGGACCTTCGTGCACACCTACGGCACCGCGGGGGTCATCGCCCGTGCAACGGTCCGGCTCGAACCGGCCCAGGACTGGCGGGCCGTCTACGCGAGCTTCCCCACCTTCGAGGAGGCGCTCGGCGCGGTGCGGACGCTCCGCGCGCTCGACCCGCTGCCCCGGCTCGTGAGCGCGGACCGGGCCGCGGTGGCGGAACGGCTCCCCGCGGACCCCGCGATCCCCGCCGGGCGCGCGAGCCTGCGCGCGATCATCGACGCGGTGGCACTGGAGGAGGCGTCTTCGCTCATCTCCGCTGCCGGCGGCGTGGTCGAAGACGTGCGCGAAGGGACCCAGCAGACGATCAAGGTGTCGACGCTCTCCTACAACCACCCCATCTGGTGGCTCAAGAAGAACAGCCCCGGCCGGGAGTACTTCCACGTCGAAGTCGGCGGCGAGGCCCTGATCGACCGCATCCACGAGGTCGAGGCCGTGTACCCGGGCGGCATGCTGCACATCGAGGCCGGGCACCGCTTCCCCATCGGGATGCTCACCGCGGAGTACACGGGCGCGGCCGACGTCTACGCGGGGTACGCGAAGCTCGTCGAACTCGGCGTGCGGGTCCACAGCCCGCACCAGTTCTACGTCGACCACGGGGTCGAAGAGCTCCTCGCGCTCAAGCAGCGCACCGACCCGGACGGGCTGCTCAACCCCGGCCACCTCGGCGTGCCCGAGCTCGCCGTCACGCTGCCGGCGCAGGCCAAGATATGAACCGCGCCCTCACCGAACTCGCGGGCCCGTCACTGGCGGACCGGATCGGCCGGGACTCGATCGTCGTCCTCCCCACGGGCGCGATCGAGCACCACGGGCCGCACCTGCCGCTCAGCACCGACGCCCTGCTCGCATCGGCGGTCGCGGACGCGGCCGTCGAGCGCGCGGTCGCCGGAGGCCTCGACGTCTGGCAGCTCCCGACGCTCACGTACACGAAATCGGACGAGCACAGCTGGGCACCCGGAACGGTCTGGCTCGACGCCGAGACCCTGTTCCGCACGGTCGTCGAAATCGGGCGCGCGGTGCAGCTCATGGGAGCCGGGACACTCGTGTTCGTCAACGGGCACGGGGGCAACGTCGCGCTCCTGCAGGTGGCGTTGCGGGAAATCCGCAAGCGCTTCGGGCTCAGGACGTTCCTCATGCCTTCGCTCGCCCGCACGGACCCACCGGAGGGCGAAGGCCTCGACGAGCAAGACCTCGGCATCCACGGCGGCGCCGCGGAGACCTCGCTGGTCCTGCACCTGCGCCCCGACCTGGTGGACCTCACCCGGGCCGAGCGCTGGGTGCCGGAACACCTGGCGGACTTCCGCCACATCGGCTTCAACGGCCGGCCGGTGAGCTTCGGCTGGCTGTCGGACGACTTCGGCACCCCGGGGGTCGTCGGGGATCCCACGCAGGCGACCCCCGCTTACGGCAAGGTGCTGTGGGAAGCGTCGGTGCAGCAGGCGGTCGAGTCCCTGTTCGAGATCGCCCGCTTCGAGCACAACCCTCATTCCAGCGGGACGTAGTCACCGCCCTTCCGGGCAGCCGCCAGATCGGCGTGCACGGAAGCGCGGGTCATTCCTCGCCCTTGGACCACGCGGACGTAGGAACCGTCCAGCGGAAAGACGAGCACGAACTTCGTCCCGTCGTTCCCGCGCACCACGGCTCCCCGCCGCAGGCCGTCGAGGAATTCGACGATGTCCCGTTCGATTTCTTCGGCGAATTCGCGCTGGTCGTCCCGCGAGATGTCGTACAGATCGGTGTCGATGTCGTAGGTGGCGCGCTTGCCGGTCACCGGGTCACGCGCCTCGAACTCCAGGCCGAGCCAGCGTCGCGGCTCCACCGTCACGACGGCCTGCCACGTCGATCCGCTCAGCCGCCACCGCGACAAGGCACCGATCTCGTCGGTGACCTCCACCGTCCAGCCGGCGGTCGCCCGCAGTTCGGCGAGGAACTCGAGGAGCCGGTGCCCCGCCTCGGAGGTCATGTGCTCACCACGTACATGAACGTCACTACTTCCTCCTACGGCTTCGACACCGTGATCAATACCGCAACATGAGGTCGCATTTCTATGCGACATCGCGGTGATCAAGGATCCACCACGCTGTTGTACGTCCAACCCTGTGCCGACCCAAACGCGGCCTCTTGAACCGCAAGATCAGACTCAGAGGCATACCCGGCAACTCGCGCGCCTCTGGCACACCGGACCGCGATGATGCCCAGTGCGACGGCATGAGCGACAGACCTCGAGGACGGGGCACCCGTTCGGCACGCGAGACACGTCGAGTGCTGCAGAACGCTGGAGCCGTGTGCAGGCGTCATACTGCCAAGGTGAGATCGCCTGCGCTCGAGGTCGTCCGCCAGTTCGCCGACTGGTCGCACTGGGTACCCTTCACCGCAGCCCGCGGATCGGCACCTCAGATGCCCGGCGTTTACCTCGCACGTGAAGGGACCACGGGCGAGCTGGTCTACGTCGGTATGGCCGGCGAACGTCGCGGCCAAGGTATTCGCGGGCGTCTGACCGTCTATGCGGCAAGGCACTCGCCAGTGGCCTGGGCGAAGCCGTTCTCGACCGCGCACTCGCCGACTCTCGGTGGCTGCGTGACCGCATCCGCGAAGTCGACGGCGGCTACACCCGCCGCGCAACTCAATGGGGTGTGCTCGCCTTCGAACGAGCCGACCTGCACATTTCGTGGGCCATCACGGCCAATGGCCCGACAGCACGAGCGCTCGAGAAGGAGATACTCTCCGCACTCGCCGAACACGCCCTCTGGAATCGACTCAGGTGACCGACGAGGAACCGCACAGCTGCCGAGCTTGCCTACGAACCCGTGATCCCATTCACCCGGCCAAGCCAACTACCGTGGTAGACGTCGCCGAGGACCGCACACGGCAGGACCACCGAGGTCAGCGGTCGAGCCAGGGAGCGAGCAGCTTCTCCAGATCGGCATCCGACAGCGCCCGCGGGCCGCCGTGGAACTCGTGCCACCGAGCGGCGTCGCACGCTGCGTTGTACTCCACCTCGAACGCGCGCATCAGCACGTACATGAACGTCACCGAGCTGAACCGCTCACCCAGCAACGTCCGCGCCTCACGAGCCACCTCGGTCGCTCCGGCACAGTCGACCAGCTTCAACGATTCCGCAGCCGGGTCGAGCAGGCTGGGGGCATACATCACGACAATTTCTCCATAACCGAAACGAAAAACTCAGCCTTCAGCGGCCAGCTGACCACAAGCCGCGGCGATCTCCTGGCCTCGCGTGTCACGCACCGTGCACGCTACTCCGCCCGCGTTCACCAGCCGCACGAACTCCCGCTCCACCGGCTTCGGCGACGCATCCCACTTCGAACCCGGGGTCGGGTTCAGCGGAATCACGTTCACGTGCACCAGCTGACCCAGGTGCTGCCGCAACCGGCGAGCCAGCAGCTCCGCCCGCCACGGCTGGTCGTTGATGTCCCGGATCAGCGCGTACTCGATCGACACCCGGCGGCCGGAAGTATCGGCGTAATACCGAGCAGCCGACAGCACCTCGTCCACCGACCACCGGTTGTTCACCGGCACCAGCGTGTCCCGCAGCTCGTCGTCCGGCGTGTGCAGCGAAACAGCCAGCCGCACCTGCATCTTCTCGTCCGCCAGCTTCCGGATCGCCGGGGCCAGGCCCACCGTCGACACCGTCACCGACCGCTGCCCGATCCCCAGCCCACCCGGAGCCGGATCGGTGATCCGCCGCACCGCCGCCACCACACGCTTGTAGTTGGCCAGCGGCTCGCCCATGCCCATGAACACGATGTTGGACAGCCGGCCGGGACCGCCCGGCATCGTGCCGTCGCGCATGACCGCCGCCGCCGAGCGGACCTGGTCGACGATCTCCGCCGTCGACAGGTTGCGGTCGAGGCCGCCCTGGCCGGTCGCGCAGAACGGGCACGCCATGCCGCAGCCCGCCTGGCTCGAGATGCACAGCGTCGCTCGGTCCGGGTAGCGCATCAGGACGCTCTCCAGGAGCGTGCCGTCGTGCGCCCGCCACAGCGTCTTGCGGGTCGCGCCGTCGTCGGCCGCCAGTGCGCGGACCTCGGTCAGCAGCGTCGGCATCAGGTCCGAGACCAGCCGCTGACGCGAAGCCGCCGGGATGTCCGTCATCTCCTCGGGGTCCACCGTCAGGCGGGAGAAGTAGTGGTTCGACAGCTGCTTCGCGCGGAACGGCTTCTCCCCCAGCTCGGCGACGGCGGCCGCGCGCTCGGACACCGAGAGGTCGGCGAGGTGGCGCGGCGGCAGGCCGCGCTTGGGCGCGTCGAAGACGAGGGGAAGGGCAGTCATAACCAGACCAGTGTCCCACGCGCCCGCGCGGGGCGCCCGGGCCACCCTCGCCGGGTGTACCCCAGGTCACCGGCCCCGGTCGGGAGCCCGGTGTCACCCACCGGGATGATCCACCGTGAAACCCGGCGCCCGACGAAAGAGGTGAGCGCGTGTCCTTCCGGCACCTTGTCCTGGTGGTCGCGGCCACTCTGGGCCTCGCCGCCTGCAGCACCCCGGCCGACCCCGCTCCGGCGCCCGCACCGAGCGGGCCGCAGGTCACCGTGGGTTCCCTGCACCTGCCCCTGCCGGTCGGCGCCACCTACACCGAGCACAGCCCGGACGGCCTGCTCGACGGCTGCGTCTCCGAAGGCACCGCGGTCTGCGAAGCGCGGCTGCTCGACCTGCGCACGACGCCCGCCGACGCGCCGATCAACCTGCCGAGCACGAAACGCCCCTTCGGCTGGTACACCGGCACGGACCTGCCGACCTGCATCACCCCCGCGTCGCCGCCCGGGAAGGCGACGGGCGCCACCGGCAGCACCCTGCTCGACGCCGGCTTCGCGCCGATCGGGCCCAAGAAGGCCGAGTACGGCCGGTGGAAGGTGACCTGCGAGAACTCGGCGCAGAACAACGTGGTCCGGATGTGGTGGCTGCCGACGAGCCGGATCCTCGTCGTCCAGTACGGGTCCTTCCCCGGCTGGGACGCCAAGATGGACAACCTGCTCGCCGGCGCCACCTTCAGCTGACGGCGTCGAGCGCGGCCCGGATGATCGCGTCCGTGTCGATGCCGTGGTAGCGGTAGACGTCCTCCAACGACCCCGACTGCCCGAAGCCGGTGACGCCGAGCGCGACCGACGGGACCCGGTTGATCCCGGCCAGGAACGCCAGCGTGTGCGGGTGGCCGTCGAGGACCGTCACCAGCGGGCGGGCCCGCGAGGCCGGGAACACCTGGTCCAGGATCCACGACGAGCCGTCGCCCCGGCCGGACCGCGCCTGGACGGCCTCGAACAGCAGCCCCGGGCTGGTCACGCACACGACGTCGGCCTCGACACCGACCTGGGCCAGCCGCTCGGCCGCCGCCAGGGTGTCCGGCACCAGGGCACCCATCGCCGCCAGCGTGACCGAAGGCGAGGAAGCGCGCCGCAGCAGGTACGCCCCGGCCACCACCTGGCGGCGACGGCGTTCGCGTGCCGCCGGGTCGGTGGGCACCGCGGCCAGCGTCTGGTCGACCGGCCGCGTCGAGAGCCGGAAGTACGACGACGTCCCACCCGGCTTCCCGAGCCGGCCGAGCGCGGCCAGCAGCGTCCACTCGGTGTCGATCGCGAAGGCCGGTTCGTAGCTGACGCAGCCGGGCTGCTCGATGCCGATCGACGGCGTGGTGATCGACTGGTGCGCGCCGCCTTCCGGGGCGAGCGTGACGCCGGACGGCGTGCCGATCAGGATCGACTGCCCGCCCGCGTAGATGCCGAACGACCACGGCTCCAGCGCGCGCTCGACGAACGGGTCGTACATGACGCCGATGGGCAGCAGCGGCTCGCCCCAGCGGCTCCAGGTCGCGCCGAGCTCGCCCAGCAGGCCGACCAGGTTCGTCTCGGCGATGCCCAGCTCGACGTGCTGGCCCGTCGGCTTCTCCCGCCAGTGCATGATCGTCTCTGGGTCGTCCTCGAACCAGTCACGCCGCTCGGTCGCCGACCAGACGCCGACCTTGTTGACCCAGCCCCCGAGGTTGGTCGTCGAGCTGACGTCCGGGCTGACCGTCACCACGCGCTTCGCCGCTTCGGGCGCTTCGCGCGTCAGGTCGAGCAGGACGCGACCCAGCGCCGCCTGCGTCGTGGCGGTCCCGGACGGGGTACGCCCGATGTCGACCGGCAGGTCCAGCGAAGGCGCTGAAGGAACGTCCGGACGGCGAAGGCGCGAAGCGACTTCAGCGCACAACGCGGCTTCGGGCGTCCCGGGGGCGAAGCCCTCCCACGGCGAAGCGAGGTCCGCGCCGAGAGAAGCAGCCAGCTCCTCCATCTGCGCCACGGTCAGCAGCGAAGAGTGGTTCTGCGGGTGCCCCTGCGTGGGCAGGCCCCGGCCCTTGACGGTGTAGCAGAAGATGACCGTCGGCCGGTCGTCCGCGATGGACGCGAAGACCTCGTCGAGCGAGCCGAGGTCGTGGCCGCCGAGGTTCCGGATCGCGGCCAGCAGCGTCTCGTCGTCCAGCGAGGCCACCAGCGAAGCGAGGGCCGCGTTGCCCGCGGGGAGCCGGTCGCGCACCTGGGCGGCGTCGCAGCGCAGCAGCCGCTGGTACTCGGGGTTCGGCATCCCGTCGATGCGGGCGCGCAGCTCGGCGCCGCCGGGCCGGGTGAACAGCTCCTCCAGGAGCCGTCCGTACTTCAGCGTCAGGACCTGCCAGCCGGCCGCGTCGAACATGCCCTGCAGCCGCCCGGCCGCGATGTTCGGGACCACCCGGTCGAGGGACTGGCGGTTGAGGTCGACGATCCAGACGATCTCGCCCAGCTCGGCGACGGCCGGGTCGAGGATGGCCTCCCAGATCGCACCCTCGTCCAGCTCGGCGTCCCCGACCAGCGAGTACTGGCGGCCGGTGCCGGCGTCCGAGCCCCGGGTGGTCAGGTAGCGGCGGGCCAGCGCGCCCCAGATCGGGGCGGTCGCGCCGATGCCGACCGAGCCGGTCGAATAGTCGACTGGGTCGGGGTCCTTCGCGCGGCTCGGGTAGCTCTGCAGGCCGCCGAACTCGCGCAGCGTCGGCAGGTAGGCCTCGTCGAGCTCGCCGAGCAGGTAGTTGATCGCGTGGAGCACCGGCGACGCGTGCGGTTTCACCGAGACGCGGTCCTCGGGGCGCAGGTGCCGGAACCACAGCGACGTCATGATCGACACCAGCGACGCGCAGGACGCCTGGTGGCCGCCGACCTTCAGACCGGACGGGTTGGGCCGGACCCGGTTGGCCTGGTGCACGATCGCGGTGGCGAGCCAGAGCACCCGCTGCTCGATCGCGGTGAGCGCCGGGGCGGTCACGGGGGCCTGGGTCATCGGCGACACCTTTCGTGCAGGAAGTGCCCACCAGGACAGCACTGGTGGACGCATCGCACAACCGATGCCTTTTCGAGTGCGCAGAATGCGCACCGGACGCCGAGGGCTCAGGCCTCCGGCTGCGCAGAATGCACGCGCTCCAGCAGGGGCGCCAGCCGGTACGGGACGAGCTCGCGCATGACGAGCGAGATGTTCGTCCGCTCGACGCCGGGCGAGGCCAGGATGTGCCCGGCGATCCGGTACAGGTCGTCGGCGTCGACGGCGACCACCTGCACCATCAGGTCGCTCGCCCCCGTCAGCCCGCACACCTCCGTGACCTCGGGGATCGCCGACAGGGACTCGCCGATCTCGGCGAGGCGCCGCTGGTCGACCTGCGCGTTGACGAACGCCCGCAGCGGATAGCCCAGCCGGGCCGGGTCGATGCGGCGCTCGAACGACCTCAGGACGCCGCGCTGCTCCAGCCGCACGAGCCGGGCCTGCACCGTGTTGCGGGACAGGCCCAGCCGCTCGGCCAGCGCAACCGCGGTGGCCCTGGGGTCCTCCCCCAGCGCTTCCAGCAGGCGCGCGTCGATCTCGTCGATGGTGTCGGGCACGCGCCGATCTTCTCAGCCCAGATACTTCTTCAGGTCGTCCAGGACCTTCATCGCCCCGATCGGGCCGAGGCCGAGGAACCACACCTCGTCGGCCACCGGGATCGCGTGCTGCGCCTTGACCGCGCCGAGGCCCGCCCACAGCCCGCTGCTCGTGACGGCCTTTTCGTCCGCGCTCGGCCCCGCGCCGTAGCTGGAGTAGAAGATCCAGTCGGCGTCGGCCTCGTCGATGCGCTCCTTGGAGATCTGCGCGGCGAGCTCGTCGATGTTCTGGTTGGCCGGCCGCGCGAGGCCGACGTCCTTGAGGATCACGCCGATGAAGGACAGGTTGCCGTAGAGCCGGATGTTGCCGGACAGGAACCGCAGCAGCGAGATCTTCGGCGCGCCCTTGACCGACGCCTTCACCTCGTTCGCGCGCTTCTGGTAGTCGTTCAGCAGCCCGACGGCCTGCGTCTCGTCGCCGAGCGCGGCCCCGATCAGCAGCAGGTTCTCCTTCCACGGGAACCCGGGCCGGATGCTGAACACCGTCGGCGCGATCTTCGACAGCTGCGGGTAGAGGTCCTTGGCCCGCAGCTTGCTGCCGACGATCAGGTCCGGCGTCAGCGCGGCGATCGCTTCGAGGTTGAGGTTGTTGATGTCCCCGACCGTCGGGATGCCCTTGACGCGGTCGGCGAGGTAGGAGGGCACGCCGCTCTGCCCGGCCGTCGTCGCCATGCCGACCGGGGTGACGCCGAGGGCGAGGACGTCGTCCAGCTCGCCGCTGTCGAGCACGACGACGCGAGCGGGCTTCTTGTCCAGCTTCGTCTTGCCCAGTGCGTGGGTCACCGTGCGCGGGAAGACGCCGGGACCGACGTCGGCACCGAGCTTCGCCGTCTCGCTGTCCGCGGTGGAGAACAGCCGGCCGCCGGTGGCGACGTCCTGGTCGCCGACGCCCGAGCTGCTGGGCTTCGACGGCTGGCCGCACGCGGCGAGGAGCGTGACCGACGCCAGGACGGCGGCCAGCGATGTCCACTTAGGACGCATCGGGGGTTCCTTCTTCTCGGGAGGTGGCCCGCCGCCTGCCGATCGGGACGACCAGGGGCGTGGCGGAGACCGGGTCTTCGATGACCCGGCAGGGCATGCCGAAGACGTCGGCGACGAGTTCGGCGGTGAGGATGTCGGCGGGCGCGCCTTCGGCGGCGATCCGGCCGTCCTTCATCGCGATCAGGTGGTCGCCGTAGCGGGCGGCGAGGTTGAGGTCGTGCAGGACGATGACGATCGTCCGGCCGTCCTGCGCGTTCAGGTCCGACAGCAGGTCGAGCACCTCGACCTGGTGGGCGATGTCGAGGAACGTCGTGGGCTCGTCGAGCAGCAGCAACGGCGTCCGCTGGGCCAGCGCCATGGCGATCCAGACGCGCTGGCGCTGCCCGCCGGACAGCTCGTCGACCGGGCGGGCGGCCAGCTCGACGGTGTCGGTCGCGGCCAGGGCTTTCGCGACGGCGTCGTCGTCTTCGGCGCTCCAGCGGCGGAAGACGCCCTGGTGCGGGTAGCGGCCGCGGCCGACGAGGTCGGCGACCGTGATGCCCTCGGGCGCGGTCGGCGACTGCGGGAGCAGCCCCAGCACGGTAGCGACGTCCTTGCTGCGCCAGGTCGTGATGCCCTTGCCATCGAGGTAGACCGCCCCCGCTGTGGGGGTGAGCAGCCGCGCGAGGCCGCGCAGGAGCGTCGACTTCCCGCAGGCGTTGGTCCGACGATCATGGTGACCTTGCCGGGCGGGATCTCGACGGAGAGGTCCTTGACCACGCGCAGCGGCCCGTAGCCGAGTTCGAGGTTCTCGGTGTGCAGTGTCACGGCGTTCCTCACACTCGCCCGGCGCGGTTGGCCGTGGCCAGCAGCCACAGCAGGTACGGGGCGCCGACGGCGCCGGTGACGACCCCGACCGGCAGCTGTTCGCCGAGCAGGTGCTGGGCCGCGAAGTCGCCCAGCAGCACGACGAGCGCGCCGGTCAGGGCCGCGGGCAGCAGTCCCGCGCGGGCGCCGCCGACGAGCCGGGTCGCGATCGGGTTGGCCACGAAGGCGACGAACGCGACCGGTCCCGCGGCCGCCGTCGCGAAGGCGGCGAGCGCGACGGCGATCAGCAGCAACACGAGACGGCTGCGTTCGACGCGCAAGCCGAGCCCGGCGGCGGTGTCGTCGCCGAGCTGGAGCCCGGCGAGCGCGCGGCTCCGCAGCAGCGCCGCGGGCAGCAGGACGGCGAGCGCCGCCGCCAGCGGGACGACGTGGTCCCAGCCGCGGCCGTTGAGGTTGCCGGTGAGCCAGACGAGGGCCTGCTGGGCGAGGGTGACGTCGGCCCAGGTCATCAGGTACGAGACGACGCTGGTCAGCACCGCGCCGACCCCGACGCCGACCAGCACCAGCCGGTAGCCGTGAACGCCGCCGCGGCGCGCGAGGAGGTAGATCGTGGCGCCGGTGAGCAGCGCACCCGCCAGCGCCGCGGCCGACACCACCGGCCCGGCCGCACCGAACAGCACGATGGCCACGACCGCGGCCGCGCTCGCGCCCTGCGTCACGCCGATGACGTCCGGGCTGGCCAGCGGATTGCGCAGCAGCCGCTGGAAGAGCGCGCCGGACGTCCCGAAGGCGGCGCCGACGAGGACGCCGGTGACCGCACGCGGCAACCTCAGCTCCGTGACGACGTAGGCCGCGCGGCCCACCCCGTCGCCGAAGAGCAGGCCGGGGAGATCGGCGAGCGGCACCGGGAAGTCGCCCACGGCCAGGGAGACCGCGAAGACGACGACGATCGCCAGCAGCAACACCAGCGTCACCGCGCCGGACCGGAACGCGCCCTGCCGCCGTGCGGCGGCGACCACCTCGACGGCGTTCACACCGCCACGACCTTCCGGCGCCGCACGAGGAACACGAACACGGGCGCGCCGACGAGCGCGGTGACGATCCCGACCTGGACCTCGGCCGGGCGCGCGACCACCCGGCCGGCGACGTCGGACACCAGCAGGAGCAGCGGCGCGAGCAACGCCGAGTACGGCAGCAGCCAGCGGTGGTCGGGCCCGGTGACGAGCCGCGCGGCGTGCGGCACGGTCAGCCCGACGAACGCGATCGGCCCGGCGATCGCCGTGGCCGAACCGCAGAGGACGACGACGGCGAGCGCGCAGACTCCCCGCGCCACGGCCACGTTCTGGCCGAGCGAGCGGGCGACGTCCTCGCCGAGCGCGAGCGCGTTGAGCTGGCGCGCGGCGACCAGCGCGAGCAGCACACCGGCCACCACGAACGGCACGGCCTGGGTGATCGTCGCGGCGTCCCGGCCGGTCAGCGAGCCGACCTGCCAGAACCGGTACTGGTCGAACGTCGTCTGGTCGGTGAGCAGCAAGGCGCTGGTCACCGAGGCCAGGGCCGCCGTCACCGCGGCACCGGCGAGGGCGAGCTTCACCGGCGTGGCCCCGGCCCGGCCGAGGGAGCTGACGCCGTAGACCACGCCGCCGGCGGCCGCGGCGCCCAGGAAGCCGAACCAGACGTACCCGCCGACACTCGTGATGCCGAAGGTGCCGATGCCGAGGACGACGAACAGCGCGGCACCGGCGTTGACGCCGAGCAGCCCCGGATCGGCCAGCGGGTTGCGGGTCGCGCCCTGGATGACGGCGCCGGAGAGGCCGAGCGCGACCCCGGCGAGCACTCCGGCGAGGGTGCGCGGGAGGCGGAGCTCGCGGACGACGAGGTGGTCGGGGTTGCCCGCGTCGAAGTGGAAGAGCGCGTCGAGCACGGTGCCCGGGCTCAGGCCGCGGGTGCCAACACCGATGCTGAGCAGCACGGCGGCGGCCACGGCCGCGGTGAGGACCAGCAACCCGGCCGTCAGCGGGAGCGAGCGGGTCCGCACAGGTCGTTACCTTTGCTAACAGGTGGTTAGGCATGCCTAATCTAGGTCGCCGGATCCGGCCGGCTCAAGTTCCGTGAGCGAGCTCACCGAAGGCGGGTTGTCAGCCGACTGTTTCCGATATATCGTGAACGTGTCGCAACAGTTCGAGAAAGGAACACCAGACATGCGTAGGCAACGACACCCCTTCGCCCACGAACGTGGGCGCGCACCTTTCGGGCCCTTCGGTGGTTTCGGCGAGTTCCCCCCGGGCTTCGGCCCCGGTGGACGCGGCCGCGGCGGCCACGGCCCGCACCGGCGGGGTCACGGCGGACGGCGCAGCCGCCGCGGTGACGTCCGCGCCGCGATCCTGGCGCTGCTCGCCGAGCAGCCCCGGCACGGCTACGAGATCATCCGCGAGATCGGCGAGCGCTCCGGCGGCTTCTGGCGGCCCAGCCCCGGCTCGGTCTACCCGACGCTGCAGCTGCTGGCCGACGAAGGCCTGGTGATCAGCAAGGACGAGCACGGCAAGAAGCTGTTCGAGCTGACCGACGCCGGCCGCGCCGCCGCGGAAGAGCAGGACAGCACCCCGCCGTGGGAGCAGATCGCGCAGGACGTCGACCCGGTCGAGGTCGGGCTCGCGAAGGCGGGCAAGAACCTGGCCGCCGCCGTCGTGCAGATCATGCGCGCGGGCACCGAGAGCCAGCAGGCCCGCGCGGCCGAGGTGCTCAACGACGCCCGGCGCTCGCTCTACGGCATCCTCGGCGAAGACGAGGACGAGTCCTCGGCGGGTTCGACGGAGACGGCCGAGTGACCTGGCAGGACGAGGCCGGTGGGCTTCACCCGCGTGTGGACGCGGTAACCCACCGGCAGCGTCAGGTCCTCGGCGCGATTCCCGTTACGCTGCAAGGACTCCGCGATCGCCTGTTCGGCGACGGGCTTGCTGAACTCGATCTTCAGCACGGCCGCGAGGTCCGCGGCGGTCGCGAAACGCCATTCGGTCGCGACCCGGCGGCAGCCGAAGCGGGCCCTGGCGAAGAACCGTTCCACCGCGACCGGGTCGTAGTGCGGTAGGTCGGCGCGCATCCAGCGGCCGTAGGGCTCGCTGGTGACGTCGAGGTCGACGATCAGGATCGCGCCGCCCGGCCGCAGCACCCGCTCCGCCTCCGCCAGCCCGGGCTCGCACCCGGGCCCGAAGAAGTACGCCGTGCGCGCGTGGACGACGTCCACACTCGCGCTGCGGACCGGCAGCCGCTGCGCGCGGCCCATCCGGACGTCCACGTTCGACAGTCCCGCCACGCGCTTCAGCGCGCTTCGCACCAGCGGCTCGTGCGGCTCCACGCCGAGCACCGATCGCGCGTCACGGGCGAAGCGGGGCAAGTGAAACCCGTCACCGCAGCCGACGTCCAGCACGTCCCGGCCGGTCCAGTCGTGCTCCTCCCGGAGCACCCGCCAGATTTCGCCGCCGCTGTCCTGCGCACGGTTCTCCAGCTCGTAATCGGCCTGGTAGTACCAGATGTTGGGGCTGGGCACGACCTCCGCGCGCCGCGACGACCACCGCACCCCCGCTGCTCCTTCCGGGTCCTCGTCGCCGGGCCGTGCCCGCACGGTGGCGAATTCTTGGCGGAAAACTCACGGATCACGCCTAGAATCCGGTGGGTATCGGGAGGAGCACCCATGGCAGTCGGCCCATCCAGTACCCCGTCCCCGGTCCCGGCCGGAATTCCGTGCTGGATCGAGCTGGCCTGCCGGGAGCAGGCCGTGGCAGAGAGATTCTACGGTGCCCTCTTCGGCTGGGAGTTCACCACTCAACGCGATCCGGCGACCTCCGACGGCCGCTACGCCATCGGGGCGCTGAACGGCCTGCCCGTCGGCGGCCTCTACCGCGCGGCCCAGGGTGCCCCGCTGGGCTGGGTGCCGCACATCTCCGTGCCGCACACCGCGAGCGCGGCCGAGTGGGTCGAGCACCTCGGCGGCCGGATCACCCTCGGGCCGGTGGCGATCCCGGACCGCGGCACGATCATGCACGCCCTCGACGCGTGCGGCGCGCCGGTGGTGTTCTGGGAGGTGCCGCCGAACTGGGAGTTCGTCACCGGCATCCCGAACACCTTCAGCGGCGCGGACCTCAACACCCACGACGGCGTCGCGGCGGATCACTTCTACACCAAGCTGTTCACCTACGGCAGCCACCAGATCGGCGACGGCGAGATGCTCGACTACGTCGAATGGCTCATCGAGCACGAGCCGGTGCTGTACCGGTACGTGATGGGTTCGGAGTACAGCCTCGACACCCCGCCGCACTGGCTCGTGTACTTCGACATCGACCCGGCCCGCGGCGTCGACGCGGTCGCGGGCGAGGCCATCATGCACGGCGGCACGGTGGTGATCCAGCCGTACGACACCCCGTTCGGCCGGATGTCGATCCTCGCCGACCCCGAAGGCGCGGTCTTCGCCGTCATCGACCACTCGCGCGTCACCGAAGGCTGGGGCCGCGCGGAGGTCGACGACCCCTACGACGACTAGACCGGCACGAACGCCGAAAGCAGCAGCCAGGACACGACGGCCGAGGGCAGCAGCGAGTCGAGGCGGTCCATGATCCCGCCGTGCCCGGGCAGCAGCGTCCCCATGTCCTTGACCCCGAGGTCGCGCTTGATCAGCGACTCGACGAGGTCGCCCAGCGTCGCGGTCAGCACGACGGCGACACCGAAGATCACACCCTGCCAGACGTGGCCGTCGAGCATCAGGCTGAGCGTCAGCGCCCCGGCGACGACACCGCCGATGACCGAACCCGCGAACCCTTCCCAGGTCTTCTTCGGGCTGATGGTGGGCGCCATCGGGTGCTTGCCGCCGAGCACGCCGGCGATGTAGCCGCCGGTGTCCGACGCGACGACGCCGATCAGGAAGGTGAGCACCCGCCCGACGCCGTCGTGCGGGGGCACGAGCATCGCCGCGAAGGCGGCGAACAGCGGCAGGTAGGCGGCGGCGAAGACGGACGCGCTGATGTCGCGCAGGTAGCCCTTCGCACCGCCCGGCAGCCGCCAGAGCAGGCAGGCCAGGACGGTCAGGACGAACGCGGTGAGCGCGCCCTCCCGCCCGAACGGCCAGGCGAGCCAGATCATCGCCTGCCCGCCGACGAGCACCGGGATCATCGCGACCCGGATGTCGGCGACCCGGCGCAGCACCCCGGCGAACTCGACGGTGCCGACCGCGATCGCGATCGCGATGATCCCGATGAACAGGTAGCGAACGGTGAGCAGGGAAACGATGATCGCGGCGCCGAGCAGCAGCGCGACCCCGATCGCCGCGGGCAGGTTCCGGCCGGCCTTGGACGCCTTCTTGACGGCCTCCGGCGGCGCCGGGGTGTCCGAAGCGCCCGATTCGGCATCGACGGTTCCAGGAGTCTCCGCCGCGCCGTTGGCCGAAACCGCCGGCGTTTTCACCGGAGCGCCGCCCTCACCGGTCCGCGAGGCCGCCGGAGCACCGCCCGCCTCGCCGGTCCGCGAGGCCGCCGGCGTGTCCGCCGCGGCGGTACCGGCCGCCGACAACCGGGCCGCTTCGCCGGCGCCCGAGGTCTCCGGTACGGCCGGCGTTGCCGCCGCCTGCGGGGTTTCCGAGGTCGCCGAAGCCCCGGCGGTTCCCGGAAACTCCGGCGTGGCCGGCGTACCGGCGTCAGCCGGCTCCGACGTCCCGGGCGTGGCCGCCGGGCGTGCTCCGGTGGCGTCCACCCGGTCCTCGCGTTCCTCGCTCACCTGTGCCATCAGACCTCGAGCAGCTCGGCTTCCTTGTGCTTGACCAGCTCGTCGACCTTGTGCACGTAGGTGTCGGTCAGGTTCTGCAGTTCCTTCTCCGCGCGCGCGACGTCGTCCTCACCGGCCTCGCCGTCCTTGGCGATGCGGTCGAGCTCGTCCTTGGCCTTGCGCCGGACGCTGCGGATCGAGACGCGGGCGTCTTCGCCCTTGCCCTTGGCGACCTTCACCATCTCCTTGCGCCGCTCCTCGGTGAGCTGCGGGATGACGATGCGGATGACCTGGCCGTCGTTGCTCGGGTTGACCCCGAGGTCGGACTCCCGGATCGCCTTCTCGATCGCGCCGAGCTGCGACTGGTCGTAGGGCTTGATCAGCGCCATGCGGGCTTCCGGCACGTTCACGCTGGCCAGCTGGTTCAGCGGGGTCGGCGAGCCGTAGTACTCGACGACGATCCGCGAGAACATCGCCGACGAAGCCCGGCCGGTGCGAACCGACTGCAGCTCGTCCTTGGCGACGGACACCGCTTTTTCCATCTTCTCCTCGGCATCGAGGAGGGTCTCGTCGATCACGGTCACTCCCGTAGTTGTGATGGGTGGCGCTTGCTGATCCCAGCAGGTCTAGGCCGGCACCCCGGCAGTGGGGGTGCTGACCAACGTGCCGATTCTTTCACCACTCACCGCGCGGGCGATGTTCCCCTCGGTGAGCAGGTTGAACACGATGATCGGCATGTTGTTGTCCATGCAGAGGCTGAACGCCGTCGCGTCGGCGACCTTGAGGTCCCGCTCCAGCACCTCGCGGTGGGTGATCTCGCGGAACATCTCGGCGGTGGGGTCGGCCTTCGGGTCCGCGGTGTAGACGCCGTCGACGGCCTTGGCCATCAGGACGGCTTCGCAGCCCAGTTCGAGCGCCCGCTGCGCGGCCGCGGTGTCGGTGGAGAAGTACGGCATGCCGACCCCGGCGCCGAAGATCACGACGCGGCCCTTCTCCAGGTGCCGCTCGGCGCGGCGCGGGATGTAGGGCTCGGCGACCTGGCCCATCGTGATGGCGGTCTGCACGCGGGTGGGCAGGCCTTCCTTCTCCAGAAAGTCCTGCAGCGCCAGGCAGTTCATCACGGTGCCCAGCATCGCCATGTAGTCGGCGCGGTCGCGGTCCATGCCGCGCTGCGACAGCTCGGCGCCGCGGAAGTAGTTGCCGCCGCCGATCACGACGGCGACCTGGACGCCGGTCCGGGCGACGTCGGCGATCTGCTGCGCGACCGAGTGCACGACGTCGGGATCGACGCCGATCGAACCACCGCCGAACATCTCGCCGCCCAGCTTCAGCAGCACCCGCCGGTAGCCACCTTCGACCCGGTCACCCATCTATGTCGCCTCCTGTGTTGTTGGCCGTCTCCGCGGGAGGGAGTACGTCGGCGGGGTGCCCCTCGACCGTGTTTTCTCTCCGGACCCGACAGTGCCCCGTCCCCGATGGACGGAGACGGGGCACTGTGGGTGTAGAACCTACGCCCTGGCCTGAAGTCAGGCCTGGCCGACCTCGAAGCGCGCGAACTTGGTCAGCGTCACGCCGGCCTCGTCGAGCAGGGCCTTGACGGTCTTCTTGTTGTCCTTGACCGACGGCTGCTCGAGCAGGACGTTGTCCTTGTAGTAGGCGTTGACCTTGCCCTCGATGATCTTCGGCATGGCCTGCTCCGGCTTGCCCTCTTCGCGGGCGGTCTGCTCGGCGATGCGGCGCTCGTTCTCGACGATCTCGGCCGGCACCTCGTCGCGGGTCAGGTACTTGGCGCGCAGCGCGGCGACCTGCATGGCGGCCCCGCGGGCGGCCTCGGCGTCGTCACCGGTGAACTCGACGAGCACACCGACGGCCGGCGGCAGGTCGGAGCCGCGGCGGTGCAGGTAGGTCGCGGTCTGGCCCTCGAAGGCGACGACGCGGCGCAGCTCGAGCTTCTCGCCGATGCGGGCCGACAGCTCCTGGACGACCTCGTTGACGGTCTTGCCGTCGAGCTCGGCGGCCTTGAGCGCCTCGACGTCGGAGGTCTTGAGGGTCTTCGCGACCTCGACGATCTTCGCGGCGAGCGCCTGGAAGTCGGCGTTCTTCGCGACGAAGTCGGTCTCGGAGTCGAGCTCGATGAGGACGCCGCCGTCGCCGGTGACCAGGCCCTCGGCGGTGGCGCGCTCGGCGCGCTTGCCGACGTCCTTGGCGCCCTTGATCCGCAGGAACTCGACGGCCTTGTCGAAGTCGCCGCCGTTCTCCTCGAGGGCCTTCTTGCAGTCCATCATGCCGGCGCCGGTCATCTCGCGCAGGCGCTTCACGTCAGCGGCGGTGTAGTTCGCCATTCTGGTAAATCCGTCCTTTGCAGGAAATCTGTGGGTTGCTACACCCGTGCGGCCGGGCCCCGGGGGCGCGGCCGCACGGGCGGTGGAGCATCAGGAGGAGGCGGTCGCCTGCTCGGTGGCGGCCTCGGTCGCGGCAGCGGCCTCGGTCGCGTCGGCGGCGGCGGTCTCGGAGCCGGCGAGCAGCTCCTTCTCCCACTCGGCCAGCGGCTCGTCGGAGGCGACGCCCGGCTCCGGCTTCGCGTCGGCCGAGGAGCCGTTGCGGCTGGAGCGCTGCATCAGGCCGGCGGCGGCGGCCTCGGCGACGACCTTCGTGAGAAGGGCGGCCGAGCGGATCGCGTCGTCGTTGCCCGGGATCGGGTAGTCGACCTCGTCCGGGTCGCAGTTGGTGTCCAGGATCGCGACGACCGGGATGTTCAGCTTCCGAGCCTCGCCGACGGCGATGTGCTCCTTCTTCGTGTCGACGATCCACACCGCGCTCGGCACCTTGGCCATGTCGCGGATACCGCCGAGGGTCTTCTCCAGCTTTTCCTTCTCGCGGGTCAGCGTCAGGATCTCGCGCTTGGTGAGGCCGGCGAAGCCGCCGGTCTGCTCCTGGGCCTCGAGCTCCTTGAGGCGGAGGAGGCGCTTGTGCACGGTCTGGAAGTTGGTCAGCATGCCGCCGAGCCAGCGCTGGTTGACGTAGGGCATGCCCACGCGCGCGGCCTCGTTGGCGATGGCTTCCTGAGCCTGCTTCTTGGTGCCGACGAACATGATGGTGCCGCCGTGCGCGACGGTCTCCTTGATGAACTCGTACGCACGGTCGATGTAGGTCAGCGTCTGCTGCAGGTCGATGATGTAGATGCCGTTGCGCTCGGTGAAGATGTAGCGCTTCATCTTCGGGTTCCACCGACGGGTCTGGTGCCCGAAGTGCACGCCGCTGTCCAGCAGCTGCTTCATGGTGACGACGGCCATTGCCGGAATCATACCTCTTCTGTGTAGTGCGCACCGCGCTTCCGCGCCGGCCCGCTGTTCGGTTCGTCGCTCCCGGCCGGGTGGCCGATCGCCCTGGTGCCCGTGCCGGTGCCCGGACCCCGGGGAGTGAAGGACCCCCGAGGACCGCCGGACCCCGTGCGCTCCCCCGGCTGTGTCCAGAAGGGGGAACGCGCACGTGCACGCGAAGTCAGCCCGCTGAAACGGACTGCGCAAAAGATTCTACCCCCTCCCACCACCCCCTCCCCCACCGGCGGCCACCGGGCGACGCAGTTGTCCACATCGGCTCCGGTTATCCACAGATTCAGCATCGGCTCCCCACGGAGCCGAGGAGTCCCGCAGGCTGGAGTCATGGAGTCGATCAAGCAGGCCCGACGGTGGGCGCGGAGATGGTTGGCGGGCACGATTGCCCTGGTCACGGCGGTCTTCGGAGGGATCTACGGGTACGAGCTGTCGTGTGGCTCCTTGCCGCGCGCGACGGCGTCCGAAGCCGAGCTGCCGGCGTCGACGAGGCTGGGGACAGGTGCGGCCAGACCGAGCGAATCCCGACCCCCGCCCGCGGCAGCAGAGCCACGGCCCAGCGGCCACACACCGCCGGGGCCACCGCTACCGGTGCGCCCTCGATCTGGCAGTCGAACGGAGCCATCCGCGCGCCTCGCCGAACCGGCGGCCGAGCACTTGGCGGGCGGCCTGGCGCTACCCGGAGCGGAGCCGACCGGGTGGCCGATCGAGGCGATCCCAACCGGACCTGGGGCAGCCTGGCTCGCGAGCCCGTCGTCGGCCGAGCTTGCAGCTTCTCCTGCGGCCGCGTCGGCGCCGGCCGTGCTGTGGGCGATTGCGCTCATGGGCACCCCACCGTCCCCGGGCGCGGCCGATCACTCCCCCACTACGCGGCAACCGCGGCTTTCCTGGCCGTTGTCACCCGTTCCGGTGATCACGAAGTACTTCGATGCCCCGGAAACACCCTTCGGCCCTGGACACCGCGGAGTCGACCTGGCCGCCGTCCCCGGGCAGGAGGTGCTGGCCGCCGATGCGGGCGTCGTCGTCTTCGCCGGTTCCGTGGGCGGGCGGCCGGTGCTGTCCGTCGACCACGACGGTGGCCTCCGGACCACCTACGAGCCCGTCGTCCCGAAAGTTGCCGTGGGCGAACAGGTCTACCGCGGCCAGGTGCTCGGCACCGTCCTGCCCGGCCATCCCGGCTGCACGGTGGCGGCCTGCCTGCACTGGGGCGTCCGCCGGGGCGAGGAGTACGTCGACCCCCTCGCGTTGACCGGTGAGGTCGGCGAATACCGGCTCAAGCCGTGGGGAGGTGGTCGCTGATCAGTTGCCGGTCTGCTCGACCAGCTTGGCGCGCAGCCGCATGACCGCCCGCGTGTGCAGCTGGCTCACCCGCGACTCCGTGACGCCGAGGACCTTGCCGATCTCGGCGAGGGTCAGGCTTTCGAAGTAGTAGAGGCTCACCACGATCTTGTCCCGCTCGGTGAGCTGCGCGATCGCCTGGGCGAGCTGGCGGCGGTTGTCCTGGTCGACGAGCACCGCGACCGGGTCGACGGCATCGTCGTCGGGCAACGTGTCGACCAGCGAGCCGCTGTCCTTGCCCGCCGCCACCAGGTCCTCGAGCGCGACGACGCTGGTCAGCTGCAGCTGGCCGTAGAAGTCGCGCAGCTCGTCGAGGCCGATGCCGAGTTCGGTGGCGAGCTCCGCGTCGGTCGGGGTGCGGTGCAGGCGGGCGCCGAGGCGCTCCATCGCGCGCTCGGCCTCCTTGGCCTTGCTGCGGACCGCGCGCGGCACCCAGTCCTGCGAACGGAGGTCGTCGAGGATCGCGCCGCGGATGCGCTGCATCGCGTAGGTCTCGAAGCGCAGGCCGCGCTCGGGGTCGAACTTCTCGATCGCGTCGACGAGCCCGAAGATCCCCGACTGAACAAGGTCGCCGACGTCGATGTGGGTGGGCAGCCCGGTGCCGACCCGGCCGGCGACGTACTTGACGAGCGGGGCGTAGTGCAGCACGAGCCGATCGCGCGACGCCTGGTCCGGGCTGTCGGCGAACTGCTGCCACAGAGCCGCGATCCCGGCGTCGACGTCGTAGCCGGCCCGGGTTTCGGCGGGCACGGCAGCCTCACCGTGAGTGGTCACTCCGGCGGCTTCGGTCACGTGCGGGCCTGCGGTCATTGCACAGTCGTTGTCGGCATGCGGCTCAGTGTCGTCTCCGTGCTCGTGCGGATGCGCGTGCGCCGCCGGGCCGGCTGGTAACGACCCCGGCAAGCCTCCCCGGACCGCCTCAGGCCCTGGGGTGCGCTCGGTCATGGATCGCTTTCAACCGGTCGACGGTCACATGAGTGTAGAGCTGCGTCGTGGCAAGCGTAGCGTGACCAAGCAGTTCCTGAACGCTCCTGAGATCGGCACCCCCTTCGAGCAGATGCGTCGCGGCGGAATGCCGCAGGCCGTGGGGCCCCATGTCGAGTGCTCCGGGCACCGCCGTGACGGCGTCGTGGACGACGCGCCGCACGGCCCGCGGGTCGACGCGTTTGCCGCGGACACCCAGGAAAAGCGCGGGCTCAGCGCTCTCACCACCGCTTTCGGCGATGATCTTCGGCCGCCCCTCGTCGATCCAGTCCGTGAGCGCCTCCGCGGCCGGGACGCCGAACGGCACGACACGCTCCTTGCCGCCCTTGCCCAGCACCGTCACGACACGACGGGAGAAGTCGGCCTCACCGACGTCCAGTCCACACAACTCGGACACCCGGATGCCAGTGGCGTAGAGCAGTTCGACGATCGCGCGATCACGCAGGGCGACAGGATCGCGTTGCGCAGCCCCGGCAGCCGACGCCTGCATGACCTCCCCGGCTTGCCCCGCACGCAGCACCCCCGGCAGGGTGCGATGCGCCCGCGGCGCCGCCAGCCGGCCGCCGGGATCGGTGGCCAGGACGCCGGTGCGGTGCGCCCAGGCGGTGAACGTCCGCGCCGAGGCCGCCCGCCGGGCGAGCGTCGTCCGGCTCGCCCCACCGGACTGCTGGGCGGCGAGCCACGCACGCAGTCGGGCGAGGTCCAGCTCCGCCACCTCACTGCCACCGTCCACGACGAACGCCAGCAGCGACACCGCATCGCCGATGTACGCCCGGACGGTGTGCGCGGACAGGCCGCGTTCGAGCCCGAGGTGCCGTTCGTAGGCGGTGACGACGGCTCGCACGGCCTCGGGCAACCCGGCCCGGAGCGCGCGCAGGTCGGGACGGCGGGCCCGGCCGGAGCGTGGTGGCGGCATGATGTCACGCTGCGCGAACATCCGCCTCCGGTCAAGGATCGCCACGCCGCCCCACCGGACCGGCCGAACGCCGTCGACGATTTCGGCCGGATTTCGTCGTCCTCATGCGCTTTCCTTCCGTCGTCGCCAGCCGGACTCCCCGCGGACGGCGAATCCGTCGATCTCCAGGGCCGGAAGCAGCGCCCGCACGCGCCGCAACGGGAGTCCCGATTCGGCCGCGATCTCGGCGTCGGACCGGTCGGCGCGCAGAACGAGCGCCTCGAAGGCACGCAACGCTTCGGGCCCCAGCCGGTCGGTGCGCCGTTTCGGCCGGCTCGAGGCGGTGCCCTCCGCGATGCCGAACAGTCCGACGGTCTCGAGTACTTGGTCGACGGTCGAGACCAGCGTCGCTTTGGCATCGCGGATCAGTTCGTGACAGCCGACGGACATCCCCGACGACACCGGCCCAGGCAAGGCCATCACCACTTTGCCGATGGCGCCGGCGGTGCTCGCGGTGTTGCGGGCGCCGCTGCGTCGCCCCGCCTCGACCACCAGGGTGCCCTCGGTGAGGGCCGCGATGAGCCGGTTGCGGACGAGGAAGCGGTGCCGGGCGGGCGGAGTGCCCGGCGGGTACTCGCTGACGATCGCGCCACCAGAGCGGACGATCCGGCTCAGCATCCCGGCGTGCCCGGCCGGATAGCCCGCATCCAGAGCACATCCCAGCACGGCGACGGTGACACCCTCGGCGGCGAGTGCGCCGCGGTGTGCTGCACCGTCGATGCCGTAGGCGGCACCCGAGAACACGGGCACGCCCCGGCTGGCCAGACCGTAGGCGAACTCGGCGGCGTGGTGTTCGCCGTAGTCGGTCGCGGCGCGGGCACCGACGATGGCCACGGCCCGATCGGCGGCGGACCCGAGCGCAACCTCACCGGCCACCCACAAGGCCAACGGCGGCACGGCTTCGGTGACGCCTCGCCGAGCCGCGAGGTCCAAGGCGAGCAGTGGCCAGGCGGGCCACTCGTCGTCCTCGGGCACAACCAGACGCGCACCGATCTCGGCGGCTCGGGCGAAGTCCTGGGCGACAAGGTCGAAGCCGCGTCGCGCCTCGGTCACCTTGAGCACTTCGGCCGGGCAATCACCCCGCCGAACCCGCGCGGCGGCCGCAACGGGGCCAAGCTCGCCGACGAACGCGACGAGGGCGGGCGCCGGGGGCTCGGCCACGCGCAGCAGGTAGGCGCGTGCCTGCCGCAACTCCTCGGCGCTCATGCCGCCACCCGCTCGCACCGCTCGGCAGGCGCCAAGTAAACCGTCGCCGGCGGCTTGACGGCCCGCTCGGTGAACACCAACAGATCACACGCGGCGGACGACGACTCGATCACGGCACGCGCCGCCGACTCAACCACCCGCTCCTGCAGCACCGACAACCCACGCTCGGCGAGAAAGGCAGCCCGGGCGGCCACCGAGGACTCCAACCCCACCTGCTCTTCAAGAACCGGCCAATCGCGCTCGGCAATGGAGGCAACCCCTCCGGGCGCCAGCGGCTCGACCACCGGCCACAGTCGAAACAACAACCAACCGCACTCATGCGCACAGGAAGCCGCGGCATGGGCTGGCAGTTCAACCAGCCGCTTCTCCAAGGTCTGCATCGGTGCCAGATCGCGGCAACCAACAGGGGCAGCCGGAGTCGACGGCGGCTCGGTCATCCGCTCAAGGAAAGCCGAGCGCTGGCGGTCGATCGAGGATGGCTCGGCCACCCGCGTCCGGAGACGCGAACACCCGAGGTCGGCGGCGAAAGCCAGGAGAGCCGGTGTCTCCGAGTCGGCCACGCGCTCGGGGAAAGCTGAGCGCCCGTGGGCGGCCGGGGGTGGCTCGGCCGCTCGCAGCAGCGCAGCGGCGGTCGGATTCAGCTGGTTGAGGCTCATGGCGCCACTCGCTCTCGGAAGGCCAGGGCTGCGCCTACTTGGTCGGCTCCTGGGCGGGGTTCGGCGTCCAGGTCGGCGAGGGTCCAGGCGATTCGCAAGCAACGGTCGGCTCCTCGGCCGCTCAGGGCTCCTCTGTCCATGGCTCGGTCCAGCAGTGCCGTTGCGTCCGCCGGTAGGGCGAACTCGCGGCGCAGCGCGGGGCCGGGGACCTCCGAGTTCGACAACCAGCCGTGGTCGCTCCAGCGCTCGGCGGCTCTCTCGCGCGCCGCGAAGACTCGTTGGCGGACCGCCTCCGATGGCTCCGCCGTGCCCGCGTCGTGCGCCGTGATTGCGCTCAGCGGGCGCAACCGGACCCTCAGGTCGACGCGGTCGAGCAGCGGGCCGGACAGCTTGGCCAGGTAGCGTCGGCGGGCGCTCGGCGAGCACACGCAGTCCGCGTCCTTCGGGGGCGCGCACGCGCACGGGTTGGTCGCCAGGACCAGCTGGAACCGCGCGGGGTAGGTGATCGACCCCTTCACCCGGGAAATGCGCACCTCGCCCTCCTCGAGGACCGTCCTGAGCGACTCGAGGCACTGGCCACCGAACTCGCAGACCTCGTCCAGGAACAACACGCCGCGGTGGGCTCGGCTGATGGCGCCCGGGGCGGCGATTCCGCTGCCTCCGCCGATCAGGGCCGGGACCGAGATCGAATAGTGCGGGGCCACGAACGGTGGCACCGTGACCAGCGGCGACGACTTCGACAGCGAACCGTCGACCGAGTGGACCGCGGTGACCTCCAGGGACTCCTCCGGCGTCAGCTGCGGGAGGAGGCCGGGCAGGCGCTTCGCCAGCATCGTCTTGCCCACGCCGGGCGGGCCGGTCAGCAGCAGGTGGTGGCCGCCCGCCGCCGCGACCTCCAGGGCCCAGCGGGCCTCCGGCTGGCCGACGACGTCCGCCAGGTCCGGCACCTCCGGTGGCGTCACCGGCCCCGGCGGCTCCGGGTGGGCCAGGTCGGCTTCGCGCTTCAGCCAGGCCACGAAGTCCCGCAGGTGCGGCGCGCCCGAGACCTCGATGCCGTCCACCAGGGCCGCCTCGACGAGGGAGTCCGTCGGCACGACGGCTCGGCCGTAGCCTGCCGCCCGGGCCGCCAGCAGGCCCGGGAGGATGCCGCGGACCGCGCGGATGCGGCCGTCCAGCGCCAGTTCGCCGAGCAGCACCGTGCCGAGCAGGCGGGTGGCCGGGACCGCGCCCGAGGCCGCCAGCACCGCCGCCGCGATGCCCAGGTCGAAGGCCGAACCCATCTTGGGCAGGTTCGCCGGGGACAGGCCGAGCGTGATCTTGCCGTCGGGCCAGGGCTGCCCGGAATTGCGGACCGCGGACCGGACGCGGTCCTTCGCCTCGCGCAACCCGGCGTCGGGCAGGCCCACGAGGGTGATCCGGCTCAGCCCGCCGCCGAGGTCGGCCTCGATCTCGATCACCCGGCCGTTGATGCCGAGGAGGCCTGCGGACCAGGCTTTGGCGATCGGCATCAGAACGCCGCCTCGATGTGCTGCAGCTGCGGCCGGCTGCCCGGCTCCGCCAGGATCGTCACCACGTCGTAGCGGACGGGGCACCAGCCGAGGCGGAACTCGCTGAGCCAGCGTTGGGCGGCCCGGCGAACGCGGCCGGCTTTCTCCTCGGAGACCGTTTCCGTCGGGAGACCGAACTCCGTGCCGGAGCGGGTTTTCACCTCGCAGACGATGATCCGGGTGCGGTCGGTGAAGACGAGGTCCAGCTCGCCTTCGCGGCAACGCCAGTTGCGGGCCAGCAGGACGAGGCCGCGATCCCGGAGGTAGCCGAGGGCGATGTCCTCACCCCAGGCGCCCAGGTCGCGGCGGTGTCTCGCGAGCTCGTCGGTGCCCGTCATCTGTTCGCCCCCTCGTCGGTGCGCGCTGTCACCAGGGCGGTCCCGGTGATCACGGTGCGTGCGTTTTCGACGATGCCAGCGGGCGGCCGGGGTTCACCAGACCCGGATCGCCCGGCTGTGGACAACCGGGGTGTTGTGGACAACCGGCGCGACAAAAGAACGGCGCCGGCTCACCCGGTGGGGTGAGCCGGCGCCGTCGGCATTCAACAGGACTAGCCCGAGAACGGGCCGTCTTCCGGCAGGCGGAGGTCCGGCTTGTCCAGCTCCTCCACGTTGACGTCCTTGAACGTGATGACCCGGACGTGCTTCACGAACCGGGCCGGGCGGTACATGTCCCAGACCCACGCGTCGGACATGCGGACCTCGAAGTACACCTCACCGCCGCCGTCGCGGACCTGGACGTCGACCGCGTTCGCCAGGTAGAACCGCCGCTCGGTCTCCACCACGTACGAGAACTGGCCGACGATGTCGCGGTACTCGCGGTACAGCGAGAGCTCCATCTCGGTCTCGTACTTCTCGAGATCCTCTGCGCTCATGAAATCCGCGCCCCTCCTCGGGCTCGTGCTGCTCCGGCGGAGCGTTCATTGTGACCCACACCCGCGGCCGGGGCATGCAGCGGCAGGCTGAGTTGTGGCTCTAATGCCTCGTCGAGGGCCGCGGCCAGGCTCGTCGCGCCGGGCGTCTCAACGGCCTTCTCGAGCGCCGCGTACGTCAGCAGGACCGGCCGCGCGGGGCGCAGGCCGTGCTTGAGGGCCACCGTGGCCACGTTCGTGTACGACCATCGGTGGACGTCGCTGGGGCCGTGTTCGCGCAGCGCCGCCAGGTGGTCGGACGTGCTGTACCCCTTGTGGACGTCGAACCCGTAGTGCGGGAGGTCGTCGTGGTAGCCCGCCATGATGCGGTCCCGCGTCACCTTGGCCAGCACCGACGCGGCCGCGATGCAGGCCACCGAACGGTCGCCCTTGATGACCGCGGCGTTCGGGGCGGTCAGCCCCGAGACCCGGAAGCCGTCGGTGAGGATGTAGCCCGGCTGCACGCGCAGGGCCGCCGCGGCGCGGCGCATGCCCTCCAGGTTCATCACCCGGATGCCGTAGAGATCGACCTCTTCGGTCGGGATGACGATCACCGAGTAGTCGACGGCCCGGGCGAGGACCAGGTCGTAGACCCGGTCGCGCGCTTTGGCCGTCATCATCTTCGAGTCCGTCAGCTCGGTGAGCTTCGCGGCGTCGCCCTGCTTGAGCACGCAGGCCGCGACCACCAGGGGCCCCGCGCACGCCCCGGCGCCGGCTTCGTCCACGCCGGCGACCGGGCCGAGGCCACGGCGGTCGAGCGCGCCCTGCAGACCCCAGAAGAGGTCGCCGCGCACCACGGCTCGCGGTGGCCGGATCGGCTCGGCCGCCGTCAGGGGAACGGGAAGTGTCAAGGCTGGATCACCCGTCTGCCGGCAAGGGTCGGGTGCTTAGGGTTTCCGCCCGGCCACCCGGCGCAGTCCGGACTTGAGCTTGCGCCCGACGAACAACGCCGGCCACGCCGCCGCGATCCCGGCGCCGAGCGGGAGCCCGCTCTGCCAGGCCGGCGCCCCGAGGGCCACCGGCTGCGCCGAGTCCTGCGGGTTGTGGTCGCTGATCCCGCCCCACCGGCTCGGCGGCAGGACGATGATCCGGGCCTTGCCGATGACGTTGTCCACCGGGACCGCACCGTTCACGCCGCCGCCGCCCTGGAACCGGGAGTCGTCGGAGTTGTTGCGGTTGTCGCCCTGCACCCAGAGCATCCCGGCGGGGACCTTGACCGGGTCGAACGTCTTCTGCTCCTGGACGGACGGGTCTTCCCAGTGGATGTACGGCTCGTCGAGCGCCTTGCCGTCCACGATCATGCGGCCCTGCGGGTCGCAGCACTGGACGGTCTGGCCGCCGACCGCGATCACCCGCTTGACGAAGTCACGCTCGTCCGGCGGGGCGAACCCGACCAGCGAGCCCAGCCCGCGCAGGGCCTGGACGACGATGTTGCTCGACTCCTGCGGCGCGATCTCGTTGTTGATCCACGCCTGCGGGCCCTTGAACACGATCACGTCGCCCGGAGCGGGCTCGGTGAAGTCGTAGGTGACCCGGTCGACGAGGATCCGGTCGCCGGTGCACCCGGGGCACCCGTGCAGGGTGGCCTCCATGGAGCCCGAAGGGATCATGAAGACCTTCGCCAGGAATGTCTGGATCAGGATCGTGAGCACCAGGGCGATCACGAGCAGGATCGGCAGTTCCTTCCAGAACGACCGTTTCTTGGCGGGTTTGGCGCGCCGCCGTCGGGATCCCCCGCGCTCCTCGGAGCGGGACAGCCTCGGCTTGTCCTCCTCGGAGCGATCGGGGTCATCCTCGGGAGCGTTCTGGGACACGGGTTCGGCCACGTCGTCAGGCTACCGGTAACCGAGTGGTGACTCAGTTAGCCGAGGCCGTCTCGCGGTTCTCGCGGCGCTCCTTGATCTTGGCCTTCTTGCCGCGGAGGTCGCGCAGGTAGTACAGCTTCGCGCGCCGCACGTCGCCGCGCTTGTGGACCTCGATCTCGGCGAGGTTCGGCGAGTGCACCGGGAAGGTGCGCTCGACGCCGACGCCGAACGAAACCTTGCGCACGGTGAAGGTCTCCCGGATGCCACCGCCCTGACGGCGGATGACCACGCCCTGGAAGACCTGGTTGCGCTCGCGGTTGCCCTCGATGACGCGGACGTGCACCTTGAGCGTGTCGCCCGGGCGGAAGTCCGGGATGTCGGAACGCAGCGACTGCTTGTCCAGCGCGTCCAGGGTGTTCATCGGTGGTCCGTCCTCGTCTTCGTATGGCTTGCGTACACGTCCCCAGGCGCGCAACGGTGCCGCTGCGGGCGACCCGGGGGGCTGATGGCGGGCTCGTGGACGAGGAGGTCCACTCACGCCAACCTGTCAAGTATTACAGACCGGGATCGAGCCGGGAGAACCGGCCCTCGGCCTGCTCGGGGTCCAAGCCCTCCAGGACCCCGCGGTCGTGCTTGTCGAGACTACCTTCCGGCAGCGCCGCAAGGAGATCGGGGCGGCGGCGGGCGGTGCGCTCGAGGGCCTGGTCACGCCGCCAGCGGTCGATCAGCGCGTGGTTGCCCGACCGCAGCACGTCCGGCACGGCGAGGTCCCGCCACACCTCCGGGCGCGTGTAGCTGGGCCCCTCGAGCAGGCCGTCGGAGAACGAGTCCTCCGCGGCCGAGCGGGCGTTGCCGAGCACCCCGGGCAGCAGCCGGACGACGGCCTCGACGATGACCAGCACCGCCGCCTCACCGCCGACCAGGACGTAGTCGCCGATCGACACCTCGTCGACCGGCATCCGGCGGGCCGCGTCGTCGACGACCCGCTGGTCGATGCCCTCGTACCGGCCGCAGGCGAACACCAGGTGCTTCTCCGACGCGTACTCGTGCGCCAGCTCCTGCGTGAACGGGCGCCCTGCCGGCGTCGGCACGACGAGCCGCGTCTCGGGACGGCAGACGTCGTCCAGCGCCGGGCCCCAGATCTGCGGCTTCATCACCATGCCGGGGCCCCCGCCATACGGCGCGTCGTCGACCGCGCGGTGGACGTCGTGCGTCCAGTCGCGCAGGTCGTGCACGCCGACCTCGATGAGGCCGCGGTCGATCGCCCGGCCCAGCAGCGCGGCACGCAGCGGGTCGAGGTACTCGGGGAAGATCGTGACGACGTCGATCCGCATGTCAGGCGTCCAGGAGCCCTTCCGGCGGGTCGAGCACGACCCGGCCGCCCGCGACGTCCACCGTGGGGACGATCGCGCGGACGAACGGGACCAGCACGTCACGGCCCTCGACGTCCAGCTCCAGCAGCTCGCCCGCGGGCGAGTGCACGACCTCGACGACCTTGCCGACGACCGTGCCGTCGGCCAGTTCGGCCCGCAGGCCAGCCAGCTCGTGGTCGTAGAACTCGTCGGGGTCGGAGGTCGGCGGGAGCGTGTCCGTGTCGGCGAGCAGGAGCGCACCCCGCAGCGTCTCGGCGACGTCGCGGGTCAGCACCTCCTCGAAACGCACCAGCAGCCGCCCGCTGTGTTCGCGGGCGGCTGCGATGGTGAGTTCCCTTTTGCTGCCGTCACGCAGCTTCGTCGTGACGGCCGCACCGATCTTGAACCGCTCTTCCGGCGAGTCCGTGCGCACGTCCACCGCGAGTTCCCCGCGGATGCCGTGCGCCTTCGCGATGCGGCCGACTACGACGTCCATCCTGACCGTTTCCGAAAAGGCGCTCAGCGGTCGGTGTCGACGACGTCCACCCGGACGCCGCGGCCACCGATGCCGCCCATGACGGTGCGCAGGGCGGTCGCCGTGCGACCACCCCGGCCGATCACCTTGCCGAGGTCGTCGGGGTGCACGTGCACCTCGAGCGTGCGACCACGGCGCGTGGTCAGCAGCTCGACCCGGACCTCGTCCGGGTTGTCGACGATCCCGCGCACCAGGTGCTCAAGGGAGTCCGCGAGGAAACTCACTCGGACTTCTCGCCCTCAGCGGCCTCCGCCTTCTCGGCCTCGGCCTTCTTCGGGGCGGACTTCTTCTTCGGCGTGGTGGCCTCGGCGGAGGGCTCCTCGCCTGCCGCGGCGAGCGCGGCGTTGAACAGGTCCTGCTTCGACGGCTTCGGCTCGGCCACCTTCAGGGTGCCCTCGGCGCCCGGCAGGCCCTTGAACTTCTGCCAGTCACCGGTGATCTCCAGCAGGCGCTGGACCGGCTCGGTCGGCTGCGCGCCGACACCCAGCCAGTACTGGGCGCGCTCGGAGACGACCTCGATCAGGCTCGGCTCTTCCTTCGGGTGGTACTTGCCGATCGTCTCGATGGCCTTGCCGTCCCGGCGGGTGCGCGCGTCGGCAACGATGATGCGGTAGTACGGCGCACGGATCTTGCCGAGGCGCTGCAGCTTGATCTTGACGGCCACGGGTGTGGGTTCTCCTCGAATCTCTCTGGTGCTGGGCTGGGCGCACGCGGGCCGAGTGGGGACACGGACGCGGGCACCCGAAGGTCAGGAGCTTTCGCACGGTGAGAGGGTCCGGCGGAAGCAGGCAGTGAACCATTCTGCCAGACGGCACCCGCGCACCTAGAAAGAGGCCACCCCGAGCGCCCCGAGCAGGATGGTCAGCGCGGGCAGGAAGTTGTTCACCTGGTGCGCGACGATGCTGCCCGGCAACCGGCCGGTGACCAGCCGCACCAGGCCGATCGGCACCGCGATGACCAGCAGCAACGTCGTCCGCAGCGGCTCGAGGTGGCTGGCTGCGAACACCGCCGTCGACAGCAGGAAGGCCGCGACCCGGCCCCAGCGCTCGCTGCGCCACTGCAGTTGTTCCGCGGCGCCCCAGAGCAGGCCGCGGTAGATGATCTCCTCGCAGATCGGGCCGAGCAGCCAGAGGTAGACGAACATCACCAACGCCGCGGAAATCGACATCCGGCGGTCCTCGACCAGCGCGCTGATCGCCGACGAAGCATTCGCGTCGCCGACCAGCTGCGTCCACAGGTAGGCGGCCAGGGTCGTGGAAACCAGCCCGATGCAGCCGTAGCGCAGCCCGGTCTTCACGTCGGCCCAGCGCCACTCGAGCCGGAGGTCGACCACTGGTCCGTTGCCGCGGACGAAGGTGATCAGCACCGCGACGCCGGCCGCGATCATCGTCGGCAGCATGGTGCCGAGCAGCACGACGCGCATCGGCAGCGGGCCGGGGCCGGTGTCGCCGACGAGGACGGACACGAAGGCCGCGGAGGCCAGCAGCACGGCCTCGACCAGCAGGAAGGCCCCGAAGCCCCACCGGTGCCGCGGCGCGGGCGGCAGGAAGGCGGTCGCGGCGGGCTCCTCGGGCTCGGGCAACGGCGTGGCGTCGGCAGCCGGGTCCCGGGGCTGGGAAGTGGTCACGCCTTGCCCTCCGCGTCGGTCGGCTCCAGATGTCGAGCCTAGCCGCCGGGATGTGATCGCACAGTATCCGTCCAGCTACTGTCCATCGATCTTCGCAACGTTCAGTGCGCGACGAACAGCAGCACCGCCGGCGGCAGGTTGTTCGCCGCGTGGGCGATCACGCCGGCGCTGACCCGGCCGGACAGGTGCCGGGCCAGCCCCATCGCGAGGCCCTGGCCGAACAACGCGATGGTGCGGGTCGGCTCGCCGTGCAGCTGGGCGAACACGAGCGAGGTGAGCACGAGGACCACCCACGGCGGGATGCGGTGGACCGACAGCGCGTTCCACAACGTGCCGCGGACCAGCAGTTCCTCGGTGATCGGTGCGCCGCCGATGACGATCACCGCGGCGAGCACCAGCCACACCGTGTCGCCGTCGAAGGTGTCGGCGAGGTCGGTCAGCGGGCTGTCGGAGACGTCGTCGGCGCCGTAGACCGCGATCAGCACCAGGTTGAGCAGGTAGCCGACGACCAGGGCGAGCACCCCGCAGGCCAGGCCGATCCGGACGTCGCGCCAGGTCGGCTTGAGGCCGAAGTCGGTGCGCAGCCCTTCCCCCCACCGCCACGAACCGATTGCCGGGCCGAGGCCGAGCAGCAGGTTGGGCACGAAGGCCAGGAGCAGGAGCGGGCCGATGTCGTGCAGCTCGAGGGGGTCGAACTCGCCGACGTTGCGGTTGACCGCCGCGGCGATGATCAGGTTGGTCAGGTAGTAGCCGGCGATGCCCGCGAGGAACGCCACGAAACACCAGTGCGCCCCGAGCACGCGCCGTGCGCCGTCGTCGTCCGTCACACGCCCCACGCTAAAGTGCCGCCCCCGCAAGGAAATCGGCGGGGGTCTAGGCGTACACGACCCCGCCGAGCACGATGTGCGACGGATGCCGGAGGACACCCAGGTCCTCGCGCGGATCGGCCGGGTAGACGAGCAGGTCGGCGGGCGCGCCGTCGGCGATGCCGGGGCGGCCGAGCCAGTCGCGTGCGGCCCACGAGGCGCTCGCGAGGGCCTGCTCGCGCGTCATGCCGGCGCGGTGGAGCGCCTCGATCTCGTCGACGAGCCTGCCGTGCTCGACCATGCCTCCGGCGTCGCTGCCCGCGAAGACGCGTACGCCGGCTTCGATGGCCGAAGCGACCATCTCGCCGACGCCGGCGTGCAACGCGCGCATGTGGGCGGCGTACGTCGGGTACTTGCCCGCCTTGTCGGCGATGCCCGGGAAGTTCTCGATGTTGATCAGCGTCGGGACCAGGGCGACGTCGTGGCGGGCGAGCTCGGCCAGCTGGTCGGCGCTCAGGCCGGTGCCGTGTTCCAGGCAGTCGATGCCGGAGGCGAGCAGGCCCGGCAAGGCCGCTTCGCCGAAGACGTGCGCGGTGACGCGGGCGCCGTTCTCGTGCGCCACCTTCACGGCTTCGGCCAGGACGTCGTCCGGCCACAGCGGGGCCAGGTCACCCGCGCCGCGGTCGATCCAGTCGCCGACGAGCTTGACCCAGCCGTCGCCGTCACGAGCCTGCTCGGCCACGGCCTCCGGCAGCTGCGACGGGTCCTCCAGCTCGATGCCGAGGCCGGGGATGTACCGCTTGACCAGGGCGAGGTGCTGCCCGGCTCGGATGATCGACGGCAGGTCGGCGCGGGCCTGCAGCGGCCGGACGTCGATCGGGAGCCCGCAGTCGCGGATGAGCAGCGTGCCGGCGTTCCGGTCGGTGATCGCCTGCGCGGCCGCTTCCTCGAGCGAGACGGGGCCGCCGACGCCGATGCCGGGGTGGCAGTGCGCGTCGACCAGGCCGGGCACGAGGAAGACGTCCCGGCCCAGCGTCTCGGCGTCCGGCACCGGCTCGAACGAGATCCGGCCGCCGGTCATCCACAGCTCGCGGGTCTCGCCGCCGGGCAGGGTCACCCCGGCGGCGTGCAGCGCGGTACTCAATTGTCCTTGGGGTTCTTCGGCAGCTTGAACTTCGACGGGTCGAAGCCCGGGACGTCGTTCATGCCGCCCAGCTGGGACAGGTCGGGCATGCCGCCCGGCATCCCGCCGCCCGGGGGAAGCATCGGCATGCCGCCGGGGAAGCCGCCGCGGACCTTGGGCGGGGTCGGGCCGCGCCCGCCCTTCTTGCCCTTCTTGCCCTTGCGGGACTTCGAGCCGCCCCCGCCGCCGAAGCCGAACCGGCCGGCCATCTGGGCCATCATCTTGCGGGCCTCGAAGAACCGGTTGACCAGGTCGTTGACCTCGCGGACGGTGACGCCGGAGCCGTTGGCGATGCGCAGCCGCCGCGAGCCGTTGATCATCTTCGGGTCTTCGCGCTCGGCCGGGGTCATGCCGCGGATGATCGCCTGCAGCTTGTCCAGGTGCTTGTCGTCGACCTGGGCCAGCTGGTCCTTCATCTGGCCGGCGCCCGGGAGCATGCCGAGCAGGTTGCCGATCGGGCCCATCTTGCGGACCGCGAGCATCTGCTCGAGGAAGTCCTCCAGGGTGAGCTGGCCGCTGGAGAGCTTCTCCGCGGCCTTCTCGGCCTGCTTCTGGTCGAAGGCCTGCTCTGCCTGCTCGATGAGGGTGAGCACGTCACCCATGCCGAGGATCCGCGACGCCATCCGGTCCGGGTGGAAGGTGTCGAAGTCCTCGAGCTTCTCGCCGTTGGAAGCGAAGAGGATCGGCTGGCCGGTGACCTCGCGGACGCTCAGCGCGGCACCACCGCGGGCGTCACCGTCGAGCTTCGTGAGCACGACGCCGGAGAAGCCGACGCCGTCCTGGAACGCCTGGGCCGTGGTCACGGCGTCCTGGCCGATCATCGCGTCGACGACGAACAGGACCTCGTCCGGCTCGACCGCGTCGCGGATGTCCGCGGCCTGCTTCATCAGCTCTTCGTCGACACCCAGGCGGCCCGCGGTGTCGACCACGACGACGTCGTGCTGCGCGTGCTTGGCCTCGGCGATGGCACGGCGGGCGACGTCGACCGGGTCGCCGACGCCGTTGCCCGGCTCGGGCGCGAAGGTGACGACACCGGCGCGCTCGCCGACCACCTGCAGCTGCGTGACGGCGTTCGGGCGCTGGAGGTCGCAGGCGACCAGCATCGGCGCGTGGCCCTGCTTCTTCAGCCACAGGGCGAGCTTGCCGGCGAGCGTCGTCTTACCGGCACCCTGCAGACCCGCGAGCATGATCACGGTCGGCGGGGTCTTGGCCAGGTTCAGCCGGCGCGTCTCGCCGCCGAGGATCCCGACGAGCTCCTCGTTGACGATCTTGACGACCTGCTGCGCGGGGTTGAGCGCCTGGGAGACCTCGGCACCCTTCGCCCGCTCCTTGATCCTCGCGATGAAGGTCTTGACCACGCCGAGGGCGACGTCGGCCTCCAGCAGCGCGATGCGGATCTCGCGCGCGGTGGCGTCGATGTCGGCGTCGGACAGCCTGCCCTTGCGCGTGAGCGTCTGCAGGGCGGCGGTGAGCCGATCGGAGAGGGTGTCGAACACGGGTGTGCACGCTCCAGCTGGGTCGATGGTGGCGCGCCGGACACGGCCGGCTCTGTCGAGGGTAGTCGCTCCGGCTCCTTCCCTCCGCGGGTGTGCGCGCTGTAGTACGCGTACGTTAACCAATGTTCGACGCACGTCCGAGTGATCGTGCGAAAAGTGGTGGCGTCCGAGCCGGATTTTAGTAAACATGGGTGCATGACCTCAGTCCCCGTCCTGCGCGAACCGGCCGGCGACACCGACGAACCGGTGCCGCTGCGGCGGATCGCCGGCCTGTTCCGCCCGCATCGCGGGCCGCTCGGCGTGCTGTTCGCGCTGATCGTCGTGCAGGCCGGCCTCGGCGTCGTCTCGCCGTTCCTGCTGCGCGAGATCCTCGACGACGCCCTGCCGCACCGGGACACGCTGCTGATCAGCCTGCTGGCGGCCGGGATGATCGTCTGCGCGGTGGGCAGCGGCTCGCTCGGCGTCGCCACCACCGGGCTGTCCAACACCATCGGGCAGCGGGTGATGAACGAGCTGCGCGTCTCGGTCTACGGTCACCTGCAGCGGATGTCGCTCGGCTTCTTCACGCGGACGAAGAGCGGCGAAGTGCTCTCGCGGGTGTTCAACGACATCGGCGGGGTCGACAACGTGATCACCACGACGGCCGGGTCGATGGTGCAGAACGCGACCACGACGATCGCCATCGCGGTGGCCCTGGTCCTGCTCGACTGGCAGCTGGCGGCGCTCTCGCTGATCGTCGTGCCGCTGTTCCTGCTGTTCACGCTGCGACTGGGCAAGAAGCGGCGGAACCTGGCCCGCGGCCGGACCCGCCGGATGGCGCGGCTGACGACGATGGTCGAGGAGTCCCTGTCGGTCACCGGGGTGCTGCTCGCCAAGACCATGGGCAACGAGCGGGCGATGCGCGAGCGGTTCGGTGCGGAGTCGCGGGAGATCGCTTCGCTGGAACGGGCGGCGGCCCTGGCCGGCCGGTGGCAGACGGCGTCGCGGGCGATGAGCCTGACGGTGATCCCGGCGCTGGTCTACTGGATCGCCGGGCTGGCGCTGGCCGGTGGGGCGTCGCCGATCTCGCTCGGCACCGTCGTGGCGTTCACCAGCATGCTGAACCGGCTGGTCGCGCCGGCGAGCGCGATGCAGAGCATCGGGCAGAACGTGGCGACGTCGAAGGCGCTGTTCGGCCGCATCTTCGAGGTACTGGACCTGCCGGTGGAGATCGCCGACAAGCCCGGTGCGCATGAGCTGCAGGTGCGCCGGGGCGACGTCTCGATGCGGGGCGTGTCGTTCCGCTACGACGAAGACGGGCCGCCGACGCTGCAGGACATCGATCTCGACGTGCCGGCCGGGACCACGACGGCGCTGGTCGGCTCGACCGGCTCGGGCAAGACAACGCTCGCCTACCTCGTCGCGCGGTTGTACGAGGTCAGCAGCGGTTCGGTGACGATCGACGGCGCCGACGTCCGTGACGTCACGCTGGCCTCTTTGGCGGCCGGCGTGGGGCTGGTGTCGCAGGAGACCTACCTCTTCCACGACACCGTGCGCGAGAACCTGCGGTTCGCCAAGCCGGACGCGACGGACGACGAGATCGAGCGGGCGGCGAAGGCCGCGCACATCCACGACACCCTGGCCGGGCTGCCGGAGGGGTACGACACGGTCGTCGGCCAGCGCGGCTACCGCTTTTCCGGGGGCGAGAAGCAGCGGATCGCGATCGCCCGGATCCTGCTGCGCAACCCGCCGGTACTGATCCTCGACGAGGCGACCAGCGCGCTCGACACCCGCACCGAACGCTCGGTGCAGGCCGAGCTCGATCGGCTCGCCGCCGACCGCACGACGCTGACGATCGCGCACCGGCTGTCCACTGTGGAGCACGCGGACCAGATCGTGGTGCTGCACGAGGGCCGGATCGCCGAAAGGGGGACGCACGAGGAACTACTGGCGCGCGACGGGCGCTATGCCCGGCTTGTCCACGGGAGCACCTAATGTGGGGCCATGCAGAGCGAACCGGCCCGGACCCTTGACGAGACCGCCGCGCGGGTCACCGCGGACGCCGAACTCGCCGAGTTGTCCCGGCGGGTGCGCGAAGGCGTCGGGCGGCTGAACTGGCGGATGCGCGCGGAGGCGGACCGGCACATCCCCGGGCCGGCGGTACTGGCGGTGCTGAGCCGGCTCTACCGGGCGGGTACGCAGACGCCGACCGAACTGGCCGAAGCGGAACGGCTGCAGCCACAGTCGCTCACCCGGATCCTGGCGTCGCTCGACCTCCGCGGCCACATCTCGCGGACCCCGGATCCCGACGACGGACGCCGTTCGCGGGTCAGCATCACCGACGAAGGCCTGGCCGTCCTCCGCCGGTACAGCGCCCAACGCGAGCGCTGGCTGGCCGGCGCGCTCGAATCGACGTTGTCGCCGACCGAGCGTCAGCTGCTCCGGCTGGCCGCCGACCTGCTGATCCGGGTCGCGGACGCCTGAAAGCTGCCGTGGAGACCCCTCGATCCCTCCACGGCAGCCTTCGGACACCCCCTTTGTGTCCCACGCCGCCTCCCCGCGGTGCGGGACGGGTTCCGGGAACGGGCCGCTCCTCCTTCGGCCCGCCCCGGAACCCTGGCGTCTGGACGGCTCACCTCCCCAGGGGCCGTCCGGACTTCCCCCCCTCGTCAGCGATCCGGTATCCGCTGACAGGAGGAAGTCTGCCGCGCCACCCGGTGGCGAGTTGAGTGTGAGAACCCTCAATTACCCGTGGGTAGTAATACTCAAGAGGTCTTCGAGCGGCTGCGCGTCGCGGCTCGCTTGGCCGTCGTACGCGCCTTCGCGGCTCGCGAAGCCGCCGCCTTGGCCTTCGCCACGGCCGCGTTGCGCGCGTCCTCCGCCTCGGCGGCGCTCTCCTGCAGCGCCGCCAACAGGCGGGTGACGCCCTCCGCCTGCTCGGCGGCCGTCGGCTGGACGACCTCGGCGCCGTCGATCTTCGCCTGGACCAACGCCTGGAACGCCTCGCGGTAACGGTCGGGGTACCGGCCGGGGTCGAACTCGCCGGTCAGCTCCTCGACCAGGTTCACCGCGCGCCTCAGCTCGCCGGGGCGGATGTCGACGTCGGCGTGCCGGAACGGGAAGTCGGGGGTGCGCACCTCGTCGGGCCAGCGCATGGTCTCCAGCACGATCACCTGATCGTGGACGCGCAGCGCGCCGAGCGTCTCGCGGCGGCGCAGCGCGACGGTGACCAGCGCAAGCCGGCCCGACTGCTGGAGCGCCTCGCTGAACAGCACGTACGGCTTCGTGCCCGCCGGTTCGGGTTCGAGGTAGTAGCTCTTCGCGAACCAGAGCGGATCGACGTCGGATGCCGGCGCGAACCCGCGGATGGCGATCGTGCGGCCCGGCATCGGGAGGGAGGCGAGCTCGTGGTCGGACAGCAGGACGACGTCGCCACCAGGGACGGGGTAGCCGCGGACCATCTCTTCGGGCGGCACCTCGGCGCCGTCGATCTCGCACACGCGCTTGACCCGGATGCGGCCGCCGTCGGCCTCGTGCACCTGGTGCAACGGGATCTCGCGCTCCTCGGTCGCGCTGTACGCCTTCACCGGGATGGCGTAACTGCCGAACCCGATCGTGCCCGTCCACACTGCGCGCATCCGTGCCACCTCCGCAGCTCCCAGGCTAGACAGCGGCCGCGGCGGATCGACAGCTACAAACGGGTGTCAGGCGAGACGGATTCGCTCACACATTCGAACGACGGCGTGACTTCGTCGAGCGCCTCCGCCGAGCACCGCGAAGCGATCGCGGCCGCGCGGAGCACCTCGGTGACCACCTCGACGTCCAGCGGCGGGGCCGCGGCCAGGGCGGCCGACCCGCCTTCGACCCGGGCGGCAAGGCCGGCGAGCGCGTGGGAGATGGCTTCCTGACCGGCGACCAGCTGGGCGACGACGTCGGTGAGTTCGGCCGTCGTGGCGCCCGGGCCGCCGCAGCGCAGTCCGGCGGCGAGTTCCTCGGCGCAGGAGCGCAGGTGGGTGGCGACGACGGTCGGCGGCAGTGTCAGCCGATCCTGCATCGCTCACCCCCTCGGGCCGGTCGAAGCAGCCATAGTGCCACCGCACGCGCCGTGACCGGACGCGACACACCGCCGTCCGCATATTTGACCTAGCGTTCTCGATACGGCTAGGGTTTCGATCATGTCCCGGGTCAAGGAGTTCGACGTCGGCGAAGCCTGCGACAGCGCGCTCACGCTGTTCCGGCGCCAGGGGTACGAGGCGACGTCGGTCAGCGAACTCGTCACGCACCTCGGTGTCGCCAAGGCCAGCCTGTACGCCACCTTCGGCACGAAGCACGACCTCTACGTCACGGCGTTGAAACGCTACGCGGAACGAACCGACGCGCGGGTGATGGCCCAGCTGTCGGAACCAGGCTCCGGGGTGGCCGCGGTACGCCGGCTCTTCGACGGCTACACCGCGGAAATCCTCGGCGACGAAACGAGAATGGGCTGTTTCGTCGTCAATGCGGCGATCGAGCTCCTCCCCCACGACCCGGACGTCGCCCGGCTGGTGGAACGCAGCTGGGACACCCTCGAGATCGCCCTCACCATGGCGCTGGAGCGCGCGAAGGCCCAAGGCGAGCTCCCGGACGGCAGTGACCCGGCGACGCTGGCGCGTTTCCTGCTCACCGTGCTTCAGGGACTACGGGTCCTCGGCAAGGGCACCGACGCCGCGAGCCGGGTGCACGCGGCCGTCTCGCAGGCCATGCGCCTGCTCATTCAAGACTGATCGGACCAGAAAGAAGGTACACGATGGGGGCACGTTTCGCGGGCAAGGTCGTCCTGGTGACGGGCGGCGGCTCGGGCATCGGGCGGGCGACGGCGCGAGCGTTCGCCGGCGAAGGCGCCACGGTGGTGGTCGCCGGGCGGGACGAGCAGCGGCTCGCGTCCGCCGTGGCGGAAATCGGCGGTGACGCGAGCGCGGTGACGGTCGACGTGACCGACTCCGCGGACGTGGCGCGGATGGTGGAAACGGTCGTCGCGCGGCACGGCGGGCTGGACGTCGCGTTCAACAACGCGGGCATCCTCGGCTCGCCGGCGGCGGCCGCGGATCTCGACGAAGACGACTTCGGCGCGGTGCTGGGCACGAACGTCACCGGGACGTGGCTGTGCCTCAAGCACGAGGTCGCGCACATGCGGGCGCACGGCGGCGGCGCGATCGTCAACATGGCGTCGAACATCGGCGCGCACGGACGGCTGCCGAACATGGCGGCCTACGCGGCGTCGAAGGCCGCGGTGAGCGCGCTGACCAGGACGGCGGCGCGCGACCACATCGCCGAGGGGGTGCGGATCAACGCCGTCAGCCCGGGCGCGACCGACACGGACATGTCCCGTCGTCCCGGCGAGACGGACGCCGACCGGGCCGCGCGGCTGAAGAACGCGATCCCGCTGGGCCGGGTGGGTGCCACCGCCGAAGTGGCCGCCGCGGTGCTGTGGCTGGCTTCGGACGAAGCCGCGTTCACCGTGGGGCACGACCTGGTGGTCGACGGCGGCGCGACCGCTTGAGCGGCCCCACCCGGGCCCGCGGATGAGGGCGGGCCGGATCTTCCTCCGGCGCGAATTCACGACTCACGGTTGCGCATGGTGACGATTCCTCTCTCGGGCGGGAACGGACGGTGCACGGCGGGGGCTCAGGACTCGCGGTTGCGCACGGCACGTCTCCTTCCGGCGCGCGGACGGACAGCCGGTCGACGGTTCAGGACTCGCGGTTACGCACGGCGCTCTCCTTCCGGATGCGGATGAACGGGCCACAGCGGCTCACGACTCGCGGTTACGCACGGCGCTCTCCCTCCGGATGCGGTTGAACGGGCCACAGCGGCTCAGGACTCGCGATTACGCACAGCGGCCTCCTTCCAGGCGCAGGTGAGCAAGGGGGCACGGGTTCAGGACTCGCGATTGCGCATAGCGGTCTCCTTCCGAGCGCGGATGAGAGGGGTTACTGGGCTCAGGACTCGCGATTGCGCACGACGGCCTCCTTCCGAGCGCCGGTGGACGGGACACAGCGACTCACGACTCGCGATTACGCACAGCCGTCTCCTTCCACGCGCAGGTGAACAGGGGTCACGGACTCAGGACTCGCGGTTGCGCACGACAGCTCTCCTCCCATGCACAGGGGCGGACAGGGACCACAGCGGCTCAGGACTCGCGGTTGCGCATGACGGCCTCCCTCCGGCGGTTCGCGCGGACTTCGGGACTCGGGGGCCTCAGGACTCGCGGTTGCGCATGGCGGCGGCCTCCCTTCACTGCTCCGAACGTGTGGCAATCATCGATCGCGGCCGCCCGGTGTGGTGGGGTGGATGCGGATCGTCGGATCACCCAGGGGAGTTGCACCGCCTTGAGTATGGACGGCGCCCGTCCGGCCCAACCCCGCGCGGGACGGATCCGTGGGGCGCTGAACCCTGCTCACTGGACGCTCTGGCAGCAGCGCGGGCCGCTGATCTTCTACTGCTTCCTCGTCGAGTCGGTCGCGCTGGTCGCCACCGTCTGGACGGCCGTCGAAACTCCCCTGCGCGGGTGGGACCTCGCCGTCTTCGGGGTGCTCGCGGGGCTCGGCGTGCTGCAGGCCGAGCTGGGCCGGAAGATCGAACGCGTCCGGCGGCTGGTGTCCGACACCCCGCACATCAACCTGACGTCGGTCTGGACGTTCGCCGGCGTGCTGCTCCTGCCGCCCGCGCTGGTCACCGCGCTGATCGCCGTGCTCTACACGCACCTGGCGACGCGCAGCCTCGCGCGGATCAAGCGCGTCCCGCCGTTCCGGACCACGCTGAACGCGACGCTGGTCGTCATCACCTGCTACTCGGCCGAGTTCGTCCTCACCCGCCTCGGCATCCCGGACATGTACGCGGCGCTGACCGCCGGCTGGCGCGGCGTCACGGCCATCACGCTGGCCGCGGTGACGTACTTCCTGGTCGCGGCGATCACCATCGTCCCGGCGCTGACCATCACGAAACGCACGGTCAAGGCGTTCTTCGGCGGGCTCGGCGACAACCTCCTCGAGGTCGCGACGCTCTGCCTGGGCCTGCTCACGGCGTTGACACTGGCGACGCTGCCGGCGCTCGCCGTCGCGATCGTGCCGCCGCTGCTCGTGCTGCACCGGGCGGTGCTGATCAAGCAGCTGGAGATCGCCGCGACGACCGACGAGAAGACCGGCCTGTTCAACACGACCGGGTGGCACCTGCTCGCGTCACGCGAACTGGCGCGCGCCCAGCGGAGCACGCGCAGCACGTTCGGCGTGCTGATGATCGACCTGGACTACTTCAAGCTGATCAACGACGAGCACGGCCACCTCGCGGGCGACACGGTCCTGCGCGCGGTCGCGGCGACGATCAAGAGCGCGGTCCGCGACTACGACTCGGTCGGCCGCTTCGGCGGCGAGGAGTTCGTCGTCCTGCTCCCGGACATCGGCCCGGCGGCGGTGCTGGCGGTGGCCGAGCGCATCCGTTCGGCGATCGAGGCCCTGCGCGTCGAGTACGAGGACGGCACCACGATCCGCGCGATCGACGGCCTGTCCGCCTCGATCGGCGTCGCCACCTACCCGGACGGCGGAACGGCCGTCGACCGCCTGCTGCAGGCCGCGGACAAGGCCCTGTACCGAGCCAAGGACGCAGGCCGCAACCAGGTGGTCGACGGCACGGCGATCGCCTAGGACTCAGCCGCTTCCAGCCGCCGTTCGAAGCTGCGGGCTCCCGCAGCTCCGAACAATCCGTCCCTCAGGACGCTGCGGCCAGCACCGCCTGTTCCACCTCGCGGCGCCAGCCCGGCTCGATGCGGCCGCTCCTCGGTGTCACCGCGAACGAGTCCACCACCGCTCCGCCCAACGTCGACGCCTTGGCCCACCGGACCTCCGCGTCGCACCTGCGCAACGCCCCTGCCACGCGGAACAGCAGCCCGATCCGGTCGGCCGCGCGCAGCTCCAGCACCACCGTGTCCGGGCCCGTTGTCTCGTCGTCGAACCACAGCACCTTCGGGGCCACCGGGGCCGGCGATCCGTAGTCGCGCTCCTTCGCCGCCAGGCGCTGGGTCAGCGGTAGCGTTCCCGCCACCGCCCTGGCGAACTGCTCGCGCAGCAGCGTTGCGTCCGGCAAGGAGCCGAACTTCGGGGATGCCGTGAACACCCCCGCGCGGCCGCCGTTGTGGCCTCGCAGGACCGCCGAGTGGACCTCCAAGCTGTTCAACGCCAGGACGCCCGCCGCCGGGGCCAGTAGCTCTGCCCGGGCCGGGACCGCCAGCAGGACCGTGACGACCTTGCCCTGCGCACTGATCCGGATTTCCCCCGTTCCCGACGCCACCGCCGCGGCCACGAGCTCGCGCTGTTCGTCGTCCATCGGGGTCGGTGCCGTGAAACCCTTGCCGCGCAGCACTTCTTCGCAGCCCGCGGCCAGCTCGGCCAGCAAGCGGGCCTTCCAGTCCGTCCAGACGCCGGGCCCGGTCGCCAGCGAGTCGGCCTGGGTCAGGGCGTGCAGCAGCTCGACCAGGACGAGGTCGCTGTCCAGCGTCTTCACCACCCTGGCCACCGTGGCCGGCTCGCTGATGTCGCGCCGCGTGGCCGTGTGGGGCAGCAGGAGGTGGTGGCGGACCATCGCCGACACCGTGGCCGCGTCCGCTGTGGACAGTCCGAGCCTGGTCGCGACCTGGGCCGAGATCTTGGCGCCCAGCTCCGAGTGGTCCGCTTCGCGGCCCTTGCCGATGTCGTGCAGCAGCGCGCCGATCAGCAGCAGGTCCGGTCGCGGCACCGTTGTCGTCAGCTTGGCCGCCTCGACGCAGGTGCGGATCAGGTGCCGGTCGACCGTCCACTGGTGCACCGGCGAGCGCGGCGGCAGGTCGCGGACCGCGCCCCACTCCGGGAAGAGCCGGGACCACAGCCCCGTCCGGTCGAGGGACTCGACCGCGTCGACCAGGCCCTCGCCCGCGCCCAGCAGCTCGACCAGCGCGTTCAGCGCCTCGGCCGGCCACGGGGCACGCAGCTCCGGTGCCGACTCGGCCAGCGCCTTCAACGTGCCGAGCGCGATCGGCTTGCCCGTGCGGGCCGACGCCGCCGCCACCCGCAGCAGCAGCGCCGGGTCCTTCGCCGGGACCGCGTCGCGGGCCAGTGCCACCTCGTTGCCGTGCAGCACCACGTTTTCCGCCAGCGGCGTCCGGGCGGGACGCCGCCCGAACCGGGCCCGCGGCGGGTCCACAGTGGACCGCAGCGCCACGTCCAGCGCGTACGCGATCGTGCGGCCCGCTCCGGAAAGCTTGCGGGCCAGCGTGAACCGGTCGCCGAAGCCGAGCTCGGCGGCCACCAGGTCGGCTTCCGGCGCCGACAGGATGTCCCGTTCACGCCGGATTTCACGCCGCAGCTCGGTGCGGACGTCGAGCAGGAGCCCCTTCGCCTCCAGGAGTTCCTCGCCAGGGCGCGCGGTGAGCTGCGCCGCGGCGAGGGCCTCCAGGACGGCGAAGTCCCGCAGCCCGCCCCGGCCGTGCTTGAGGTCCGGTTCGGCGGACTGCGCGATTTCGCCGCTGCGGGACCAGCGCTGCCGGACCGCCGCCGTCATTTCCGGGATCTGCTTGCGCGCCGTGCGCCGCCACTGGTCCCGCGCCGCGGACGCCAGGCGGCCGGTCAGCTCGGCGTCCCCGGCGAGGTGCCGGGCGTCGAGCAGGCCCATGGCCACGCGCAGGTCTTCCGAAGCGACCTTCAGGGCCTCACCCGGCGTGCGGACCGAGTGGTCGAGCCCGACTTTCGCATCCCACAAGGGATACCAGAGCGCGTCCGCGATCTCGCCGACGCCGCTGTTGCCGTTATGCACCAGCAGCAGGTCGAGATCGGAGAACGGCACCAGCTCCCGGCGGCCGAGCCCGCCCACGGCGACCAGCGCGACACCCGGTTCCGCGGTGTCGACGCCGGCCGCCGAGGCTCCCCTGCTCAGCCAGAACTCGTAGAGGTCGACCAGGGCCGCCCGCAGTGCGGACGCCCCCAGTCTCCCGTGCCTGCCCTCGAGCAACCGCTCGGTGGCCTTGACCAGTTCGCCCCCGTCGGCCATCCCGTACGCCCTAGAGAGCGTCCGTGCCGCGCTCGCCGGTCCGTACGCGGATCACCGTCTCGACCGGGGTCACCCACACCTTGCCGTCACCGATCTTGCCGGTGTGCGCGGCCGTGGTGATGGCGTCGAGCACCTTCTCCACGTTGGTGTCGTCGGTGACGACCTCGATCTTCAGCTTGGCCACGAAGTCCACCGAGTACTCCGCGCCGCGGTAGACCTCGGTGTGGCCCTTCTGCCTGCCGTAGCCCTGGACCTCGCTGACCGTCATGCCCAGCACGCCCAGCTGCTCCAGCGCGGAGCGGACGTCGTCCAGCGTGAACGGCTTGACAATCGCCGTGATGAGCTTCATGCCTTGCTCTCCTCGAGTTTCGCGGCCGGGGTGGACTTGACCGGAATGGTGTTCGGCGAGCCGAGGCCGCCGCCCGTCCCGGTGAAGTCGTAGGCGCTTTCCGCGTGCTGCGCTTCGTCGATGCCGCTGACCTCGTCCTCGGTGCTGACGCGGAAGCCGCCGGCCTTCTTGATCACGAAGCCGATGATGAAGGACAGCACGAAGGAGTACGCGAGCACCGCACCGGCAGCCGCGGCCTGACGACCCAGCTGGGTGAACCCGCCGCCGTAGAACAGGCCGTCCGCGCCCAGCGAGTTGACGCTCGTGGTGCCGAAGAAGCCGATCAGCAGCGTGCCGACGATACCGCCGACCAGGTGGACGCCGACGACGTCGAGGGAGTCGTCGAAGCCGAACTTGAACTTGAGCGAGATGGCGAGCGCGCAGAGCGCACCGGCGATGAGGCCGATCGCGATGGCCCCGAGCGGGCTCACGAAACCACACGCCGGGGTGATGGCCACCAGGCCGGCGACCGCGCCGGAGGCCGCGCCGAGGGTGGTCGGCTTGCCGAACTTGATCTGCTCGATCAGCAGCCAGCCGAGGACGGCCGCGGCGGTGGCGACGGTGGTGTTGGTGAACGCGACGGCGGCGAGGTCGTTGGCGGCCAGCGCCGAACCGGCGTTGAAGCCGTACCAGCCGAACCACAGCAGCGAGGCGCCGAGGAGCACGAACGGCACGTTGTGCGGACGCCCGGTGTCCTTCGGCCAGCCCTTGCGCTTGCCGAGCACGATCGCCAGCGCGAGACCCGCGGCACCGGCGTTGATGTGGACCGCGGTACCACCGGCGAAGTCGAGTGCCTTGAGGTTGTTGGCGATCCAGCCGCCGACCGCGTTCTCGCCGACGAAGCCGTTGAAGGAGAACACCCAGTGCGCGACCGGGAAGTACACGATCGTCACCCAGATGACGACGAACAGCGTCCAGCCCCAGAACTTCGCGCGGTCGGCGATGGCGCCGGAGATCAGCGCGGGCGTGATGATCGCGAACATCAGCTGGAACATCACGAAGGCGAGCACCGGCAGCGCGTCCGAGCCCGGCCACGCGACGGCGGGCGAGGTGTCGGTGGCGGCGACCGCGAACCCGGCGAGCTTGCCGAAGGTGTTTTCGAGGCCGGCGAAGTGGAAGTTACCGACGAAGCCGCCGAAGGCGTCGTCGCCGAAGGACATCGAGAAGCCGTACAGGGCCCACAGCACCCCCACGACGGCCAACGCGATGAAGTTCATCATCAGCATGTTCAGGACGCTCTTCGCGCGGACCATGCCGCCATAGAAGAACGCCAGTCCTGGGGTCATGAGCATGACCAGCGCGGCGCTGGCCAATACCCACGCGGTGTCTCCTGCGTTCAGCACAATCGTCCTCCCGTGCCCTGGGTTCGTGCGTTGGCAGTTTTGGCTTGCGGTGTTTCACGGGGCGGCGCGTGAGGTTTCACCCGCGTGAACTGTCCGCGCCCGGTTGTTACGGCCAGGTTTCCCGGACACCCTCCTCAGGTGTCCGGTTGCGAAACGTCGTGGTCGAATACCTCCATGACAGCCGCCGGTCACGGGAATGACCCACTGCCACCCCCGGTCGTCGCGGCACTGCGGTGTTCGGTGTGCGGCGACCCGATCGGCGCAGCGGGACGCACGCTGCGTTGCGATAACGGCCACTCTTTCGATCTAGCTCGGCAGGGTTACGTGAACCTGTTGCACGCGCGAATCCCGGCCGGAACGGCGGACACCGCCCCGATGGTCGCGGCCCGTGCCGACTTCCTCGCGTCGGGTGCTTACGCGCCCCTCGCCGACGAGCTGGCCCGCGTCTGCGCGGACGCCGACGGCCTCGTCGTCGACGCGGGAGCGGGCACCGGGTACTACCTCGCCCGGGTGCTCGAGACGGCGGAGGCGTTCGGCCTCGCGCTGGACGTCTCGGCGGTCGCCCTGCGGCGGGCGGCGCGCGCCCACCCGCGGCTGGGCGCGGCGGTGTGGAACCTGTGGGAGCCGTGGCCGGTCGGCGACGGCGTGGCGTCGGTCGTGCTGAACGTCTTCGCCCCGCGCAACGGGCCGGAGTTCCACCGCGTGCTGCGGCCCGGCGGCCTGCTGGTCGTCGCCGCGCCGGCGCCGGACCACCTGCGCGAGCTGGGCGACCTCGTCCTGGCCGTCGACGAGCGCAAGGACGAGCGACTGGACGCCACCCTCGGCGAGTACTTCACGCGCACCGGCCGCACGGCGGTCCGGCGCGAGGTGGAGCTGACGCCGCGGCAGGTGCGCCAGGCGGTCGAGATGGGCCCGGCCGGGTTCCACCTGGACCGCGACGGCCGCCGGGAGCGCCTGGACGCGGTGCGGGAGCCGCAGGTCGTCACGATCTCGTTCACCGTCTCGACGTACCTGCGGCGCCCGGATCTGGAACGGTGAACCGGTGATGCCCGACTGGACCGCGTCCGCGACCCGGCTCGCGGACGCGGAGTGGGTCCGGGCCCGCATCGGCGGCGCGGCGAAGCTGTACGGCTGCGCGCGGCCCGAGGTGCTCGGCACGATCTGGTGGTACTCGCTCTCGTCGGTCCTCGTGGCGCCGGCGATCGAAGGCCTGGTGGCCGGGACGCCGGTCGACCCCTCGCTGGACGCCGTGGAGCTCGACCTCGTGGCCGACGGGCGGTTCCTCGGCGCGCGGTCCACCCGGCGGCTCGACGGCGGCCTCCCGGAGGTGGGCGCCGCCCTCGCCACCGCGCTCGGCACCGCGATCACCACCATCGCCGCGGTCAGCGGGGCCCGGGAGCGGGCGCTCGGGGCGATCGCCACCGACTCGATCGGCAACCGGCTGCTGTGGACACCCGATCCGGAGCGCGCGATGGCGCTCGCCGAGCCCCTGGTCGAAGCGGTCGGACTGGGCCTGCCGAAGCCGCGCTTCGTCCGCGTCGGCCGCACCCCCGCCGTACGCCGTGCTTCGTGCTGCCTGATCTACGAAGTCGGCAACCCCAAGTGCGTCAGCTGCCCGCGTCAGACGCCCGAAGAGCGCGAAGCCCGCCTTCGCGCCGCCCTGGGTTAGAGGATCGCCAGCTCCAGCGCGGCGAGCCGCTCCGGGTCGGCGATGACGTCGATGCCGGTGACGCGGTCGTCGTCGACGCGGAACGCCAGGACGACCGCCGCCCGCCCGTCGCGCACCATGACCAGGCCGGGGACGCCGTCGACCAGGACGAGTTCGCTGGCCCGGGCCCGCTCGGACGCCAGGATCGCGCCGCGGCGCACGCTCTCGACGCCGCGGAGCTCGATCGGCGCCGGGCTCGGGCCGACGAACCGGTCGGCGTGCAGCACGACGTCCGGGTCGAGCAGGGCCAGGAGCGCTTCGAAGTCGCCGCCGCGCGACGCCGCCAGGAACGCTTCGACCACCTTCCGCCGCCGGGGCAGGTCCGCGTCCGCCGCGGTGCCGCCCTGCACCCGGCGGCGCGCCCGGCTGGCGAGCTGCCGGGTGGCGGCCGGGGTCTTGCCGAGCACCGGCGCGATCTCGTCGAACGGCACGGCGAACATGTCGTGCAGCACGAAGGCGACGCGCTCGGCCGGCCCCAGCGCGTCGAGGACGACCAGCAGGGCCAGCCCGACGGTGTCGGCCAGCTCGGCCTCCTGCTCGGGGTCGCGGCGGTCGTCGTCCGGCTCGGGACGGGTGTCCAGGGGCTCCTCGCGGTGGTTGCGGCGCGTGCGCAGCAGGGACAGGCACACCCGGGCGACCACGGTGGTCAGCCAGGCCGGAAGGTTGTCGATCCCGGTCGTGTCGGTGCGGTGGAACCGCAGCCACGCCTCCTGGACGGCGTCGTCGGCTTCGGCCGCCGAGCCCAGCATGCGGTAGGCGAACGCCCGCAGCCGCGGGCGCTCCAGCTCGAACCGCTCGGTCAGCGCGTCCACCGTGTCCTGTTCCTTCCGTTCGCCGGTCGTAGGAGTAGACCCCGTGACGGCCGCCGGTGTGACCGGAACGGACGTGATCTCGGTCATCCGGCCGCGCGGCGCAGGACGTCGGCGAGCAGGGCCGCCGGCTCGGACACCGGACCCGGCAGCCGCGCCAGCACCACCCGCCGCCGCTCGGCCGGGCCGCCGTGCACGTCCAGCACCCGCACCCCCGGCGGCACCGCCTCGGTCAGCGACGCCGGCAGCGTCGTCAGCCCGCAGCCGGCGGCGACCAGGTTCAGCTTCGCCAGCCAGTCGCGGGCCGTGTGGGCGATCTCGGGCCGCTCGTCCAGCCCCGGCCAGACGCCCATCAGCGTCTCCTCCCCCGCCGACGGCCCGGCGATCCAGCGCTGCCCGCGCAGGTCGGCGACGTCGACCGGGCCGGCGCCGGCCAGCGGGTGCCCGGACGGCACGGCGAGGCGGAGGCTGCGCTCGGCCAGCGTCTCCAGGTGCAGCGCCGGTGTCTCGGCGTCCGGCGGGCGGAACGGCGGGACCGAGCCGAGCACGGCGAGGTCGAGCGTGCCCGCCCGCAGCGCCCGGACGAGGACCGGCGTCGTGCCCTCCCGGGTGACGACGGTGACCCCCGCGTGCGTGCGCCGCAGTTCGGCAACGGCGCGGGGCACCAGCACCGCGCCCGCGCTGGGGAACCAGCCGAGGCGGACCGTCCCGGCTTCGGCGGGCAGCCCGGCCAGCTCACGCCCGGCGGCGTCGATCTCGCCGAGCACCGCGATGGCCCGGCGCAGCACGACCGCCCCGGCGGCGGTGAGGCGGACGCCGCCGGGGTGACGCTCCAGCACGGGCGTCCGCGCCACCCGTTCGAGGGACGCGATCTGCCGGGAGACCGCCGACTGCGTGTAGCCCAGCGTCGTCGCGGCCGCGGTCAGCGTGCCGCGCTCGGCGACCTCGCGGAACACGCGCAGGGCGACCAGGGAGACGTCACCGAAGTCCATGACGTTCACGCATACCAGGCTTGCTCGATTCTCGCTTTTCGCATGGCTGCGGCGGACTTAGCGTGGCCGGTATGACACGTATCGCGGTAGTGACCGGGGCCAACCAGGGCCTCGGCTTCGCCCTCGTCCGCGGGCTCGCCGCCCGGCTCGCTCCCGAAGACCTCGTCCTGCTCACCGGCCGCGACGCCGGGCGGGTGGCCGCCGCGGCCGCCGAGGTCGCCGCCGATCCGGCGACGCGCAGCCGGGTCGAAGGGCGCGTCCTCGACGTCTCCGACGCGGCCGCGGTGGCCCGCTTCGCCGAGCCGGCCGACATCGTGCTCTCCAACGCCGTCGGCCCGCTCGACCCCGGCCGCCCGCAGGCCGAGCAGGCCGACGTCTTCCTCGACGTCGCCAACGGCGGCACCCACGCGGTGCTGCGGTCGTTCGGACCGGTCCTGCGGCCGGGCGGGCGGCTGCTCGTCGTGGCCAGCTCGCTGGGCACCCTGGACCACCTGCCCGAGCCGCTGCGGCCGAGCTTCGACGGCGTCTCCCTGGACGACGTCGAGAAGGCGGTCGAGGACTGGCGCGCGGCGATCCACGACGGCACGGCCGCCGCGCAGGGCTGGCCGGAGTGGATCAACATCCCGTCGAAGGTCGCCCAGGTCGCGGCCGTGCGCGCGGTGGCGGCCGAGCGCCGGGACCGCGACCTCGCCGACGGCACCCTGGTCGCGGCGGTCTGCCCGGGCCTGATCGACACGCGGGCGTCCCGGCCGTGGTTCAGCGACTTCAGCCAGGCCCAGACGCCCGACGAGGCCGCGCGGGCGGTGCTGGACCTGGTGTTCGCCGACGTCGATCCGGCGACCTACGGCGAGCTGGTCCGGTTCGGCCGCGTCCTGCCGTGGACGGGGGCCTGACCTGTCAGAGGACGCAGAACTCGTTGCCTTCCGGGTCCGCCAGCACGAAGTGGTCGGGGCGGCCGTCCAGCCGGTGCTCGTGCAGGACGGTCGCGCCCGCGGCGGTCAGCCGGGCGATCGCCTCGACGACCCGCTCCCAGCGCGTCTCCCACGGCACCTCGCGGCCGCCACCGGCCTGGACGTCCAGGTGGACGCGGTTCTTCGCCACCTTCGCCTCGGGGACCTTGAGGAAGCTCAGGCTCGGCAGGACACCCTCCGGATCGGTCAGGTACGCGCCGTCGTCCCACTCCTGCTCGGGGACGCCGTTCTGCTCGAACCACGCTTCCCAGCTCGCGAACCCCGCCGGGGGCGGGCGTTCGATGTAGCCGAGGGCCACCGCCCAGAACCTCGCCAGCGCGCGGGGGTCCGCGCAGTCGATCGTCACGCTCCAGCGCACCGTCACGGGGTGGAGCGTAGCCGCGCCCACGGCCTGGGAGGCGTGTCATCCGGGGGATGCTGCGGTTACCGTGGGCTGCGATGAGTGAACGCAGCTGGGGCTTCCGCACCCGCGCCCTGCACGCGGGCGGTACGCCCGATCCGGCGACCGGGGCGCGGGCCGTGCCGATCTACCAGACCACGAGCTTCGTCTTCGAAGACGCCGCCGACGCCGCGAACCTCTTCGCGCTGCAGAAGTACGGCAACATCTACAGCCGGATCGGGAACCCGACCGTCGCCGCCTTCGAGGAGCGGATCGCCAGCCTCGAGGGGGCCATCGGCGGGGTGGCCGCCGCGAGCGGGCAGGCCGCCGAGTTCCTCACCTTCAGCGCGCTCACCGAGGCCGGCGACCACATCGTCTCCGCCGGTGGGCTCTACGGCGGGACCGTCACCCAGCTCACCGGCACGCTCCGGCGCTTCGGCGTCGAGACCACCTTCGTCAGCGGCGGGATCGACGACTACGCCGCCGCGATCACCGACCGGACGCGGCTGCTCTACACCGAGGTGATCGGCAACCCCGGCGGCGGCATCGCCGACCTCGCCGCGCTGGCCGACCTCGCGCACGCCCACGACCTCCCGCTGGTCGTCGACGCGACGCTGGCCACGCCGTACCTGTGCCGCCCGATCGAGCACGGCGCCGACATCGTGCTGCACTCGGCCACGAAGTTCCTCGGCGGGCACGGGACGACGCTCGGCGGGATCGTCGTCGAATCCGGGAAGTTCGACTGGGGCAACGGGAAGTTCCCGCGGATGACCGAGACCGTCGACAGCTACGGCGGCCTGCGCTACTGGGAGAACTTCGGCGAGTACGCGTTCTGCACCCGGCTGCGCGCCGAGCAGCTGCGGGACATCGGCGCGGTGCTGTCGCCGCACTCGGCTTTCCTGCTGCTGCAAGGGGTCGAGACGCTGCCGCAGCGGATGGACGCCCACGTCGCCAACGCCAGGACGGTCGCCGAGCACCTCGAAGCCGACCCGCGCGTGGCCTGGGTGTCCTACGCCGGGCTGCCGTCGCACCCGCACCACGACCTGGCCCGTCGTTATCTGCCGTCCGGGCCGGGCGCGGTGTTCTCCTTCGGCATCGACGGCGGCCGGGCCGCGGGCGAGAAGTTCGTCGAGTCGGTGGAGCTGCTGTCGCACCTGGCGAACGTCGGGGACGCGCGGACGCTCGTCATCCACCCGGCGTCGACCACGCACGCGCAGCTGTCGGAAGAGCAGCTCGCCGCCGCGGGGGTCGGGCCCGACCTGATCCGGCTGTCGGTCGGGCTGGAGGACGTCGAGGACATCCTCTGGGACCTCGACCAGGCGCTGGGCAAGGCGGTGGCCGGATGACCCACGACGTGAGTGCCGTCGAGCGGCGCGCGATCCTGACCAGGACGAAGTCGGTGACGCTGGTCGGCGCGTCGGCCAACCCGGCCCGGCCGAGCTACTTCGTCGCCACCTACCTGCTCTCGTCGACGCGGTACGAGGTCAACTTCGTCAACCCGCGCCTGGACACGTTGTTCGGGAAGCCGGTGTACGCGTCGTTGAAGGACCTCCCGGGCGAGCCGGACCTGGTCAGCGTGTTCCGCAAGCACGACGACCTGCCCCAGGTCGCCGAGGAGGTCATCGACGCCGGCGCCCGGACGCTGTGGCTGCAGCTCGGGTTGTGGCACGAGCCGGTGGCCGACCGGGCGCGCGAAGCGGGGCTGGACGTCGTGATGAACCGGTGCGTGAAGATCGAGCACGCGCGGTTCGCCGGCGGGCTGCACCTGGCCGGGTTCAACACGGGCGTGATCAGCTCGCGGCGGCCGTCGGCGCCGTAGGGAAGAGAACGGCCGTTCCCGCGGTTGCGCACGATATGACTTTGGGGATCACGTTCTCCGGCGGCCCGACCGCCCTCCTGGAACTCGGCGGCGTCCGGCTGCTCACCGACCCGACCTTCGACCCGCCCGGCGACCACCCGAGCGGTGCGCGCGTGCTGGTCAAGACCGAGGATTCGGTGCTGACCGAAGACGCGATCGGCGTGGTGGACGCCGTCCTGCTGTCGCACGACCAGCACCCGGACAACCTGGACGACCGCGGCCGCGCGTACCTGGCGACGGTGCCGTTGACGCTGATCACGCCGAGCGGGGCTTCGCGGCTCGGCGGGACGGCCCATGGGCTGGAGCCGTGGGAGTCGACGCAGGTGGGCCCGCTGACGGTGACGGCGGTGCCGGCGCTGCACGGACCCGAAGGGGCTTCGGCGGTCACCGGAGACGTGACCGGGTTCGTGCTGACCGGCGACGGGCTGCCGACGGTGTACGTGAGCGGGGACAACGCGTCGGTCGACGTGGTGCGGGAGATCGCGGGACGGTTCCGGGTGGACATCGCCGTGCTGTTCGCCGGGGCGGCCCGGACACCGCTGTTCGACGGCGCGCCTCTGACGCTGACCAGCGTCGACGCAGCCGAGGCGGCGAAGGTGCTGGACGCGGCGAAGGTGGTTCCGCTGCACTTCCGCGGCTGGGGACACTTCAGCGAGGGACCGGACGTGCTGCGGGAGGCGTTCGAGGCGGCCGGGCTGGCGGACCGGCTCGTGCTGCTGGAGCCGGGGCAGCACGCGGAAGCCTGACGGCGCCGTGAGAGGGTGGCGGCATGGCCAAGCCGACCCCGCTGCAGTTCCGGAACATCCTCGTCGCCGTCCTCGCGGCGGCGGGTTTCGTCTGGAGCGTCGTGGTCGGGCTGCCCTGGTGGGTGAGCGCCCTCGTCGGCTGTGCCTGTGTGCTGTCGCTCGCCTCCGCCTACCTCAACCGCCCCGGCGCGAACTGACGCTGCGCCATGGCGACGATCTGGGGTGTCCACAACGACCAGCCGCAGCTGGACCTGGTCGGGAACGGGTTCGTCTCGATCGGCTGGGACGACCTCGGTGACCTCTCGGATCTGAAGGACGACCGCGAAGAAGCCAAGGACCGTGTCGCCCGCGGGCTCCCGGACCTGAAACCGGGAGCCGTCCCGGTCACCGCCGGGACGCTGCTGTCGTTCCGGCACCGGATGCAGGTCGGCGACCTGGTGATCTACCCCTACAAACCGGACAGCACCGTCAACTTCGGCCGCATCACGGGTGACTACCACTTCCGGGCCGGCGCCTCCCTCCACGCGAGCCGTCGACCGGTCGAGTGGCTGCGAACCGGCGTTCCCCGGACGACCTTCTCGCAGAGCGCTCGCTACGAGATCGGCTCGGCCGTCACGGTTTTCCAGGTCAAGCGGCACCGGCAGGAGTTCCTCGACTTCCTGCAGGGCCTGCCGGCGTCGGCGGCTTCCGCCGCGGCCGGGGCCGAACCGGAAGCCGCCGCCGACGAAGCGGCCGAGCAGCCGGATGCCGAACGGATCGAGACCTACACCCACGACTTCGTCATCGACACGCTGATGAAGGAGCTGGAAGGCGTCGAATTCGAGCACTTCGTCGCGCACCTGCTCGGCGCGATGGGGTACCGGACGGAAGTGACCAGCCCGTCACGCGACGGCGGCTACGACGTGATCGCGTCGCACGACCCGCTCCTGCTGAAGCCGCCGATCATCAAGGTCCAGTGCAAGCGCACGACCTCGTCGATCGGCCGCCCGGAGGTGCAGCAGCTGACCGGGGCGCTGGCCGCCGGCGGATCCGAACTCGGCCTGTTCGTCACGTTGGGCAGCTACTCCGCCGACGCGCAGCACGAAGAACGGCACCGCCAGAACCTCCGGCTGATCAACGGCAGGCAGCTGGTCAAGCTGATCTTCGAGCACTACGACAAGTTCAGCCTCGAGTACAAGCGGCTTCTTCCGCTGCGGCCGGTCTACGTCGTCGACCGGACCGTGAGCTAGCTGCCCGCGATCACCGGTTCGGTGCAGCGCCACACCCGGCGGGTGCCGCGAGACGGCTCCTGCGACTCGTCATGCACCGCCGTGAACCTTTCGCGTGTCCTCCCCGACTGAACATGGGAAGGAGGGCAGATGAGCGATGAACTGCTGATCGTGCGGTGCCAGCTGGGCGAGCGCGACGCGTTCTCCGAGCTGGTGCACCGCTGGCACGGGACAGTCGAACGCTACGTCCGGCGGATGCTCGCCGGTCCGGACGACGACGTCGTGCAGGAGGTGTGGCTGGCGGTGTTCAAGGGCCTACCCAAACTCCGCCGGCCCGAACGGTTCCCGCCGTGGTTGTTCACCATCGCCCGCCGCGCCGTGACGAACAGGCTGCGTGACGCCTACGGCCAACCCGCGGCCGAGCCCGACGCGTCGGAGGAGCCGTCCGGCCCGGGCGAGGTCGACGCGCTCGCTGACCGGGAGGTGCTCGCCGACGCCTTGGGCGCGCTGCCGGTCCGGGAACGCGAGGTGTTGCTGCTGTTCTACCTCGAGGACCTCCCCCTGGAGGTGTGTGCCCAGATCTGCAGCGTGCCGGTCGGCACGGTGAAGTCGCGGCTCAACCGGGCCCGGAGGCTGCTGCGGGACGAATTGACTCGGAAGGAGTACGAGGCATGACGCCGGAAGAGGTGGTCGAGCAGCTCGAGCAGCCGCTGTCGCTGCGGCGACGGGTGGGTTACGTGATCGTGGCACTGGCGGGGCTGCTGGGCAGCGGCGTGGTCGGGCTGTTGTGGGCCACCGAGCCGGGGCTTCCCCCGCGCACCAAGGTCGCGTTCGCCGTGCTCGTGGCGATCGGGGTGGGCTGGGCGACGTTCGGCACTTGGGCGGTGACGCGCCGGGCCCCGCTGTTCGCCCGCGACCGCGTGGTCGCCGCCTGGCTGGGGATCGTGGCCTGGCTGTTGTTCACTGTCGGCGCGCTGGTCATCACGACCTTGCGGCACCGCGTCGAGCCTGAGCTCCTTCTGGTGGTGCTCGTGCTCGGCGGCGTCGCGGTGGTGGGGCTGCGCGCCGCTCGCCGCAATCGGGCAGCGCTCCTCCGGCGCCGGGAGCAGCTGAGCCGGCGTCCGGAATAGCCGGTGGCACGCCGATCCCGGCGACGCGGGTGAAGCTGGCCGGCGTGTCACCGAACCGGCCAACGTTCACGGACAGAGCGCTAGCGCGTCTTCGCGAACCTCGCCTTCAGGTTCGTCCGGCCCGCCTCCGTGAGCCGGCCGAACAGGCGCAGCCGAGCCAACCCGCCGTCCGGGTAGATGTCGAGGCGGGCCTCCGTCACCTCCGGGCCGTCCGGGAGCGCGAAGCGGTGGCGGGTGTCCGGCTGCAGGCGCGTCTTCGGCAGCAACGGCACCCACTCCCCATACGTCTCGCGGCCGCTCACCGAGGCCCAGCCCGGCGCGTTGCCCTTCAGGTTGCTCGTGTCCAGCTCGACGAACCGGACGATCCCGGCGCCCGCGAGCCGCAGGGTCACCCAGTCGTTGCCGTCGTCGCGGCGGCGGGCCGTCTCCCAGCCCTCCGCCTGGTGGGCGGCCAGGCCCGGCGACAGGATGTTGTTCGGCGACGAGTAGAACCGGTTGCTGCAGCCCGTCACGACCGCGCCGTTCTCCAGCGCCGCCAGGTCGAGCGCGTCCAGGTCGAGCAGCGCCGGGTCCGGGATCGGCGCGCCGTGCACGCGCAGGCGGGCCACTCCCCCGTCCGGGTGCTGCGTCAGCCGGACGTGCGTGTAGCGCCGGGAACCGTTGACCGCGTAGAAGTTCTCCGTGTGGCCCGAAGCCGGGGCGCGGTCGACCAGGACGTCCCACTCGGCCGCCGCCACCTCCGCCGCCGACGGGTAGCCCGGGAGCGACGTCGCCTCGACCGACACGAACGGCGGGTAGTTGCCCTTGAAGAACGCCGTGTCGACGATGACGCCGGTGATCGTGCCGGCCAGGCCGAGCCGGATGATCGCCTGGTCGTCACCCGGTTCGCGGTGGCGGCGGGTCTCCCAGCCGTCGTAGACCTGGCCCTTCGGCCCGAACGTCTCCGCGCGGTGCGCCGGCACCCACGGGTTGACCAGGTTCTCCTTCTCGGCGAACAGCTCGTCGGTCGCCCACATCACCGTGCCGCCGAAGCGGCGGGACGCGAGGTCGGGCAGTTCTGTCCACTCCGGACGGTCGGTCACAGAGCCTCCCTTTCAGCAGTTCCCGCGGGTCAGCAGCGCGCCGCGCGGCTCGTCGCCGGTGATTTCGGTGCCCCGCAGCCAGGTCGAGCGGACGACGCCGGCGAGCGGCCGCCGGTCGTAGGCGCTGACCGGGTTGCGGTGCTTCAGTTTCGCGACGTCGACGACGAACGCCTCCTCCGGCGCGAACACGCAGAAGTCGGCGTCGTAGCCGACCGCCAGGTGCCCCTTGCGGCGCATCCCGGCCTGCGCGGCCGGGCGCTCGGCCATCCACCGCACGACGTCGGTGAGCGCGAAGCCGCGCTGCCGCGCCTGCGTCCAGATCGCCGGCAACCCCAGCTGCAGGCTGGAAATCCCGCCCCACGCCTGGCCGAAGTCGCCGCTGTCGAAGCGCTTCAGCTCCGGCGTGCACGGCGAGTGGTCGCTGACGATCGTGTCGATGACGCCGTCGGCGAGGCCCTGCCAGAGCAGCTCGCGGTTGGCCGCCTCGCGGATCGGCGGGCAGCACTTGAACTGCGTGGCGCCGTCGCGGATCTCCTCGGCGACGAAGCTGAGGTAGTGCGGGCAGGTCTCCGCCGACAGCCGGACGCCGTCGCGGCGGGCCGCGGCGATCAGCGGCAGGGCGTCCGAAGAGGACAGGTGCAGGATGTGGGCCCGCGCGGAATGGCGCCGGGCGGCCTCGATGACGTGCGAGATCGCGAGGTTCTCCGCCTGCCGCGGCCGCGAGTGCAGGAAGTCGACATAGCGACCGCCGTGCGGTTCCGGCGCCGAATCGATCTCGTGGGCGTCTTCGGCGTGGACGATCATCAGCGCGTCGAAGGAACTCAGCTCCCCCAGGGCTTCGTCCAGCCCGGCCGGGTCGAGCGGCGGGAACTCGTCGACGCCGGAGTGCAGCAGGAAGCACTTGAAGCCGAACACCCCGGCGTCGTGCAGGCCGCGCAGATCACCGGCGTTGCCCGGGATCGCGCCACCCCAGAAGCCGACGTCGACGTGCACCCGCCCGGCCGCCGCCTTGCGCTTGACCTCCAGCGCCGCGACGTCGACGGTCGGCGGCAGGCTGTTCAGCGGCATGTCCACGATCGTGGTCACCCCGCCCGCGGCGGCCGCGCGGGTCGCCGTCTCGAAGCCCTCCCACTCGGCGCGGCCGGGGTCGTTGACGTGGACGTGCGTGTCGACCAGCCCCGGCAGCAGCACGACGTCGTCACCGAGGTCGAGGACGCGGTCGCCGGCCAGCGCCGCGCCGGCGGGTTCGACCGCGACGATCCGGCCGCCCTCGACGCCGACGGTCGCCGGGACCTCGCCCTCGGCCGTCACGGCCCGGGCAGCACGCACCACAAGATCCATCCGAAAGCCCTTCTGCGGGAGGATGACCACCGCCGATTTCACAGAACGGAAAGGCGGTTTCGCACAACGACAGTAACCACGGCGCGCGCCGCTCGTCAACGACAGAGGCCACGCGTTACGGTCATCTTCGTGCGGCTTGAAGCGGAGTTCACCAGCGAACCGTTCCTCGGCGAGGGTTCACCGCCCGAGCACGCCGTCGCCGCCCGCGACGCCGCGACGGAAGCCGGGCTGGACACCGATTTCGGCCCGCTCGGCACGCTCGCCCGCGGCGAGGCGAAGGAGCTGCTCGAAGCCCTCCCGGCGATCGCGAAGGCCGCGCTGGAAGGCGGCGCCACGCGGGTCACGCTGCAGCTGCGCCGGGCCGACGACCCGGGCAGCCCGCCCGTCGTCGAACTCAACGACGCGCTGGCCCGGCTGATCGCCGACGTCGAGCGGGAACTGGGCGCCAAGCTGGGCGAACTCGACCGCGCGGGCAAGCAGCGCGCGGTGCGGCTGCTGCGCGAGCGGGGCGCCTTCGGGCTGCGGAAATCCGTCTCGTCGGTGGCCGACGCGCTGGGTGTCACGCGGTTCACCGTCTACAACTACCTCAACCGGGAAGCCGACTGACCAGCGCTTTCAACAAAATGTTGACGGAAGTGCGGCACCGACGTACGGTCAGCCCGTGCTGCTCACCGAGTTCAACACCGCCGACACCTCCGACGTCCGCCCGCTGCTGGCGGAGTGCCTCGCCGTGCCCCGGTGGGCCGACGCCGTGCTGGCCGGGCGCCCGTACGCCGACCTCGACGCGCTGCAGGCCGCGGCCGACCTGCCGCTGAGCAGCGACGAGATCCGGCAGGCAATGGCCGCGCACCCGCGGATCGGCGAGAAACCGGCGGGCGGCTGGGCGAGGTCCGAACAGTCCGGTGTGGACAATTCGGACGCGTTCACCGCGGCGAACGCCGAGTACGAAGCCAAGTTCGGGCACGTCTACCTGGTCTGCGCGAGCGGCCGCAGCGGCGACGAGCTGCTGAAGATCCTGCGCGAACGGCTGGGCAACGACCCGGCGACCGAGCTGGCCATCGCCGGCCGGGAACTGGTGAAGATCGCCTCGCTGCGGCTGGCCAAGGCGGTGACGGCGTGAGCCTGGTGACCACCCACGTCCTCGACACGGCGGCCGGGCGCCCGGCGAAGGGGATCGCCGTCCGCTTCGAGACCGCCGACGGCGAGCCGATCGCCGAGGGCCGCACCGACGACGACGGCCGCATCCGCGACCTCGGCCCGGATTCCCTGGCCCCGGGCGCCTACCGCCTGGTCTTCGACACCGGCGCCTACCTCGGCCCGGACGCGTTCTTCCCGGAAGTGGCGCTGACCTTCCGGATCACCGATCCCGCGGCGCACCACCACGTGCCGCTCCTGCTCAGCCCGTTCGCCTATTCGACCTACCGAGGGAGCTGACCGTGGCCGTCACCCTGGGCCCCAACCAGTACGGCAAGGCGGAGGTCCGCCTGGTCACGGTGCGCCGCGACGGCCCGGTGCACCACCTGAAGGACCTGACGGTCTCGACGTCCCTGCGCGGCGAGCTGGCCGCGACGCACCTGACCGGCGACAACGCCGGCGTGCTGGCGACCGACACGCAGAAGAACACCGTGTACGCCTTCGCGAAGGAGGCGCCGGTCGGCGAGATCGAGGACTTCGGCCTGCGCCTGGCCCGCCACTTCGTCGGCACGCAGGACAACATCACGGGTGCGCGCGTCAAGCTCGACGAGCACGGCTGGGACCGGATCCCGGTCGGCGGCGAGCCGCACGACCACGCGTTCAGCCGGTCCGGCGACGAGCGCCGCACGACGGCGGTGACGGTCCAGGGCGACCGCGCCTGGGTCGTGTCCGGCATCGACGGCCTGACGCTGCTGAAGTCGACGGGCTCGGAGTTCCACGGCTTCCCCCGCGACCAGTACACGACGCTGGCGGAGACGACCGACCGCATCCTGGCCACGGCGGTCACGGCCCGGTGGCGTTACCAGGGCACCGACATCGACTGGGCGGCTTCGCACGGCGAGATCCGGCGGCTGCTGCTGGAGACGTTCGCGACGAAGCACAGCCTTTCGCTGCAGCAGACGCTGTACGCGATGGGCGAAGCGGTGCTCAAGGCGCGCGAAGAGGTCGCCGAAGTGCGGTTGTCGCTGCCGAACAAGCACCACTTCCTGGTCGACCTGAGCCCGTTCGGGCTGAAGAACGACAACGAGGTGTTCTACGCCGCGGACCGGCCGTACGGGCTGATCGAGGGCACCGTCCTGCGGGACGACGCCGAGGACCCGGGCCCGGCCTGGGACATCCACTGAGTTGATAGAACGCTCTATCATCGAGGGGTGGCAGGGACCAAGGAACGCATCATGGCCGCCGGCGCGGAACTCTTCCGGCGCAACGGGTACGCCGGCACCGGCCTGAAGCAGATCGTCACCGAGGCCAACGCGCCCTTCGGGTCCCTCTACCACTTCTTCCCCGGCGGCAAGGAACAGCTCGGAGCCGAGGTCATCCGGACCTCCGGGCTCGCCTACATCGCTCTTTTCGACCTCTTCATCGCCCCGGCCGAGGACCTCGTCAGCGGCATCGAAGCCTTCTTCGCCGCCGGGATCGCCACTCTCCGAGCCACCGACTACGTCGAGGGCTGCCCCATCGCGACCGTCGCGCTCGAGGTCGCCGCCACCAACGAGCCGCTCCGGCAGGCCACCGCCGAGGTCTTCACCGCCTGGATCGACGCCGGGACCGAGAGGTTCGCGAAGTTCGGGCTGTCCCGGGAAGCCGCCCGGACCCTCACCATCACCGCGGTCAACAACCTCGAAGGCGCCTTCGTCCTCTGCCGCTCGTTGCGGGACACCGAAGCCATGGCCGTGGCCGGGGCCGCGACCGTCGACGTGGCTCGACGGCTCGAAAGCGCACAACTTTAGTCGGGAATTGAACACAAGTCACCAACATGGCGCTTGACCGCGCAGCAACCAACAGCGTAATGGTCTAGTCCTCCTGCCTCACACCGTCGTCCGGTTGGAGCCGCCATGCGCCGTGCCGCCGTCGTCACCGCTGTCATCGCCCTCGCCGCCACCCTCGCGACCACGAGCCCCGCCGAAGCCCTCGAGAACGGCCTCGCCCGCACCCCGCCGATGGGCTGGAACACCTGGAACACCTTCGAATGCAACATCAACGAAACCCTCGTCAAGCAGACCACCGACCTGATGGTCAGCTCCGGGCTGCGCGACCGCGGCTACACCTACGTCAACCTCGACGACTGCTGGATGACCTGGTCCCGTGACGGCAGCGGCAACCTCGTCGCCGATCCCGCGAAGTTCCCCAGCGGCCTCAAGGCGCTCGGCGACTACATCCACGCCCGCGGGATGAAGTTCGGGATCTACGAAGACGCCGGCACGATGACCTGCCAGGGCTACCCCGGCAGCCTCGGGCACGAACAGGCCGACGCCACCCTCTTCGCGAGCTGGGGCGTCGACTACCTCAAGTACGACAACTGCCACAACGACAGCAGCACCCAGCAGGACTACGTCCGCCGCTACTCGGCGATGCGCGACGCGCTGCAGGCCACCGGCCGCCCGATCACCTACAGCATCTGCGAATGGGGCTACTTCGACCCCGCGACCTGGGCCGCCGACGTCGGCAACCTGTGGCGCACCACCGGCGACATCACCAACAACTGGGGCAGCATCGACGGCATCTACCGGCAGAACGTCGGGCTCGACGCGGCCGCGAAACCGGGAGCGTGGAACGACCCCGACATGCTCGAGGTCGGCGACGGCATGGACTTCCAGGAGGACCGCGCGCACTTCACGCTCTGGGCGGCGATGGCGGCGCCGCTCATCGCCGGCGCCGACCTGCGCTCCGCGAGCGTCGCCACCTTCTCGACCTACCTCAACCCGGACGTCATCGCCATCGACCAGGACCCGCTGGGCAAGCAGGCGCGGCGGATCGCCACCGGGGACGGGCAGGACGTCCTCGCGAAACCCCTCCAGGACGGTGCCGTCGCCGTGGTGCTGTTCAACGAAAACAGCACCACGAAGACCATCTCGACGACGGCCGCCGCGGCCGGGCTGCCCGCGGCGGCGAGCTACCGGCTGAGCAACCTGTGGTCGAAGCAGCTGACCACCAGCGACGGCACGATCAGCGCGAACGTCCCGTCGCACAGCACGGTCGTCTACCGCGTCAGCCCCGGCTCCGGCACCAGCATCGGCACCACCCAGCCGATCCAGGGCGCGTCGTCGGCACGGTGCATGAACATCGACGACAGTGTCGCCGACATCCGGGACTGCGACGGCGGCAGCCACCAGGCCTGGACGTTCACCAGCGCCGGGGAGCTCAAGGCCGACGGCCGCTGCCTCGACGCCAAGGGCGGCACCAGCGCGTCCGGGACCCAGCTCATCCCCTGGACCTGCCACGGCGGCGCGAACCAGAAGTTCGAGCTCGAAGCCGACGGCTCGATCACCCAGGCCGGGCTGTGCGTCGACGTCACCGGCGGCGACAAGCCCGCCGGCAACGTCAACGGCACCCCGCTCGAACTGTGGACCTGCAACGACGACGCCAACCAGAACTGGTCCCTCAAGTCCCGGTGAGGTGCTCCGGCCGCACCGGGACGCGGGTCAGCGCGAGCCCGGTCGCGGCCCGGATCGCGGCCACGATCGCCGGGGTCGACGAGATCGTCGGCGGCTCCCCCACCCCGCGCAGGCCGTACGGCGCGTTCGGGTCCGGGCGTTCCAGGACGTCGATGCTCATCGGCGGCATGTCCAGCACCGTCGGGATCAGGTAGTCGGTGAAGGAGGGGTTCCGGATCTTCCCGCCGGAGGTCTGGATCTCCTCCATCACCGCGAGCCCGAGCCCCTGCGCCGAGCCGCCCTGGATCTGGCCGAGCACGGCCTGCGGGTTCAGCGCCCGGCCGACGTCCTGGGCGCAGTCCAGCGCGACCACCTTGACCAGGCCCAGCTCGGTGTCGACGTCGACGACCGCCCGGTGCGCGGCGAACGCGTACTGCACGTGCGCGGTCCCCTGCCCGGTCTCCGGGTCCAGTGCCGCCGTCGGCCGGTGCCGCCACTCGACCGTTTCGTCGTAGACGTCGTCGCCGAGGACGTCCACCAGGTCCGCGAGCACCTGGCCGTCGGCCGCGACGAGCTTGCCGCCGACCACGCGCACTTTCGCGTCGAACCGGGACAGCAGCTTGGTCCGCACCGCACCGCAGGCGGCCTGCACCGCGCCGCCGGTGACGTAGGTCTGCCGGGACGCCGATGTCGAGCCGGCGTTGCCGATCGAGGTGTCCATCGGCAGGACCGTCACCTGGTCGACGCCGAGCTCGGTGCGGACGATCTGCTGCATGATCGTCACCAGGCCCTGGCCGACCTCGCAGGCCGCGGTGTGCACGGTCGCGGCCGGCTCGCCGCCGACCAGCTGCAGGCGAACGCGAGCCGTCGAATAGTCGTCGAAGCCCTCGGAGAAGCAGACGTTCTTGATCCCGACGGCGTACCCGATGCCGCGGACGACGCCTTCGCCGTGGGTCGTGTTCGACACCCCGCCCGGCATGTGCCGCAGGTCGAACGGCCGTTCCGGCGGCAGCGGCATCTCCCGGACGCGGGTCAGCAGCTCCGCGACCGGCGCTTCCGCGTCCACGACCTGGCCGGTCGGCATCAGGTCGCCCTCGCGCATGGCGTTGCGGACGCGGATCTCGACCGGGTCGAGACCGCAGGCGTCCGCCAGCTTGTCCATCTGCGATTCGTAACCGAACGCCGCCTGCACCGCGCCGAAGCCGCGCATCGCGCCGCACGGCGGGTTGTTCGTGTAGGTGCCCCAGCAGTCGACCGCCACACTGTCCACTTTGTACGGACCGACGCCGAGCGTGGCCGCGTTCGCGACCACCGCGCCGGTCGAGGACGCGTACGCGCCGCCGTCCAGGAACAACCGGGTCCGCACGTAGACCAGGCGGCCGTCGGAGGTGGCGCCGTGCTCGTAGTACATCTTCGCCGGGTGGCGGTGGACGTGCCCGTAGAAGGACTCTTCGCGGTTGTAGACCATCTTCACCGGCTTGCCGGTGTGCAGGGCCAGCAGGCAGGCGTGCACCTGCATCGACAGGTCCTCGCGGCCGCCGAACGCCCCGCCGACGCCGCCGAGGGTCAGCCGCACCTTCTCGGCGGGCAGGCCCAGCGCGGCGACGATCTGCTGCTGGTCGACGTGCAGCCACTGCGTCGCGACGTACAGGTCGACACCGCCTTCGGTGTCCGGCACGGCGAGCCCGGACTCCGGGCCCAGGAAGGCCTGGTCCTGCATGCCGACCTCGTAGACGCCGGAGACGACGACGTCGGCGGCGAGGTCCTGCGGGCCGCGGCGGATCTTCACGTGCCGGACGACGTTGCCACCTTCATGCAGCGAAGGCCCTTCGCCGGCGACGGCCGCTTCGGAGTCCGTCACCGGCTCCAGTTCCTCGTAGCCGACGACGATCCGCTTCATCGCCCGGCGCGCGGTCTCCGGGTGGTCGGCGGCGACCAGCGCCACCGGTTCGCCCTGGTAGCGCACGACATCGGTGGCGAGCACCGGCTGGTCGGCGTGCTCGAGGCCGTAGCGGTTGACGCCGGGGACGTCCTCGTGCGTCAGCACCGCGTACACGCCGGGCACGGCCAGTGCTTCGGCGATGTCGATCGACGTGATCCGCGCGTACGGGTGCGGGCTGCGCAGCGTCACGCCCCAGACCATGTCCTCGTGCCACAGGTCCGAGGAGTAGGCGAACTCGCCGCGGACCTTCACCGTGCCGTCGGGGCGCTGCGGCGAAGTGCCGACGCCGTTCGCGGTCGCCGTCGTGACGGCGGTGGTGCTGGTCATCTGCCCTCCCTCAACCGGGCGCTCGCGGCGGCCAGCTCGCGGGCGATGGCGGACTCGTCGGCTTCGCGCAGGGTGCCGTCCTCGACGACGGCCTTGCCGCCGACGAACAGGCGGCGCAGCGGCGGCGTGGTGCCGAGCACCAGCGCCGCGACCGGGTCGGTGATGCCGGCGTAGTTGAGCCCGGTCAGGTCCCAGACGGCGAGGTCGGCGAGCTTCCCGGGCTCGATCGACCCGAGGTCGGCCGCCCGGCCGAGGCAGCGGGCGCCGCCCATCGTGCCCATCCACAGCGCTTCGCGCGTGGTCAGCCCGCGCGGGCCGCCGCGCTGGCGGGCCTGCAGCAGCGACTGGTGCAGTTCTTCACCGAGGCCGCCGGATTCGTTGGACGCGGCCCCGTCGGCACCCAGGCCGACCGGGACCCCGGCGTCGAGCAGGTCGCGCACCGGCGCGATGCCGGCGCCGATGCGGCCGTTGGACGTCGGGCAGTGCGCCGAGCCGGTCCCGGTCGCGCCGAACCGGCGGATCGCCTCGGGCGCGAGGTGGATGGTGTGGGCGAGCCAGACGTCGTCGGCGAGCCAGCCGAGCTTGTCGGCGTACTCGGCGGGCGTGCAGCCGACCTCGGCCAGGCACTGCTTCTCCTCGTCGAGGGTCTCGGCGAGGTGGGTGTGCAGGCGGACGCCCTTGCGCCGGGCCAGCTCGGCCGCGCCGGACATCAGCCGTTCGGTGACCGAGAACGGCGAGCACGGGCCCGCGGCGATCTGCAGGTGGGCACCGGCGGAGTCGTCGTGGAAGCGGTCGATCGCCGCTTCGGTGCCGGTCAGCGCGTCCTCGGTCGACTCGACGAGGTTGTCCGGCGGCAGGCCGCCGTCGGACTCGCCGCGGTCCATCGACCCGCGCACGACGTGCAGCCGGACGCCGATCCGCTGCCGGGCCGCGGCCAGCGCGGCGACCTGGTCGCCGCCGTCGCGCGGGAAGACGTAGTGGTGGTCGGCGACGGTGGTGCAGCCGGTGAGCGCCAGCCGCGCCATCCCGGCGGTGCCCGCGGCGTGCGTGATCTCGTCGTCGAGGCGGCCCCAGACCGGGTAGAGCGCGACCAGCCACTCGAAGAGCGTGTGGTCGGCGGCCATCCCGCGGGTGGCCCACTGGTAGAGGTGGTGGTGGGTGTTGATCAGCCCCGGGGTGACCAGGCAGCCTCCGGCCTCGACGCGCTCGTCGAACTCGCCGGTGTACACGCCTTCGCCGACTTCGGAGATCCGGTCGTTCTCGACGACGACGTGCCCGCTCGCGTACTCCTCGCCGCTGACAGTGGCGATGGCCGCGTTCGCGATGAGCGTCCTCACCGGGCACCACCCTTCGCCGCCCCGCGCACCGCGTCGAGGATCTTCTCGTAGCCGGTGCAGCGGCAGAGGTTGCCGGCCAGCGCCTCGCGGATCTCCTCGTCGCTCGGGTCGGGCACGCGGTTCAGCAGGTCGTGCGCGGCGACGACCAGGCCCGGCGTGCAGAACCCGCACTGGACCGCCCCCGCATCCACAAAGGACTGCTGGACCGGGTCGAGGGTGTCGCCGTCGGCCAGCCCCTCGACCGTGCGCACCACCCGGCCCTCGGCCTGCCCGGCCGCGACCAGGCACGCGCACACCGGGACGTCGTCGAGGTAGACCGTGCAGGAGCCGCATTCGCCCTGCTCACAGGCGTTCTTCGAGCCCGGGAGCCCGAGCCGCTCGCGCAGCACGTACAGCAGGCTTTCGCCTTCCCAGACGTCGTCCGCCTGCCGCGGCTCGCCGTTGATCGTGACATTCAGGCGCATGCGCGCTCCCCCGTCCGGTGTTCGTCCCAGGCCCAGGTCAACGTACGCCGCGCAAGTACCCCGAGGGCGTGCTTCCGATACGCGGCGCTCCCCCGGACGTCGTCGATCGGGGCGGCGGCCGCGGCCACCAGCTCGCCGAAGCGGCGTTTCAGGGAGTCCGGGAGCGGCTCGGGGGACGTCCACGGCAGCTCGGCGGCCAGGAAGTCCTCGGCCTCCCGGGCGCGGCGCGGGGTCGGGGCGGCGGAACCGATCGCGGCGCCGACCTGGCCGTTCCGCAGCGACAGCGCGAAGGAGCAGACCGCGATGACCATGGCGTTGCGGGTGCCGACCTTGGCGAACTGCTGCGGCCCGGCGTGCGCGGGCAGGTGGACGGCGGTGATCAGCTCGTCCTCGGCCAGCGCGTGGCGTTTCACGCCGACGTAGAACTCCTCCGCGCGGAGGAGGCGGGTCCCCCGCACGGAGGCCACCTCGACCTGCGCGTCCAGGGCGAGCAGCACCGGGTGGGTGTCCCCGGCGGGCGAGGCGGCGCCCAGGTTGCCGCCGACCGTGCCGCGGTTGCGGATCTGCGGGGACCCGACCGTGCGGGAGGCCATGGCCAGCGCCGGGACGGAATCACCCAGTTCGGTGATGACCCGGGAGTACGGGACGCCGGCGCCGAGCCGGACCGTGCCACCCGAGTGGTCCACAGTGGACCACTCGGCCAGCTCGCCGACCGTGGTCAGGTCCAGCAGGGCCTCGGGACGCCGGTGGTCGAAGTTCAGCTCGACCATCACGTCGGTGCCACCGGCGATCGGCACCGCGCCGGGCCGCTCGGCCTTGAGCGCCAGTGCCTCGGCGAGCGTCGTGGGACGCAGGAACTCCACTCGTTGCTCCTTCGTGGGGGCGATAGACCAGTAGACGACGGATCACGGCCGGGCGGCAACGGCGCCACGCATGAAACGCACAGCAGCGGACGCGGTGGCCTTTGTGCTTTCCTACAAGCCTCATGACGACGGTGAAAACTCTGCTGGGCCTGCCCGGACTGCGGCTGCGCCCGCGGGCCGGCGACGACCTGCTCGACCGGCCGGTGACGCGCATCTACGTCACGGAGCTGTCCGACCCCGGACGGTACCTGTCGGCCGGTGAGCTGGTGCTTTCCGGCCTGCTCTGGTGGCACGAGCCGGGCGACGCCGAGCCGTTCGTGGCCGCGCTGGCCCGCTCGGGCGCGGCGGCGCTGGCCGCGTCCGGCGCCGACTCGGGCGGGATACCGGACGACGTCGTCGACGCCTGCGTCCGGCACCGGATCCCGCTGCTCGAAGTGCCCGCCGACCTGTCGTTCTCGGTGATCACCGAGCAGGTGGTGCTGGCGCTGGCCGCCGCGTCCGACAGCGCGCGCAAACGTTTGCAGGCGGCGGCCGAGGCACCGGTCGAGACGCTCGTGGAGCGCGCCTCGGCGGAACTCGGGCTGCCCTGCTGGGTGCTGTCGGGCCTGGGCAGGCTGATCGCCGGGACGGCCCCGCTGCCGCTGCCCGCCGAGGACGTCGTCCGCCGGTACGCGGCCCGCGAGCCGGGGCCGCTGACGGTGGTCCCGGTCGAAGGGCGGCACGCGGTGCCGTGGCTGATCGCGGCAGGCGGGCCGCTGAGCACCGCGCAGGCCGAGCTGGCGGAGGAGGTGGCGGGCCTCGTCGGGGTCACGCGGGCGCGAGCCTCCCGGCCGGCCGTGCCGGTGCCCGAGGACGCCTGCGTCGTCGCGCTGCGGACCGAAGGCAGCGACGAGAGCCGGGACGTACTGGGCGAGCTGCTGCCGGAGGCGTTGCTGCTGGACACCGCCGGGGAGACGGCGTACGCGGCCGTGGTGCTGCCGTCCGTGGCCGGGCTGTCCACTGTGGAGCCACTGCTGCGGGCGGAGCGGATCCTGTGCGGGGTCAGCGAGCCGGGCCCGCGCGAGGAGGCCGTGGAGAGCGCGCGGTACGCCGTGCAGGTGGCGGCGCGCCGCCCCGGCCGGGTGGCGGTGGTCCGGGCCGGCGAGGTCGACGTGCACGAGCTGCTGTTGGCCGGGGCACCGGACGGGCTGCGGGCGGCCCTGCGCCGCCGGGTGCTCGGGCCGCTGCTGGCCTACGACGCGGAGCAGCACACGGACCTGGTGCACACGGTCCGCGTGTTCCTGGAGTGCTCGGGTTCGCCGACCCGGGCGGCGAAGGCGTTGCACGTCCACGTCAACACCCTGCGCTACCGGATCGGGCGGGCGGGGGAGCTGCTCGGCGCGGACCTGACGGAGTTCACCGACCAGCTCGACGTCTACCTCGCCCTGCGCGCGGGCGATTGACGCGCCGCTCGCCCGCTCGGCGCAGGGGGAACGCCTTGCACCCCACCGCCCGCCGTCTCGCGTTGCGTGACCGGGCGCAAAGGGGAGGATGAGCGGGTGGACCCCGAAATAGGTTCGGCCCGGCAGGCGGCGGACGACGCCCGCGTGCTGGCCTTCGGGCGGCTGCAGGGCGCGGCGCACCGGCTCGGCTACCTGCTCGGGCGGGCGCTGGAGCGCGAATGCGGGATCACGCACCTGATGTACGAGGTCCTGCTCATCGTGGGCCGCACCGGGGAAGACGGGCTGACCATGCGCTCGATCGCCCAGGAGCAGGTGCTCACCACCGGCGGCGCGACCCGGCTGGTCGACCGGATGGTGGCGATCGGCCTGGTGACGCGCACGGCGTCGCCCGCCGACCGCCGGGTCCAGCTCGTCCGGCTGACCGCGTTCGGCGAGGAGACGACCGTGCGCGCCAGCCGCCTGCACGTGGAGAACATCGAGCAGTTCTTCTTCCGGCCCCTGCCCGAAGCCCACCGGGAGCGGTTCGCCGAAGACCTGCGGACGTTGAGCCACTTCGCCAGGGACGCCCTGCCCCGGCTGCGCTAGGCGGGGACCGGCGTCGCTCCTTCGAGGGTTACCCGCAGCTTGTCCCGGTCCAGCTGCCCTTCGGACTTCGCCACCACGAACGTCGCCACGCAGTTGCCCAGCAGGTTGACGAACACGCGCATCGAGTCCATCAGCCGGTCCGCGCCCAGCAGCAGCGCCACGCCCGCCACCGGGAACGCGCCGATCGCCGCGGCGGTGGCCGAGAGGGCCAGGAAGCTCGAGCCCGGGACGCCCGCCATGCCCTTCGACGTCAGCATCAGGATCAGCACCGCCAGCAGCTGCTGGCCGAGCGTCATCTCGACACCGAACGCCTGGGCCAGGAACACCGTGCAGATCGACAGGTAGATGGTCGCGCCGTCGAGGTTGAACGAGTACCCGGTCGGCACCACCAGGCCGGTCGCCGCGCGGGAGCAGCCGGCGTCGGTGAGCTTGACCATGATCCGCGGCAGCACCGACTCCGTCGACGCCGTGCCCAGCGCGAGCAGGAACTCTTCCCGCGCGTAGCGGAGGAACTTCCAGACCGAGACCCCGGCGTAGAAGCGGGAAATCGCGGCGAGGACGAGGGTGAAGAGCACGGCCGCGCCGTAGCAGGCGGCGATCAGCTTCGCGTAGGTGCCCAATGTGGACAGACCGTACTGGCCGATGATGAAGGCCATCGCGCCGAACGCACCCAGCGGCGCGACCCGCATGATCCAGCCCATCACCTTGAAGATGACCTGCTGCACCTGGTCGACGAAGCCGAGCACCAGCGGCGCCCGCTCCCGCCCGACCGCGGCCAGCGCCACGCCGAAGAACACCGCGAACACCAGCACCTGCAGCAGCTGGTTCTGCGCGAAGGCGTTCACCACGCTGTCGGGGATGGTGTGCAGCAGGAAGTCCCCGACCGAGGGCAGCTGGCCGCCCTTGGTCTGCGCGGTGACCGCTTTCGGGTCGAGCGTCGCCGGGTTGATGTCGAGCCCGGCACCGGGGTGGAAGACGTTCGCCACGACCAGGCCGAACAGCAGCGCGAACGTCGTCACGACCTCGAAGTAGACGATCGCCTTGAGTCCGATTCGTCCGACCGCTTTGATGTCGCCGACCGCCGCGATCCCGGTCACCACGACGCAGAAGATCAGCGGTGCGATGATCATCTTGATCAGCCGGATGAAGCCGTCGCCGACCGGCTTGAGCTGGGCGCCGAGCCCCGGCCAGAAGTGCCCGACCAGCACGCCGGCGACCACCGCCACGAGCAGTTGCACGAACACCGAAGTCCACCAGCGCTTCTTGTTCTCCGCCATGGCCGGACCCTAGGCATCGGATGTTCCAGCGGTGTTAACGCTCGCAGTGACGTACCCGACGCCCGCCGGGGCCGCTGCGGCAGACTGGTCGCGTGGGCAAGCGGAAGCAGGTCCGCGTCGGCCCGCCGCCGACGACGGCCGAGGAGTTCGGCGACGCGCTGTTCGCCGCCGTACCGGGCGACGCGGACTGGCTGGAGCCGGACTACACCCTGCCGCCCGCCCTCGCCTCGGCTGCCGATCCGGTCGCCGGGCAGCTGATCGCCCGCGCGTGCCGGGGTGGCTGGCTGCCCGAAGACCTCCACCAGGCGGCCCGGCGCCGCCTGGACGAGTTCGCCGGCTCGTACCTGCTCGACACCCTCTCCGCCTACGCCGGGCAGTTCACCACCGTGCACCCGGACTGGCTGGCCCAGCTCGACGCGGCGGGCGGCGTCCGCTGGTGGAACGAAACCGAGCCACACCTGCCGCAATGGGCGGCGAAGCACATCCTCACGCCATCCGAAGCGGTGGCCGCGGTCATCTCCGCCTTCGGCCTGCTGAAGACGCTGCCCCCGGTGACCGTGGTGCTGCCCGCGCCGGGCACCCCGCTGCCGCGCCCGGCAGGTCACCCCGTCGACGACAAGAAGCTGAGCCGGGTCCGCGCGCTGCTCGCGAAGGCCGAGTCGAGCTCGTTCCCGGAGGAGGCCGAGGCCCTTTCGGCGAAGGCGCAGGAGCTGATGACCCGCCACGCCCTCGACCGGGCCCTGGTGGAGGCGGCCACCGGCGCGCCGGACCGCCCCGCGGCCCGCAGAATCTGGCTCGACACGCCGTACACCGACGCGAAGTCGCTGCTGGTCCACGTGGTCGCGAAGGCCAACCGTTGCCAGGCCATCTTCGATGCGCGCTGGGACTTCGTGACCGTGGTCGGCGACGACCTGGACGCCGTCGAGCTGCTGACGACGTCGTTGCTGGTCCAGGCGACCCGCGCGATGATCGCCGACCCGGCGGGCCGGTCCCGCGATTTCCGGAAGTCGTTCCTGGTTTCGTACGCCACCCGCATCGGCGAGCGGCTCGAGCAGACGGCGGAAGCGACGATCGCCTCGGTGCCGGATCTGCTGCCGGTGCTGGCCTCGCGCGAGGCCGAGGTGGCGGCGGCGTTCACCGAGCTGTTTCCCGAGGTGGTGAGCAAGTCGGTGACCGTGCGCAGCCACGAAGGGTGGGGCGCGGGGCGGGAGGCCGCCGACCGCGCCCGCCTCGGTGAGTGACTACAGGAAGATCTTCACCAGCTGGTCCCGGCCGTCCTGGTCGCGGAGCAGGATCTGCTTGCCCGCCTTGAGTTCGGCGTCGACGAACTCGTAGACGAGCAGGGCCCGGTTGACCAGGTCGACCTTTTTGAGACCGGTGCGGTCCTGCAGTTTCGCCAGCGCATCGACCGCTTCGGCGATCAACGCGACGTTGACTCGGTCGACCACGGTCGACCGGCTCTCCTCGCCCGCGGGCATGCCGCCTCCTCTGCTCACCACACCAGCATGGCAGGTTCCACACCGAAAACCCACATTTTCTGCATGTAATCCGCACGGAGACGGTTGTGATCACCGTCCCCACAGCTCTACAGTCGACAGCAGCCTGCTTTGACGAGCGGGCTCGCCCCTGGCGCGGACCAGTCACCCATGCGGACTGGTCGTGGCGTCGGGAAGCCGGACCAGCTTCCCGCTCAGGGAGACAGGTGACCGATGGGCCGAGGAGGGGCGGCCAACCGGTGGCCGGCCGCGGCGAGAGCCGCGACCCGAAAGTGGTCCCCGGTTCGACGTGCCAACGCGGGCGCCGGATCGGGCCGGAAAGGAACAGGCACGAGCATGGGTGCCGAAATCGAGCGTGCGGATCCGTCCGCACCTCAGGAAACAGCGCTGGAAGACGACGTTCCGTCCCGGTTCGCGCGCGTCCGGATCGAGACGACGGCGGTGAGGGCAGAAGTGGAAGTGCCACCTTCCCAGACCCGGCGGTTGCTCGCCACGATCCTGGATGTGCTCGTCGTGCTCGGGAGCGTCACCGGTCCCGCCCTCACGTTGAAGGCTGCGCCGGCGGGTTTTCCGGGGTGGGCGACGACCGGAACGATCACGGTTCAGCTCGCCTTGCTGGCGCTCGTCGCGGTGTCCACGCACCGCCGCAGCCCGGCAACGATCTGACCACCGCAGCCGAGGGAGTCCCGCTTCGGCGGGTGCTTCCCCGGCTGCGGTCAGACCTCCCGGCGGGCGTACTTCTCCAGCTCCGGCCGCCCGAACGGCAGCTCGCCCTCGTCCAGCGCCCCGCAATCCAGCCCCCGCAGGAGGTACACCGCCAGCGCCTGGGCCGTCGCCGGTTCGTCCAGCACTCCCCCGGCCGTCTTCTCCGCGTACGCGCGCAACCTCTGCACCGCCTCCGGGAACCCCGCGCGGTAGAACTTGTACGTCGCCGCGAAACGGGTCGGCAGCTGGTGCGGGTGCAGGTCCCAGCCCTGGTAGAAGCCACGCTCCAGGGACCTTCGCACCAAGCGGAGGTGCTCGGCCCACGCCGTCGGCAGGGCGTCGCCGATCGGGAGGCGGTTGGTCGAACCGTCCGACAACCGGACGCCGGTGCCCGCCGCAGCGACCTGCATCAAGCCCTTGGCCAGGTCCGCCGCCGGGTGCTCCATGCTCTGGTACGCCGCCGCGATGCCCAGGCCCGCGCTGTAGTCGTACGTCCCGTAGTGCAGACCCGAACAGCGCCCCGCCGCCGCCTGCACGATCCGCGCCACCGACAGCGTCCCGTCCACGTCCACAATGGACTGGGCGGTCTCGATCTGGACCTCGAAGCGCAGCGCCCCTTCAGCCAGCTCGTACGCGGTTTCCAGCCGGGAGAGGACTTCCGCGGCCACCGAGACCTGCTCCACCGCCGTCACCTTCGGCAGCGTGACGACGAACCCGGCCGGGAGCGGGCCGTGCTCCAGCAGCGATCCCAGGAACAGGTCGAGGGTGCGGATGCCTCGCCGGCGCGTCGCCGCTTCGAAGCTCTTGAAGCGGATGCCGCAGAACGGTGTGCCGCCGGTGGTCGCCAGGGTCTGCCCGGCCGCGCGGGCCGCCGCGTCCTCGACGTCGTCCGGGACGCGGCCGAAGCCGTCCTCGAAGTCGATCCTCAGGTCCTCGATCGGCTCGGTCAGCAGCTTCGCGCGGACGCGTTCGTACACGTCGGCGTCGACGCCGAGGAGGTCGCCGTGCTCGACGAACACGCGCATCGCCTGCTTGCCCCAGTCGGCGACCAGGCGCGTCTTGTACCGCGAAGCCGGGACGTAGACGGTGTGCACGGGCTGGCGCCCCGGCCGCTCCCCCGGGTACGACGCCGCGACGCGCGCGTCGGCCGCAGCCAGGCGCGCGTCGGCGGCGTCGTAGACGTCTTCGGGCAGCCGCACTACTTGATCTTCTCGTACGCGGGCAGCGTCAGGAAGTCCGGGAACTCGTCGGCCAGCGCGACCTGCTCGAACAGCTCCACCGCGGGCTCCAGCAGCTCGGGCTTGAGCTCGCCGGCCAGCTCGCCGCGGACGTCGGCCAGCACGCCGCGCACCAGCTCCGCGGTGACCGCGTCCCCACTGTCCAAAGTGGTCCCGTTCTTGACCCACTGCCAGATCTGCGAGCGCGAGATCTCGGCGGTGGCGGCGTCCTCCATCAGGTTGTGGATGGCCGCCGCGCCGTTGCCGCCCAGCCAGGACGCGATGTAGCGGACACCGACGTCGACTGCGGCGCGCAGGCCGGCCGCGGTCGCGCCACCCGGCGTCGAAGCGACGTCCAGCAGCTGGTCGGCGGTGACGCTGACTTCGTCGCGGGTGCGGTCGAGCTGGTTCGGCTGGTCGCCGAGCACCTTGTCGAACTCCTCCTTGCAGAGCTCGACCATGCCCGGGTGGGCGACCCAGGAGCCGTCGAAGCCGTCGCCGGCCTCGCGGGACTTGTCCGCGTGGACCTTCTCGAAGGCACCCTTGTTGACCTCGGGGTCCTTGCTGGGGATGAACGCGGCCATGCCGCCGATCGCGAAGGCGCCGCGCTTGTGGCAGGTGCGCACGAGCAGCTCGGTGTAGGCGCGCATGAACGGCGCGGTCATGGTGACCGAGTTGCGGTCCGGCAGTACGAACTTCTCGCCCGCGTCACGGAAGTACTTGATCACGCTGAACAGGTAGTCCCAGCGGCCCGCGTTGAGGCCCGAAGCGTGCTCGCGCAGCTCGTAGAGGATTTCCTCCATCTCGAACGCGGCCGGGATGGTCTCGATCAGCACGGTGGCGCGGACGGTGCCGTGCTCGATGCCGAGCGCCTTCTCGGCGTGGGTGAAGACGTCGTTCCAGAGCCGCGCTTCGAGGTGGCTCTCCATCTTCGGCAGGTAGTAGTACGGGCCCTTGCCGCGCTTGAGCAGTTCGGCGGCGTTGTGGAAGAAGTGCAGGCCGAAGTCGACGAGCGCGCCGACGCCCTCGCGGCCGCCGAAGGTGAGGTGGGCTTCGGGCAGGTGCCAGCCGCGCGGGCGGACCACGATCGTGGCGTGCTCGACGTCGTCCTTCAGCGCGTAGCTCTTGCCGCCGCTTTCCAGGGTGATCGTCTCGCGGACGGCGTCGTACAGGTTGACCTGGCCGGAGACCACGTTGTGCCAGTGCGGGGTGTTGGCGTCCTCGAGGTCGGCCAGCCACACCTTCGCGCCGGAGTTGAGCGCGTTGATGGTCATCTTGCGGTCGGTCGGTCCGGTGATCTCGACGCGGCGGTCGCGGAGCGCCTCCGGGGCCCCGGCGACCTGCCAGTCGCCGTCGCGGATCTCCTTGGTCTCCGGCAGGAAGTCGAGCTTGCCGGTGGTCCGGGCCTCTTCGCGGCGCTTGCTCCGCGCCCGGAGCAGCTCGTCGCGGCGGCCGGCGAAGGCGTCGTGGAGGCCGGCGAGGAAGGCGAGCGCCTCCGGCGTGAGGATCTCGTCGCCGCGCTCGACCGGGTCGCCCAGCACCTGGACTTCAGAAGACATGGGGAAACACCTCGAGGGTTCGGATCTTTGGATAACGGCCCTACGGTTTTCTACCAGCCGGACTATAGTTTCTGCATAGCGGAAGCTCAACGCCGACGTAAGGAGGGCCACCGTGCCGGCGGAGAAGAACGGTCGCGACGGCGGCGTCCAGTCCCTGCAGCGTGCCTTCGAGCTGCTGGAACACCTCGCGGACACCGGTGGCGAGGCCAGCCTGTCGGAGCTGGCGACGCTGTCCGGGCTGCCGATGCCGACGATCCACCGGCTCATCCGCACGCTGGTCGACCTGGGGTACGTCCGCCAGAACACGAACCGCCGCTACGCGCTGGGCGCACGCCTGATCCGGCTGGGCGAGAACGCGAGCATGCAGTTCGGCGCGTGGGCGCGGCCGCTGCTGGCGGAGCTGGTGGAGGAGGTCGGCGAGACGGCCAACCTGGCGGTCCTGGAGCGCGACGAGGTCGTTTACGTGGCCCAGGTGCCGTCGAAGCACTCGATGCGGATGTTCACCGAGGTCGGACGGCGGTTGCTGCCGCACGGGACCGGCGTGGGCAAGGCGATGCTGGCGCACCTGCCCGCTTCGGACGTGCGTTCGCTGCTTTCGCGCACCGGGATGCCCGCGTACACGGAGCACACGTTCACGGACCCGGACGCGCTGGCGGTAGAGCTGTCGCGGATCGCTTCGCAGGGGTACGCGCTGGACGAGGCGGAGCAGGAACTGGGCGTGCGGTGCGTCGCCGTGGCGGTGCCGGGGGCGCCGGTCCCGGCGGCGGTTTCGGTGTCGGGGCCGTCCGGACGGCTGACCGCCGAGGCGGTGGCGCACATCGCCCCGGCGGTGCAGCGGGTGGCGGACGCTCTGGGAGCTAGCCTCTCCCAGGCGGCGATCACGGTCTAACGCTGAATGATCATCCGACCACTCGAACCGCTAGCATGGCCCGATGTCCGAAGTGCTCCGCGCCGACGAAGCCCAACGAGCGCCCGCCGAGAAGGCGGCGGCGCTCGACGACGTGCTCGCTAAGCTGGACGCGCGGCTCAAGCAGGTAATCCAGCTCACCGAGCAGCTCGTCGAGATGAAGCTGTCGGCTAAGTGAGCTCCTCTTCCAGCAGGTCCATCAGCAGCCCGTCGTGCCAGGTGCCGTCCGGGGCGCGTTCGTAGTTCCGGAGCACCCCGACCGGCCGGAATCCCACCTTCGTGTACACCCGGATCGCCGTCTCGTTGGACGCCGCCGGGTCGATCGTCAGCCGGTGGTGTCCCTCGGCGAACAGGTGGCGGGCCAGCGCCCGGATCGCGTCCGTGCCGATACCGCGGCCGTGGAACTCCGGGTGCACCGAGATGTCGATGCCCGCGTGGCGGTACTGCGGGTCCAGCTCCTCGCAGCTCTGGATCAGGCCGACGACCTCGCCGTCGAACTCGATCACGTAGACGTGGTAACCCTCTTCGACCTCGTACAGGCCTTCGGTCTCGCGATCCGGGTCGCCCCACCAGCGGGCGACCTCCGGGGTGGCCAGGATTTCGCGCAGCCGGACGCGGTCGGCTGGGCCGATCGGACGCAAGCGCACCCGATCTCCGTGAATGGCGGGCATGATGGGTCCTTCCTCGTAGCGAATGACGGCTTCGGGGCGTCTTCCACGAGGAGGGGCGCGCGTGCGTCAACCGGGCATGCCCGGATTCTGCGCCGGCGCGCCCGCCGCCGTCACCCGAATATCGCCGGAGACCGCATGGACACGCACGCCGGTGCCTTGGCCTGGCTCGCGCAGGGCGCCGCTTCGAACCTCCTGGACCGGCTCGTCGACCGCGCGCTCGACGGCTCACCCGCGTCGCCCGCCTGGCCGGGCCCGGCGAAGACCGCCGCGGGCACCGTCGAGATCACCGTGCGGCACCACGGCGCGAAGGGCCGGACACCGGTGATCCTCACGATGCAGGAGGACGGCGGCCGCACCGGCACGGCGTTCTCGGCGATCCTCGGCCACACGGCCCGCATCGCGGTCCCCAGCGGCCGCTACTTCAGCGCGGCGATGGTGGTCGACCCGGCCCACCGCACGCTGCAGGGCATCGGCTGGTCCCACCTGACCGTGCCGGCCCGCGGGACGTCCCCGTGCCTCATCCCGGTGAACCGCCCGTCGGCGCCGGTGATCCTGCAGCTGGGGCTGCGCAAGGCGGACGGGACGCCGTTGTTCCGGCTGGAGCCGCCGGCGAAGGTCCGCTAGCCGAGCAGGGCGTCCACGAAGGCACCGGGCTCGAACGGGGCCAGGTCGTCCGGCCCCTCGCCGAGCCCGACCAGCTTCACCGGCACCCCCAGCTCCTTCTGGACCTGGAACACGATGCCGCCCTTGGCCGTCCCGTCCAGCTTCGTCAGGACGATGCCCGTCACGTCGATCACCTCGGCGAACACCCGGGCCTGCATCAGCCCGTTCTGGCCCGTCGTCGCGTCCAGGACCAGCAGGACCTCGTCGACCTTGGCCTGCTTCTCCACGACGCGCTTGACCTTGCCCAGCTCGTCCATCAGGCCCGTCTTCGTGTGCAGGCGGCCCGCCGTGTCGACCAGGACCGCGTCCACGCCCGTGTCCACGCCGCGCTTGACCGCGTCGAACGCCACCGCCGCCGGGTCCGCCCCCTCCTTGCCGCGGACGACCTCCGCTCCCACGCGCTCGGCCCACGTCTGCAGCTGGTCGGCCGCCGCCGCGCGGAACGTGTCCGCCGCTCCCAGCAGGACCGTTCCGCCCTGGGCGACCAGGACGCGGGCCAGCTTGCCCGTTGTCGTCGTCTTGCCGGTGCCGTTCACGCCCGCCACCAGCACCACCGCGGGCTGCTTGCGCCCGTCGACCGTGTGCGGCAGCGCCCGGACCGCCCGGTGGCCGTCGGTGGACAGCTGCGCCGTCAGCACCTCGTGCAGCACCTCGCGCGCCTCCGCCGAGGACCGCACCGCGCGCCGGGACAGCTCGTCGCGCAGGCGCTCGACGATCTGGTTCGTGGTGGCCGCACCCAGGTCGGCCATCAGCAGCGTGTCTTCGACGTCCTGCCAGGAGTCCTCGTCGAGGTCGCCCGCGCCGAGCAGGCCCAGCAGGCTCGTCCCGAACACCGAGCGGGACTTCGACAGCCGGCCGCGCAGCCGCTCCATGCGGCCGGTCGCCGGATCGATCTCCTCGGCGGCCGGGGCCGGTTCGACGACCTCGGCGTCCGGCAGCTTGACGTCGCGGACCGTGCGCTGGGCCGAGTCGCGCGGCACCGCCGCGTCGTCGCCCACCGCGGGCTGGCCGTCGACCTCCGGCCGGTCCTCGACCGGGTGCTCGGGGGCTTCGGCCTCGGCCGTGCCGCCGGGCGCGAGCGCGATGCCCCCGCTGGCCGCGTACGAACCGCCCTTCGGTTTCGCCTCGACCTCGCGCTGGGCGTCCAGGCTGATCCGCCGCCTGCGTGCGATCAGCAGGCCGGTCACCAGCAGGGCGACCAGGACGACGACAGCGACGACTACGAACAGGAACCAGGTGCTCGACACGGACCCATCCTTTCATCCGCGCTCCCCCGCCCCGGACACCCCGTCCGCACAGGCAATTCATCACCACCTAGGTCGCGATTGGGCCAAGACTTCACCAAGTGGGTTGCGTCACACGGGAGCCTCCACTAAACCCCTCCGGATGGGGAAAAGCGCGAGCCACGGCTTCCGGGTGATCGGCCTGATTTCGGGCACGTCGCTCGACGGCATCGACGTGGCCGCAGCCGATCTGCACGCCGAGGACGACACCGTCGTCCTGACACCGCTCGGCGAGCTGGAAATCCCCTACCCGGAGCCCCTCCGCGAAGCCCTGCTCGCCGCGCTGCCGCCGAACCCGTGCACCGCCGGCGAGCTGACCCGGCTCGACACCGGCGTCGGCCAGGCGTTCGCCGACGCCGCCGCGCGCGGTGCCGAAGAGCTGGCCGGCACCGCGGACCTGGTCGCGTCGCTGGGCCAGACGGTCTTCCACTGGGTGGCGGACGGCCGCGTCCGCGGCACGCTGCAACTCGGCCAGCCCGCCTGGATCGCCGAACGCACCGGGCTGCCCGTGTGCGCCGACCTGCGCGCCCGTGACGTCGCCGCGGGCGGCCACGGGGCGCCGCTGGCCAGCACGCTCGACCACCTGTGGCTGCGCGGCCTCGCCGAGGACACCGGCCGTCCGGTCGCCGCGCTCAACCTCGGCGGCATCGCGAACATCACCGTCGTCGCCGAGGACCGGCCGGTGATCGCCTACGACACCGGCCCCGCCAACGCCCTGCTCGACCTCGCGGCCCACCGCGTGCGCGGACAGCGCAGCGACGTCTACGGAAAGCTCGCGCTCGGCGGGTCGGTCCGCCGGGACCTGCTCGGGCGGCTGCAGGCCGACCCGTACTTCGCCGCCCCGCCGCCGAAGTCCACCGGCAAGGAGCACTTCAACGCGGACTTCCTCGACACCGCACTCGCCGGCCTGGACCCGGTCGAGCCCGGCGACCTGCTCGCGACGCTGACCGAACTGACCGCCGTCACCGTGGCCGACCAGTGCCGCCGGCACGGCGTCACGACCGTCATCGCCTCCGGCGGCGGCGTCGCGAACCCGGCGCTGATGGCCGCGCTGGTCCGCGCCCTGCCGTCGGCCGTGGTCAAGACCAGCGACGACCTCGGCCTGCCCGGTGCCGGCAAGGAGGCGTACCTGACCGCGTTGCTGGGCTGGCTGACCTGGTGCGGTGTGCCCGGTACCGTGCCGTCGGCGACCGGTGCCCGCGGGCCGCGCGTGCTCGGCGCGCTGGTCCCGGGCGCCGGCCCCCTGATCCTTCCCGCCCCGCTGGGGGGCAGCGTGACCCGGTTGCGAGTCGCGGAGAAGGCCGGAGAACGGTAGGAGTGATCCATGCGCGGTGTCGACCTCGCCATCATCGTGGTCTACCTGGCGGCCATGCCGCTGATCGGCGTGCTCGTCGGCCGGAGACAACGGTCGGCGGCCGACTACTTCGTCGGTGAGCGCAGCCTCCCGTGGGGCGCGGTGATGCTGTCCGTGGTGGCCACGGAGACCTCGACGCTGACCGTGATCAGCACGCCCGGGCTGGTCTTCGGCAACGCGTTCCTGTTCCTGCAGCTGGCGTTCGGCTACATCATCGGCCGGACGATCGCCGCGTTCGTGCTGCTGCCGCGGTACTTCCGGGGCAACCTCGTCAGCGCGTACGCGTTCCTCGGGAAGCGGTTCGGCTCCGGACTGCAGGGCACCGCGTCGGTCACGTTCGTGATCACGCGGCTGCTCGCCGAAGGTGTGCGCCTGTTCGCCGGCGCGATCCCGATCAAGGTGATCCTCGGCCACTACGGCATCCACCTCGACTACTGGGTGATCGTCGTCATCCTCACCGCACTGACGCTGGTCTACGCCTACATCGGCGGGATCAAGGCGGTCGTCTGGGTCGACGTCATCCAGCTGTCGCTCTACCTGGGCGGCGCCGCGGTGGCCGCGATCGTGCTGCTGAACAAGCTGCCCGCCGACTGGGCCTCGCAGGCGTCCGCGGACGGCAAGTTCATGCTCGTCGACTTCTCGAAGAACCTGCTGACCAGCCCGTACGCCTTCGTGACGGCGGTGCTCGGCGGCGCGGCGCTGTCGATGGCCTCCCACGGCGCCGACCAGCTGATCGCGCAGCGGCTGCTGGCCACGCGCAGCCTGCGCGACGGCCAGAAGGCGCTGATCGGCAGCGGCATCATCGTCACCGTCCAGTTTGCGTTGTTCCTGCTGGTCGGCGCGATGCTCTGGGTGTTCAACGGCCGGAAATCCGTGGCGCAGCTCGGGTTGCAGAGCCCGGACGACGTGTTCTCGCGGTTCATCATCGACGACCTGCCGGTCGGCGTCTCCGGCCTGCTCATCGCCGGTGTCCTCGCCTCGACGATGGGCGCTCTGGCCTCGGCGCTCAACGCGCTTTCGACGTCGACCGTGGCGGACCTCTACCAGCGGTTCACCAAACGTTCACCCGAGGATTCGAAACTGCTGCAGCACGGTCGCATGTGGACACTGATCTGGGCCGTCGTGTTCGCGGTGTTCGCGTCGCTGTTCTCCACCACGAAGAACTCGGTGATCGAGCTCGGCCTGGCCATCACCGGCTACACCTACGGCGCGCTGCTCGGCTCGTTCCTGCTCGGCCTGCTGATCAAGAAGGCGCGGCAGGTGGACGCGATCGTCGCGTTCGTGGTCACGGTGGTGGTGATGGCGTTCGTGATCCTCGGCGTGAAGTTCAACGCGAAGACCGGCGGCCTGATCGGCGTCGACTTCGGCAAGGCGGCCGGGGACAAGGTGGCGCTCGCCTACCCGTGGTACACGCTGATGGGCGTGGTCATCACCCTGCTCGTCGGCGGCCTGCTCTCGCTGCGGCACCGCACGCCGGACCCGAAGGCGGCCGAGGCCGAAGCCGTGGCCGAGGAAGTCCGCGCCGCCTGATTCTTCTGAACCGTTTCCGGCGGGCACCCGTGTCGCATTGCGGGAGCCCGCCGAAAAGCGGCGGGAGGATTTTCGAAGGTGGATTCCATGAAGCGGATGACGGTGGCGCTCGCGGCGGGTGCCCTGCTGGTCGGCGGCGCGGCGACGGCTTCGGCCACTCCGGCGGCACCGAAGGTGGCGGACGCGATCCAGGTCCCGGCGGGCAACCGGCCGGTGGCGGCCTTCCCCGCGGAAGGCGTGCAGATCTACGGCTGCACGAACGGCGCGTGGACGCTGATCCAGCCCGCCGCGGTCCTGTCGAAGCACGGGAAACCGGTGGCACTGCACAGCAAGGGCCCGGTCTGGACGTCCATCGTGGACGGCAGCACGGTCGGCGCGGCGGCGGTGGCGACCTCGCCGCGCAAGGACGCGATCCCGGAGGTCCTGCTCAAGGCGAACCTCAACACCGGCGACGGGATCTTCGGCAAGGTGACGTACGTCCAGCGCTTGAACACCCGCGGTGGCGTGGCCCCGGCGGGCGCGTGCACGGACGGTGCGCAGGCCGCGGTCCGGTACTCGGCGGACTACGCCTTCTGGGTCGCCGGCTGAAAACCGCGGGTCCTTCCCCCTGCTCCCCCGTAGCCTGAACCCGGGAGAGCAGGGGGTTTCGCATGGCGTTCTTCATCGGGCTCGGCGCGGTCCTGGCCGTGGTGCTCGTCATCGCGCTGGTCGTGGACCGGTCCGACCGCAAGCGCGGGGTCAAGCGCGGCATGCTCACACCCCGCGGGCGCCGGCCGCGGATCGGCGACGCGCAGTGGCTGGGCAGCGACCTCAGGCATTACGAGCCCCGCGCGCGAGGCGAAGACCGCACCGCCTCGCGTGAGGACGACGTCAGCTGACCGGGACCGGGTCTTCCTCGGTCGTGCGCAGGCGCTGCGAAATCACCTTCGTGATGCCGTCGCCCTGCATGCTCACGCCGTAGAGGGCGTCGGCGATCTCCATGGTCGGCTTCTGGTGGGTGATGATGATCAGCTGCGACGAGTCGCGCAGCTGCTCCAGCAGCCCGATCAGCCGGCGCATGTTGGTGTCGTCCAACGCGGCCTCGACCTCGTCCATGACGTAGAACGGTGACGGCCGGGCGCGGAAGATCGCGACCAGCATGCCCACCGCGACCAGCGACTTCTCGCCACCGGACAGCAGCGAAAGCCGCTTGACCTTCTTGCCCGGCGGGCGCGCCTCGACGTCGACGCCGGTGGCCAGCAGGTCGTCCGGCTCGGTGAGCACCATCCGGCCCTCGCCGCCCGGGAAGAGCACGCCGAACACCGTCTCGAACTCGCGCGCGACGTCCGCGTACGCCGAGGCGAAGACCTCGAGGATCTTCTCGTCGACCTGCTTGATGACCGCTTCGAGGTCCTTGCGGGTGTCCTTGAGGTCCTCCAGCTGCGTGGAGAGGAACTTGTACCGCTCCTCCAGCGCCGCGAACTCCTCCAGTGCGAGGGGGTTCACCTTGCCCAGCAGCGACAGGTCCTTCTCGGCGCGCTTGGCGCGGCGGGCCTGGGTCTCGCGGTCGTAGGGCATCGGCGGCGGCGGGGTGACGTCCTCGCCGCGGTCCTTGGCCGCCTCGTACTCGGCCATCTCGCCCGCGCTCGGCGGGACCGGGACGTCCGGGCCGTACTCGCGGACGAGGTCCTCGAGCCCCATGCCGAAGTCCTCGGCGATCTTCGCTTCCAGTGTCTCCAGCCGCAGCCGCTGCTCGGCGCGCAGCACCTCGTCGCGGTGCACGGCGTCGGTCAGCTTCTCCAGCTCGCCGGTGAGCTCGCGGACCTTGGCGCGGACACCGGTCAGGGCCTGCTCGCGGCTCTGGCGGCGGGCCTGGACCTCATCGCGTTCGGCGGCGGCGCGCTGGACCGAGTGCTCGATGCGCTCCAGCGCGATCTCGCCGGCGTTGACGACGGCGTTGGCGATTTCGGCGCCGCGCTTGCGGGCCGCGGCGGCCCGCTCGGCGCGCTCGCGGGCCTGCTGCTCGGCGTGCGCGGCGCGGCGGAGGCCTTCGGCCTTGCCGGCGATGCTGCGGGCGCGCTCTTCGGAGGTGCGCTGCGCGAGCCGCGCCTCCATCTCCTCCTGCCGCACGACGGCCAGTTCCTCGACGGCGGCGTCGCGCTCGGCGGTGTCCGGGTCGTCCTCGACCGGCTGCTCGGCGACGGCGGCGAGCCGTTCCTCCAACTCGGCGAGCTGGGCCAGCGCGTGGACGCGGCTCTGCTCGACCTTCGCGCGCTGCCCGGTGATCCGCTCGACCTCGGCCTGGGCCTGGCGGGCGGCCTGCTGCAGCCGGCTGAGCCGCTCCGAAGAGCGCGCCTTCCGGACCTTCGCCTCGCCGAGGGCGTCCTTGGCCTGGGACACCTCTTCGCGACGCGCCTGCTGCTCGGCGCGGGCGCCTTCCAGCTCGGCCGCGTACCGCTCCAGCGAGCGTTCGGCCAGGCGGAGCCGCTCGGCCGCCTCGTCGACCGCGGCCTGGACCTCGATCACGCTCTCGCGCTTGCCCGAGCCGCCGATCGCCCAGCGGGCGCCGAAGACGTCGCCCTCGGCGGTGACCGCGCGGACGTCCGGGTGCACCGCGACCAGCTGCCGGGCCGCGTCGAGGTCGCGGACGATGGCCAGCTTCTCGAGGGCCTGCTCGACGGCGGGCCGCAACTGGGCAGGCGCGGTGACGACCTCGCGGGCCCAGCGCGCGCCTTCCGGCAGCGACGGCCACGAGTACGTGTCCACAGTGGACTCGGGACCGCCGAGCAGGATGCCCGCACGGCCGGAATCCGTTTCCTTCAGGTACTTCAGGGCGCGCAGGGCGTCTTCACCGCCCGCGACGGCGATCGCGTCGGCGACCGGGCCGAGGGCCGCGGCCAGCGCGACCTCGTGGCCCGGCTCGACCGTCAGCAGCGCGGCGACCGAGCCCAGCAAGCCCGGCAGCTGGTGGGCCGCGCCGAGCAGCGCGCCCGCGCCGTCCTTGCGCTTGAGCCCGATGGACAGCGCCTCGACGCGCGCCTTCTCGGACGCGATCTCGCGCTCGGCCGCGCGCTCGGCCTTGACCAGCTCCTCGACGCGGGCCTTCGCCGCGTTGTTGGCCTCGACCGCGCGGTCGTGGCGATCCATCAGACCGGCGTCGTCGGACTCTTCGGCGCCGCCTTCGGCCTGGGCCATCTCGAGTTCTTCGACGGCGATCTCGGCGCGCTCGGCGGCTTCCTCGAGGGAGACGCTGAGGCGGTCGATCTCGTCGGAGGTGGCGCCGTTCTTGCTGCGCAGCGCCTCGACCTGGCCGGTCAGCTTGGCCATGCCCTCGCGACGGTCGGCGATGGCGCGGACGGCGGCCCAGTGCGCGCGCTCGGCGGCCTGGACGCGCTGTTCGAGGTCCTCGCGGCGCAGCACGGTCTGGGCGAGCAGCTCCCGGGCCTCCATGACGGCCTCGTTGAGCTCTTCCTCCTGCTCGGCGACGCGCTCGGCCTCTTCGAGGAGCTCTTCGGGGTCGCGGCCGCCGGTGTTCGCCGCGACGTCGGCGGAAAGGTGCCGCTGGCGCTCGATGGCCAGGCGGACGGTGCCGCGCAGCCGCTCGGCCAGTGCGGACAGCTTGTACCAGGTCTCCTGGGCGGCCTGCAGGAGCGGCGCGTCCTCGGCGAGCGAGGCTTCCAGCTCGGCTTCCTCCGCGGAGACGATCTCGAGGGTCTGCTCGACCTCGGCGCGGCGCGCGCGGGCCGTCTTCTCGTCGGCCTCTTCCCGCGCGATCGCGTCGCGCTGGGTGACCAGGTCGTCGGCGAGCAGGCGCAGGCGGGAGTCGCGCAGCTCGGACTGGACCGACTGGGCCTTGCGGGCGATCTCGGCCTGCTTGCCCAGCGGCTTGAGCTGGCGGCGCAGCTCGGTCGTCAGGTCGCCGAGGCGGTCGAGGTTGCCCTGCATGTTGGCCAGCTTGCGCAGGGTCTGTTCCTTGCGCTTGCGGTGCTTGAGGACACCGGCGGCCTCTTCGATGAAGGCGCGGCGCTCTTCGGGCTTGGACTCCAGGATCGCCGAGAGCTGGCCCTGCCCGACGATGACGTGCATCTCGCGGCCGATGCCGGAGTCGGACAGCAGTTCCTGGACGTCCATCAGGCGGCAGCGGTCGCCGTTGATCTCGTACTCGCTGGCGCCGTCGCGGAACATCCGGCGGGTGATCGAGACCTCGGTGTACTCGATCGGCAGCGCGCCGTCGGTGTTGTCGATGGTGAGGGTGACCTCGGCGCGGCCGAGCGGGGCGCGGCCCGCCGTGCCGGCGAAGATGACGTCCTCCATCTTGCCGCCGCGCAGGTCCTTGGCGCCCTGGGTGCCCATGACCCAGCGCAGGGCGTCGAGCACGTTGGACTTGCCCGAGCCGTTCGGCCCGACCACGCAGGTGATGCCCGGTTCGAAGCGCAGCGTGGTGGCCGAGGCGAAGGACTTGAAGCCCTTGAGCGTCAGGCTTTTCAGGTGCACTTGGTGCTGACCCCTCTGGCCGCGGGTACTGGCGGTTCAATCGTCCCAGGCTACCTGGGGGTGTCCGGAGGCCGCCGGACGCGCCCCCTCCTCGGCGCGCCTAGCACACCCGCCGTGGCCTCAGCAACACCACGAGCCACACCGGCCCGGACGGACCAAGGGGGCACGCTACCGCTCGACGAAGCCGGTGAGTCCCCCTTTCGGGTCGGACCACCGCTCGGCAACGTGCTCCACACTTCCGGGTGATTCTCCGGACCGTAACGCGGACAACAGCCGCTGACAGTGGTCACGACTACCTTCCGCTATCACCTCGACACGCCCGTCGGCCAGGTTGCTCGCACTCCCGACCAGACCAAGTTCCAGCGCGCGGCTGCGCGTCCACCAGCGGAAACCGACGCCCTGGACGCGGCCGCGCACCCACGCCGTCAGCCGGGTGTGGGTTTCTTCCTCACTCACGCCGTTCCTCACTTCCGGGTCAGCTGACCGCGCACAGTAACGGATCAAGGCCACTACCTGGGCGAATACCCACACGCCGGTGATAACCTCCCCGCCGAGGTCGATCCCCCGCCGTGGCTGTGCGTCCGCCGACAAGCCCGTTCCCGACCTCACCGAGCCAGAACCGCGCCTCCCCGCAATCCCCAAGGAGCCCCGTATGCCCCGCCCCGACGGGTCGGATTCGAGCTCTCGGATCACCAGGATCGACACCGCGCCGCCCAGGAGCAGCAAACCGAACCGCACCGGGTACGTCGTGCTCGGGGTGGCCGGGCTGGTCGTCGCGACCGCGTTCGCCGCCGTGGCCGAGCTCGCCGGACCGGGCCCCGCGTCCACCGCGGGCGGCACGGGCGGCCCCGGCGGCCAGGGCACCCTCCCGGCCGGCGTCCAGACGCTGCCGGCCACGCCGTCGTCGAGCGACCCGGCGTCCTCCAGCGGCGCGCCGACCACGTCGAGCCCGTCGTCGTCGAGCGCGCCCACGACCGTGGTGTCGGTGAGCCCGGACGGCAAGACGACCACCACGGTCGTCACCCAGCCGTCGCCGCCCCCGCCGCCGCGCAACGACACGGGCGGCAACCCGCCGCCGTCGAGCCAGCACCCGACGCAGCCGCCGCCGACGACGACCAAGACGCCTCCGACCACGACATCGTCGGCACCACCCCCGACCTCCTCCACTTCGGCGGAGCCCCCGCCGTCCGGTGGCGGTTCCAGCTCGGCCGGAGCCCCGTCGTCGACCACGACCGGCGCCGGCACCACGGCGTAAACCAGGACGCACCCTCGAAGGCCACCGCCGCGGCGGTGGCCTTCGGCGTCACCGGGCCAGGACGGCCGAGACCATCGCGTCCCGCAGGAACTTCCCGTAGCGCTCCGCGGACCACCCGCGTTCCAGGCAGAGCAGCTCGTACTGCTCGGGCCCGTGGTAGGCCCACAGGATGTCGCGGACGGGCGCACCGCGTCCGGCTCGGCCTGGATCTCGGCGATGAAGTCCCGGCCGGCGATGGGGCGTCCTCGTCGTCGCCGGCGACCGTGACGTCGAAGACGGCCTTGAGCACGGCCGCCGGCAGTACCGCGGCCTTGCCCCACGGGTTCTTCTTCCGCACCCCGTGGTCGTGCGGAAGGACTACCCGGCCGAGCCCGCCTTCAGACCTCGGAGGTGCCGGGCCGGCTCCCGCTCCGGCGCGTCCGGAAGTACCGGACCCAGTAGAAGGCCGCCGCGAGCGTTCCGAACACCGGCCACACGAACCGGAGCGCTTCCCGCCACCCGGTCGCTTCCCAGCCGAAGGCGAGGACGACGGCCGCGACCGTGAACACGCTCCACGTCACCGCCAGGCCCAACGCCACCTTCGCCGGCATCCGCGCCTTCGTCCCCTCGGTCACGCCGAGGGAGTACCCACCGGGTCAGACCTCGAAGCGGTAGCCCATCCCGGGTTCGGTCAGCAGGTGCCGGGGCCGGGAGGGCTCGCGCTCCAGCTTGCGCCGCAGCTGGGCCAGGTACACCCGCAGGTAGTGCGACTCCGTCTCGTACGACGGGCCCCACACCTCGTGCAGAAGCTGCTTCTGCGCCACCAGCCGGCCGCGGTTGCGGACCAGCAGCTCCAGCACGCCCCACTCCGTCTTCGTCAGGTGGACCTCCACGCCGTCGTGGCGGCGGACCTTCTTCGCCGCCAGGTCCACGGTGAACGACGCCGTGTCGACCACCGCGTCGGCGCCGTCCGCGCCCGCCACCGCCGAGCGGCGGACCGCCGCCCGCAGGCGGGCCAGCAGCTCGTCCATGCCGAACGGCTTCGTCACGTAGTCGTCGGCGCCCGCGTCCAGCGCCTCGACCTTGTCCGCCGAGTCGCCGCGGGCGGACAGCACGATGATCGGGACCGTCGTCCAGCCGCGCAGGCCCGCGATCACCTCCGTGCCGTCGAGGTCCGGCAGGCCGAGGTCCAGCACGACGACGTCGGGCTTGGTCTCGGCCACCGCCTTCAACGCGGCCGTGCCGTCGTGCGCGGTGATCACCTTGTAGCCGCGGGCGGTCAGGTTGATCCGCAGTGCCCGCACGATCTGCGGCTCGTCGTCCACCACCAGCACGGTGGCGCCCGGGTCGCTCATCGCACCCCCTCCTGTTCGTACTCCACACTGAACGCGGGCAGGGCGACCACGACCGTGAGCCCGCCACCCGGGGTGTCCTCGGCGCGGATGGTGCCGCCCATCGCCTCGGTGAACCCCTTCGCCACCGACAGCCCGAGCCCGACGCCCGGCGTCGTGTCCCGGTCGCCGCCGAGCCGCTGGAACGGCGCGAACGCCGAGTCCGCCGCCCCCTTGCGCAGGCCCTTGCCGTGGTCGACGATCCGCAGCTCGACCCGGCCGGAGTGCGCGCTGGCCCGCGCCGAGACCGGGGCCCCGCCGTGGCGCAGGGCGTTGTCCAGCACGTTCGCCACCACCCGCTCCAGCAGGCCGGGATCGGCCAGCACCGACGGGAGGTCGTCGTCGATCGCCACCACGACGTCGTCCGAGTTGTCTACATTGGACAGCGCGTGCGCGACGACTTCGTCGTAGCCCACCGGGCGCAGGTGCGGCTTGACCGCCCCGGTCGCCAGCCGGGACGAGTCGAGCAGGTTGTCGATCAGGCCGGCGAGCCGGTCGGCGGACAGCTCGATGGCCTCCATCAGCTCCGCGGTGTCCTCTTCGGACAGTGCCAGGTCGGGCGCGCGCAGGCTGCCGATCGACGCCTTGATCGAGGTCAGCGGCGTCCGCAGGTCGTGGCCGACGGCCGAGAGCAGCGTCGTGCGCAGCTCGGTCGCCTCGGCCTTGCGCTCGGCGCGGGCCGCCGCGGCCGCCATCCGCTGCTGCCGCAGGGCGAGCAGGGCCTGGCCGGCCACGGCTTCCAGCACCCGCCGGTCCGCCGCGGGCAGCGCCCGCCCGCGCAGGGTCAGGTGGACGTCGGCGGTGACGGCGATGTCGACGTCCGCCTCGTCCGGGTCGGTGCAGGGGTGCTCCCCCGCGGTCGCCACGCACTGCCAGACGCCGTCCTGCTTCTCCAGCAGCGTCACCGACGTCAGCGCGAAGTTCTCGCGGAGCTTGGCCAGCAGCCGCTCGATCGGGTTCGCGTGGGTCAGCACGGTCCGGGCGTAGGAGGCCAGCAGGGCCGCCTCGGTCCGGGCCCGCGCCGCCTGCGCGGCCCGGCGCGCGGCCTGGTCGACGACCAGTGCGACCAGCACCGCGACCACGACCATCGCGATCAGCGTCACCAGGTTCTGCGGGGTGTGCACGTTGAGCGTGTAGAGCGGCGGCGTGAAGAAGAAGTTGAGCAGCCCGGCGCCGAAGACGGCCGCGACCAGCGCCGGGCCGAGGCCGCCGACCAGGGCGACGACGACCGTGGCCAGCACGTAGGCGATGACGTCGGTGGCGAAGTCGAGCCCGCTCGGCAGGAAGACGCCGACCAGGGTGACCAGCACCGGCAGCACGATGCCCAGCACCCAGCCCGTCACCAGCCGCGAGAACCCGAGCGGGCTGGTGCCGAGCCGCGCCCGCAGCCGCCCGCCCGCCTCTTCGTGGGTGACCATGTGCACGTCGATCGGCCCCGACCGCCGGACCACCGAGGCGCCGATGCCCTCGTCGAACAGCCGCGCCACCCGCGAGCGGCGTGAGGTGCCGATGACGAGCTGGGTCGCGTTGACCCCGCGGGCGAAGTCCAGGAGCGCGGCAGGCACGTCGTCGCCGACGACCGTGTGGAACGTCGCCCCCACCTCCTCGGCGAGCTTGCGGTAGCGGGCCATCGAGGCGGGGCTGATCCCGGCCAGGCCGTCGCCGCGCAGGATGTGCACCACCTGCAGCTCGGCGCCGGCGCGGGTGGCGATGCGGCTGGCCCGGCGGATGAGCGTCTCGCTCTCCGGGCCGCCGGTGATCGAAGCGACGACGCGTTCGCGGGCCTCCCACGTGTCGGTGATGCGCTGCTCGGCGCGGTAGCGCTGGAGGGCGACGTCGACCTGGTCGGCCACCCACAGCAGCGCCAGTTCGCGCAGGGCGGTGAGGTTGCCGGGGCGGAAGTAGTTGCCGAGGGCGGCGTCGATCCGCTCGGCCGGGTAGACGTTGCCGTGCGCGAGCCGCCGCCGGAGCGCCTCCGGCGTGATGTCGACCAGTTCCAGCTGTTCGGCGCGGCGGACGACCTCGTCCGGGACGGTCTCCTGCTGGGTGACGCCGGTGATCCGCTCGACGACGTCGTTGAGGCTCTGCAGGTGCTGGACGTTGACCGTGGAGAGGACGTCTATGCCCGCGTCCAGGAGCTCTTCGACGTCCTGCCAGCGCTTGGCGTTGCGCGAGCCCGGCACGTTGGTGTGGGCCAGCTCGTCGACGACGGCGACCTCGGGCGCGCGGGCCAGGACGGCGTCGAGGTCCATCTCCTCGAACTCGCGGCCGCGGTGCCCGGCCCGGCGCCGCGGGACGGCTTCGAGGCCCTCGAGGAGCTCCGCGGTCTTCGCGCGACCGTGCGTCTCCACCAGCCCGACGACGACGTCGGTCCCGCGGTCCAGGCGCCGCCGCGCCTCGCCGAGCATGGCGAAGGTCTTGCCGACGCCCGGAGCCGCGCCGAGGTAGATCCTCAGTTCCCCTCGACGCGGCTTCCCGTTCTCCGTGGTCACGGTGTCAGTGTGCCCCTCCGGCCGCCGCGCGCACGGCCAAGTTGAGCGGGAGCACAGTGACGCCGGGGACACCGATCCCGGCCCCGCCCGTGTTCTGCTCGATCAGCTGCTTCACCCGGTCGAGGGGCAGGCCGGTGTTGCGGGCGACCCGCGGGGCCTGGAGCTCGGCGTAGGCGACGCTGATCGCCGGGTCGAGGCCCGAGCCCGACGCCGTCACCGCGTCCGGTGGCACCTGATCGGGCGTCACGCCTTCGCGCTTGGCGATGGCGTCCTTGCGCTCGCCGATGGTCTTCACCAGGTCCTCGTTGTACGGCCCCTTGTTGGACGCGCCGGAGGTCGACGGGTCGCCGGGGCCGAGCGCGTCCTTCGCGAGCGCCGAGGGGCGGGTGTGGAACCAGGGGTCGTGGGCGGGGTCGGCGGGCACGGGGTCGACGCCGATCAGCGACGAGCCGACGGCCTGGCCGTTCTGCGTCACCAACGAGCCTTCGGCGTTGCCCTCCAGGCCGGGGATGCGGGCGATCGCCCACACGGAGAGGGGGTAGAGGACGCCGAGCAGGACGGTCAGCACGAGCAGGACACGCAGCCCGGCCCAGGTCTGTTTGACGAGTGTGTTCACGGTGTCACCCGATTCCGGGGATGAGGCGCACGAGCAGGTCGATCAGCCAGATCCCGAGGAAGGGGCTGACGATCCCGCCGAGGCCGTAGACGAGCAGGTTGCGGCGCAGCAGGGCGGAGGCCGACGACGGCTTGTACCGCACGCCGCGCAGGGCCAGCGGGATGAGCACGACGATGATCAGCGCGTTGAAGATGACCGCGGAGAGGATCGCCGACTTCGGCGTGGCCAGTTGCATGATGTTGAGCGCGCCGAGCTGGGCGAAGATGCCGGTGAACATCGCGGGCAGGATCGCGAAGTACTTGGCCAGGTCGTTGGCGACGCTGAAGGTCGTCAGCGCGCCGCGGGTGATCAGCAGCTGCTTGCCGATCTCGACGATCTCGATCAGTTTGGTCGGATCGCTGTCGAGGTCGACCATGTTCCCGGCCTCCTTGGCGGCCGAGGTGCCGGTGTTCATCGCGACGCCGACGTCGGCCTGCGCGAGGGCGGGGGCGTCGTTGGTGCCGTCGCCGGTCATCGCGACCAGCCGCCCGCCCTCCTGCTCCTGCTTGATGAGGGCCATCTTGTCCTCGGGCTTGGCCTCGGCGAGGTAGTCGTCGACGCCGGCGTCCGCGGCGATGGCCTTCGCGGTGAGCGGGTTGTCACCGGTGATCATCACCGTCTTGATGCCCATCGAGCGCAATTCGGCGAAGCGCTCCTTCATGCCCGGCTTGACGACGTCGGACAGCCGGATCACGCCGCGCACGACGGTTTCCTCCGCGACCACCAGCGGGGTGCCGCCCTGGGCGCTGATCTCGTCGACCACCCGCTCGGTCTCGTCGGGGAAGTCGCCGCCGTTGTCGCGCACCCACGCGCGGACCGCGCTCGCCGCCCCCTTGCGGATCCGCCTGCTGCCGATGTCGATGCCGCTCATCCGGGTCTGCGCGGTGAAGGGGACGAACTCGCCGTGCTCGTCCCGGTCCGCGTGCTCCGCCGTCAGCTCGACGACGCTGCGGCCCTCGGGGGTCTCGTCGGCCAGGCTGGCCAGCCGGGCGGCACGGGCGAGTTCGTCCGGTGTGGACGATCCGACCGGGATCAGCTCGGTGGCGCGGCGGTTGCCGAAGGTGATCGTGCCGGTCTTGTCCAGCAGCAGCGTCGAGACGTCGCCGGCGGCCTCCACCGCGCGGCCGCTGGTCGCCAGCACGTTGCGCTGGACAAGGCGGTCCATGCCGGCGATGCCGATCGCGCTCAGCAGCGCGCCGATCGTCGTCGGGATCAGGCAGACCAGCAGCGCGGTCAGCACGATCACGGACTGCTCGGAGCCGGAGTAGCGGGCCATCGGCTGCAGGGCCACGACGGCGAGCAGGAAGATGATCGTCAACGTCGAGAGCAGGATCGTCAGCGCGATCTCGTTCGGCGTCTTCTGCCGCGAAGCGCCTTCCACCAGCGCGATCATGCGGTCCACGAAGGACTCGCCCGGCTTGGTCGTGATCTTCACGACGATCCGGTCGCTCAGCACGGTCGTGCCGCCGGTGACCGCGCTCCGGTCGCCGCCGGATTCGCGGATGACCGGGGCGGACTCGCCGGTGATGGCCGACTCGTCGACGGTCGCGATGCCCTCGACGACGTCGCCGTCACCCGGGATCACCTGACCCGCTTCGACGACGACGAGGTCGCCGATCTTCAGCTCGACCCCGGGGACCTGCTCTTCCCCGTTCGCCGTGAGCCGGCGGGCGACGGTCTCCTTCTTCGACCGCCGCAGGCTCTCCGCCTGCGCCTTCCCCCGCCCTTCGGCGACGGCTTCGGCGAGGTTCGCGAACAGGACCGTGAACCACAGCCAGACGGCGATGAGGATGGTGAAGACGCTCGGGTCGGTGACGGCGAAGACGGTGGTGAGCGCCGAACCGACCCACACCACGAACATCACCGGGTTGCCGAGCTGGTGCTTCGGGTTCAGCTTCCGGAACGCCTCCGGCAGCGACGTCCAGAGCTGGCGCGGGCTGAACACGCCGGCCCCGACTCGGCCGGTGGGTTCGGCGGGAGTCACCTGGGGTCGCTCTTCGGTGACGGTCATGCGAGTGCCTCCGCGATGGGCCCGAGCGCGAGCGCCGGGATGAACGTGAGGGCCGCGACGAGCACCACCGTGCCGGTGAGCAGGGTGGCGAACAGCGGCCCGGTGGTCGGCAGGGTGCCCGCGGTCTCGGGCACCTTGCGCTGGGCGGCCAGGGAACCGGCCAGGCAGAGCACGGCGAGGATCGGCACGAACCGGCCGAACGCCATGGCGACGGCGAACGACGACTGGAACCAGTCGCTCGTCGCGGTCAGGCCACCGAACGCGCTGCCGTTGTTGTTGCCGGTCGAGGCGTAGCCGTAGAGGATCTCGGACAGGCCGTGCGCGCCGGAGTTGCCGAGCGCGCCCGCCGTGCCCGGCAGCAGCAGGGCGATCCCGGAACCGAGGAGCACGACCGTCGGCATCGCCAGCATCGCGATCGCCGCGCAGGTCACCTCGCGCTTGCCGAGCTTCTTGCCCAGGTACTCCGGCGTGCGCCCGACCATCAGGCCGGCCAGGAACATCGCGATGATCGCCATGACGAGGATGCCGTAGAGGCCGGTGCCGACGCCGCCGGGCGAGATCTCGCCGTAGAGCATGTTCAGCAGCGGTCCCCCGCCGCCGAGCCCCGAAAGACTGTCGTGCGCGCCGTTGATCGCGCCGGTCGAGGTGCCGGTGGTGGTGTCGGCGAAGATCGACGTCAGGCCGATGCCGAAGCGCTGTTCCTTGCCTTCCATGCTCGCGCCCGCGGCCAGCGCGGCCGGGTTGTTCGCCTTGGCCTCCGAGAACCAGATGAGGACCAGCGAAGCCGCCCACAGCAGGCCCATCACGCTCAGCAGGACGTACCCCTGGCGGCGGTTGCCGACCAGCGTCCCGAACGCGCGGGTCAGGCTGACCGGGATGACCAGGATGAGGAACAGCTCGATCAGGTTCGTCCAGGCGTTGGGGTTCTCGAACGGGTGCGCGGAGTTGGCGTTGAGGATGCCGCCGCCGTTGGTGCCCAGTTCCTTGATGGCCTCCTGGCTCGCCGCCGGGGCCAGCGCGATGGTGCTGTGGCTGCCGTCCGGGTTCGTCACGGCGACGCCGGCCTTGAGGCTCTGCACCACGCCGAGCGCGACCAGCACGAGGGCGAACACGAACGCCATCGGCAGCAGCACGCGGATCGTGCCCCGGGTGAGGTCGACCCAGAAGTTGCCGAGCCGGTCGGTCTTCGCCCGCACGAAGCCCCGCGTCACCGCGATCGCCACGGCCAGGCCGACGGCCGCCGACAGGAAGTTCTGCACGGTCAGCCCGGCCATCTGCACGAAGTGGCCCATCGTCGTCTCGGGGACGTAGGACTGCCAGTTCGTGTTGGTGACGAACGAGATCGCCGTGTTGAAGGCGACGCCGGGGCTCACCGAGCCGCGGCCCAGGTCCCACGGCAGCAGCGGCTGCAGGCGCTGAAGCAGGTAGAGCAGGACGACCGAGACGAACGAGAAGCCGAGCACGCCCGCGGCGTAGGTCGGCCACCGCTGCTCGGAGTCCGGGTTGACGCGGAAGAGCTTGTAGAGGCCCTTTTCCAGCTTCAGGTGCTTCTCGGTCGAGAAGACCCGCGCCAGGTAGTCGCCGAGCGGTTTGTAGACCACGGCGAGTGCGGCGAGGAGCAGGCCGAGCTGGATGAGCCCGGCCGTGACATCGGTCATTTCAGCCCCTCCGCGGGGAAAAGTACGTCGGGACGCATCAGAATTTCTCCGGCTTGATCAGCGCGATGAAGAGGTACACGAGCAGGCCGAGCGCCAGCAGTCCGCCGACGACGTTGGCCACGGATCCCGCGCCGCTCACAGCTTCTCCAGCCCGCGCAGCGCCAGCGCGAGCACCACGAAAACGCCGATCAGGAGCACGGCGTAGAGCAAGTCGGCCACAGGCACCTCTCAAGACGGGTCACCGGGTTCGGTGACCGGACAGCTCACTCTGCGGTTCCGGGACCCCGTCCCGGCCTGCGGCTGACGGCCTCTTGATGCGTTGCTGACACCCGTTTACGCCGTCTTGACGGCTGGTGGCGGCGGTCACGCAAACGTTTGCCTCGTTGTCACTGCATGCAGTTGGTTAGTGACCCGCGACACACTGCGTGATCGAACAGGTGCGGAAAGTGCAAATCGGGCAGACAAGATCTACAGCCCGTGTTACACCTGTGTTACCGATAGTTGTATCGGCTAAGCAAATCTTGGGAGAGGGGATCACCTATGTGCGGTATCGCCGGCTGGGTTTCCTACGACGCCGACCTCACCCGCCGCCAGGACGTGGTCGACGCCATGACGGGGACCATGGCCTGCCGCGGGCCGGACGACTCGGGGACGTGGGTGCGCGAGCACGTGGCGCTGGGACACCGGCGCCTGGCCATCATCGACCTGCCCGGCGGCCGTCAGCCGATGACGGTGGCCACGCCGAACGGCGCGGTGGCCATGGTCTACAGCGGTGAGGCCTACAACTTCACCGAACTGAAGGAAGAGCTGACGAAGCTCGGCCACCGGTGGAAGACCGACAGCGACACCGAGGTCGTGCTGCACGGTTACCTGCAGTGGGGCGACGAGGTCGTCGACCACCTCAACGGCATGTACGCCTTCGCGATCTGGGACGAGCGCGACGACCGGCTGGTGATGATCCGCGACCGGATGGGCATCAAGCCGTTCTACTACTACCCGACTCGCGACGGCGTCCTGTTCGGCTCCGAGCCGAAGGCCATCCTCGCCAACCCCCTCGCCAAGAAGGTCGTCGACCTCGACGGCCTGCGCGAGCTCGCCGGCTTCACCAAGCGGCCGGGCTGGTCGCTGTGGAAGGACATGGAGGAGGTGCAGCCGGGCACGATCGTCACCGTGTCCCGCGAGGGCATCAGGACCCGCACCTACTGGAAGCTGGACGCGAAGCAGCACACGGACGACCAGGAGACCACGGTCGCCCGCGTCCGCGAGCTGATGACCGACATCGTCAACCGCCAGCTCGTCGCCGACGTCCCCCGCTGCGTCCTGCTGTCGGGTGGCCTGGACTCCAGCGCCGTCACCGGGCTCGCGGCCGCGCGGCTGGCCGAGCAGGGCGAGCAGCTGCGGACGTTCTCCGTCGACTTCTTCGGCCAGGAGGAGAACTTCCAGCCGGACGAAATGCGCGACACGGCCGACTCGCCGTTCGTCCGCGACGTCGCCGCCCTGGTGGGGTCGGCGCACCAGGACGTCGTCCTCAACCCGGCCGAGCTGACCGACCCCGAGGTGCGCCGCGCGGTGCTGCGGGCGCGGGACATCCCGGCCGGCCTCGGCGACATGGACACCTCGCTGTACCTGCTGTTCAAGGCGATCCGCGGCGAGTCGACGGTGGCCCTGTCCGGCGAGTCGGCCGACGAGGTGTTCGGCGGCTACCGCTGGTTCCACGACGAGAAGGCCGTCAACGCGGACACGTTCCCGTGGCTGGCGTTCCGCACCTCGATGATGGACGAGCGCTCGACGCTGTACACGCCGGAGCTGGTGAAGAAGCTCGACGTCGAGTCCTACATCGCCGACCAGTACGCCTCCGCGGTCGCTTCGGTGGACCACCTCGACGGCGAGTCCGCGCTCGAAGCGCGGATGCGGACCATCTGCCACCTGCACCTGACCCGGTTCGTGCGGATGCTGCTGGACCGCAAGGACCGTGCGTCGATGGCGGTGGGCCTGGAGGTGCGGGTGCCGTTCTGCGACCACCGGCTGGTCGAGTACGTGTACAACACGCCGTGGTCGCTGAAGACGTTCGACGGCCGCGAGAAGAGCCTCCTGCGTCACGCGACTTCGCACGTCCTGCCTTCTTCGGTCGCGCAGCGGGTGAAGAGCCCGTACCCGTCGACGCAGGACCCGGGCTACGCGGCGGCGTTGCAGCAGCAGGTCAAGGAGGTCCTGGCCGAGCCGGGTCACCCGGTGTTCGACCTGGTCGACCGCACCTGGGCACACCGGGTGTCCGAAGTGGACCCGGCGACGATGCCCCCGGCGGCGCGCATCGGCCTCGACCGGCTGCTCGACCTGTACCACTGGATCGAGATGTACAACCCGGAGTTGCAGCTCGGCTGAGCTCGCCGGTCGCCGGTCGCCGGTCCGGCGCGGTCCGCCCGCGCCGGGCCGGTCACCGGCTCCGGCCGAGCCGCAGGTCCGCGGCCACCTCGTCGCCGTCGACGGTGAGGTCCGCACCGATCCCGGCGAGCAGCGACTGGGCACCGCGGTTGTCCACGGTCGTCGAGGCGACGAGCCCGGCCGCGCCGCTCGCACGGGCCTCGGCGAGCAGCAACGCCGTCACCTGCTTGCCGATCCCCCGCCCACGGGCGGCGCGGGCCAGCCAGATGCCCGCCTCGACCGCGTCGCCGTGGGATTCCAGCCGGGCCGCGCCGACCGCCACGCCGTCGGCGTCGATCACCCAGGTGCGTTCCACCGCGGTCGCCGGGTCCAGGCACCGGGCGCGGTGGAACGCGAGGAAGGCGTCCCGGCGCGCGGACGTCCACCCGGGCGGCCCGCCGACCGGAGGCATGACGTCCAGGGGATCGGCCCCGGCCTCGGCGGCTTCGAGCAGCCGCACCAGGGCGGCCTCGTCCAGCGGAGTCAGCACGATCATGCCTGGATCTTCGCCGCCGCCATCCGCCCACGCGAACGGATTTCGCGCTCCGGCCCGTAACCCGCGTGATCAGGGCCGTGACCCGCGTGATTGAGGCCGTAACTCGCGACTTCCGGCCTCAATCCCGTGAGTTCCGGCCTGGATCACGCGAGTTCCGGGCTGGATCGCGTGAGTTCCGGCTACCGGCGGACCTCCGCCAGCTTCACCGGCCGCCGTTCCCGCCGGGAGACCTCGCAAGCCTCCGCGATGTAGAACGCCTCCAGAGCGTCCGCCGCCCCGCACGGTGAAGGCGCCCGGCCCGCGACCACGTCCAGGAACGCGCGCAGCTCCGTCGTGTACGCCGGGCGGAAGCGCTCCATGAACCCCGGATAAGCCGGCCCGGGCAGCGGGGCGACGCCCGGCTCCACCGACCGCAGCGGCGCCCGGTCGTCCAGGCCGACCACCACGCCCGACACCGAGCCCAGCACGTCGAGCCGCACGTCGTAGCCCGCGCCGTTGTAGCGGGTCAGCGACACCGTGGCCAGCGTTCCGTCGTCCAGGGTCAGTGTCGCCGCCGCCGTGTCGACGTCGCCCGCGTCCACGAAGAACTGCTCGCCGCGGTTGGCGCCGATCGCGTACACCTCGTCGACCTCGCGGCCGCTCACCCAGCGGATGATGTCGAAGTCGTGGACGCCGCAGTCGCGGAACAACCCACCCGAGTGGGCGACGTACCCGGCCGGCGGGGGCGCCGGGTCGAACGTCGTCGCGCGGAGCGTGTGCAGCCAGCCCAGCTCGCCGGACGCGACCGCCGCCCGGGCCGCCGCGTAACCAGCGTCGAAGCGGCGCTGGAAGCCGATCTGGACCGGCACGTCCGACGCGCTGATCCGGTCGATCACCGCCAGCGTACCCGGGATGTCCGCGGCCACCGGCTTCTCGCAGAACACCGGGATGCCCGCGTCGACCGCCGCGATGATCAGGCCGGGGTGCGCGTCCGTGGCCGCGGTGACGACCAGGCCGTCCAGCCCCGCGGTGAACAGCTCGTCGAGCCCCGCCGATTCGACGCCGAGTTTCGCGGCGGCAGACGCGGCCCGTGCGGTGTCGACGTCGGCCACGACGACCGAGTCGACCTCCTCGAACCCCTTCAGCGTCTCCGCGTGCGCGGTGCCGATCCGGCCGGTGCCCGCCAGTCCCAACCTCATCGTGCAGCTCCTCCTGTGTGAGAAAACGGGCCAGTGGTCGCCCGGACCACCAAAGACGGGTGCAGCAGGTGCCGGACCGGCTCCGTGCGCTCCCCGCGGACGCGCTCGATCAGCGCTTCGAACGCCAGCCGCGCCATGTCCTTGCGTGGCTGGTCCACCGTGGTCAGGGACAGGTGCCGCAGCGCGGCGAGCGAGGTGTTGTCGTAGCCGACCACCGAGACGTCCTCCGGCACCCGCAGACCGGCCTCTTCGAGCGCCGACATCGCGCCCACGGCGTTGAAGTCGTTGCCGGCGACCAACCCCGTCGGCAGCTCCGGGCGCCCGTACTCGGCGAGCAGCTCCCGCACCGCGTTCTCGCCGCCGATGTCGGTGTGCTCGCTGCGCACGACGATCGGCTCGAGGCCGTGCCGCCGCATCGCCGCCTCGAACCCGCGCCGCCGCTGCGCCGCGCCGGCCGCGCCGCCGCCGTCGAGGTGGGCGATGCGCCGGTGCCCGAGGCCGACCAGGTGGTCGACCGCCAGTGCCGACCCCGCCTCGCCGTCGTCGTTCACCGTGTCCACAATGGACGACCGGACCGTCCGCGACACCAGGACGACCGGGCACTGCTTGGCCGCGACCTGGATCGACGCCGCCGGGACGACCGGGGAGAGCAGGATGATCCCGGCCGGGCGGAAGGACAGCAGGTTGTGCAGGGCGTTCCACTCCCGCGTGGGACTGCGGCCGCCGGTGTTGAGGATCAGGTCGAACCCCGCCGCCTGCGCGGCGGCGTCCAGTTCCTCGACGATGTCGGCGAAGAAGGCGTTGCGCAGGTCGTTGACCATCACGCCGAGCACGGTGGACGTCCGGCTGGCCAGCGACCGCGCCATCACGTGCGGCTGGTAGCCGAGTTCTTCGGCCGCGCGCAGCACCGCCGCGCGGCGGGCGTCGGAGACCTTCGGTGAATTGTTCATCACCAGGGAGACCAGCGCGCGGGAAACTCCCGCCCGCGCGGCGACGTCCTCCATCGTCGGACGCACGACCCCACCTCCCCTGATCTCGGAAAACTCGGCCTTGACTTGCTGTGACGGACGCTACAAGATTAGAGCGCTCTAATCAATAGAGCGCTCCAACGGACCAACGGAGGCCCTTGTGACAGCGACGATCCGCGTGGCCGCCGCCCCGATCTCCTGGGGCGTCTGCGAAGTCCCGGGCTGGGGCCGGGTGCTGGACGCGGCGACCGTGCTCGGCGAGATGGCCGCGCTGGGCGTGCAGGCCACCGAACTCGGCCCGCCCGGGTACCTGCCGCGCGAGCCGGCCGCCCTGCGCGAGCTCCTCGCCGGGTACGACCTGACGCTCGTCGGCGGCTTCCTCGCCGTGGTCCTGCACGAGAACCAGGAGAAGGCGCTCGAGGAAGCCGAGGAGTCGGCCGCGCTCTTCGCCGCCTGCGGGGGCGACGTCCTGGTCCTCGCCGCCGCGACGGGGCTCGACGGCTACGACGACCGCCCGCGGCTGAGCGACACCGAGTGGGCGACGCTGGTCGAAACGGCGGGCAGGATCCGCGACATCGCCGCCGCCCACGGCCTGCGCACGGTGCTGCACCCGCACGTCGGGACGCACGTGGAGCAGCAGGCCGAGGTCGAGCGCTTCCTCGCCGACTCCGATCTCGGGTTGTGCCTCGACACCGGGCACCTGATGATCGGCGGGACGGATCCGGTGGAGCTGGCGAAGCGGTATCCCGAACGGGTGGGCCACGTGCACCTCAAGGACGTCCGGGAAGACCTGGCGGCCGAGGTCCGCGCGGGACGGCTCGGCTACACCGACGCGGTCGGGCGGGGCATGTACACCCCGCTCGGCGAGGGCGACGTGGACGTGGCGGCGATGGTGCGCTCCGTCCAGGCCGCGGGCTACGACGGCTGGTACGTCCTCGAACAGGACACCGCCCTCGGCGCGGAGAGCCCCGACGACCTACCCCGGCGGGACACCGAGCGCAGCCTGACCCACCTGGCGAAGATCACCGACTCCCTCTGAAACCTGGTCCCAAAGGAGTGACTGTGTTCTCTCTCAAGAAGCTGGCGGGCGTGGCGGCGATCGCCGCCGCCGGGCTCGTCCTGTCCGCCTGCAGCGGCCCGACGGCCGACAACTCCAGCAACAGTGCCAGCGGCAGCCCGTCGGCCGCGGCCCCGAGCACCGGCGGCCCGCTCAAGGTCGCCGTGGTCACGCACGGCAGCGCGGGCGACGCCTTCTGGAACGTCGTGAAGAACGGCGCCGAGCAGGCGGGCAAGGACCTGAACGTCGGCGTCGACTACTTCTCCGACGGCGACCCGGGCAACCAGGCCCGGCTGATCGACAACGCGGTCGCGCAGAAGGTCGGCGGCCTGGTCGTCTCGATGGCGAACCCGCAGGCCCTGCAGACGTCGATCCAGAACGCGGTGAAGGCCGGCATCCCGGTCATCACCATCAACTCCGGCGAGGACTTCAGCGCCCAGTTCGGCGCGATCGCGCACGTCGGGCAGAGCGAGGGCCTCGCGGGCCAGGGCGCGGGCCAGCGGCTGAAGGCGGCGGGCAAGACGAAGCTGCTGTGCGTCATCCACGAGGCAGGCAACATCGGCCAGAACCAGCGCTGTGACGGCGCGAAGCAGACCTTCGGCAACGTCACGACGCTGCAGGTCGACATCTCCAACCCGACCGACGCGCAGGCCCGGATCCGCGGCGCGCTGCAGTCCGACCCGTCGATCGACGCCGTGCTGGCGCTGAACTCGCAGGTCGCCGCCCGTGCCGTCGCCGCCGCCAAGGAAGCGAGCTCCAAGGCCCAGGTGGCCACCTTCGACCTGAACGCCGACGTCGTCACGGCCATCAAGGACGGCAGCATCCTCTTCGCCGTCGACCAGCAGCAGTACGAGCAGGGCTACCTGCCGATCGTGTTCCTGAAGCTGTACAAGGAAAACGGCAACACCATCGGCGGTGGCAAGCCCGTCCAGACCGGCCCGGGCTTCGTCGACAAGACCAACATCGACACCATCGCCCCGTACGCGCAGCGCGGCACGCGATGACCGCAGCCATCCAAGCCCAGCCCGACGAGCGCGTCGCGCAGAAGAGCCTGGTCGACCGCCTGGTCGTCCGGCCCGAGATCGGCGCGCTCCTCGGGGCGGTGCTCGTCTTCGCGTTCTTCTCGGTGGTCACCGGCCAGTTCCTCAGCCCGCTGGGCGTGGCGACCTGGCTGGACGACTCCTCGACGCTCGGGATCATGGCCGTCGTGGTCGCGCTGCTCATGGTCGGCGGCGAGTTCGACCTCTCGGCCGGCGTCATGACGGCGTCGACGTCGCTGGTCACCGCGATCCTGGCGACGCAGGCGGGCTGGAACGTCTGGCTCGCGCTGCTGGCGTCGCTGGTGTTCGCGCTCGGCGTCGGCGCGTTCAACGGCTGGCTGGTGATGAAGACCGGGCTGCCCAGCTTCATCGTCACGCTGGGGTCGTTCCTGGCCCTGCAGGGCCTCAACCTCGGCGTGACGCGGCTGGTCACCAACACCGTCCAGGTGTCGGGCATGCGCTCGACCAGCGGCTACGAGTCGGCCGGCGGGCTGTTCGCCTCGACCTTCGACATCGGCGGCACCGAGTTCCAGTCGTCGATCGTCTGGTGGATCGTCGTCACCGCGATCGCCGCGTGGCTGCTGGTGCGGACCCGGTTCGGCAACTGGATCTTCGCCGTCGGCGGGTCGCAGGTGTCGGCCCGCTCGGTCGGCGTGCCGGTGGTGCGCACGAAGATCCTGCTGTTCATGGGCACCGCGCTCGGCGCGTGGCTGGTCGGCTCGATCAACATCCTGCGCTTCGCCAGCGTCCAGGCGAACCAGGGCATCGGGCTGGAGTTCCAGTACATCATCGCCGCGGTGATCGGCGGCTGCCTGCTCACCGGCGGGTTCGGCTCGGCGGTGGGCGCGGCGATCGGCGCGCTGATCTTCGGCATGGCGCGGCAGGGCATCGTGTTCGCGCAGTGGAACAGCGACTGGTTCATGCTGTTCCTCGGCGTCATGCTGCTGGCCGCGGTCCTGGTCAACAACGCCTTCCGGCGCCGCGCGGAGAGGGTACGCCGATGAGCTTGCTGGAAGTCAGGGACATCGGGAAGACCTACGGCAGCGTCATCGCGCTGCGCGAGGTGTCCACTGTGGTCAACGCCGGCGAGGTCACCTGCGTGCTCGGCGACAACGGCGCCGGGAAGTCCACGCTGATCAAGATCCTGGCCGGCGTGCACCAGCACGACCGCGGCGAGTTCCTGGTCGAAGGCGAGCCGGTCCGGTTCTCCTCGCCGCGCGAGGCCCTGGATCGCGGCATCGCGACCGTGTACCAGGACCTCGCCGTGGTCCCGCTGATGAGTGTCTGGCGGAACTTCTTCCTCGGTTCCGAGCCGACGACCGGGTTCGGCCCGTTCAAGATGCTCGACCGGAAGAAAGGCCGCGAGACGACCAAGAAGGCGTTGTCCGACATGGGCATCGACCTGCGGGACGTCGAGCAGCCGGTTGGCACGCTCTCCGGCGGCGAACGCCAGTGCGTGGCGATCGCGCGGGCGGTGTACTTCGGCGCGAAGGTGCTGATCCTCGACGAACCGACGGCGGCGCTGGGTGTCAAGCAGGCCGGGGTGGTGCTGAAGTACGTCGCCCAGGCCCGTGACCGCGGGCTCGGCGTCGTGCTCATCACGCACAACCCGCACCACGCCTACCCGGTGGCCGACCGGTTCCTGCTGCTCAAGCGGGGTGCCGCGCTCGGGTCGTACGAGAAGAAGGACATCGACATCAACGAGCTGACTCGCCAGATGGCGGGCGGTGCCGAACTGGAAGCCCTCGAACACGAGCTGCGGCAGGTGGAAAAGGCGTGAGTCTGGAGGCGTTGACGATCGGCCGGGTCGGGGTGGACCTCTACCCGGAACAGAGCGGCGTGCCGCTGGCCGGGGTCAGCACGTTCGCCAAGTCGCTCGGCGGGACCGCGACCAACGTCGCGGTCGCCGCCGCGCGGCTCGGCCGGCGCACGGCGGTGCTCACCAAGGTCGGCCCGGACGGCTTCGGCGGCTACGTGCGGCAGGCCCTCGACGGCTTCGGCGTCTCGCCGGAGTTCGTGGGCACGGCGCCGGACCTGCAGACGCCGGTCGTGTTCTGCGAGCTGAACCCGCCCGCGGACCCGCCACTGCTGTTCTACCGCTCCCCCATCGCCCCCGATCTGACGCTGACCGACGAGGACGTGCCGTGGGACGTCGTCGAGTCGGTGCCGCTGCTGTGGGTCACCGGCACCGGCGTGTCCGCGGAACCGGCCCGGGCGACCCAGCGGAAGATCCTCGAAGCCCGCGGCCGGCGGGACCACACCGTCCTGGACCTGGACTACCGGCCGATGTTCTGGCCGTCCGCCGAGCAGGCCCGCGCCGAGATCGGCGGGATGCTCGACCACGTCACGGCCGCGGTCGGCAACCGCACCGAGGTGGAGGTGGCCGTCGGCACCGCGGACCCGGACACGGCCGCCGACCGGTTGCTCGAACGCGGCCTCCGGCTGGCCGTGATCAAGAAGGGCGCCGAGGGCGTCCTGGTGGCGACGCCGGAGGGGCGCTCGACCGTGCCGCCGCAACGCGTCGAGGTCGTCTGCGGGCTGGGGGCAGGCGACGGCTTCGGCGGGGCGCTGATCCACGGGCTGCTCTCGGGCTGGGACCCGGTGCGGATCGCCGAGTACGCGAACGCGGCGGGCGCGCTGGTGGCGTCCCGGCTGGCCTGCGCCGACGCCATGCCGACCGCGGCCGAAATCGAGGAGCTGCTGTGAGCAAGCTGCACCGTCCACTCGGGACACTTTCCGACGGCACCGACCCGGTCCGGCTCACCCCGGACACCGCCGGGTGGCGGTACTCCGGGCTGCGGGTGCTCTCCCTGGCTCCCGGCGAAGTGCGGATCCTGCACACCGGCGAGTTCGAGGCGTTCGTGCTGCCGCTGGCCGGGTCCGCGACCGTCCGGGTCGACGGGCAGGTGTTCGAACTCCGCGGCCGTGAGTCGGTCTTCACGCGGGTGACGGACTTCGCGTACGTGCCACGGGAGGCCGAAGTCGAGTTGTCGACAACGGACGGGCTCGAGGTCGCGCTGCCGATGGCCCGCTGCACCCGCCGCCTGGAGGCCGGGTACGGCCCGGCGGAGAACGTCCCGGTCGAGGTCCGCGGCGCCGGGCAGGCGACCCGGCAGGTGACCAACTTCGGCGTACCCGGGGTGTGGGACCACGCCGACAAGCTCAACGCGTGCGAGCTGATCACCCCGGGCGGCAACTGGTCGTCCTACCCGCCGCACAAGCACGACGAGGCGACCGGGTGCGAGGTCGTCAACGAGGAGATCTACTACTTCCGCATCGCCGGCCGCGACGGCGTCACGCCGTCCCGCGAAGGCTTCGGCCTGCACCGGACGTACACGAGCGACGGCGAGCTGGACGAGGACGTCGCCGTGCGCGATCACGACGTCTTCCTCATCCCGCGCGGCTACCACGGGCCGTGCGTGGCCGCGCCGGGTTACCCGATGTACTACCTGAACGTCCTGGCCGGGCCGGCCGAGGAGCGGTCCATGGCGTTCTGCGACGACCCCGCGCACGGCTGGGTCCGCGACACGTGGGCGACGCAGGAGCTGGATCCGCGGTGCCCCGTCACGAGTCACGAAGGGCGTGTGCAGTGAAGCTGACGACGGCTCAGGCGCTGGTCCGCTGGCTCCTCGCCCAGCGCTCGGAAACCCTCGACGGCCGCGAAGTCCCGCTGTTCCCCGGCGTGTTCGCGATCTTCGGGCACGGCAACGTCCTCGGCCTCGGCACCGCGCTGGAGGAGCACCGCGGGGACATCCCGGTCTGGCGCGGGCACACCGAGCAGGGCATGGCGCTGGCCGCGGTCGGGCTGGCGAAGGCCACGCACCGGCGGCAGGTCGGCGTGGCGACGTCGTCGATCGGGCCGGGCGCGCTGAACATGGTCACCGCGGCCGGGGTCGCGCACGCGAACCGGCTGCCGGTGCTGCTGCTGCCGGGCGACACGTTCACCAATCGCGCGCCGGACCCGGTGCTGCAGCAGATCGAGCCGTTCGGCGACGCGACCGCGACGGTGAACGACGCCTTCCGCGCGGTCTCGCGCTACTTCGACCGGATCACCAGGCCCGAGCAGCTGATCTCGACGTTGCCGCAGGTCGCCAGGGTGCTCACGGACCCGGCCGACGCCGGGCCGGTGACCCTCGCCCTGCCGCAGGACGTCCAGGCCGAGACATACGACTTCCCGGACGAACTGTTCGCCCCGGTGACGCACCGGCCGCTGCGCCCGCGCCCGGACCGGCGTTCGGTCACCGAAGCGGCCGGGGTCCTGCGGGCTTCGAAACGGCCGCTGCTGGTGCTCGGCGGCGGCGTCCGGTACTCCGGTGCCGGGCAGCGCGCGCTGGAGTTCGCCGAGCGGCACGGGATCCCGCTCGTGGAGACCACCGCGGGCCGGACGCTGGTGCCGCACGAGCACCCGCTGCACGCGGGCCCGCTCGGCATCACCGGCTCGACGTCGGCGAACGTCCTCGCGGCGGCCGCGGACGTCGTGCTCGCGGTGGGGACGCGGCTGCAGGACTTCACGACGGCGTCCTGGACGGTCTTCTCCCCCGACGTCCGGCTGGTGTCGCTCAACGCGGCCCGGTTCGACGCGGTGAAGCACGGCGCGCTGTCGGTGGTCGGGGACGCCGACGCGGGCCTGACGGATCTCGCCGCCCAGCTGGAGAGCTGGCGGGTCGACTCCTCGTGGACGTCGCGGGCCTCGGCCGAGCGGGCCTCCTGGGACGCGCACATCGACTCGCTGCGCTCGTCCGCCGCGGAGCTGCCGTCGTACGCGCAGGTCGTCGGGGTGGTCAACGATCTCTCGGCGGCGGAGGACTACGTCATGACGGCGTCGGGTGGGCTGCCGGGCGAGCTGATCGGCGGCTGGCGCGGGTCCGGCGCGGTCTCGATGGACGTCGAGTACGGCTTCTCCTGCATGGGTTACGAGCTGTCCGGCGCGTGGGGTGCCGCAATCGCCCACCCGGGTCTGGTGACCACGCTGCTGGGCGACGGCTCGTACCTGATGCTGAACTCGGAGCTGTTCTCGGCCGCGTTCGCCGGTCACCCGTTCGTCGCCGTGGTCTGCGACAACGACGGGTACGCCGTGATCGCGCGGCTGCAGGAGGGCCAGGGCGGGAAGCCGTTCAACAACTTCTACGCCGACTGCACGACCTCGCACGCTTCGCCGCCGCGAGTCGACTTCGCCCGCCACGCGGAGTCACTCGGGTGTGTCGTGTTCAAGGCGTCCACTGTGGACTCTCTGCGGGAGGCGTACGCGTCGGCTCGCGAGGCGGCCGTTTCGGAGCGGCGTCCGGCCGTCGTCGTGGTGAAGACGCAGCCGTCGAGCTGGACCGAAGCCGGGGCGTGGTGGGAGGTCGGCGTGCCGGAGCACCTGGCCGGACGGGAGGAGTTCGAACGCGGGAAGGGCGGTCAGGTGCGCTACCTCGGGTCCTGAGTGACGGCCGGCGACGCCGCCCCGGCGTGGAGCTGCCGCGGCGCGCCGGAGCCGTCCGCCGGGACGGCCCAGACGGCGTTCTCCAGCCCGTAGAGGATCGTGCGGTCGTCCTGCCAGAGGGCCTGGTCGTCGACGCTGCGGGTCTCGGCGAGCTCCGTCTCCTTCAGCGTTCCGAGATCCAGGACGGACAGCCGCCAGGCACCCTCGCCGACCTTCTTCTTGAACGCGACCCGCTTGCCGTCCGGGGACAGCGACGGGCACTCGACGTTCTCGCGGAGGGTCTTGCCCCGGTAGCGCCCGTAGTCGGCTTCGACCAGGTACGTCTTGCCCTTGCTGCCGAGGGTGGCGTAGAAACGGTTGCCGTCGGAGGCGAAGGTGATGCCCCAATAGTTGACGTCGTGGGCGAAGTAGCGTTCGCCGTCCTTGAAGACCGGGAGCTCCTCGATCGTCTTGACCAGCCGTCCGGTCTCGACCTCGTAGAGCCCGGCGCGGGTCGAGAAGCCGGTCTCCGCGTAGGAATCACCCGTGACGAACAGCGTCCAGTAGACGCGCTTGCCGTCCGGCGAGACGCGCGCCCGGCTCGGCGTGCCGGGCAGGGTTTCGGTGTGGCGGACGGCGAGGTGGTCGTCGAGGACGAGGACGTCGGTGATCGCCGGGAGCGTCCCCGGCTTGACCGCCAGGCACACCGCCGTCCCCTTCGCCACCGCGAACCGGTCGCACTTCAGCTCGCCGAGCCGCGGTTTCGCCTGCGGGTCGGCGAGCGGGACGGCCCCGACGCGGCCGGTGGCGGTGTCGCGGAACAGCAGCTGGCCGGGTGCCAGGGTCAGCGCGGCGGCGGGTTCGGCGTCCGCCGTGTCGTGGCGCGCGCTGACCGTGTACGTGACGGCGGCGGCGACCAGCAGGGCCGTGCCGGTGAGGGCGAGGACGAGTTTCTTCACGGGCGCACCGGTTTCGCGAAGGCGGCGGCGAGGGCGACGGCGGCCAGGCAGACCGCGGCGACGAGCACCGCGGGCCGCAGGTCCCACAGCGTCCACGCCAGTCCGAACAGGACGGAGGAGAGCATCCGGGCCACCGCCTGGCCCGTCTGCACCACGGCCAGCCCGGTGGCGCGCAGGCCGGCCGGGACGAGCGGGCCTGCCGCGGCCATCAGGACACCGTCGGTGGCCGCGTAGAACACGCCGTGCAGGGCGAGCGCGACGACGGGGAGCACCGCGTAGGCCGGGCCGCAGAGCAGCACCAGGGCCAGGCACAGGGCCACGTGCCCGCCGAGGAACACCGGCCAGCGGCCGACGCGGTCGGCGAGCTTGCCGAGCGGCACGGCCAGCAGCAGGTAGACCCCGGCGGTGCCCAGCGGCAGCAGCGGGAAGTACGTCGCCGCGATCTCCCAGCGGCGTTGCAGGACGAGGTAGACGAACGAGTCGCCGACCGTCACCAGGCCCAGCAGGGCGGCCCAGAGCGCCACGCGCCGGAAGTCCTGCTGCCGCAGCAGGCCGAACGCGGCCCGTGCGGACACCGCCGCGCGGTCGACGCCGCCGGGCCGGTCGCGGACGAAGAGGGCCAGCAGCAGCACGGCGATGGCCGCGATGCAGAAGCTGGTGAAGAACACGCTGGAGTAGCTGCCGAGGCTCAGCGCGAGCACCGCCATCGCCACCAGCGGGCCGAGGAACGCGCCGACGGTGTCCATCGCCCGGTGCACCCCGAACGACCGGCCGAGGGTGGCCGGCTCGCTGGACAGCGAGATGAGCGCGTCACGCGGGCCGGTGCGCAGGCCCTTGCCGGTGCGGTCGGCGGCGAGGACGACCCCGATGGCCGCGACCGACGATCCGGCCGCGACCAGGCCGAGCTTGCACACCGCGGACAAGCCGTACCCGAACCCGGCGACCGCCTTGAGCCGCCGCCACCGGTCGGCGAGGTGCCCGCCGAGCACCCGCACGACCGCGGTGGCGCCGGCGTAGAGCCCGTCGAGCAGCCCGAACTGCAGCGGGTTCAGGCCGAGACCGAGCACCAGGTAGAGCGGGAGGACGGCGGTGACCATCTCCGACGAGACGTCGGTGACCAGGCTGACCATCCCGAGCGCCAGCACGTTGGCGGACACCCGCTTCAGCGCCGGCTTGCGGTCGGTTCCCGACGCCAGGTCCGAGGTACGGCTTGCCGCGATGTACATGCCCGGGCCTCCTAGTGGCAGGTGTAGGTCGGGCTGCTGTCGAGGACCTTGCCGTCGACGCCGATGAGCTGCGTCTGGAACGTGGTGTCCGTCATCGACAGCTTCAGGACGCCGAAGGTCTTCAGCAGCTTGGCGGTCGTCGCGTGCGCCGGGCTCAGGTCGTACAGGTTGGCGCCGCCGGAGCCGCCGACGATCTCGACCGGGCCTGCCGCGTCGGCCTTGCCGTCGGCGTTCTGCGGGACGAACCGCTCGTAGTCGTGGTCGTGGCCGTTGAGGACGAGGTCGACCTTGTTGGCCACCATCAGGTTCCACAGCTGGATGCTGTCGATGTTGTCGCCGTGGTCACCGGAGCTCCACCGCGGGTGGTGGTAGTACGCGGCGACGCAGCCCTTCTTGTTGTTGGCGAGATCCTGCTTCAGCCAGGTGATCTGGGGCGGCTCGGCGAAGTCGTCGTGGGTGACGAAGTCGTTGGAGTCGAGGGCGATGAAGTGCCAGTTGCCCATTTCCCAGCTGTAGTACCGCTGCCCCTGCGGCTTGGCGATGGCGCCGAAGTACTGCTCGTAGCCGGTGAACTTCGAGTAGGACTCGTGGTTTCCGGGGATCGGGTGCGTGATGTTCTTGAACTTGCCCCAGGTCTTGTCGTAGTAGTTCTTGAAGTCCGACAGGGTGGGTTCGTCGTACTGGTTGTCGCCCATGGTGATCACGGCCGCGGGGTTCATGTTCTCGACGAGCTTCGCGGTCTTGGGGTGGACGCAGCTGGAGCTGCTCGCGGTGCACTGTTCGGCGATGTCACCGGCCGCGGCGAGGACGAACCCGGCGCTCCCGGCCGCGGTCTTGACCGTGATCGGCGTGCCGGCGGCCGAGACGTTCCCCGCGGCGTCGCGGGCGCGCACCGCGTAGGTGTAGCTCGTGGCCGGGGCGAGCCCGGTGTCGGTGTAGGACGTCGTCGCGCTGGTGGCGACGACCGTGCCGTCGCGGAGGATGTCGTACCCGGTGACGCCGACGTTGTCGGTGGCCGCGCTCCAGGTCAACGGGACGCTCGTCGCGGTCGCCGTGCCCGCGGTGAGGCCGACCGGGGTGGTCGGGGCCTGCGTGTCGCCGGAGGAGTCCGTGCTGCCGAAGACCTGCATCTCCCAGAAGGAGTAACCGTAGCTCGTGCCGCGGGTGAGGCCGACGAAGCGCACGAAGCGGCCGCGGGCGGTGAGGCCGCCGAGGTCGTCGATCTTGCCGTCACCGGTGTCGACGGTGGCGGCCGTGGTGAACGACGTGCCGTCGTCGGAGACCTCGATCCGGTACTTCTTGGCGTAGGCGGCTTCCCAGTTGAGGACGACGCGGTGGATGGTCGCGGACTGGCCGAGGTCGATCCGCAGCCACTGCGGGTCGGCGCCCTCGGCGCTGGCCCAGCGGGTGGTGGTGCTGCCGTCGACGGCCTTCGCCCCGGTGTAGGACGAGCTCTCGACGGTCGAGGTGGCCACGGGTTTTCCCTGCGACAGCAGGACATCGGCGGCCTGGGTGGTGGCGGCCGCGGCGATCGCGGACGGCAACAGCACCACGGCGGCGATCACCGGGGTGAGTCGGGCCAATGGGCGTAGTGGGGTGGACGGCACGTCGCGCTCCTTACGGGCCTGGCGGTGGCTGGTGGGCTGCGGCGTCAGGTGAAACTGTTAGGAAAGTTTCCTAACTAAGCGGACTGTAACGAGGCGATCATCGGGCTGACAAGACTTGTCTTGCCCTTGAATCGGTCAAGAGGGTGAGTTTTTCACCGTTTCCGCTGCTCAGAGTACGTGCCGATGAGCGGAACACTGCTCCGTGGGCCGGGATCCGCTCAGCCGGGCGGCACCTGGAGGCCCTGGAAGACGGCCGCGATCAGGCGACGCCCCTGGGCCGCGCCCTCCTCGTTGTTCGCCACGCGCCACAGGAAGCTCATGAGCATGATGATGTCGGCGGGGTCGTGGCCGGGCGCGATGGTGCCCTCGGCCACGCACGCGTCGACGAGCTTCGCGACCGCCTCGGTGGTGGGTGCCCACGACGCGCTGATCAGTTCCTGCGCCGCGGCGCTGTGCAGCGCGTCGCCGAGCCCGTGCTTGATGCGGATGTAGGCGGCGAGGGTTTCGAACCACTCGACGAAGGCGGCCTTGGCGGAGGAATGACGGGCGAGCACTTCGTCGGCGGTGGCCGTGAGGCGTTCGATGTCGTGCTGGTAGGCGCCGAGGATCAGGTCTTCGCGGGTCGGGAAGTGGCGGTAGAGGGTGCCGGCGCCGACGCCGGCGCGCTTGGCGACCTCGCTCAGCGGCACCAGCGGGTTCTCCGCGAACAGCTCGTGGGCGGCCTCGATGATCGCGACGCGGTTGCGCGCGGCGGCCTTGCGCTGGGTGCCGTACGTCCCCTCGGTCATGCCCCGATCATGCCTCATCGTTGACATGCGGAGAATCCTCCGCTAGTTTCGCTCTCAGATGCGGAGAATCCTCCGCGAGTTCCTTCACCAGGAGAACCTCATGCAATACGTGAAGCTCGGCGCCACCGGCCTGGACGTCTCCCCCGTCGCGATCGGCGCGATGAGCTACGGCGAGCCCGATCGCGGTCACCCCGTCTGGTCGCTCGGCGAGGAACAGGCCCGGCCGCTGATCAAGCACGCCCTCGAGGCGGGCATCAACTTCTTCGACACCGCGAACATGTACTCGAACGGGTCCAGCGAAGAGATCCTCGGCCGGGCGCTCAAGGACTTCGCCGACCGCGACGACGTCGTGATCGCCACCAAGCTGCGGCACCCGATGCGCCCGGGACCGAACGGCCGCGGACTGTCCCGCAAGGCGATCATGACCGAGGTCGACCACTCGCTGCGGCGGCTGGGCACGGACTACATCGACCTCTACCAGATCCACCGCAACGACCACGACACGCCGCTGGAGGAGACCCTCGAGGCGCTCAGCGACCTGGTCAAGGCGGGCAAGGTGCGGTACCTGGGTGCGTCGTCGATGTTCGCGTGGGAGTTCGCCAAAGCCCTGCACCTGCAGAAGCAGCACGGCTGGGCGCGGTTCGTGTCCATGCAGGACCACTACAACCTGCTGGCCCGCGAGGAAGAACGCGAAATGATCCCGCTGTGCCTGGACGAGGGCGTCGGCACGATCGTCTGGAGCCCGCTGGCCCGCGGCCGCCTGGCCCGGGCGTGGGACGACGCGAAGGCGACGGCCCGCGCCGGCACCGACGGGGCTTACGCGGACCTGCTGTATTCGCCGGCGGAAGAGGAGTCGAACCGCGCGATCGTGGCGGCGGTCGGGAAGGTGGCGGCGGACCACGGCGGGAGCCGCGCGTCGATCGCCCTGGCCTGGCTGCACCGGCAGCCGGTCGTCACAGCGCCGCTGGTCGGGGCGGGTTCGATCGAGCAGATCGACGACGCGGTGGCCTCGCTGGACGTCTCGCTCAGCGATGACGACGTGCGCGCGCTCACTGCGCCCTATACGCCGCGGTACGACTGGCAGGGCGTCTCGGACGAAGCGACCATGGCGGCGATCCGGGCCCGGGTGCCGGGGATGGCGCTGACGTGAGGCTTTCGTTGCGGCACAACGGGTTCCGATGATCACCCGATTCAGCGATGGTGTTCGCACAGATGTTCGGTAGCGTGGTTTTCATGACCCCTGCACCCCACCCCGTCACCGTCCGGCGAAGACCGTCACCCCAGCAGTTTCCGGATTTCCGCCACCGCGGCCCGGCCGGCCCGGTTGGCTCCGACGGTGCTCGCCGAGGGCCCGTACCCGACCAGGTGCAGGCGTGGTTCGAGCACCACCCGCGTGCCGTCCATGCGGATGCCGCCGCCGGGCTCGCGGATGTGCAGCGGGGCGAGGTGGTCGATCGCCGCGCGGAACCCGGTGGCCCAGAGGATCACGTCGGCGTCGAAGCGCTCGCCGTCCGCCCACACGACACCGTCCGGGGTGATCCGCTCGAACATCGGCCGCCGGTCGAGGATCCCGGCGGCCCGGGCGGCCCGCACTTCGGGCGTCACGGCCAGATCGGTCACGCTGACCACGCTTTCGGGCGGCAGCCCGGCCCGCACCCGTTCGTCGACCTTGGCGACGGCGTGGCGTCCCCAGTCCTCGCTGAAGGGCTCGTCCCGCCACACGGGCGGCCGCCGCGTGACCCAGGCGGTCGCGCGGGCGAGCGGGGCGAACTCCATGAGCAGCTGAACGGCGGAGGCCCCACCGCCGACCACGACGACCCGCCGGCCGCGGAAGTCTTCGGGCCCGCCGTAGTCGGCGGTGTGCAGCTGCCGCCCGGCGAAGGTCTCCTGTCCGGGATAGCGCGGCCAGAAGGGCCGGTCCCAGGTCCCGGTGGCACTGATAACGGCCTTGGCGGCCCACGACTCGGCGGGGCTCGAGACGACCAGCCGGTCCCCCGCCCGCGTCACGGACTGCACATCGACGGGCCGAAGCACGGGAAGGTCGTAAACGCTTTCGAAGCGCGCAAAGTACTCGGAAACGACTTCGGAGGCGGGCCGCGTCACGTCCGGAGTACCGAAGGCCATGCCGGGCAGATCATGAATGCCATGCACTTTCCCGAGAACGAGCGACGGCCACCGGTACTGCCAGGCACCCCCGGCCCGCTTGCCGTGATCGAGAACAACAAACCCGCTGCGGTTGGCAAACCCCGCCCGCCGCAGGTGGTAGGCAGCAGAGAGGCCAGCTTGCCCAGCCCCGACGACCACAACATCGGTCTCGTGATCCGCGCGGTCCATAGAGGGTCCAACAACAACCACGCCGGCATATTTCGCGCCGTCCATCACAGCGTCGGAGTTCCGACTCCAGTCACCTAGCCTCCGGCGGGTTCCCCGTGCGCCTCCGGGCCGCCGGAAACCCAGCCGGCCCCCGGACGCCGGGCACCTGCGCACCCCGGTTCGGCCTGCGTCTCTTCACCGGAAGCCCGTGCCCCGGCGTCTATGACCTCTGCCCCCCGGCACCTACGTGCCCACCGGAAGCCCCCGAGCCAGCGCTGGCCCCGTCGCAGGCGGCGTCAGCACCTGGCCGCGCTCCGGCTCACCTCCGAACATCGTCCGGCCGTGCTACACGGCAACCCGGTTCCGACCGGCCTCCTTGGCGCGATACAACGCCGCATCAGCGGTGCGGAGAACGTTATCCAGCGTCGGCCCCGCGTCCGGATACCGCGCCACCCCGATCGAAACCGAAAGGCCACTCACCCGAACCGTCCCGCCACCCGTCGAAATCACCACGTTCAGCTCACCCACCGCCACCCGCACCCGCTCGGCGATCGCCAGCACGTCCGCGCGCCCGATGCCCGGCAGCAGCACCACGAACTCCTCGCCCCCGAACCGGCCCACTGTGTCGCCCTGGCGCACCGAACCGGAGATCGCCACCGCCACGGCGGCCAGCACGTCGTCGCCGGTCAGGTGCCCGTAGGTGTCGTTGATCCGCTTGAAGTGGTCCAAGTCGATCATCAACACCGCAAAGCCCCCACCGGCGCGGCGCTGGGCGCGGACATGCTCCCGCGCCGCGGCTTCATGCCACCCGGCGGTGTTGAGCAGCCCGGTCTTCTCGTCCGTCACGGCCGTGACCTGCAGTTGCTGCTTCAGCAGCAGGTAGCGGTGCAGCAACAGCAAGGGAGCCACGACGAACACCACCAGCACCGGCTGCTCGACCAGCGCCAGGGCCGCGAGCCCGCCCAGGCAGAGGGTCGCCAGCTCGAAAGCGTTGTCCTCCCAGGTCCCGACGAGGTCGGCCGCCGACCGCTGGCTGGTGTAGAGGTAGATGCCGGCCGCCACCAGGCCGACGTTGACCAGCTCGAAAACAGCGGCCGCCAGGCACAGCGCGAACACCCCACGCGGCGTCTGCAACGGCGTCCCGTGCAAGCCCAGAACAGCAAGAACGGAGGAAGCAGCGAAGCAGGAAAGCATCGCCCAGGCCGTGCTCGCGACGAAGCGGTGCGCGGGCCGCGTCCGCACCTGACGCCACACGCGCACCCACAGGTGGGTGTAGAGCACAACGGCGAGCAGCGCCACCCAAGCCGGCGGCAGCAGCACGACACCGGCGAGGTACCAGACGGAGGTGACGTTGATGTGCGTCTGCCCGCTCATCCACCGCCGCAACCGCTCGATCCGCCGCGACATCTCGGCCTGCGCCACCCCGAGCGCCACGAGCACGGCAAACCACCCGGGCCGCACGGGTCCACCGAACCCCCCGGCCAGCGCAGCCCCGGTAGCGACGACGGCGACGAGTTCACAACCGAGCGCATAGGCGATCCAGCGGGTCTTCGCCCCACCCCACATCGCCCACCGAGCAGGCCACCCGGACCAGGCGGAAAGCGCTCCCCGCCGCACGGCGACCTGGGCTCTCAAGAGCCGAAGCCACAAACGTGACGGACCGGCATCGTGACGTACCCCTCGCGCAGAGTTCAGCCAACCAGGTAGCCCAGCGTAGCCGTTCCAACGACGCCCGTCGCCAGTCCGGGCGAATTGCGGGCAACACCCCTGCCCAAAGACCCGCGCAGGGTAGAAAGCCACAGCTCAGCGCCCCACAAACGGATCACGCCCAACCCGCCCGACGCTGAGGCCCGCCACGCAGCCCCAGCCCAGATGGAGCCGTCACAGCCGGGCAGCTCGCCACCACCGCAGGCCGACTTGAGCCGCTGTGGCCGCCCCTCTTCGTGGCATCACCGAAGCGCGCCGGCCGAGCCGCCGCGAGATCAGCCCACCTGCGCGGGCACTCCCAACCCCAGCCGGCCGCGCAAGGTGAACCGACGCAGCCCGAATCTCTTCACCGAAGCGCGCCGGCCGAGCCATCTCCGCGGGTTCAGTCCGCCTGCGCGAGCACCCCAACCCCAGCCGCCCGCGCAAGGCGGACCGTCGCAGCCCGCACCCATCGCTGAAGCGCGTTTGGCCGAGCCGTTGGCGGGGTGGCTTACTTGCGCAGGGCTCGGATGACTGCCACCAGGCCCACCACCGCGGCGATCGCGACCAGGACCGGGACTACCCGCTTGAGCACCGACTGCCCCGCGTAGTCGAGCAAGTCGATTGCCTCGGTCTCCGGGGGTGCCGGGACGCTGTGCAGTGCCGGGCGGTCCGCCGCCGGCTTGGGCTTCGGCTCCGTGTTGATCTCCGGGGTGGTCGGGGCCGGCTTGACCTTCGGCTGGGGCTTGGCCGCCGGATCGGCTGCGGCCGCCGGGGCAGGGTCCGCCGCCGCGGATGCCGCCGGATCGGCGCTCGCCGCGGATGCCGATTTCGAAGTCGAACCCGAGGCCGCAGAAGCCGAAGCCGCCGCGGAAGTGGCAGTCGATTCCGAAGCTGCCGGGGCCGCAGATGCGTCGGGTGCCGCCGCCGGGGTCAGTTTGCCCGACAAACACCCCGCGAACGTGTCCAGGATCTTCCCGCCCACCTCGCTGATCAGCCCCCGCCCGAACTGGGCGGGCTTGCCCGTGATCGCCAGGTCCGTCGCCACCGACCCGTGGGTTCCAGTGGACGTCTCCGTCAACGTCAGCGTCACCGTCGCCGCCGCCGTGCCCGCTCCTCGGGAGTCCTTGCCCGAGGCCTTGATCGTCACCTTGTGGGCCGCTTCGTCCTTCTCCAGGAACTCACCGTTGCCCTTGTACAGCAAGGAAATCGGCCCCAGCTTGACCTTCACCGTTCCGCTGAACCGGTCACCCTCGACCTTGGTCAACGTGGCTCCCGGCATGCACGGGGCCACTCGCTCCGGATCGACGACCGCCTGCCAGACCTCGCCGATCGGCGCCGGGACGGTGAATTCGTGGTCGAGCCGCACGGGCCGACCTCCTTCCTGATGACGACGGGGGTCCGGTGCCCACCCTAGCCGCCGGGCGGCGGCCCGGGTGGGCGAAACCGGACTCCCTCAGGCGCCGGCCGCCGCCGCCGCGATGGCGCGGCCCGTGAGGACCTGCGCGAGGTGGCGGCGGTACTCGACGTCGGCATTGCCGTCCACCGGCGGGTTCGTTCCCTCCGCCGCGTGCGAAGCCGCCGCGGCGATCGCGTCCGCCGAGGCCTGGACGCCGACCAGGGCCGCCTCGACGCCCGAGGCGCGGACGGGGGTCGAGCCCATGTTCGTCAGCGCAACCCGGGCCTCCTCGATCACCCCCGCCTCGGTACGGACGGTGACCGCGACCGCCACCATCGACCACGCCTGGGCGACGCGGTTGAACTTCTCGTAGTGCGCCCGCCACCCCGTGTGCTTGGGGATGCGGACCTCGACCAGCAGCTCGTCCGGCGCCAGCGCGGTGGTGAACAGGTCGCGGAAGAACTCCGCGGCCGGCACCGTGCGCCGTCCCGCCGGCCCGGCCAGCACCAGGGACGCGTCCAGCGCCAGCACCGGCGCCAGCAGGTCGCCGGCCGGGTCGGCGTGGGCGATCGCGCCGCCCAGCGTCCCGCGGTGGCGGATCTGCGGGTCGGCCACCGTGTCGGTCGCTTCCTTGAGCAACGCCGCGTGCGAGGCCACCAACGCGTCCCGCTGGACGTCGTAGTGCGTGGTCATCGCGCCGATCACCAGCTCGTCGCCCTCTTCGCGGACGCCGCGCAGTTCGGCGACGCGGCCGAGGTCGATCAGCGTGGTCGGCGCCGCCAGGCGCATCCGCAGCACCGGCAGCAGGCTCTGCCCGCCCGCCAGCACCTTGGCGTCCTCGCCCGCCGCCGCCAGTGCCTGCACCGCTTCGTCCACTGTGGACGGGCGGACGTAGTCGAAGGGAGCCGGGATCACTGCGCACCTCCGGTGGCGTCGATCGAACCGAGGCCGCCACCGGCTTCGCCGCGGCCGGGGCCGCCCGCGTCGGTGGTGCCGTGCTGGATGGCGTGCCAGACCCGCATCGGGGTCAGCGGCATCTCGATGTCGTTCACGCCGAACTGGCGCACGGCGTCGACCACCGCGTTGACCACCGCCGGGGTGGACGCGATGGTGCCCGCCTCGCCGACGCCCTTGGCGCCGAGCGGGTTGGACGTCGCCGGTGTCTCCGTGCGGTCGGTGGTGAACGACGGGAGGTCGGCCGCCGACGGCAGCAGGTAGTCGGCGAACGTGCCGGTCGTCAGCGTGCCGCTTTCGTCGTGCTCGGTGCCCTCGAACAACGCCTGCGCGATGCCCTGCGCGAGCCCGCCGTGCACCTGGCCTTCGACGATCAGCGGGTTCACCGCGACGCCGACGTCGTCGACGCAGACGTACGAGCGCAGCTTGACCCGGCCCGTCTCGGTGTCCACCTCGGCCGCGCACAGGTGCGTGCCGTGCGGGAACGAGAAGTTCTCCGGGTCGAACGTCGCGTCCGAGTCGAGCGACGGCTCGACGCCGTCGGGCAGGTTGTGCGCCGCGAACACCGCGAGCGCCACGTCGGCCAGCGTCGTGGACGTGTCCGTGCCCTTCACCGTGAACTTGCCGCCGGCGAACTCGAGGTCGTCCTCGGCGCATTCGAGCAGGTGCGCGGCGATCGGCTTGGCCTTCGCGACCACCTTCTCCGCGGCCTTGATGACCGCGATCCCGCCGACCACGAGCGACCGCGAGCCGTAGGTGTCCATGCCCTTGTGCGACGACTGGGTGTCGCCGTGCAGGATTTCGACGTCCTCGAACGCGACGCCGAGCTGGTCGGCGACGATCTGGCTCCACGCCGTTTCGTGGCCCTGGCCGTGCGCGGACGCACCCGTCGTCACCTCGACCTTGCCGGTGGGCAGCATCCGGATCGACGCGTACTCCCAGCCGCCGGCGCCGTAGTCGAGCGAGCCGAGCACCCGCGACGGCGCGAGCCCGCACATCTCGGTGAACGTCGAGATGCCGATGCCGAGCTGGACCTTGTCCTTCGACGCGCGGCGCTTCTCCTGCTCGGCGCGCAGGCCGTCGTAGTCGAAGAGCTGCTTGGCCTTCTCGGTGGCGGCCTCGTAGTTGCCCGAGTCGTAGGTCAGCCCGCACACGGTCGTGAACGGGAACTCCTCGTGCTTGATCCAGTTCTTCTCGCGCAGTTCCAGCGGGTCCATGCCGAGCTCGACGGCCAGCTCGTCCATGATCCGCTCGATCGCGAACGTCGCCTCCGGGCGGCCGGCGCCGCGGTAGGCGTCGGTCAGCGTGGTCGTCGTGTACACGTTGGTGCACGCGAAGTGGTACGCCGGGATCTTGTAGATCGCGTTGAACATGAACGCGCCGAGGATCGGCACGCCCGGCCCGACCAGGCCGTTGTACGCGCCGAGGTTGGCGAGCAGCTCGACCTTGAGACCGGTGACCTGGCCGTCGCGGGTCGCCGAGATGGTGATGTCCTGGATCTGGTCGCGGCCGTGGTGCGCGGCGAGCATGGTCTCCGACCGCGACTCGTTCCACTTGACCGGCTTGCCGAGCTTCTGCGCGACGAGCAGCGACATCATCTCTTCGGGCAGGACGCCGATCTTGCCGCCGAAGCCGCCACCGACGTCCGGGGCGATCACCCGCAGCTTGTGCTCGGGGATGCCGAGCGTCAGCGCCGACATCACGCGCAGGATGTGCGGGACCTGGGTGGCCGCCCACATGGTGATCTGCGTGCCGGTCGGGTCGACGACGCAGGCGCGCGGCTCCATGAACGCCGGGACGAGCCGTTGCTGGCGGAAGCGGCGCTTGAGCACGACCTCCGACGAGCTGATCGCGTCCTCGACGTTGCCGCCGGTGCCTGCCTCGCCCGAGTCGAACTTCCAGACCGCGCTCGTGTTGGTGCCCAGGTCCTCGTGGACGAGAGAAGCCCCATCCGCGATCGCGGCTTCCATGTCGAGGATGACCGGCAGTTCGTCGTACTCGACGTCGATCTCCTCGAGCGCGTCGTGCGCTTCGGCGGACGTCCGCGCGACGACGACCGCGACGCCCTCACCGGCGAAGTTCACCGTGTCGGACGCGAGGACGGGACGGCGCGGTGCCTTCATGTCGGGCGTGATCGGCCAGGCGCAGGGCATGCCGATCGCGCCGTCCGGGTCGAGGTCCTTGCCGGTGTAGACGGCGACGACCCCGGACGCGCTCTTCGCCGCGGACGTGTCGATCGAGACGATCTTGGCGTGCGCGAACGGGCTGCGCAGGACCGCCATGTGCAGCATTCCGGGCAGCGTGATGTTGTCGGTCCAGCGGGTGCGGCCGGTGATCAGCCGCTCGTCCTCCTTGCGGCGGCGGGCCTTGCCGACCTCCGGTTCGATCGTCGCGGTCATCAGTCACCACCCACGCCGACGTGCTTGGTTTCGGTGATCCGCTCGGCTTCGGGTCCGGCGCCGGGGCTCATGTGCTGGGCGGCGTCGCGGACCGCGCGGACGATGTTCTGGTAGCCGGTGCAGCGGCAGAGGTTGCCTTCGAGACCTTCGCGGACGGCCTGTTCGTCCGGGTCCGGGTTGTCGGCCAGGAGGTCGATCGACTGCATGATCATGCCGGGGGTGCAGAACCCGCACTGCAGCGCGTGGTTGTCGTTGAAGGCCTTCTGCACCGGGTGCAGCTGCCCGTCGCGGGCGAGGCCTTCGATGGTGGTGACCTCGCAGCCGTCGGCCTGCACGGCCAGCACGGAGCAGGACTTCACGCTGTGCCCGTCGAGGTGGACGGTGCAGGCGCCGCAGTTGCTGGTGTCGCAGCCGACGACGGTGCCGACCTTCCCGAGTTTTTCCCGTAGGTGGTGCACGAGGAGGGTGCGGGGTTCGACTTCGTCGGTGTACTTGGTCCCGTCGACGGTGACGGTGATGCGCATCAGGCCTCCAAAAGCCGGCTCGGAATCGGCCTGCCCGACCGTGATCGGGCTCACAAACCCCGAGCGTGCTACGCGCCCTTCGCGTCGACAAGCCCTGATGTCACACGTTCAACTACCCGTTCCGCAGATACGCGTGCAAACGCGACGCAACTCCGAAGGTGCGGAGTTCCGGATGGGTGAACTTTATCGGCCGGCTGGATCAGTCAGCCGTGAATCCGTCCCGAGAGCTCGGCGAGCCGCTTCCCGCCGCCGCCCCACCGCAGCGCGATGATCTCCGCGGCGATCGACACGGCCGTCTCCTCCGGCGTGCGCGCGCCGAGGTCGAGACCGATCGGCGACGCCAGCCTTTCCAGCTCCGCCTCGGTGATCCCGGCCTCGCGCAGCCGCGCGAACCGGTCGTCGTGGGTCTTGCGGGACCCCATCGCGCCGACGTACCCGACGTCCAGGCGCAGCGCCACCTCCAGCAGCGGCACGTCGAACTTCGGGTCGTGGGTCAGCACCGCGATCGCCGTCCGCTGGTCGATCCGGCCCGCGTCCGCTTCCGCCTGCAGGTACCGGTGCGGCCAGTCGACGACGACGTCGTGCGCGTCCGGGAACCGGCTGGTGGTGGCGAACACCGGCCGCGCGTCGCAGACCGTGACCTGGTAGCCGAGGTAGGCGCCCATGCGGGCCATCGCGGCGGCGAAGTCGATCGCGCCGAAGACCAGCAGCCGCGGCGGCGGCTCGAACGAGTTGACGAACACCGCCATGCCCTCGCCGCGGCGCTGCCCGTCCGGGCCGTAGTGCAGGGTGCCGGTGCGGCCGCTGGCCAGCAGGCCGCGCGCGTCGTCGGCCACCGCGTCGTCCATCCGCGACGAGCCCAGCGAGCCCGCGGTGCGGTCCGGCCAGACGATCATGTGCTCGCCGACCAGGCCTTCGCGCTCGTGCTCGATGATCGTGACGACCGCGACCGGCTCGCCGCCGCGGACCGACGCGACGACGTCGCCGAGCTCCGGCATCGACGTGCGGTCGACGTGCTCGACGTAGATGTCGATGATCCCGCCGCAGGTCAGGCCGACCGCGAAGGCGTCGTCGTCGCTGACGCCGTACCGCTGCAGCACCGGCTTGCGCTCGGCGACGACCTCCTGCGCCAGTTCGTAGACCGCGCCCTCGACGCAGCCGCCGGACACGCTGCCGGCGACGGTGCCGTCCGGCGCGACGACCATCGCGGCGCCCGGCGCGCGCGGCGCCGACGAGAAGGTGGCGACCACGGTGCCGAGCCCGACGGTCTCGCCCGCGGACCAGCGGCGGAACACGTCGTCCAGTACGTCACGCATCGGAAATCTCCCCGAGCAGTCGTTCCAAGGTGGCCAGGGTGTGCCCGGCCAGGAGCCGGTCGATGTGGGGCAGCGCGGCCACGATGCCCGACTGGACCGGAGCGTAGCCCGCACGGCCGGCGTGCGGATTCACCCAGAATACGGCGTGCGCGAGCCGGCGCAGGTGCGCGAGCTGTTCGCCGAGCAGGCCGGTGTCGCCGCGTTCCCAGCCGTCGGAGAACACCGTGACCACCGCGCGGCGCGCCACGCCGCGCCGGCCCCAGCGGTCGAGGAACGCCTGGAGCGTCTCCCCCAGCCGGGTGCCGCCGGCGAAGTCCGGCACGGCCGCGCCCGCGGCGAGCATCGCGCGCTCCGGGTCGCGCTGCCGCAGCTGGCGCGACACCCGGGTGAGCCGGGTGCCGAGCGTGAACACCTCGACGGACGGTGGCGCGGCCCGCGTCAGGACGTGGGCGAACCGTAGGAGGGCGTCGGCGTACGGGCTCATCGAGCCGGAGACGTCGATGAGCAGAACGACCCGTCGCGGTCGGTTGCCGCGGCGGGCGTGCACGAGCTTGAGGGGTTCGCCGCCGCTGGCCAGCATGGCGCGGAGCGTGCGCGACGGGTCGAGCCGCCCGCGCCGGGACGGCGTCCGCCGGGTGGCCGGGCGCTTCGGGAGGACAGGCTTGAGGCTGGCCAGCAGTTCGCGAAGGTGTTCGCGCTCGGCGGTGGTGAGTTCGGCGAGGTCGCGGTGACGCAGGACTTCGTGGGCGCTGGCGGCGACTTTCAGCTGGTCCTGGCCTTCGCCGCCCTCACCGTCACCACCGCCGGCTTCCCCGAGCGGGGCGATCCTGGCCTGCTTGGGCGCGGCCGTCGTCGCGCGGCGCGGGGTGCTGGTCTCGATGGAAAACCACTGGCTGAAGGCTTCTTCGTAGCACGGCAGGTCGTCCGGGCTGGAGCAGAGCGTGAGCCGCCCGGCCCAGTACAGCTGGGTGGGCTCGGCGACGTCGATCTCCGCCACGGCGGTGAGGTACGCCTGCACGCGGTGCGCATCGCAGGCCACACCGGCTTCGCGCAACGCGGCGGCGAACCCGGCGTACCCGGCGACGGGATCGGCGACGGTGGTCATGCATCCATTGTGCGCCTGTTCGGCGTCCCGGCGAGGAGTCGAACCTCGGACCTCGGCGTTCGTAGCGCCGCGCTCTGTCCTGCTGAGCTACCGGGACAAGGGCGGTCTGCGCACACGCCCCTCCCCGGACGGGCGCGCAGACCGCGCTCTTCGCCGCGGCCGACCCAAGGTAGCGGCGGGTGGGCGCGAAGAGCCTTCGGAAAGAAAGGGGATTTTCAGCGAACGCGGGAGATCGCGCCGCAGAGGTTCCGGTCTGGCCGTCGGGTCACGATCTCCTCCTCTCGGTGTGGCGTGCTGTGCTGGGGAAAAGAATGCCCGAGTGCGCCGCGGGCGGCAACGCAATTAAAAACGCCCGCCTCGACGGTCCTTTGTGGACCGTCGAGGCGGGCGCCGGGGTACTGCGGTCAGGCGGCGGCCTTGAAGCCGGGCTGGATGTTCGCGCAGCCGCGCAGGCCTGCGGTTTTGTTGAGTTCCAGTACCGGCGGCAGCGTCTTCTGGGTGTACGCCTTGAGTTCGGCCAGCTTCGCGTCGTCGAACAGGTCGCGCCGGACGTGGTAGCTGACCCAGTTGCGCGAATCGATGGTCAGGTTGCCGATCGGCGGGTTGACGAAGATCGTCGCGTATTCGCTCTCGAACCGCGGGTCCTTGTCGAAGCCCAGGGTGGTGATCCACGAGCCGATGAACGTGATCAGCTCGGGCTTCTCCTGGTTGAAGACGTAGTTGCGGACCCCGGTCACGTCGGACTCGTGCAGGTAGTCGGCGACCTGCTTGTCGCCGAGGCCGGCCAGGTCGAGCACCCGCAGGCGGCTGCCCAGCGACGTCCCGCCGAGGTCGATCAGGCCGACCTGGGCGGAGTCGGGGAGCTTGAGGATGTCCGCGAGGCCGTTGATGGTCCGGGCGTCGCGCTCGGCGACGATGCAGAACGCGGTCTTGACGTTGGCGCGGTAGGACGTGCCCTGGTCGTAGAGCCCGCTCACCGAGCTGATCAGCGCCACCACCAGCAGGCAGGCGAGCGCGATCCGGCCGCGCAGCCGGGCCGCGGCCAGCGCCTCGACGACCACGATCGCGCCGCCGAAGGCACCGAGCGTCCAGACCGGGGTGGCGAACCGCAGCTGCCCCATCCAGTCGAACTCGAGCACGATGTAGGCGACCACGGTGAGGCCGAACGGCACCATCAGGGCGATCAGCCCGGTGCGCAGCCGCGACGGCCGGACCATCAGCATGACCAGGCACGCGACGGCGACCGCGACGATCAGCCAGCCGACGTAGGAGACGATCTCGCCGGGACGGGCGAGGTCCTCGACGGTCGGCGGCTCCTGTCCCTTCGCGACGGCGGTGTTCGGGACCAGCCGGCCGAATTCGAACCAGCGGAAGACCATGTACGCCCCATACGGGACGGCGAAGCCGACGACGGAGAAGACGACCGCGCGCACGCTCCGGCCGAGCAGCTCCCGCTTGAGGAACAGCAGCACGGCGATCGGGTAGGCACCGGCGTAGATGATGCCGTCGGGCCGGGTCAGCGCGGCCAGCATCGCGATCAGCCCGGTGCCGACGGCGACCTGGGTGTCGAGAAGCCGTCCGCTGTGGACCGCGCGCACGATGACCACCGCGAGCGCGGCGACCGTCAGCGCGTAGAAGGAGTTCTCCAGCCCGGAGAAGCACCAGATGACGAAGGACGGGATCGCGGCGAGCGCGGCCCCGGCGACGAAGGTGATCAGCGCCGGGCGGCGGCTGAGCACCTTCGCGCCGAAGTAGAAGAGCACGAGGACGGCGGCGCAGCAGAGCAGCGCGAGCGCCTTCGGGAAGAGGATCTGGTCGTTGACGCCGAAGAGCGTCCCGTGGTCGAAGAGGCCGACCAGCTTGCCGAGGGCGATCAGGACCATCCAGGTCGGGTTCGAGTACCCCTCGACCGGCGCGGCGCCGGGCTGGAGCACCGGCCCGAAGCCGTCGGCCAGGTTGCGCGAGTAGGCGAACGTGATGGCCGAGTCGTCGATCAGCCAGTGCCCGTAGAAGCTGGCGTGCACGGCGATCAGGGCCGTGCCGCCGAGCACCGCGGCGACCGCGGCAAGCCTGCCCCGCCAGTCCCGGCGCGCGGTCGCTGTCCCGGCCGGGCCCGGCCGCTCCGGCTCCGCATCGGACGGCGGTCTCGTGTCCGTCGTCTCCGCCACGCTCATCCGAAGGTACTCCCTCGCCTCGACCCAACCCGGTCCCCCGACCCGGGTGGTCAGGCGAACAAGGCGTCGAGCTTCGCCCTGACCCGGTCGAGGTCTTCGCTGTATTTCAGGACGGCTCCGAGCGTGCGTGCCGCCGTCGCCGCGTCCAGCTCGTCACGCTGAAGAGTCAAGAGAGCCCGCGCCCAATCGAGGGACTCCGCCACTCCCGGTGGTTTCAGCAGATCCATCTCGCGGAGCCGATGCACCGCTTCAGCGATCTGCCGAGCCAGAGCTGCACTTACCCGCGGGATCCTACGGCGCAGGATCTCGACCTCCCGAACCAGGTCCGGGTGTTCGAGCCAGTGGTAGAGGCAGCGGCGTTTCAGCGCGTCGTGGACTTCGCGCGTCCGGTTCGAGGTGAGGACCACCAGCGGCGGCTGTTCGGCGCGGACCTCGCCGTATTCGGGAATGGTCACGGCGTGTTCGTCGAGCAGCTGCAGGAGGAAGGCTTCGAACTCGTCGTCGGCGCGGTCGATCTCGTCGATGAGCAGCACGCACGGGGCGCTGATCAGGGCCTGCAGCAGCGGCCGGGCCAGCAGGAACCGCTCGGTGTAGAGGGAGCGCTCCGCGGCCTCGACGTCGAGACCGCCGTCCCCGGCCGCTTCGAGGGCGCGCAGGTGCAGCAGCTGGCGGGGGAAGTCCCATTCGTAGAGGGCCTGGGCGGCGTCGATGCCTTCGTGGCACTGGAGGCGCACGAGCGGCCGCTCGAGGGCGGTGGCCAGCGCCAGGGCGAGGGAGGTCTTGCCGGTGCCGGGCTCGCCTTCGCAGAAGAGCGGGCGGCCCATCCGCAGGGCGAGGAAGCCGGCGGTCGCGAGCCCGTCATCGGCGAGGTAACCGGTCGCTTCGAGCGCGGCGGCGAGGGTTTCGGGCGAGTCCGTCACGCTGTCGATCGTAGGTGCTCAGCCGGGGTTCGCCAGATCACCGGGGCGGTCGACGTCCCGGCCGCTGCCGAGGTCACCGCACTCGACGAGGGTGAGGTCTTCGCGGGTGGCGAGCCAGTCGCGGGCGCCGCGGTCGCCTTGAGCGCTTCCGGCGACGTCCGCCCACCACCGACGGCCGAGCAGGACGGGATGGCCGGGAACGCCCTCGTAGGCCGCACGGGCAACGGTGTCGGGGGCGGCGTGGGCGGCGACGCGGGTGAGGATGTCCGGGCCGACCCAGGGCAGATCGACGAGGTGAACGAGCGCGGCGACGGGTCCGGTGCCGAGGGCGGTCAGGCCGGCGCGCAGGGAGGCACCCATGCCGGTCGCCCAGTCATCGGCGGTGACGGCGAGGGCCGGGTCGGGCAGAAGGGAACGAACCTGCTCGGCGGCGGCCCCGACGACAACCCGGACCGGGCTGCACCCGGCGGCGGTGAGGGTGCGGAGGGCGCGGAGGACGAGGGGTTCACCGTCGACCTGGACGAGGGCTTTCGGCCCGCCGAACCGCCGCCCGGCCCCGGCGGCGAGGAGGAGACCGGCGACGGGGGGCCGGGTCACGAGGAAACTCCCGGCTCGGCACGACGCAGCCGCTCTGCCAACGCCCCCGGAACCAGCTCGGCACGACGCAGCACCTTGGCCGACGCCCCCGGGCCCCGCCCGGCACGACGCAGCATCCCGGCCAACGTCCCCGGGGCCGGTCCGAGTTGCGGCTCCCTCCGGCGGATTCGCTCCCCTGCCTCCGCCGGGCCGGGGCTCGTCGCGCCCGGGTCAGCCACGGGCGCGGTCCGAGGCTCCGATGGCCAAGTCCGCCTCGATCGCGCGGGCCGTCTCCAGCAGCGGCGGGACCAGGTCCTTCTCCACCGAGTGCGCCGTGGTGCGGCTTGCGTGGGTCGACAGGTTGACCGCCGCCACCACCTGGCCCGTTCGGCCTCGGATCGGGGCCGCGACCGAGCGGAGGCCTTCCTCCAGTTCCTGGTCCACCATCGCCCAGCCCTGGTCCGCCACCTTGGCCAGCTCCGTGCGCAGGTGGCCCGGGGTCGTCACCGTGTGGTCGGTCAGGCGGTCCAGGCTCGCCACGCGGAAGTACTCCTCCCGCTCCTCCTCCGCGAGCCCGGCCAGGAGGACGTGGCCCATCGAGGTCGCGTGCGCCGGGAACCGCGTGCCCACGTTGATGCTCACCGTCATGATCCGGGAGACCGCCACCCGGGCCACGTACACGATGTCCGTGCCCTCCAGCACCGAGACCGAGCTCGACTCGTGCACCCGCGCCGACAGGTGCTCCAGGTGCGGCTGGGCCACCTCCGGCAGCGTCATGCTCGACAGGTACGCGTAGCCCAGCTCCAGCACCCGGGCCGTCAGCGAGAAGTACTTGCCGTCGGTGCGGACGTAGCCCAGGTCGGCCAGTGTGAGCAGAAATCTCCGCGCCGCCGCGCGGGTGAGGCCCGTCGCCCGGGCCACGTCGCTCAAGGTCAGCTCGGACGCGCCCGCGTGGAAGGCCTTGATCACCGCCAGCCCGCGCTCCAGCGACTGCACGTGGTGGGCACCACGGTGCGCCGGCTCGTCGTCCAGGCGGACGTCGAACTGCGGCCTCGTCACGTCCATGCCCGGCACCTTATCCGGCGTCCTTCGGCACCGCGCTCGGCTCGCCGAGCTCGGCCAGGGTGCGCTGGGCGATGGCGAACGCCGCGTTCGCCGCCGGTGCGCCCGCGTACACCGCCGTGTGCAGCAGCACTTCGCCGATCTCCGCCGCCGTCAGTCCGTTGCGGACCGCCGCCCGGACGTGCATCGCCAGCTCGTTGTGCGCGTGCAGCGCCGTCAGCGCCGCCAGTGTCACGCAGCTGCGCGTACGGCGGTCCAGGCCGTCGCGGGCCCACACCGAGCCCCACGCGCCCTCGGTGATGTAGTCCTGGAACGGGCGGCTGAAGTCCGTGGTGCCCGCGACCGCGCGGTCGACGTGCTCGTCGCCGAGCACCTCGCGCCGCACCTTCATGCCCTGCTCGTGGCGGTCCGTCACGCTCGCTCCAAGTGATCCAGGATCAGCCGGGTGAACTCGCCCGGCTGCTCGTAACTGCCCAGGTGCGCGGCGTCGGCCACGACCTCCAGCCGGGCGCCGGGGATGCCCTCGGCGATCGGCCGCGCGTGCTCGGCCGGCGATGTCGCCGGGTCCTCGGCGCCCGCAATGACGAGGGTGGGTGCGGTGACCTTGGGCAGCAGCTCCAGCAGGTCCATCCGCTCGATCACGCCGCAGCAGGCCGCGTAGCCCTCGGCCGGGACCGCCGCGATCATCGCGCGGAGGAACTCGGCCCGGTCCGGGTGGCGTTCGCGGTACCCCGGCGTCAGCCAGCGGCTCACCCCCGCGTCGGCCACCGCCGCGGTGCCCTCGGCGCGGACCGTGCGGGCCCGCTCCGCCCACATCGACGGCGGGCCGAACTTCGCGGACGTGCAGCACAGCACGAGGCTGGCGATCCGCTCGGGCGCGTGGATGCCCAGCCACATCCCCGTCATGCCGCCGAGCGAGAGACCCACGTGGTGCACCCGCTCGACACCGAGCTCGTCGAGCAGCGCCAGGACGTCGGCGCCCAGGTCTTCGAGCTCGTAGGGCCCCGGCGGGACCGGCGACGCGCCGTGGCCGCGCGTGTCGTACCGGACCACCCGGAAGCCGCGCTCCGCCAGCGGCGCGACCTGCGGTTCCCACATCCGCAGGTCACTGCCGAGCGACCCGCCGAACACGACCACCGGCCCGTCTTCGGGGCCCTCCGCGACCCAGTGCGGCTTCACGGCGCTCATAGCCGGAAGAAGACGGTCTCGCCGTCCCCCTGCAGCCGGATGTCGAAGCGGTAGCCGTCTCCGGTCTTCGCCGCGATCAGCGTGCCGCGCCGCTCCTCCGGCACCGTCGCCAGCACCGGGTCGGCCGCGTTGTCCTGATCCTCGAAGTAGATCCGCGTGACGACCCGGTTCAGCAGACCGCGCGCGAACACCGAGACGTCGATGTGCGGCGCCTGGGTGGCGCCACCCTCACCGGGCACCACGCCCGGGAGCACGGTGAGGATGCCGTAGGTGCCGTCGGCTTCGGTCGGGCAGCGGCCGAAGCCGCGGAACTCGCCGTCCGCCGTGCCGCGCGGGTCGTCCGGGTGGCGGAAGCCGCCGTCCGGGTCGGCCTGCCAGGTCTCGATCATGGCGTCCGGGATCGGGTCGCCGTTGCCGTCGCGGACGGTCCCGCGGATCCAGAACGCGCCGGGCGTGCCCTCGGGCACGACGTGCGGGCCGTCGGGCCAGGGCAGGCCGATCGACAGGTACGGGCCGACGGTCTGCGAAGGGGTGGGCAGCAGCTCGGTCATTCGTCGTCGTCCTCTTCCTCTTCGAACACCGACGCGTCGCGCCCGCGCAGCACGATGTCGAACTGGAACCCGAGCGCCCATTCGGCCTGCGTGATGTCGTGGTCGTAGCGCGAGACCATCCGCTGCCGGGCCTTCTCGTCCGGGATCGAGTTGAAGATCGGGTCCTGGGAGAACAGCGGGTCGTCCGGGAAGTACATCTGGGTGACCAGCCGCTGGGTGAAGGCCGAGCCGAACACCGAGAAGTGGATGTGCGCCGGGCGCCAGGCGTTGTCGTGGTTCTTCCACGGGTACGCGCCGGGCTTGATGGTGGTGAAGGTGTAGCGGCCGTCGCTGTCGGTCAGGGTGCGGCCGACGCCGTCGAAGTTCGGGTCGAGCGGCGAGGGCCAGCGGTCGCCGGTGTGCCGGTAGCGGCCGCCCGCGTTGGCCTGCCAGATCTCGACGAGCGAGTCGCGCACCGGACGGCCGTCGCCGTCGAGGAGCCGCCCGGTGACGATGATGCGCTGGCCCTGCGGCTCGCCCGCGTGCTGCCGGGTGAGGTCGTTGTCGTGCTCGCCGAGACGGCCGGGGCCGAGCAGCGGGCCGGTGACCTCGGTGAGCATCTGCGGGAGCAGGACGAGGTCCTGCTTCGGGTGCCGCAGCGCCGTGGAGCGGTAGCCGCTGGAGTCGAGCGGCGGGTGGGTGCCTTCGGGGTCTTCCCCGTAGCGCGGCAGCCTGAATTCGGTCGGAGTGGCCACGTTTCTCTCCTTTACCGGCCTTCGAGGACGACGGCCAGGCCCTGGCCGACGCCGATGCAGATGGCGGCCAGGCCCCAGCCACCGCCGCGGCGGTGCAGGTCGTGCGCCAGGGTGCCGAGGATCCGGCCGCCGGACGCGCCGAGCGGGTGCCCGATGGCGATCGCGCCGCCGTGGGTGTTCACGATCTCCGGGTCGAGGTCCTTCCAGTCGCGCAGGCAGGCCAGCGACTGCGCGGCGAACGCTTCGTTGAGCTCGACCGCCGCCAGGTCGTCCCAGCCGATGCCCGCGCGTTCGAGGGCGATCTCGGCCGCGCGCACCGGCCCGATGCCGAAGACGTCCGGGTCGACCCCCGCCGCGCCGCGGCCGGCGATGCGGGCCAGCGGGGTCTTGTTCAGGCGGTTCGCGCTTGCTTCGTCGCCGAGGAGGAGGGCGGAGGCGCCGTCGTTGAGCGGGGAGGCGTTGCCGGCCGTGACGGTGCCGTTTCCCTTACGGAAGACGGGCTTCAGCTTGGCGAGCTTCTCGGGGCTGGAGTCCGGGCGGATGCCTTCGTCGCGGGCCAGGTCGACGCCCTCGACCGGGACGACCAGGTCGTCGTAGAAGCCGTCATCCCACGCCTTGGCGGCGTTGACGTGACTGCGGGCGGCGAAGGCGTCCTGCTCGTCGCGGCCGATGCCGTAGCGCTCGGCGAGCTGCTCGGTGGACTCGCCGAGGGAGATCGTCCACTGGGCCGGCATGGCCGGGTTGACCATGCGCCAGCCGAGGGCCGTGTTGTAGAGGGTCTGGTTGCCGGAGGGGAACGCCTTCTCGGGCTTGGGCATGACGAGCGGCGAGCGGGTCATGGACTCGACACCGCCGGCGACGACGAGGGAGGCGTCGCCGGTCTGGATCGCGCGGCTGGCCTGGATCGCGGCGTCGAGGCCGGAGCCGCAGAGGCGGTTGACCGTGCTGCCGGGGACGGTCGTGGGCCAGCCGGCGAGCAGGGCGGCCATGCGGGCGACGTTGCGGTTGTCCTCGCCGGCGCCGTTCGCGTCGCCGAGGGTGACTTCGTCCACTGTGGACGGGTCGAGGTCGTTGCGCTGCTGGAGCGCTTTGAGGACTCCGGCGGCGAGGTCGTCGGGACGGACGCCGGCGAGCGCGCCGCCGTAGCGGCCGAACGGGGTGCGGATCGCGTCGAGGATGTAGACGTCGGTCATGCGCTCGCCTTCCGGGTCGGCGGGGTGGTCGGGTGGGGGTGGGTGGCGGGGGTTGCCGGGGCGGTGTGGGGCGCGGGGTCGGCCGCGCGTCGGGTGCCGGTGGTGGGAGCGGGGTTGATCATGCGCTCACCTTCCGGGTCGGCGGGGTGGTCGAGTGGAGGTGGGCGGCGAGGGTCGCCGGAGCGGTTCGGGGCGCGGTGAGTACCGCCGAGCCGACCGAACCTGCGGCCCTCGGAACACCGGCGGGCGGTGAAATCACCGGCCCAGCGGCAGGTACCGGGGCGGTGCGGGGCGCGAGGCCGGCCACGCATCGGGGGCCGACAGTGGGAGCAGGCTTGATCATGCGCTCACCTTCCGGGTCGGCGGGGTGGTCGAGTGGGGGTCGCCGGAGCGGTTCGGGGCGCGGTGAGTACCGCCGAGCCGACCGAACCTGCGGCCCTCGGGACACCGGCGGGCGGTGAAATCACCAGCCCAGCGGCAGGTACCGGGGCGCTCCGGGGCGCGGGGCCAGCCCCGCATCGGGTGCCGGCGGTGGGAGCGGGGTTGATCATGCGCTCACCTTCCGGGGCGGCAGGCTGGTCGGTGCAGGGGAAGGCGCCGCTTGTGGCGGCGGCCCGCCGGCGTTGGGCCTGGGTGGTGGTCATCGGCTCACCCTGCCATGGCTGCGGCCGGCCGCGTTGTCATGCGCTTGCCTTCTCCAGGTCGCGGAGGACCGTCAGCTCTCGGTCCGTCGGGGCCGGGGTCGTCGACAGGCTGTCGGACACCTTCAAGCTCCAGCCCGTGGCCGCGATGGCGCTCTCGAGGTCCACGCCCGGGTGCAGCTCGGTCAAGGTCAGCTCGGCCGTCTCCGGGTCGGGGCGGAGGAGACCCAGATCAGTCACCACCAGCGTCGGGCCGCGGCCTCGGAGGCCGAGGCGCTCTCGGTCGCCCTTGCCCGTTCCGTGGCCGAATGACGTCACGAAGTCGACCTTCTCCACGAACGCGCGGGGGTTCTGCCGGAGCACGATGAACACCTCGCCGCAGGAGGCGGCGATCTCGGGGGCTCCGCCCGCGCCCGGGAGGCGGACCTTCGGGTCGTGGTAGTCCGAGCCGATCACCGTCGTGTTGATGTTGCCGAACTTGTCGAGCTGGGCCGCTCCCAGGAAGCCCACGTCGATGCGGCCCGGCTGGAGCCAGTAGTTGAACACCTCCGGCACGCTGATCACCGCGTCCGCCGTGTCGGCCAGCTCGCCGTCGCCGATCGACAGGGGCAGGCGGGACGGCTTGGCGCCGAGGCAGCCGGATTCGTAGATCAGGGTCAGGTTCGGCGCGTGCGCCCGGCGGGCGAGGTTCGCCGCCTTGCTCGGGAGGCCGATGCCGACGAAGCAGGACATGCCGTCGCCGAGGGCGCGGGCCGCCGCCACGCTCATCATCTCGTCGGCCGTGTACTCCGCGCTCATGCCTTCACCCCGGTCAGCTCGTTCAGCCACTTCGTGAACTCCTCGCGGTCGCGCCCGATCTCGTCCCACGCCTGGTACGCCGCGTTGTCCCGCTCGTAGTACCCCGCCGCGTACGACGGCTTCGCGCCGCCGGGGACCTCGGCCACCGCGGTGACCACCCAGGCCGGGAGCACGACCGCGCCCGGACGGGGCTCCAGCTCGTCCACGATCTCCTCGACCGTCACCAAGGACCGCTTCGCCGCCAGCACCGCTTCCTTCTGGACGCCGGTGATCCCCCACATCTGCACGTTGCCGGCCCGGTCGGCCCGCTGGGCGTGGACGATCGAGACGTCCGGGTTCAGCGCCGGCACCGCCGTCAGCTGCTCGCCGGTGAACGGGCAGGTGATCGGCTTGATCGTGGCCGTCTGCGCCGGGAGGTCGGTGCCCGTGTAGCCGCGCAGCACCGCGAACGGCAGGCCGGACGCGCCGGCGACGTACCGGTTCGCCATGCCGGCGTGGCTGTGTTCTTCGATCTCCAGTGGCACCGGCCAGTGGTGCTGGACGGCGTCGCGGAAGCGGTGCAGCGAGCCGACCCCGGGGTTGCCGCCCCAGGAGAAGATCAGCTTCCGCGCGCAGCCGGCGCCGATCAGCTGGTCGTAGACGATGTCCGGGGTCATCCGCACCAGCGTGAGGTCACGCCGGCGCTGCCGGATGATCTCCTGCCCGGCCGCGACCGGGATGAGGTGTGTGAACCCTTCGAGCGCGACGGTGTCGCCGTCGTGCACCAGCCGGGCCACGGCCTCCTCCAGCGACAGCAGCTCCGCCATCCCGCCCTCCGCATCCGTTCGCATCACGCACACTCGTTCTGCAACCGAACATAGCACGGCGGCCGGAGGCCCGACCAGACGTCTTCCACCCAATGGATGACGTACGCAGGTGGAAGGGACCGTCAGCCGATCCTGATCAACCGCGAGCCGTGCGGCGGCACGGCGGTGGCCGTCCACGCACCCCGGAACCGCCCGAGGTCCTGGCGCGCGACGAGGTCACGCACCGGCCGCGCGCCCGGGATCCCCAGGTCGACCGGGATGTCCGCCGGAGTGGCACCCAGGTTGTAGACCGCCGCGTACCACCGGCCGTCCGGCGCGCGCTTCTTCCACACCTGGTGGTCGCCGCCGGTCACGCGCGTCGGGTACGAGCCGGCGTGGTCGACCGCGATGACCTCGGGGTTCGTCAGGATCGACACCGCGGAGGCGTCCAGGAAGTAGATGTCCCCGCCGACGTACAGCGGCGAAGAAGCCATGGACCAGAACGTCATCACGCTCTGCCGCTCGACATCGGAGAGCCCGTCCTGGATGCCGCTGCCGGTGTTGTTGCTGATCGGCATCGAGTCCAGGTCCGGCCGGTACTGCGGCCCGAACACGCCCAGCCAGCCCGGCAGGTCCGCCCACCGCGCCTTCACCGAGCTGTCCCAAGAGGACACCGTCTCGCAGTAGCACTCGACGTCCGTGTCGACGCGCACGCCGTTCGCGTACGGGGCCAGGGAAGAGCCGATGGACCGCGGCACCGGCCACGCGCTCGCCGTCAGCCACATCGGCCGCCGCGCGTGGTCGATCGCCGCGGACCAGGCGGCGATGTCGGCCACGTTGTCCGCGGTCGTCCCGTCGACCTTGACGAAGTCGACGCCCCAGGACGCGAACCGCGCCACGATCGAGTCGTAGTACTTCTGCGCGCACGGGTTCGCGAAGTCGACCTTCCAGTTCCCGCCCCAGCCGTTCGACGGCGTCAGCGGCCGGTAGGCGATGTCCTGCGCGCGGCAGGACGTCCCGAGGATGGGCGCGTTCTTGTCGTAGACCTCCTTCTCCAGCCCGGTCACCGCGTACAGGCCCAGCTTCAGCCCGAGCGAGTGCACGTACGAAGCTAGCGCCGGGATCCCGGACGGGAACCGCGACGGATCGGGGTCCGGGATGCCGTTGACGTCGGTGTGGAAGACCCAGGACTGCGAGGCGTTCCAGCCGGAATCGATGTTGACGTAGGTGTAACCGGCGGACTCGAGCTTCGAAGCCATCGCCGAAGCCGCGTCACGGATGTGCGACTCGTTGAGCCACGAAGTGCCGTACCCCGCGCGGGTCGACGACTCGAGGCTCCAGCTGCTCCAGCCCATGAACGGCCGGACGAACGGCGTCCGCGCGTCAGCCGCGGGAACGACCAGGGAGAAAAACCCGAGCACGGTCAGGAAAACGGAAAGGAGGCGCTTCATCGAACACTCCTCGGTAGGGGACCTACTCCTTGAGCCCGCTCGCCGCGATCCCGCGGACGATGAACCGCTGGGCGACCAGGAACATCGCGACCAGCGGCGCGATGGTGACCAGAGCGCCGGCGAACAGCGCCGGCAGGTTGACCGACTGCGCGGTCAGGAACGTCGAAAGGGCGATCTGCGCGGTCCACGACGACGGGTCCTGCCCGATCACCAGTGGCCACAGGAACGCGTTCCAGCTTTCGATGAACATCAACGCCCCGAGCGAGGCGATCATGCTGCCCGAGTTCGGCAGCACCAGCCGCCGGTAGACGCCGAGGTAGCCGAGGCCGTCGAGCCGCCCCGCCTCCTCGATCCCGGCCGGGAACCGCAGGTAGAAGTTGCGGAACAGGATCACCGTGAACGCGCTGAACAGGTTCGGCGCGATGATCCCCCACTCGGTGTTGACGCCACCCATCGAGCCGACGACCACGAAGGTCGGCACGAACGTCACCGACTGCGGGATCATCAGCGTGACCAGCACGTAGGTGAAGACGAACCGCCGCCCGGGGACGGGGATCCGGGCCAGCGCGTACCCCGCCATCGAGCCGAACAGCGTCCCGACCGGCGCGGTGACGACCGCGACCAGGAACGAGTTCCACAACGAGTGCGCCATCGGCACCGACGCGTCGGCGAACAGGTCGCCGAAGTTGACCCACGACAGCGGATCGGGCAGCCACGACCAGTCCGGCGAGCCGACCTGCTGCCGCGTCATCAGCGCATTGCGCAGCATGATGTAGAACGGCAGCAGGAAGATCACCGCGAGCACGGACGCGAGGACGTACTTCGGCGTCTTCCGGGAAAGCGGGAGAACGGCCATCAGTCCTTCTTCCCGAAGCCGACGAACCGGCCCTGCAGCAGGGTGATCGCGACGATGATCACCGTCAGCAGGAACGCGCCCGCCGAGCCGACGCCGTAGTTCTGGTCGCCGAGCGCCGAGTCGTACAGGTAGACGAGCGGCGGCTTCACCGGTGCGGTCGCCGTTCCGGAGAGCCCGGTGCCGAACAGGTTGTAGAACTCGTCGAACGCCTGGAACGCCGCGATGAGGATCAGCAGCAGCACCGCCACCGACGTGTTCCGCAACTGCGGCAGCGTGATGTAGCGGAACGCCTGCCACTTCGACGTGCCGTCCAGCTCGCCGGCTTCGTACAGCGACGGCGGGATCGCCTGCAGCCCGGCCAGGAACAGGATCATGTACAGCCCGACCTGCAGCCACAGCCGCAGCGTCACCACCGCGACCCAGTACACCGGCGGGCTCGTCGTCGACAGCCACGGCACCGGGTCGGCGCCGAACAGGCCGCCGACGACGTTCGCGACCCCGGACGGCAGGCCGTTGAACAGCGCCATCTTCCACACCAGGGCCGCGACGACGTACGACACCGCGGCCGGGATGAGGAACACGGTCCGGAAGAACGCCTTGCCGCGCTTGATGCTGTTGATCAGCACCGCCAGCCCGAGCGACGCCACGAAGGTGATCGGCACGATGAAGACGGTGAAGACCGCGATCGTCGTCAACGATGTCAGGAACGCGTCGTCGCCCAGCAGGAACGCGTAGTTGCCGAAGCCGATCCAGTTCCCGAGCGTGATGGTGCCGCGGGCGTCGTTGAAGCTGAGCAGGAAGCTCCACGCGATGGCGACGTACTTGAACAGCCCGAGCCCGAGCACCACCGGTCCGGTGAGCACCGCGAACGCGCCGATCGCCCGCCAGTCGCGATGCCTCATGCCAGCTGCTTGTCGACTTCGGCCTGCGCCTTCTGCGCCGCGTCGCCGAGTTCGGCGGCCGGGTCGGCCTTCCCGTTCGCGATCTTCGTCGCCGCCTGCAGGAACAGCGTCGCCGACGCCTTGTTCCACAGCCCCGAGTAGGACTTGCCGAACTGCTGCGAGATCGCCACGGCGTCCTTCGCGGGCCCGCTGGAGAACTCGGTCGTCCGCGCCGCGACCTCCTTGCGGGCCGGGATGTGGAAGCCGTACTCGACGCACCAGTCCTTCTGCAGGTCGGCGTTCTTGATCCACAGCCAGTCGATGTACTTCTTGACCGCGTCCAGGTTCGGGGACTTGGCGTTGGCCAGCTGGTACCAGCCGCCGACGCGCGCCACCTGCTTGCCCGTGTCGCCGAACTTCGGCCACGCGACGACGCCGAAGTCGTCGCCCAGGGCCTTCTTGACGTCCGGCAGCGACCACAGCCCGCCCCACTGCATGGCCGTGGCGCCGTTCGCGAACGCGCCCGGGTCGGACCAGTCGGTCGGGTAGCCCTGGAGCAGGCCGCGGGTGTCGTGCAGCTGCTTGAGCCCGCCGATCGCGGCGACGGCTTCGGGCGAGGCGAAGGCGACTTTCTTGCCGCTGGCGTCGAAGAAGTCGGCGCCGGACGACCAGAGCAGGAGGGTCGCCGCTTCGCCGACGCCGTCGGTGCCGACGTACAGGCCCTTCTGCTTGCCGTTGTTCAGCTTCCGCGTCGCTTCGAGCAGCTCGGCGAACGTCTGCGGCGGGTGGACGCCCGCCGCCTGCAGGGCGCTTTTGCGGTAGTACAGCATCATGACGTCGTCGATCATCTTGACGCCGTAGACCTTGCCGTCGACGGTCACGGTGTCCAGCGCGGCCGGGCTGAAGTCGGCCTTGACCGGGCCGACAACGTCGTCAAGCGGCGCGAGCAGGCCGTTCTTGACGTTCTGGTACCGGAAGTCACCCAGCTCGAACAGGTCGGGCGCCTGCGCGGTGAGCATCGCCGAGTTGAGCTTGGTTTCGTAGTCGCCGGCGATCCAGCTGACGTTGACCGCGATGTCCGGGTTGGCCTTGGTGAACTCCTGCGCGTACCGCTGGACCGCTTGCTGGGTCCCGGATTCGCCGTACGCGTGGTACCACTGCTGGAGCGTGACCTTGGCGCCCGAAGCGGCATTCTTGTTCAACGGGTCCGAAGTGCAGCCCGCAAGGGCCGCTCCCCCGGCAAAGAGAACGGAACCGACCAGGAAGCTTCGACGATTCATGGGGCTCACGGCAACTCTCCTCAAACGGTGTCGGACACGAACAGGCTCTGGACGGCGACCGCGGCGGCGCCGCGGGCCCACTCCTCGAACGGCAGCGGCCGGATGACCAGGCCGCACCGCGCGGCGCTGCCGAACGCCTGGGCCGCGAAGGTCCGGCGGATCTGCTCCTCGAACAGGTCGTAGGTGGCGACGCCCTCTCCCGAGACGACCACTCGTTCCGGGCCGAACAGGTTGACCAGCGCGGCCAGCCCCAGTCCGATCGCGTGGCCGGCGGCGGCGAAGACCTCCCTCAGCGGTTCATCGCCGCCGCGGGCGCGCGCCACGGCGTCGTCCATCGACAGCCCGGGTTCGCCGGTGACCTGCCGCGCCCGGGTCAGGATCGCGGCGGTGGACGCGATCGCCTCGACGCAGCCCTGGCCGCCGCAGTGGCACGGCGGCCCGCCGTCGGCGACCGGGACGTGCCCGATCTCGCCCGCGACGCCGTGCGCGCCGCGGACCAGGCCGCCGTTGACCACCAGCGCACTCCCGATCCCGGTTCCCACCGTGACCAGCGCGAACGACGACGCGCCGACGCCCTCGCCGAACCACTGCTCGGCGACGGCGAGGGCCTTGACGTCGTTCTCCAAAGTGGCCGTGAGCCCGGTGGCGTCTTCCAGCAGGGACGCCAGGGGCACGTCCCGCCAGCCGAGGAACGGCGAGTAGCGGACGACGCCGGACGCGCGGTCGACGTCGCCGGACACCGCGACGCCCAGGCAGTAGGCGCGCTCGCGGAGGTCCCCGGTCAGCAGCTCGCCGACGAGGTCGGCCAGCGCGCGGACGACGTGGCCGACGTCGTGGCTCGTCAAGGCGTGGTGGGCGCTGGCCCGGACGTCGGCGCGCAGGTCGGTGACCACGCCGATCAGGTCGTCCCCGGTGATCTTGACGCCGACGAAGTACTCGCGGTCCGGCCGGATCGCGAGGGGGTTCGCCGGGCGGCCCGCCCCGGGCGCGGTGCGGCCTCCGGAGGCGAGTTCTTCGAGGTAGCCGGCCTCGATGAAGGGCCGGGCCGCCTTGGTCACCGCGGCGGAGGAGAGCCCGGTGCGGCGGGCGACGTCGACGCGCGAAACCGGCCCCTCGGTCAGGACCGTGGTGAACACGGTCGCGGCCGCGGGACTGGTGATCGGCGCCCTTGCCGGTGCACTGCGAGGCATGGCCGGAAGACTAGGGAGATTTAATTAACTTCGTCAAGAATTTATTTTTCCGCAGCTCAGCTCTACGCTGTCGGGCATGCCGCTCGTCGAACACGACCCCGCGCGCCGGCTCTGGCTGCTGCGCACCCCCGAAAGCTCGTACGCCTTCCGGCTGGACGCCGACGACCGCCCGCGGCACGTCCACTGGGGCCCGCCGCTGACCCTGGAGCAGGCCGCGCAGGTCGCCGCGCGCCGCAACCCGGCCGACAGCAGCTTCGACGAGCCCGGTGACGAGCGGCAGGAGCTCCCCGCCGAGGGAGGCGCCTTCTTCGGCGTCGCGGCGCTGGCCGTGCGTTACGCCGACGGCACTTCGGCGCTCGAGTGGCGCTACGACGGCTTCGCGCTCGAAGGCGACGCACTCGTCGTACGGCTCTCAGACCGGCACTACCCGCTCGAGTTGTCCCTGCACTACCGCGTCCGCGGTGACGTCGTCGAGCGCTGGACGTCGCTGCGGCACACCGGTTCCGGAGAGCCCATCGCCTTGCTGCGCACCGATTCCGCGTCGTGGACGCTGCCGCGGCGCGAGGGCGCGCGGCTGAGCCGGACGTCCGGCGCGTGGAGCGCCGAGTACGGCCTGCTGCGCGAACCGCTGCCGGTCGGGGAAACCACGCTCACCAGCCGGCGCGGCGCCTCCAGCCACCAGGTCAACCCGTGGGTGATGCTCGACGCGGGCGACGCGACGGAGACCGGCGGCGAGGTGTGGAGCAGTGCGCTGGCGTGGAGCGGGAGCTGGCGGATCACCGTGGAGCGCACGCACACCGGCCGCGTCACGTGGACCGGCGGGTTCGGCCACGAGCACGTCACCTGGCGGCTGCAGCCGGGCGAAACGTGGGAGACGCCGGTGTTCGCCGGGCTCTACGCGGCCGACGGCTTCGGGGGTACCAGCCGGCGGTGGCACGCCTACGTCCGCGAGTTCGTCCAGCCGCACCCGGGTGAGCTGCGGCCGGTCGTCTACAACTCGTGGGAGGCGACCGGCTGGGACGTCGACGAAAAGACGGAGACCGACCTGGCCGCGGCGGCCGCCCGCCTGGGCGCGGAACTGTTCGTCATGGACGACGGCTGGTTCGGTGCCCGCACCGGTGACTCGGCCGGGCTCGGCGACTGGATCGCCAACGAGCAGCGCTTCCCACGCGGGCTGAGGCCGCTGGCCGACGCGGTGCACGCGCACGGGATGCAGTTCGGGCTGTGGGTCGAGCCGGAGATGGTCAACCCGGACAGCGATCTCTACCGCGCGCACCCGGACTGGGTGCTGCACATGGCGCACCGCTCGCGGACGACGCTGCGGAACCAGCTCGTGCTGAACTTCGCGCGGCCCGACGTCGCGGACTGGGCGCACAAGTGGCTCGACCGGCTCGTCGGCGAGCACGGCATCGACTACCTCAAGTGGGACATGAACCGCGCGTTCACCGAGGCCGGCTGGCCCGAGGCGGGGCCGGACGCGCAGCGCCTGTGGGTCGGCCACGTGCGGGCGGTGTACGGGATACTGGACCGGCTGCGCGCCGACCACCCGGACCTGCGGATCCAGGGCTGCGCGGGCGGCGGCGGCCGCACCGACCTCGGGATCCTGGCGCGGACCGACGAGATCTGGGCGTCGGACAACACCGACGCCGCCGACCGGATCACCATCCAGCACGGCTACGGCCAGCTCTACCCGGCGGGCACGATGTCGGCCTGGGTCACCGACAGTCCCAACCCCGGCACCGGGCGGGAGGCGCCGCTGAGCTTCCGGTTCCACGTGGCGATGGCGGGCGTGCTCGGCCTGGGCGGCGATCTGCCCCGCTGGACGCCGGACGAACTCACCGAAGCGGCGTCGCTCGTGGCGCTGTACAAGGAGATCCGGCCCGTCGTGCAGCACGGCGTGCTGTACCGGCTCGCGGATCCGGCGGTCTCGGCGCTGACCGCGGTGCAGTACGTGCTCGGCGATTCCGTCGTCGTCTTCTTCTGGCGGCGGCCGACGGAGTTCGCGCGGCCGTTCACCCCGCCGCGGCTCGCGGGGCTGGATCCGGCCGGGCTGTACCGCGATCAGGACGGCGTCGTGCACCACGGGGCGGTGTTGCTGAGCCACGGGCTCGACGTCTCATGGCCGGGGAGCGGGTATGCGAGCGCGGTGGTGCGGCTGACGCGCGTGGGCTGAATTGTCGGTGGGGTGATTTAGGCTGTCGTCGTGGCCAAGATCGCGGTGACCCGATGGATTCCCGACGACGCGGTGAAGCTCCTCGCCGAAGCAGGTGACGTGGAGGTCTCCCCCGCCGATCGTCCGCTGACGCCTGCGGAACTGCACGAGTTCGTCGGCGGCGCCTCGGCGGTCGTCGGGATGCTGCACGACCGGCTGGACGGCGCGCTGGCCGACGCCGCCGGGCCGGAGCTGAAGGTGGTGGCGAACGTCGCCGTCGGGTACGACAACGTCGACGTGGCGGCGCTGGCCTCGCGCGGGATCGTCGTCACCAACACGCCCGGGGTGCTCACCGACGCGACCGCCGACCTCGCCTTCGGGCTGCTGCTCGCCGTCACGCGGCGGCTCGGCGAGGGCGAACGGCTGCTGCGCTCGCGCACGCCGTGGTCGTTCCACCTCGGCTTCCTGCTCGGCTCCGGGCTGCAGGGCAAGACGCTGGGCGTGGTCGGGTTCGGGCAGATCGGGCAGGCGATGGCTCGCCGGGCTTCGGCGTTCGGGATGTCCGTCGTCTACTCCGGACGGTCCAAAAAGGACACAGACGCCGAGTACGTGTCGTTCGAGGAGCTGCTGGCGCGTTCGGACGTCGTCTCGCTGCACTGCCCGCTGACGCCGGAGACGCGGCACCTCATCGACGCCGCCGCGTTGCGCGCCATGAAACCGGGCGCGTACCTGGTGAACACGACCCGCGGCCCGGTCGTCGACGAAGCCGCGCTGGCCGACGCACTGGAGGCGGGAGAGATCGCCGGCGCCGCGCTCGACGTGTTCGAGAAGGAACCCGAGGTCGAACCGCGGCTGCTCGGCCGCGACGACGTCGTGCTGAGCCCGCACCTGGGGTCGGCGACGGTCGAGACCCGCACCGCGATGGCCGTGCTGGCCGCGCGCAACGTCGCGGCGGTGCTCGCCGGGCGTCCCCCGCTGACGGAGGTGAAGCCGTGACCCGTGTCGTCATCGCGCCCGACAAGTTCAAGGGCAGTCTCACCGCGGTCCAGGCCGCGGAGGCGATCGCGCTCGGCGTGCGCGATGCGCTGCCGGACGCGGACATCGTCACCTGCCCGGTCGCCGACGGCGGCGAGGGCACCCTCGACGTGCTGGAAGCCGCGGGCGCGCGGATCGTGCGGATGTCGGTGCGCGGGCCGCTCGAAGAGCAGGTCCAGGCGCGGTACGCGGTGCTGGACGGCACGGCGTACATCGAGTCGGCGCGCGCGTGCGGGATCGAGTTCGTCGAACCGTCGCCGGCCACCGCGCTGGCGGCGCACACCTGGGGCGTCGGCGAGCTGCTGGCGGACGCGCTGATACACGGCGCAAAACGGCTCGTGCTCACGGTCGGCGGCACGGCCAGCACCGACGGCGGGGCCGGGATGCTGGGGGCGCTGGGCGCGGGGGTGCTGGACGCGTTCGGCGCGCCGGTCGGCCTGGGCGGCGGGACGCTGACGCGGGTGGCGTCGACGGAGCTGACGCCGGCCCGGGAGCGGCTGGACGGGGTACCGGTGGCGGTCGCGACCGACGTGACGAACCCGCTGCTGGGCCCGGACGGCGCGGCGGCGGTGTTCGGGCCGCAGAAGGGGGCGGGCCCGTCGGAGGTGGCGCTGCTCGACGAAGGGCTCGGGCGCTGGGCGCACGCGCTGCAGGTGGGCGGCGCGCCGGACGTCACGCGGGTGCCGGGCGGAGGCGCCGGCGGCGGCGTGGCCGCGGGGGCGATCGCGCTCGGGGCGAAGGTGGAGTCCGGGTTCGATCTGATCGCGGAGTTGACCGGGGTGGACGCGGCGCTGACCGGGGCGGACCTCGTGATCACCGGAGAGGGCTCGCTGGACGAGCAGAGCTTGAACGGCAAGGCCCCGGCGGGGATCGCCGACCGGGCGCGGCCGCGGGGGGTGCCGCTGCTGGCGTTGGCGGGCCGGATCCAGCTGGACGCGGCCGGGCTGGCGCGGTTGGGGGTGGTGGGGAGCAGTGCGCTGATCGATCACGCGCCTTCGCTGGACCACGCGCGGCTGCATGCGGCGGAGTTGCTGCGGGAACGGGCGGCGGAGCTGGTTCGCACCTGGAAGGAGGGGTAGTCGGGAGGGTTCGGGAGCGGCTCGCGGGGGCGGGCTGGGCGGGGGCCGGTCGCGAGCCGGAGCGGGCGGCGGAGCCCGGCATCGGCAGTCGGCATGAGGCAGTCGGCTGGACCGGCAACCCGATCGCGAGCCGGAGCGAGCAACGGCGGCCGACATCGCCGGCCACGGACCGTCAGTCCGCTGGGCCGGCGGGCCTGTGCGGGAAGCCGCCTGAAACACCACGTCCGCATGCGAACGGACCTTTCGCACCCGAGGAGCGAAAGGCCCGCCCGCCGCGGTCAGCTTGTGTGCTGGGGCAGCACCGCGAACGCCACCCCACCCGCTTCGTCCTCCTGGACGTCCAGGACCTTGTCGTCCAGCAGCGCCGCCGCCTGGGGCTCGAGGAACACCTTCGGGCCCTCTGCCTCGCCCAGGACGCTGTCGCCCTCGGCCGGCTCGGGGGCCACCGACAGGGCCAGCTGGGCGCTCTCGCCGTCGGCGTTCTGGACCGCCAAGCGGAGTCCGGCTTCGCCCTCGCCCTGGCTCGTCAGCGCGGTGATCGCCTCGGCGGCGGCTTCGGTCACGGTCAGCATTTTCGGCCTTCCCTTCGTCGCGGTCCGATGTTTTCCCCACGCTAGGGGCGTCCGAACGGACGTGCAGTCTGAGCGGATCAGCCCTCGCGGGCCGCTCGGATGGCGTCCGCCACCGATTCGCCCGCGTAGTCCGTCGTCTCGCGGCGGCCCTGGTTCGAGTGCCGGCGGGGCACCGTGTCCTCCGGGACCACCGGCTCGAAGTCGGCCGGGGCGTCCTCGATCGACTCGTCGAGCTCCGCCGCCGGGGTGGCCGCCAGCGGCCGGTCCGGGACCGGCTCCGGCTCGGCGTCCGGCAGCTCTTCGGCCAGGCGCATCTCCATCGGCTCGCCTTCGCGGATCTCGCGGGGCGTCGTGCCGTACCGGTCGGCGGCACTCCAGTGCTCCGGCGGTTCGATGCCCTCCTCGAGCGAATCCACCCGCAGCTCGTCCTCGTCCAGCGCCTCGCTGGGACTCAAGCTCTCCGGTTCGGCCGAGTCACGGTCACTCACTGGCCCTCCTGACGCTTTGGCAACTCTTCGACAGTCGCCGGTGACCTACCCCGGGCGGCACGGCGGCGAAACCCGGCAGTGTCACCGGGATCACAAATCTTCAACGGGTTTAACACATTCACAAGTTTGTGAATGCGGGGTAGGTTGGGATCATGGCCACCACCAGGTGCGCACCGGGGCACCGGCTGCTCGCCACCGACCCGGACCGCCACCACGAGCTCGGCACCCACGCGGCGTGGTACGTGGTGGCCGGCGTGGTCACCACCGGCGTCCAAGCCGCCCTCTTCCTCCTGCTGCACGACGAGCTCGGCTCCCAGGTGGCGAACCTGGTCGCGATCGCGCTCACCACGGTCGGCAACACCGAGTTCCACCGCCGCGTCACCTTCGCCGGGCGGCGCAGCCACGCCGGGAAGCGGCACCTGCAGGACCTGCTCACCTTCGCCTTCTACGCGCTCTACGGCTCGGCCGTGCTCGCGCTGCTCGACGCCTTCGTCGACCGGCCGACGTCGTGGGAGGAGACCGGCACCCTGCTGCTGGCCAGCCTGGTCGGCGGGTTCGTCCGGTTCGCCGTGCTGCGCTGGTGGGTCTTCGCGCACCGCTCCGAACCGGCCCCGGCCACGCACACCGGCTAGCGTCTGCGGACGTGGCCTCGGACGACATCGAGCGGGACGACCGCATACCCCAGGCGGGCGGCACCGAACCCGACTACCGCTTCACGCTGGCCAACGAACGCACCTTCCTCGCCTGGCTCCGCACGGCCCTCGGCCTGCTCGCCGGCGGCGTGGCCGTGCACCAGCTGGTGCCCTCGCCCACCGCGGTCAGCACGGTGCTCGCCGGGCTGTGCGTCGCGCTGGCCGGCGTCCTCGCCGCGACGGCGTACCCGCGGTGGCGGCGGGTGCAGCTCGCCATGCGGGCCGGCGAGCCCCTGCCGCCCAGCCGGATGATCCTAGTGCTGACCGGCGGCCTGCTGACCCTCATCGTCGCCGCGGCCGTGCTGCTGGCGGCCTCGTGAGTGACACCGAAGGCAGCGGACGGTGACGGCCGGGAAAAACACCCCGCCGACCTGGCGTTCCCGGCGAGCCGGACGGCCGCACCCCGGCACCCGGTCCGGCCGGACGCGAATACCGCCGGTTCGCGATTATCGTGACGTCAAAATTGCCGCCAGGCCACCCGGGATCCGGTCGTGACCACCTCCGGGGGCGCCCAGGCCGAGCGCACCGGGCTCGCCTGGCGGCGGACCGCACTGGCGTCCGCCGCCTGCACCGTACTGCTCCTGCACTCCGCCGCCCAGCGCCATTGGGGTGGCACCCTGATCCCCGTCTTGCTCGCCGCGGGGACGTCCGCCCTGCTCGCGGCCATCGGGACACGCCGCGAACGGGCCTTGCGCGTCGCCGAACCGGCCCCGCCGAGCCGGGTACTGCCCGCGATCGCGTCGCTCGCCGTGACTGTGACGGCCGCTTCCGTGGTCGTCTTCCACTGACGAGTGAACTCCGCACATCCTGAAACCGATTAATCGCAATGTGCGGGCCTGGGTCGCGGGAACATCACGGTCGATACTGCTAACGGGGTATTGGTGGTTGAAATCTGGACTGACCCGCATGGACGTGCTTACGATTACCCTGCGTCGCACGGACCGCAGATCCGCCCCGATCCATCGGAGCATCTGCGATGGATCAGTTACGGAGTGTTGAACCCCCGGCAGCGACGGTCGAGGGTCGGCCGGGGAGACGACCATGACGGCACCGCCGAGGACCACCGAAGAATCCGCTTCCAGCGTCCGCGATTATCGCACTCCAGAGTCATTGCCCCGCCCGGGCGGACGGCTCACCAAGGAGGACCTGGACCCGCTCGTGAAGGACGCGGGCGAGGGCAACCCGGCGGCGATCCACTCGCTGCTGCAGATGATCGAGCCGGTGGTGGTCCGCTACTGCCGCGCGCGCATGGGCGGCCGCGACCTGTCCTACCTGTCGGCCGACGACGTCGCCCAGGAAGTCTGCCTGGCCGTGCTCAAGGCCCTGCCCGACTACCAGGACCGCGGCGGCTCCTTCCTCTACCTGGTCCACGCGATCGCCGCCAACAAGGTCGCCGACGCCTACCGCGCCGTCGCCCGCGACCGCTCCGAGCCCGTCCCCGAGCTCCCGGAGCACCCGCTGAGCGCCGGCAACGAGCCGGAGAGCCACGCCCTGCACCTCGACCTCGGCGCCCGCCTCGGCAAGCTGCTCGCCGCCCTGCCCCGGGTGCAGCAGGAGATCCTGACCCTGCGCATCGCCGTCGGCTTCTCGGCGACCGAAACCGCCGAGGCCCTCGGCATCTCCGCGGGCAACGTCCGCGTCACGCAGCACCGCGCCCTGACCCGCCTGCGCGGCATGATCCGCGACGACGAGTTCTGACAGACCATTTCGCGGGCGGGCGGGGCGGCCTCTTTCACCCCCTGGAGTAGGCCGCCTCGCCCGCGTCCAACCCGTACACCGCCCGGGCGTTGTGCTCGAAGACGGCCAGCCGCTCGGCGTCCGACAGCGCCCCCGTCAGTGCGACGGCCGCGTCGAGCACCACCTCGTAGGACGCCGCCAGCTCGCAGACCGGCCAGTCCGAGCCGAACAGCAGGCGCTCCGGGCCGAAGACGTCGAGCACGTGGTCGACGTACCGGCGCAGGTGCCCGACCTCCCAGCCCGTCCAATCCGCTTCGGTGACCAGCCCGGACAGCTTGCACACGACGTTCTCGCGCGCCGCCAGCGCGGCGACGCCGGACGCCCACGGCTCCCACTCCCCCGTCGCGATCGGGGGCTTCGCCGCGTGGTCGAGGACCAGGCGCAGCTCCGGCAGGCGCAGCGCCAGCTCGGCCGCGGCCGGCAGTTGCGCGGGACGGACCAGCAGGTCGAACGCCAGGCCCGCGGCCGCGACCGTGCTCAACCCGGCGACCACGGCCGGCCGCAGCAGCCAGTCGTCGTCCGGCTCGCCCTCCACCTGGTGGCGGAGACCCACCAGGGGCCCCTCGAGGGCGGCCAGCCGGTCCGCGAGGTCCGGAGCCGTCAGGTCGGCCCAGCCGACCACGCCCGCGATCACCGGCTCCGCGACCGCGGTCGCGAGGAACTCCGCCGTTTCCTCGTCCGAGGACACCGTCTGGACCAGGACCGTCGCGTGGACTCCCGCCGCCTCGGTCACCGCGCGCAGGTCGTCGACGGTGTACGGGCGGCGGATCGGGTCCATGGCCGTCCCCGCCAGCCACGGGTACTCGCGCCGCACCGGATCCCACAGGTGGTGGTGCGCGTCGATCACGAGACACCTTCGGCGATGACGACGTCGGCGCGCAGCAGGCCCGCGTCGATCAGCTCGGTCCACAGCGACGGCGGCACCACCGTCCGCGCCCGCCGGGCGTTGACCGCGACCTGGTCCGGGTCGTGCGCGCCGACGACCACCGACGCCACCGTGGGATGCGCCATCGGCAGCGCCAGCGCGGCTTCCGGCAGCTCGACGCCGTACCGCGCGCAGATCTCCGCGATCCGCCCGGCCCGCTCGACCAGCTCCGCCGGCGCCTCGGCGTAGTCGTAGACGCGGCCGGGTTCGGCGGTCGCCAGGATGCCGCCGTTGAACGCGCCGCCGACCACCACGCGGACGTCCCGCTCGGCACACAGCGGGAACAGCTCGTCCAGCGCGGGCTGGTCGAGCAGCGTGTAGCGGCCGGCCACCAGCAGGACGTCCAGGTCGGTGCGCCGGACGAACTCGGCCAGCATCGGCGCCTGGTTCATCCCGGCCCCGAACGCGCCGATCACGCCCTGCTCCCGCAGCTCGCGCAACGCCGGGAACGCCCCCGACAGCGCCTCCTCGAAGTGGTCGTCGGGATCGTGGACGTAGACGATGTCGACGCGGTCGAGCCCGAGCCGGGTCAGGCTGTCGTCCAGGGAGCGCAGGACGCCGTCACGGCTGAAGTCCCACCGGCGCTTGTAGGCGGCCGGGACGGCGAAGCCCTGGTCGTCGCGGGCGCCGGCACCGTCCGGGTTCGGTTCCAGCACACGGCCGACCTTCGTCGACAGCACGTACTCGTCCCGCGGGTACGCCCGCAGCGCCGCGCCGAGCCGGGCCTCGGACAGGCCGAGGCCGTAGTGCGGCGCGGTGTCGAAGTAGCGGACGCCCTCCTCCCACGCGCGCCGGACGGTCGCGGCCGCCGTCTCGTCGCTGATCGCGTGGTACAGGTTGCCCAGCTGCGCGCAGCCGAGCCCCAGGGGGGACAGGGACAGTTCCAATGCGGTCACTCCTTCACCGGCGGTCGCCCGACCCGTCCGGGACCGGCTTCGCCGCCGGAGTGGTCGTCGACATCGAGGACGTGGAACAGGTCGGCACCGTTACGCCGGTGGGTCATGGCCCCTCCGGCGCCGGGACATGGCACGCTGGGCAGTAACACCGAAACATCCGAGGTCTGTTGCAGGGAGGGCGGACGCGATGCCCGTCACCGATGTCGCGATCGACAAGATCAAGGACATGATCATCTCCGGCGAGCTGGCGCCCGGCGACCGGCTGCCGAAGGAGGCCGAGCTGGCCCAGCGGCTCGGGCTCTCGCGCAGTTCCCTGCGGGAGGCCGTCAAGGCGTTGTGCCTGATCAGGGTGCTCGACGTCCGCCAGGGCGACGGCACGTACGTCACCAGCCTCGAGCCCAACCTGCTGCTCGACGCGATGACCTTCGTCGTCGACTTCCACCGCGACGACACCGTCCTCGACTTCCTGGCCGTGCGCCGGATCCTCGAGCCCGCCGCGACCGCGCTGGCCGCGCTGCACATGAGCGACGACGACATCGCGGAGCTGGGCGCGCTGCTCAGCGAGCTGGAGGACTCGCCGACCGTGGAGGCGCTGGTGGCCAACGACCTGCAGTTCCACCGCAAGATCGCCGACGGCTCCGGCAACCCGGTGCTCTGCTCGCTGCTCGACAGCCTCTCCGGGCCGACCGCCCGCGCCCGGATCTGGCGCGGCCTCACCCAGGAGGGCGCGGTCGCCAAGACCCGCGAACAGCACACGGCGATCTACGAGGCCATCGCCGCGCGCGAGCCGGAGCTGGCCCGCTCGTGGGCGACCGTGCACGTCGCGGGCGTGGAGCAGTGGCTGCGCAACGCACTGGGCACCGCGGACGACCCGACGGTGCCCGATGCGGACGAGGGGCCGGCCGCGGAAGCCTCCTGACAGTGATCCGACGATCACGGCGTCACCATCAGGTCTGCGGCTTTCCGCCCGCGTACCGGGCGATGATCAGCGCGACCAGGATGATGGCGCCGTAGATCGCGCCCTGCCACTCCGCCGTGACGTGCGCGTAGTTGAGCAGGCTGGACACCGAGGACAGCAGCAGGACGCCGGTGAGGGCACCGACGAGGGTGCCCTTGCCGCCGTCGAGCGAGACGCCGCCGATCACCGCCGCCGCGAACACCTGCAGGATCATCCCGGAGCCCTGGTTGGCGCCCAGCGCACCGACGTACCCGGTGTAGGCGAGCCCGCCGATCGCGGCCAGGATCCCGGCGACGACGAACACCGCCCACGCGATCCGGTCGACGCGGACACCCGCCGCCCGCGCCGCTTCGCGGTTGCCGCCGATCGCGTACAGCGCGCGGCCGACGCGGTGGTAGCGCAGCACCCAGCCCGCCACGGCGAACAGCAGCGCGGCCAGCCACACCGACATCGGCAGCCCCGCGAACGTCGTCGTCGCCAGATTCGTGAACGAGTCCGGCAGGTTGAACAGCGTCTTGCCCTTGGTCGAGCCGACCTGCACGCCGCGCAGCACGGTGAGCATGGCCAGGGTGACGATGAAGGCGTTCAGCTTCAGCTTCACGATCAGGAAGCCGTTGACGAACCCGACCAAAGCCCCGCACAGCGGGATGACCAGCAGGCCGAGCGCGGCGGGCAGTTCGACGCCGAAGCCGGCCGACGCCGCCGGGATCACCACCATCGCGCCCAGCGCGGGCGCCAGGCCCATGGTGGATTCCAGCGACAGGTCGAACTTCCCGGTGATCAGCACCAGCGACTCGCCCAGCACGACCAGCGACAGCGCGGCCGACGCGGTCAGGATGCTGACGATGTTGCTCCAGCCGACGAACGTGTCGTCGACCAGGCCGCCGATCACGAACACCACGACCAGGGCGGGCAGGAGCGCGAGTTCACGCAGCCAGACGGCCTTGCGCCGCCGGGGAGGCGCGGGCAGCGAGGTCTGGGGAGAGGTCATCACGTCGGTCACGAAAGCTCGACTCCTTCGATGTCGGCCACGAGGTCGCCGTCGGACCACCCGGCCTGGTGTTCGGCGACCACGGCCCCGGCGCGCAGCACCAGGACGCGGTCGCTCAGGCGCAGGTCGTCGAGCTCGTCGCTGACGATCAGCACCGCCTTGCCCTCGGCGCGCACCCGGTCGACGACCGCGAGCAGCGCCTCCTTCGACTTCACGTCCACCCCGGCGGTCGGGTTGATCAGCACGACCACCCGCGGGTCGCTCAGCAGCGCCCGGGCCAGCACGACCTTCTGCTGGTTGCCGCCGGAGAGGTCCGACACCGGCTGGTCGGCGCCCGCGGCCACGATGTCGTAGTCCTTCAGCGCCTGCGCCGCTTTCGCGTACCGCGTCGACGGGGACGCGATCCCGCCGCGGCCCAGTTTGTCCAGAATGGACATGGTGGCGTTGTCGGCGATCGAGTGCTCCAGGACCAGGCCCTCGTGGTGCCGGTCGCGCGGCACGCAGCCGATCCCGGCCCGCAGCGCCGCCGGGATGTCGCCGGGCCGCAGCGGCGAGCCGTCGACGCGGATCGTGCCCGCCGACGGCGTCCGCAGGCCGTAGACCGTCTCGGCGACCTGGTGCTTCCCGCTGGCGTTGCTGCCGGCGAGACCCACTACTTCCCCGCGGCGGAGCCGGAACGAGACGTCCCGGAAGCCGTCGCCGGACAGCCCGTCCACCGCAAGGATCTCCGCGGCGTCCGCGTCGAGCGCCTCCCGCGAAGCGGCGTCCCGGACCGACAGGCCGCCTGGTTCGCCGGTCATCGCGTCGACCAGCTCCGCGCGGCCCACCTCCGAGACCGGTGCGGTGAGCACGTGCTTCGCGTCGCGCAGCACGGTCACCGCCTGGCAGACCTCGTACACCTCGTGCAGGTGGTGGGAGATGAACAGGAACGTCACCCCGCCCGCCTGCATCTGGCGCATCCGCTCGAAGAGCCGCTCGATGGCCTGGCTGTCCAGCTGCGCGGTCGGCTCGTCGAGGACGATGAACCGGGCGCCGTAGGACAGCGCGCGGGCGATCTCGACGAACTGCCGGTCTTCGACCGAGAGGTCTCCGGCCGGGGTGTCGACGTCGACGTGCACGTCCCACGACTCCAGGAGCTCGCGGGCCTTGCGCCGCAACGACTTCCAGCCGATCGAGAACCCGCCGCCGGACTGCCGGTTGAGGAACAGGTTCTCGGCGACGGTGAGCTGCGGGACGACCATCGCGTGCTGGTACACGCAGGCGACCCGCGCCTTCCAGTCGTCCTGCCTGGTCAGGGGCGGGGCCGGCGCGCCGCCGAACTCGACGTGCCCGGTGTCCGTGGCGGACAGGCCGGTGAGGATGGAGACGAGCGTCGACTTGCCGGCCCCGTTGCGCCCGACGAGCGCGTGCGACTCGCCGGGGTGCACGGTGAGGCTGACGTCGTGCAGGGCCACGGTCGGGCCGTAGCGCTTCCCGACACCGTGCGCGCTGACCACTCCGGCGGCGGGTTCGCCGGCGGGCAGCGCGGTCACAGGTTGTTCCCCCAGAGGGCCTTGTCGTCCACGTTGTCCTTGGTGATGACGGGCGCGGGCAGCTGGTCCTCGAGGATGCCGGGGCTGATCTCGACGATGGTGCTGCCGTGGTCGGTCGGCCCGGCCTTGAACGTCTCGCCCGCCATGGCCTTCTTCAGCCAGTACAGGCCGTACTTCGCGTAGGCGTCGGCCGGCTGGGACACGGTGGCGTCCAGCTCGCCGGCGCGGATCGCGGCCAGCTCCTGCGGGATGCCGTCGTTGGACACGAGCACGATGTGCTTCGGGTCCCCGACCGGGAAGAACAGGTTCTTGCGCTTGAGGGCCTGCTCGGTCGGGGCCAGGTAGACCCCGCCGGCCTGCATGTAGACGCCCTTGATGTCCGGGTTCGCGGTCAGCATGCTGTCCAGGCCGGAGGACGCCTTGTCGGCCTTCCACTCCGCCGGGATCTCCAGCACCTGGATGCCGGGGTACTTCGACTTCATGCAGTCGCGGAAGGCTTCCGAGCGGTCGCGGCCGTTGACCGAGGCGAGGTCGCCCATGATCTGCACGACCTTGCCGGACTTGACCTTCTCCCCGATCGCTTCGCACGCCTTGGTGCCGTACGCCTTGTTGTCGGCCCGCACCACCATCGCCACCTTGCCGCTCTCGGGCGCGACGTCGACCGCGACGACCGGCACGCCCTTGTTTTCGGCCTGCTTGAGCCCGGCGACGATCGCGGCGGAGTCCAGCGGCGTCACGACCAGGCCCTTGACGCCCTGGTTGAGGAAGGTGCCGATGTCGGTGATCAGCTTCGCGGGGTCGCTGTCGGCGTTGACCGTCGGGAGGACGTCGACGCCCTCCTCCTTGGCCATCTTGGGCACGTAGTTGTTGTAGGCCTGCCAGAACGGCGAGGTCAGCAGGGGCAGCGTCGCGCCGACCTTGCCGCCCGCGCCACCGCCCGCCGCGGGCGCCGCGGCATTGTCCTTGGTGGACCCGCAGGCGGCCAGCACCAGGCCGCAGGCGGCCACCGCGGCCACCTTGATCGCCCTCTTTTGGAACAGCACAGCGCGCACAGCATCCTCCTTGATGACGGCGGGGAATCAAGTCTTCTAGTCGTGGTGCACGGGGCCGCGAGGACGCAGGCCGTACATGCCGCCGTCGACCGCGAGGGCGGTGCCGGTGGTCGAGGCGGAGAGGGGGCTGGCGAGGTAGGCGATGGCGTTCGCGACCTCGCCGGCGGTCACCAGCCGGCCCATCGGCTGGCGCGCGGCCAGCGCCGCGCGTTCGGCCGCCGGATCTTCGGCGGCGTCGAGCAGGCGGCCGACCCACGGGGTGTCCGCCGTCCCGGGGCACACGCAGTTGACGCGGATCCCGTCGGGCAGGTGGTCGGTCGCCATGGCCAGGGTCAGCGAGAGCACCGCGCCCTTGCTGGCCGAGTAGAGCGCGCGGTTGGGCAGGCCGGCCCAGGCCGCGATGGAGCAGGTGTTGACGATCGCCGCGGACGGCGAGTTCTTCAGGTGCGGCAGCGCGGCGCGGGCGAGCCGGACCATGCCGACGACGTTGACGTCGAACACGCGGTGCCACTCGTCGTCGTCGTTGCCCGTGACGTCGCCCTGCGCGCCGATCCCGGCGTTGTTGACCAGGATGTCCAGGCGGCCGAAGCGTTCCACGACGGCGTCGATCGCCCTGCGCACTTCGTCGTCGGAGGAGACGTCGCAGCGGAAGCCGTCGTCACCCGGCTTCAGGTCCAGGACCGCCACCTGCGCGCCGCGCTCGGTGAGCAGGTCCGCGGCGGCCTTGCCGATGCCCGAGGCGCCTCCGGTGACGGCGGCCACCAGGCCCTCGAATTCACTCACTGGCGGTCTCCGTCCACTCGGGACCGTCCGGGAACCGGAAGCGGCGCAGCGTGGCGTCGTGCATGCGCGCGGAGAACCCGGGTGCGGTCGGGGCGAGGTACCGGCCGCGCTCGACGACGGCCGGGTCGGTGAAGTGCTCGTGCAGGTGGTCGACCCATTCGATCGAGCGGTCCGCGTCGGTGCCGGACACGGCGACGAAGTCGAACATCGACAGGTGCCGGACGAGCTCGCAAAGCCCGACGCCGCCGGCGTGCGGGCACACCGGGACGCCGAACTTGGCGGCGAGCAGCAGGATCGCGAGGTTTTCGGTGAAGCCGCCGACGCGGGCGGCGTCCAGCTGCAGCACGGAAATCGCGTTCGCCTGCAGCAGCTGCTTGAAAACCACGCGGTTCTGGACGTGCTCACCGGTGGCGACGCGGATGGGCGCAAGCGCTTTCGCGATCGCCGCGTGGCCGAGGACGTCGTCCGGGGACGTCGGTTCCTCGATCCAGTACGGGTCGTACGGCGCCAGCTCGGTCATCCAGTCGACGGCCGCCCGGACGTCCCAGCGCTGGTTGGCGTCGACGGCGATCCGGACGTCCGGCCCGACGGTCTCGCGGGCCAGCTTCATGCGGCGGACGTCGTCCTCAAGGTTGCCGCCGACCTTGAGCTTGATCATCCCGAAGCCGTCGGCGACGGCCTGCTCGGCCAGCCGCACCAGTTTCGCGTCCGCGTACCCGAGCCAGCCGGGTGACGTGCTGTAGGCGCGGTAGCCGTGTGCTTCGAGCTGCTCGGCGCGTTCGGCCCGGCCGGGCTCGGCGCGGCGCAGGATGTCGAGGGCGTCGGCCTCGGTGAGCGCATCGGACAGGTACCGGAAGTCGACGAGGGACACGAGTTCCTCGGGGGTCATCCGCGCCGCGAACCGCCAGACCGGCAGGTTCGCGCGGCGGGCGGCGAGGTCCCACGCGGCGTTGACGACGGCCCCGACAGCCATGTGCGCGACCCCCTTTTCCGGGCCCAGCCAGCGGAACTGCGAGTCGCCGACGAGGGTGCGGGACAGGTCGCCCAGCGCGGCCGCGTCCTCCGGGACGTCCCGGCCGACGACGTGCGGGGCGAGCGCGCGGATCGCCGCGGCCTGCACGTCGTTGCCGCGGCCGATGGTGAACGCGAGGCCGTAGCCGTCCGGGCCTTCGTCGGCGTGCAGCACGACGTAGGCGGCGGAGTAGTCCGGGTCCGGGTTCATCGCGTCCGAGCCGTCGAGCTCCCTGGACGTCGGGAAGCGGACGTCGAGGACCTCCATGCCGATGATCTTCGCCATGGTCAGGCCTGCCTCGCCGTCTGGCGCTGCCGTCCGAGGCCGTCGATCTCGAGCTCGATGACGTCGCCGTCGCGCAGGTACGGCTTCGGGTCCGGCTGCCCGAGGGCGACGCCTTGCGGGGTGCCGGTGTTGATCAGGTCGCCCGGCCGCAGCACCATCACCTGGCTGAGGTGGTGGACGATCTCGGCCACGGTGAAGATCATGTCCTTGGTCGAGGAGTCCTGCTTCTGCTCGCCGTTGACCCACAGCCGCAGGCCGAGGTCCTGCGGGTCCGGCACCTCGCTCGCCGGGACCAGCGCCGGGCCGAGGGGGTTGAAGTTCTCGCAGGACTTCCCCTTGTCCCACTGGCCGGCGCGGAACTGCAGGTCGCGCTCGGAGACGTCGTTGGACACGACGTAACCGGCGACGTATTCGAGCGCTTCGTCGACGCTCTCGAGGTAACGGGCGGTCTTGCCGATGACGACGCCGAGCTCGACCTCCCAGTCGGTGCTCACCGACCCGCGCGGGATGAGCACGTCGTCGCCCGGGCCGACGACGACGTCCGGCGCCTTCATGAAGACGACCGGCTCGGTCGGCGGGGTCGCCCCGGTCTCCTCGGCGTGGCGGCGGTAGTTCATGCCGATGCAGACGACCTTGCCGGGCTGGGCGATCGGCGCGCCGACGCGCAGGCCGGCCACGTCGGCCTCCGGCAGCTCACCCGCGGCGAGCGCGGCGGCGACGCGCGCGATCCCGTCCGCGGCGAGGAAGCCGCCGTCGATGTCGGCGGTGAGGCCGCCCAGTTCGTAGGTGCCGTCGCCGGCCCGCACGAACGGACGCTCGCTTCCCGGTTCTCCGAGGCGCACAAGCTGCACGGATGTTTCCCTTCACCCACACCGAACCCACACCGACCAGACATCCGATGTATATCGCAGTCACGACCACCAATCCAGAGCCATCGCCGAATCGGTCGCAAAATTGATCGGATCAGTATCGGTGCAGGGCCAGGCGACCACGGGGTGTCACCGATCACAGCCGGAATAGCACCGGCCGGCTCCCCGCTGGTCACCGGTGAGGGGTGAAGGGACGGGTATGACCACCACGGCGGAACCTACCGCGCCGAGCCGGCGGGCGCAGCTGAAGTTCGTCCTCGTCCTGGGCGGCCTCACCGCCTTCGGGCCGCTGTCGATCGACATGTACCTGCCCGCCCTGCCCCGGATGGCGGCCGACCTGCACGCTGCGGACAGCACGGTCCAGCTGACCCTCAGCGCGTTCATCGTCGGCCTGGCACTGGGCCAGCTGGTGCTCGGGCCGCTGTCGGACGCGCTCGGCCGCCGCCGCCCGCTGCTCGTGGGGCTCGCGCTGTACGTCGTGGGCTCGGTGCTGTGCGCGGTGAGCCCGGACGCCTGGCTGCTGGTCGCGGCCCGGCTCGTGCAGTCCCTCGGCGCGGCGGCGGGCATCGTGATCGCGCGCGCCACCGTGCGGGACCTGTTCTCCGGGACCGCGATGACGAAGTTCTTCTCGACGTTGATGCTGGTCAGCGGCCTGGCCCCGATCCTGGCGCCGCTGATCGGCGGGCAGCTGCTGACCTGGACGTCGTGGCGCGGGGTGTTCGTCGTGCTGACGGCGTTCGGCGCACTGCTGCTGGCCGTGGTGGTGTTCTTCCTGCCGGAGCCGTCGGCCGTGCGGTCGCCGCTGCGGCTCGGGCCGGTGATGCGGACCTACGGGCGGCTGGTGCTGGACCGCTCCTTCGCCGGGTACGCGCTGGCGGCGGGGCTGCTGTTCGCGTCGATGTTCGCCTACATCTCGGGGTCGTCCTTCGCACTGCAGGGGGTGTACGGGCTCAGTCCGCAGGCCTACAGCGTGGTGTTCGGGGTCAACGGCGTCGGGATCGTGCTGGCGGGCCAGCTCAACGGCCGCTTGGTCGGGCGGGTCCGTGAACGCGCCCTGCTCCTCTCCGGCCTCTTGCTCGGCGTGATCGGCGGGGCACTGGTGCTGGCTTCGGTGCTCTTCCGGGCGCCGCTGGCACTGCTGCTGGTGTCGCTGTTCCTGCTGGTGTCGAGCATCGGGCTGGTGATGCCGAACGCGAGCTCGCTGGCACTGGCGTCGCACGCCCGCTCGGCCGGAGCGGCTTCGGCGTTGCTCGGGGTGCTGCAGTTCGTGGTCGGCGCGGTGGCGACGCCGCTGGTCGGCCTGGGCGGGCCGGGGACGGCGGTGCCGATGGCCGCGACCATGGCCGGGTTCGCGGTGCTGGCCTTGGTGGCCTACCTGGCGCTGACCCGCGAGGTCACGGCCTGAGCAGGCGCTCCAGCTCGCCGGCGGCCGGTTCGTGGCCGGCGTCGGCGATGCGCTGCAGTTCGAGGAGGTCCTTCGTGGCGACGGCGCGGCGGGTGAGGAGTTCTCCGGCCCGGTCGCTGCCCTCGTCCAGCAGTTCGCTCAGTTCTTCGACGTCTCCGCGGGCGTCGGCCAGGTCCGCCAGCCGGTCCAGTGCGGTTTCGTTGCCCTCGTCGGCGAGGGCGCGCAGGGTTTCGTGGTCGGTCATGGGGGCAGTCTGCGACCTTGCCCCTGGGGCAGGGTCAAGTGGGAAGATCGGCGGGTGCTCACCATCGGGCAGCTTGCCGGGTATGTCGGGGTCACCGTCAAGACCATTCGCGTGTACCACGCGAAGGGGCTGCTTCCCGAGCCCGAGCGGGATGCGTCCGGGTATCGGCGGTACCGGGCCGCCGACGCCGTGGAGCTGATCAAGATCCGGACGCTGGCCGAGGCCGGGGTGCCGTTGGCGCGGATCCGGGAGCTGCGGTCGGGGGGTGGGGTCGCGGCGGCGCTCCGGCAGATCGACGACGAGCTCGGTGCGCGGATCGAGGCGCTGCAGGCCACCCGGTCGCGGCTGCGGCGGCTGGCGTCCGGGCGGTTGTCGCCGTTGCCCGATGAGGTGGTGAGCTTCCTCGGCCGGTTGCCTGGGCTCGGGTTCAGTGAACGGTGGGTGGCGCTGCAAAACGATCTGTGGTTGCTGGTGTTCGCCACACATCCGGAGGCTGCGCGGCGGAACTTTCTCGATCAGGCTGCGATGGCTGATGATCCGGGGCTGCTTTCGCTGGTGCTCGAGTATGACCGTTTGCACGATGTCGATCCGGATGATCCGCGGGTGGATGCGCTCGCTTTGCGGCTTGTTTCGGCTACGCGGGCGAGGTATGGGGGTGAGCTGCCTGCTTATGAGCCGGGGTCTGCTATTCCTTTGCTGGTTCAGGGGGCGGTCAATGCGTCTTCGCCCGCTTGGCGGCGGCTTGATGCCTTGTTGCGGGAGCGGCTTGGGTGAGCTGCGCTTGCAGCTTGCGGTTTCTTCGGCCGCCGGATCGGGGGTGGTCCCCGCCACCCCGGATCCTTGATTGTGACTACGGCCGGCAGCGCCGCGTCAAGGCGGGAAAGCGTGCCTTGACCCGGCGCCGCCGGCCGTGTTCTGGCTTCGGATCGGGGTTGCGGGGGGTCTGGGCTCCTGGTGCGTTCTGTTCTCTGCCGTGGCCCCTCTGCCGCCGCCGGTTTGGCTTTATCTTACGTCAGGGAGGCCAGGTCCGCCGTCTTGAGCTGTTCTGGCGTCACCTTTGTGCTTCCGTCGACCAGTGCTGCCAGTGCGTCGCCGTCGTCCCACATGTTCACGTTCATGGCCGCCGTCACTTCTCCGTTGTGGAGCCAGAATGCCGTGAACTCGCGGGCTTGCAGGTCTCCGCGGACCACCAAGTCGTCCTCGGCCGGGTTCGCCAGACCTCGGTACTCGCAGCCCAAGTCGTACTGGTCCGTGAAGAAATACGGTGAGGCCTGGTACGGCTCGTTCTCGCCCAGCAGGTTCTGGGCCACGTGCGTTCCCTGGTCCTTCGCGTTCGCCCAGTGCTCCACTCGGACGCGCCTTCCGTAGCGCGGGTGGAAGTGGGATGCGATGTCGCCCACCGCGTACGTGTCCGGGGCCGATGTGCGCAGGCCCGCGTCCACCGCCACGCCTCCGTCGTCGGCCAGCTCCAATCCCGCCGCGTGGGCCAGCTCCACCCTCGGGGCCGCTCCGACCGCGATCAGGACCACGTCCGCCGGGATCTCCTCGCCGTTGGCCAGACGCACGCCGGTGACGCCTTCCGGGCCTCCCGTGATCTCCGCCACCTGCTCGCCCAAGCGGTAGTTCACCCCGTTCGACACGTGGAGGTCGCGGAACACGCCGCCGATCGTCTCGCCGACCACGTTCGCCAGTGGCACCGGGACCGGGTCGACGACCGTCACCTCCGCGTTGTGCGTTCGGGCCGCCGCGGCCGCTTCGGAGCCGATCCAGCCCGCCCCGACGATCACCACGCGCTCGGCCTCGGCGAACGCCGAGCGCAGCTTGAGCGAGTCGTCGAGGGTGCGCAGCGTGTACAGCCCCGGCAGGTCGCCTCCCGGTACCGGGAGGCGGCGCGGCTCGGAACCCGTGGCCAGGACCAGCCGGTCGTACGGGTACACGCCGTCGGCGTCGTCGAGGACCTGGCGTGCGCCGAGCTCGATGCGGGTTGCCGTGACGCCGGGGCGGAAGCTGATGTCCTTCTCGGCGTAGAACTTCTCTTCGTGCACCCAGTCCGGCTCGTCCGCGTTGCCCAGCAGCACGCCCTTCGAAAGCGGGGGCAGCTCGTACGGGCGGTGCGGATCCGAGCCCAGCAACACGATTTCACCGCTGTAACCGCGTTCGCGCACCGCGGCCGCCGCGGATGCTCCTCCGAGGCCCGCACCGACGATGACGATCCTGCGCGGTTCCGACATCCATACCTCCCAGAAAACGGCTGCTGATCCGGACGCTACTCCCGAACCGGCCGCGCCACGACCCGTGAACTACGCCGAAAACCCGGAAAGCGCAAGACAAAACCCGCGAGTAGGCAGATCGGGTGAACCGGCGTCATAGCGCCGCCGGCGTCCGCTCCCACCCTCGCACGGAGCACGACCACGACAAGGAAGCGAGGGCGGCGACCATGAGTCGGGGCGAGTGGTCGATCGGCTGCCGGGATCTGGCCGGCCGGCGCAGGGACGTGACGGTGTTCGTCAGCAACGACAAGGTGGTGCTGGTCGCGCCGCCGGGGGAGGCGGCGGTGCTCGGGCCGCTCGACGTCGGACGGCTGCGGGCCGCCCTGCGGGATGCGGTCGTGGCGACGGCCGACGAAGACCAAACCTGACAACTACCGTTCCTACTTCCGAGTAGGTTAGAGTCGGCCCCGACGAGAAGGGACCGGCCATGACGACCTACTTCGTGACGGGTGCGACGGGCTTCATCGGGAAACGCCTGGTCGCGCGGCTGCTGCAGCGGCCGGAGACGTCCGCGGTGTACGCGCTGGTGCGGGAGACCTCCCGCGGGCGGCTGGCCACCCTGGCCCGTGACTGGCCGGGCGCGGACAAGCTGCACCCGGTGCTCGGCGACCTCGCCGAACCGCGCCTCGGCGCCGACCCCGCCGGTCTCCCCCACCTCGACCACGTCGTCCACCTCGGCGCGATCTACGACCTCACCGCGGGCGAAGACGCCAACCGGCGCGCCAACGTCGAAGGCACCCGCCACCTGCTGGCCTTCGCCGCCGCGGCGCGGGCCGGGCTGGTGCACCACGTGTCGTCGATCGCCGTGGCGGGCGACCACGCCGGGCGGTTCACCGAGACCGACTTCGACCTCGGCCAGCGCTTCGGCTCGCCGTATCACGCGACGAAGTTCCAGGCCGAGGAGCTCGTCCGCGAGCAGGCCCTGCCCTTCCGCGTCTACCGGCCATCGGCCGTCGTCGGCGACTCGCGCACCGGCGAGATGGACAAGGTCGACGGGCCCTACTACTTCCTGCCCGCCATCTCGCGGCTGGCGGCGCTGCCCGGACGGCTCCCGCTGGCCGCGCCCGATCTCGGCGCGACGAACCTCGTCCCGGTCGACTACGTCGTCGAGGCGATGGAGTACCTGATGCACCGGGACGCGCCCTCGGGGACGACCTACCACCTCGCCGCCGCGCGCCCGCAGCCGCTCAACGCGGTCTACAACGCCTTCGCGCGCGCCGCGGGCGGGCCGGTGATCCGGGCCGTGCTGCCCGCCCGGCCGTCGGGGCGCTCCGCCGCGGTGGCGCCCGCATGGCGCACGCGGCCGCCGCCGGGATCGACCGCCTGCCCGGCGGCCGCGGTGCCCGCGCGGCCGTGCTCGAGGAACTCGGCGTGCCGCTGGCCGTGCTGCCGCACCTGACCATGGCCGTCGACTTCGACACCGCCCGCACCACGACGGCGTTGTTCGGCAGCGGCATCGAGCTCCCCGAGCTGCGCGACTACGCGGGGCCGCTCTACCGGTACTGGCAGGCCCACCTCGACCCCGACCGGGCGCGCCGCACCCACGGCCTGGCCGGGCGGACGGTGCTGATCACCGGCGCGTCGTCCGGGATCGGCCGGGCGTCGGCGCTCGCCGTGGCGCGCAAGGGCGCGAAGGTGATCCTCGTGGCCCGCCGTGCTTCGGAGCTCGAAGAGGTGCGGGCGGAGATCCTCGCGGCCGGCGGCACCGCCGCGGCGTACCCGTGCGACCTCACCGACGGCGACGCCGTCGACGCGCTGGTCAAGGACGTGCTCGGCGACCACGGCGCGGTGGACGTGCTGGTGAACAACGCCGGCCGGTCGATCCGGCGCTCGGTCGCGCTGTCCACCGAGCGCTTCCACGACTTCGAGCGCACGATGGCGATCAACTACTTCGGGCCGGTGCGGCTGATCCTCGGCTTCCTGCCGTCGATGGCCGAGCGGCGGTTCGGCCACGTCGTCAACGTGACGACCCAGGGCCTGCAGACCGACACCCCGCGCTTCTCGGCCTACCTGGCGTCGAAGGCGGCGCTGGAGGAGTTCGGGCTGACGGCCGGGCGCGAGACGCTCTCGGACGGCGTCACGTTCACCTCGGTGCGGATGCCGCTGGTCCGGACGCCGATGATCGCGCCGACCGGCTACCGCGGGATCCCGTCCAGCAGCCCGGAGCGCGCCGCGGCACTGGTGGTGAAGGCGTGCGAGGAGCGGCCGGAGATCCTCAGCCTGCCCGAAGGGCGGGCGGCCGAGCTGGCGACGCTCGCCGCGCCCCGGCTCGCGCGCTTCGCCGCGCACCTGGCCTACCGGGCGATGCCGGAATCCGCGCCCGAAGCACGCGGCCTGCCCCGCCGTTCCGCACCGGCCTCGGTCGCGGCGGCGGTGACCCGGCTTATCTGGCGCCGGCGCGCGTGAATCCACCGAATTCCGCCGAAACGGTGGCACGCGGGCGACGGTACTTCTACCCTCGCGCGAGCGCCGTACATCCGTACGGGCACTAACTGGGGAGTTCGGAATGCCGGTATCCAAGACAGGGCAGCGCCACGCGACCACCGACAAGACGGCCGTGATCGGCACGGCCCGGCGCACCCTCGGGTGACCACCGGCCGGGGCCGGGCACCTGCCCGGCCTCGGTTCCGGACCCGTCCTCAGGGCACGTACTTGCCCACGAAACTGCCGCAGGTGACGACCTGGCCGGTGAGCCGCGCCTGAAGTGCCTTCTCCAGCCCCAGGTACGTGAACACGGGCGTGTCGGCAGGCACCTCGGCCGGTACCGGGCCGCCGGTGGCCAGCAACCGGCTCGGGACCGTCTGGAACAGCACCAGGTAGCCGCCTTCGCGGTCGAGCTCGTCGGCCGTCGCGAGCATCCGCTCGGGCGCGTCGCCGACGATCTCCAGCGGCAGCGGCCACTCCAGCGGGAACGGGTTGCGCAGGCCGAACGCCGGGTAGGCGAACGCGTTGTCCGGCAACACCGCCGTCCGGGGAGCCGGGAATCGGGTGACGCAGTCGCGGATCTGCTGGACGTACCGGAACGTCGAAGGGTTCGTGCGGATGCCGGCCATCGCCGGGGTGACCGCGCCGAGGTCTTCGGTCAGCCGGTCGTGCCCGAGGTCGAGGTAGGCCGCCTGGTCGTGGCGGGCGACGACGACCCAGCCGCACACCGCCACGGCGGTCAGGCCGGCCGTCGCGGTGACCCAGCGGCGAGCCAGCCGCGGGCGGGGCGGGACCAGGTGGCTCAGCAGCAGCAACGACGTCAGCGCCAGCGTGCCGGTGAGCAGCGTCGGGGTGTCGTTGCCCCAGGACAGGCTGGTCATGAACCCGGTGGCGAGCACGAGCAGCCCCGCCCACGGCACCTGCCGCCGCACGGCCGCGGACACCGGCACGCTGACCGCGACGATCCACCACAGGACGTCCGCCCAGCGCGAGGACCCGGTGAACCGGCCGTCGACGACGGTCCAGACGACCGCGGTGGCACCCGCGAGCACCAGCACCCAGGACGCCACCCGCCCGGCCACGCCGAGCCGGTCGCCGGGCAGCCGGACGGCGAGCAGCACGACGGCGATCGCGGCGAAGAAGCTCAGCTCCCGCACGGGTGCCCTGGTCAGCACCTCCGGGTCGTCGAGCCACAGGCCGAGCAGCCGCTCGCCGTACGCGGGCACGCCGCCGGTGAGCTGCTCGACCATCTCCGTGAAGCCGCCGCCGAGGCTCACCCACGTCACGTACGCGAGCCCCGGCGCGCCGAGCGCGAGAACGTCCAGCAGCAGCCGGACCGCGCGGCGGGCGCCGGTCCGGGTCGCCGGGTGCAGCAGCAGCCAGAGCACGCCGATCACCGCGGCGAGGGCGAAGCTCTGCTTGACGAACACCGCGCAGCCGAGCAGCACCAGCCCGCCGCGGCGGGCGAGCGCGCGGCCGCTGCGCAGGCCCGCGTCCAGGGCCCAGGCCCCGCACGCGGTGAGCGCGATGCCGTCCACGGTGTGCCAGGCCATCAGCGGGAAGGCGTTGAGGTTGATCAGCGACGCGGCCGCGACCATCGCCGTCATCCCCGGGCCCCAGTCCAGCACCCGGCGCCGGGTGACCAGCGCGGCGAACGCGATCGTGGCCACGATGATCTCGATCATGGACAGGAAGCTGGAGCCGAAGAACAGCGGCATCGGCAGCGCGTAGTCGGCCACGTGCAGCACCGCCGACCCCAGCGGCCGGGCGGAGATGATGTCGGCGTGCGGGACTTCGCCGTGCAGCACGCGCCACGCCTGCGCGAGGATGAAGCCCTGGTCGGAGGGGTGGAAGCCGAACCGGCCGACGCGGAACTCGGTGGCCAGCGCGAGCAGCACCACCCAGCCGGCGTGGATGCTCCGGCGCAGCAGCGGCCGGGCGGGCTTCCCCGGCGGGGGCGCCGTGGCGACGTGCGCAGGACTCGCCACGTCCACGCCGCGCCCGCCTTCCGCTCCCGATCACACCCGGGAAGCGATGGTAGCGGCCGGGGTGGTCACCGGCGCGGACCGCACCACCCGCACCCGGTGGACCACCGCGCTCACCGGCCGCTCACCGGGTACTGCTAGGACTGCCGCACGGCGCCCGTGAACGCTTCGAACGCGTCCATCAGGATCCGGGCGGTGTCCTCGCCGTCTTCGCCGGAGAGGAGCTCGTTCAACTCGAGGCTTTCCGCGGCCACCTTGGCGGCGCGCGGGAACATCGTCCCTTCGAACTCCGCCAGCGCGGCTTCGACGTCGTCCGGGTGGGCGGCGAGCGCGAGGCCGAGTTCGGCGCCGTCGAGCATGGCCAGGTTGGCGCCCTCGCCGTTGGCCGGCATCAGGTGGGCCGCGTCGCCGAGGAGCGTCACCCCCGGTACCCGCTCCCACCGGTGCCCGAGCGGCAGCGTGTAGTGCGGCCGCAGGACCGGGGCGGTGTCGCCGTCGGTGATCAGCGCGGTCAGCTCCGGCGCCCACCCGTCGAACTCCGCGGCGACCCGGGCGGCGGCCGCGGCCGGGTCGGTGAAGTCGACGGCGTCGAACCACGCCAACGGCCGGGTGAGCGAGACGTAGGTGTGCAGCGTGTCCCCGGCCTCGCGGTGGGCGAAGATCCCCCGGTGCCGGGCCGGCGCCATCATCGAACCGCCGCCGACCGCCTTCGCCGCGGCGGGGTGGCGGGTGTCGGCGTCGAACAGGTAGACCTCGACGAAGGATTCGCCGGTGTACTCGGGTTTCGCCGGCGTCAGCAGCGGCCGGACCCGCGACCACGCGCCGTCGGCCCCGACGAGCAGGCCGGTGGTCACCGTCGTGCCGTCGGCGAAGGCCACCTCGTGGCGGCCGTCGCCGACGGCGCGGACCCCGGTCACCTTGTGTCCCCAGTGGACAGTGCCGGCCGGCAGTGAGTCCAGCAGCATCCGCCGCAGTTCGCCGCGCTGGACCTCGGGCCGCCCGCCGGTGCCGTCGTCGGCCTTGTCCAGCAGCACGGTCCCGTCCCGCTCGAGGATCCGCATCGCCTGCCTGCCCTCCAGGACCAGGCCGCGGAACTCCTCGGTCAGCCCGGCCGCTTCGACGGCGAGCTGGCCGTTGTAGTCGTGGATGTCGAGCATCCCGCCCTGCATCCGGGCCATCGGCGACGGCTCGGCTTCGTAGACCGCCGCGGGAATGCCGTGGACGTGCAGGACGCGGGCGAGGGTGAGGCCGCCGAGGCCGGCGCCGATGATCGTGACGTGCATGCGAGCTCCTCCGGGTTCCGGGGTTGACCCCCGAAGGCTCGCGAAGATCGCTGGCGCGGACCGCACACGCAGCTGGCACGCCCCTGGCAGGCGCTGTCAGTCGGCGAGCAGGTCGTCCGGGCTGCCTGCCGCCAGCCCGGCCAGGACGTCCAGCGCCGAAGCCAACGTCGGCACCGGTGGCGCGGACACCGCAATCCGCACCGCGTTCGGGGCGTGGCCCGGCAGCACCGCGAACGCCGCCGCCGGGGACAGCGCGATGCCGCGGCGGGCCGCCGCCGCCACGAACGTCTCCGCCCGCCACTGCTCCGGCAGTTCCCACCAGCGGTGGTAGGACGCCGGGTCGCCGCGCAGGCCCGGCAGCCGCTCGGCCACCACGGCCGCGCGCGCGGCCGCGTCACGGCGTTTCGCCGCCTCGATCCCGGCCAGGGTGCCGGTGACGATCCACTGCGTCGCCGCTTCGACGGCGAACCGGGACGCGCCCCAGGCCCCCGACCGCACCGACGACGCCAGCCGCGCCGTCCACGCCGGGGGCGGCACCAGGAACCCCGCCGTCAGGCCCGGCGCGACCCGCTTGGACAGGCTGTCGACGAACACCGTCCGATCCGGGGCGTAGGCGGCGAAGGGGCGGACGTCGTCGCGCAGGAACGTGTAGATGCCGTCCTCGATCACCGGGAGGTCCAGGCGGGCCACGACTTCGGCGAGCTCGGCGCGGCGCTGCGGCGGCATCGTCGTGCCGAGCGGGTTGTGCAGCGTCGGCTGGACGTAGAGCGCGCGCACCGGGCCTGCCGCGGCGAGCGCCGCCGGCACCAGCCCGGACTCGTCGGTCTCGATCGGCACGAGCTCCACCCCGAGGCGCGCCGCGAGGGCCTTGACCACTGGGTACGTCAGCGACTCCACCGCGAGCCGCTCCCCCACCGGCACGAACGCGGCGATCGAGGCCGCCAGTGCCTGCCTGCCGTTGCCGGTGAACAGCACGGCCGCCGGGTCCGGGCGCCAGTCGCCGCGGGCCAGCAGGGTGGCCGCCGCCTCGCGGGCCACCGGCGTCCCGGCGGCGCCGATCGGGTGCAGGGCGGCGGTCAGGACGTCTTCGCGCAGCAGCGGTTCCAGCGCGCGGGCCAGCCGCGCCGACTCTTCCGGCAGGACGGCGAAGTTGAGCTCGAGGTCGACGCGGGCGCCGCCGGGCTCGGCGAGCGCCGGTTCGGGCGGGGGCTTCGCCGCGCGGACGAACGTGCCCCGGCCGACCTCGCCGACGGCCAGGCCGCGGCGGACGAGCTCGCCGTAGACGCGGGCCGCGGTGGACCCGGCGATGCCGCGCTGCCGCGCGAACCGGCGCTGCGGCGGGAGCCGGTCGCCGGGCCGGAGGCGGCCGGCCTCGATGTCGGCGGCGATGGCGTCCGCGACGACGCGGTAGTCGTCCATGCCTGCCTTTCCGCCGGGTTTCTCCTCGACCGGCATGATCCCATCAGGGCTAAGTTGGCAGTGGAGGTGCCATGACCGACCAGACTTGGACCGAAGTCGACGACTACCTCGCCGGCGCGCTGCTCGCCCCCGACCCGGTGCTCGACACGGCATTGGCCGACGCCGACGCCGCCGGGCTGCCGCAGATCGCCGTCGCGCCCAACCAGGTCAAGCTGCTCAACCTGCTGGCCCGGATGGCCGGCGCGCGCACGATCCTGGAGATCGGCACGCTCGGCGGGTACAGCACCACCTGGCTCGCCCGCGCCCTTCCGGCCGGCGGCAAGCTGGTGACCTGCGAATACGAACCGAAGCACGCCGAGGTCGCGAAGGCCAACCTGGCGCGCGCGGGTTTCGGCGAGGACGTCGTCGACATCCGCGTCGGCGCCGCGCTCGACACGCTGCCCACGCTGACCGGGCCGTTCGACTTCGTGTTCATCGACGCCGACAAGGTCAACCTCGCCAACTACCTGCGAGCTTCGTTAAAACTGGCGCGGCCGGGCACGGCGATCGTCGTCGACAACGTCGTCCGCCAGGGCCGGGTGGCCGACGCGGGCAGCACCGACCCGAACGTCCGCGGCGCGCGCGAGCTGTTCGACCTGCTGGCCGCCGAGGACCGGGTCGACGCGACCGCCGTCCAGACCGTCGGCGGCAAGGGCCACGACGGGTTCGTGCTGGCCCTCGTCCGCTGACTCAGCGCGGCCCCGCCGCCGCGGTGAACGCGCGCCGGACGTCGGCCGGGACGAGGTTGCCGGTCAGTTTGCGGCCGCTCGCGTCCTTGAGCCGGCGCTCGTCGTCGGAGCCGATCCAGACCGCCGTCGCCAGCTGCGGGGTGTAGCCGACGGCCCAGGCGTCCTGGTAGTCCGGGCTGGTGCCGTGCTCGGCCTCGCCGGTGTACCCCGCCGCCGGGCCGTCGCCGCCGCGCAGGGTCGCGGTGACCTCCGCGGCGACGCGGCGGCTGGTGTCGTCGTCGCCGAAGGCCGGGCTCGAGGTGTCCGGGTGCGCCCAGACGACCGCGCCGCTTTCGTCGCGGACCTTCGCCACCAGGTGCGGGGTGCTGCGCCGGCCTTCGGCGGCGAAGGTCCCGTAGGCGCCGGCGACGTCCAGCGGCCGCACCGGGTACCGGCCGATGGCGATGCCCGCGCCGATGAGGAAGCCGTCCTTTTCGCGCAGGGTCGGGACGCCGTCCACGGCTTCGGGGATGCCGGCCTGCCGGGCGGCGTCGCTCAGCGCCTCCGGGCCGAGCTTCTTCGCCAGCGCGACCACGGTGCCGTCGGCGTGCGTTTCCACCGCCCGGCGCGGGGTGCACTTCTTGCCGCAGACCTCCGGGTACTGGAAGGTCTCGCCGAGGAATTCGACCTTCGAGAACGCCGGGATCGCTTGGTCCGGGCCGAAGCCGTGGCGCAGTGCCGCGGTGAACGTGAACGGGTGGAACGCCGTGCCAAGCGCGTGCGGGGTGCTCGCGTAGTCGCGCACCCCCTGGTCACCGCCCTGGTAGGCGCGGACGGCCCCGGTCTTCGGGTCGACGGCGACGAGCGCGCCGCGGAACTCCTTCGGCTCGCCGTCGAGTCTTTCCCGCAGCGCCTTCTTCGCGGCGTCCTGCAGGCCGCGGTCCAGCGTCGTCTGGACCGTCAGATTCCCTTGCTGCAACCGCCCGAGCGGGAAGCCGTCCTGTTCCAGTTCGGCCAGGACCTGCTGCTTGACGTGGAACTCGTCGTAGGTGAGGCGGCCCGCGCGGGTCTCCGACGGCGGCTGGATCTCCGGGCCGGGATAGGCCATCGGCTCGTCGCCCTTGACGTAGCCGCGGCCGACGAGCTTGTCGCGCACGTACTGCCAGCGCCGGGTGGCGTGGAGGTCACCGGACGCTGCGGGGTCGTGCACCGACGGCGACTGGATCATCCCGGCGAGGAAGGCGGCTTCGCTCCAGGTGATGGAGTCGTCGAGCTTCTTGCCGAAGTAGGCGTTCATCGCCGCGGCGGGCCCGAACGTGCCGCGGCCGAAGGAGATGATGTTGACGTAGCTTTCGAAGATCTGTTCCTTGCCCTGTTCCTGGGTGATCTTCGTGGCCAGCACGAGTTCGGCGAACTTGCGCCAGAGCGTCGCGTCCTCGTCGCCGGTGGACTTCTTGATGTACTGCTGGGTGATCCCCGACCCGCCGCCGACGCCGGTGAGGAAGGCGCGGCCGATGCCGGTCGGGTCGAAGCCCTGGTTGTCCCAGAAGGTCGGGTCCTCGGTGGCGATGATGGCGTCCCGCAGCTTCGCGGGCACCTTGGTGTAGGGGACGAACGTCCGGTCGCCGTCGGCCGGGACCACCTTGAGCAGCTCGGACCCGTCCGCGTACTGCAGGACGACGGTCTTGTGGAGCCCGGCGAGCACCTCCTGCGGGCTGCGGACGTCGAGCACCAGGTAGGCGATCCAGAAGGCGATCAGCGGGCCGCCGATCAGGACGCCGAGGGTCCAGCCGGCGATCCGCCGGACGCGGCGCCACCCGGTGCGGGCGGGCTTGTCTTCGTCATCGGTCGGCAAGGTCACGAACGGATGACGACCGGCCGGGTGGAAAGGTTCGGTGGCGAATTGTTCGATTCCGATGAAGATCAGGACATCGTCAGGACAGGAACGCCCGGAGCAGCGAAGCGGTGCCTTCGATGTGTTCGGCCATCGCCCGGCGGGCGGCGGGCGCGTCACCGGCCAGTATCGCGTCGACGATCGCCTCGTGCTGGGCGTTCGAGTGCTCGAGGTTGGGCGGCAGCAGCGGGATGCGGTCGAGCAGCTGGTTGACGCGGGTGCGGGCGTCGGCCACCGCGGTGGTCAGCGAGCCGGAGGCGGTCACCTCGGCGATGGCCAGGTGCAGCCGGGAGTCCCGGCGGCGGTAGTCGTCCAGGTCCGCGCCCGCGGCCTCGGCGAGGGTGCCGGTGAGGTGCTGCCGGTCGGCCGGGCTGAGCGACCGGGCGGCGGCCATCTCGGCGGCGCCGGTCTCGAGGACGTAGCGGAGGCTGAGCGCGTCCTCCAGCGTGGCGGGGTCGACCTTGCCGCCGGGCTCGGGCGGGGCGGGCAGGGTGTCGTGCACGAACGTGCCGCCGTACCGGCCCCGCCGTGACTCGACGTAACCGGCGTCGGAGAGGGCCCGGATGGCCTCGCGCAGCGTGACGCGGCTCACGCCGAGCCGCTCGGCGAGCTCGCGTTCGGAAGGCAGCCGCTCCCCCGCGCCGACGACGCCCAGCCGGATGGCCTGCAGCAGCCGTTCGACGGTCTCCTCGAAGGCGTTGCCGGTGCGGACCGGCCGGAACAGCGCTTCGCCGGCATTCACCACCGAGGTCGACTCCATCCCGCGAGTCTAGGCCGCGGGGCACCTTCGGAGTGGCCAACCCCGGTCGCTGTCGGTGACACTGGTGTTTCGCGGGCAGAAAAACCGGTGGAGCGGACGGGCACTCTCGGCAACGATGGGACCACCGACACCGAACATCGACGCAGGGGGCGATCCGGTGCACTTCCTGATGGCCGAAGATCTGGTCCACGAACGAGAGAACGAGCTGCGCCGCGGCGTCCGCAACCGCCCACCCGGCCGGGCGACCCCCCGCCGCCGCGCGGGGACGAGGAAGCAGCAGCTCGGGTGGACGCTCGTGGAGGTCGGGCTGAAGCTGGCGACCGAGCCGGAGGAACACCGGGACTGACGCCGCCGCGTCAGCACTCGATGACGTTCACCGCCAGGCCGCCGCGGGCGGTCTCCTTGTACTTCACGCTCATGTCCGCGCCCGTCTCGCGCATCGTCTTGATCGCCTTGTCCAGCGTGACCACGTGGCTGCCGTCGCCGCGCATGGCCATGCGGGCCGCGTGGATCGCCTTCGACGCTCCGACCGCGTTGCGCTCGATGCACGGGATCTGGACCAGGCCGCCGACCGGGTCGCAGGTGAGCCCGAGGTGGTGCTCGACGCCGATCTCCGCCGCGTTCTCCACATGGGCCGGTGTTCCGCCGAGCACTTCCGTCAGCCCGGCCGCCGCCATCGCCGAGGCCGAGCCGACCTCGCCCTGGCAGCCGACCTCCGCCCCGGAGATCGAGCCCGTCTGCTTGAGGATCGAGCCGATCGCGCCCGCGGTGAGCAGGAACGTCACGATCCCGTCGTCCGACGAGTGCCGGATGAAGCGCTGGTAGTAGTGCAGGACCGCCGGGATGATGCCGGCCGCGCCGTTGGTCGGGGCCGTCACCACCCGGCCGCCTGCCGCGTTCTCCTCGTTGACGGCGAGGGCGTACAGGCTCACCCAGTCCATCGCGTAGAGCGGGTCGTCCGCGCCGTCCTCGGCCAGGAGCTTTTCGTGCAGCGCGCGGGCCCGCCGCGGCACCTTCAGGCCGCCCGGCAGGACGCCTTCGTGGGTGCAGCCGTTGCGGACGCACTCCGCCATGACCGCCCAGATGTCCAGGAGTCCTTCCCGGACTTCCTCGGCGGTGCGCCAGGACAGCTCATTCGCCAGCATGATCTCGCTGATCGGCTTCCCCGTCGACGCGCAGTGCGCCAGGAGGTCCGCGCCGGTGCGGAACGGGTACGGCACCGGTGTCGAGTCCTCGACGAACACCGTGTCCGTCTCGTACGACTCGTCGCGGACGAAGCCGCCGCCGACCGAGTAGTACGTGCGCTCGCGCAGCAGCGAGCCCGCCGCGTCGAACGCGCGGAACACCATGCCGTTCGGGTGCGCGGGCAACGACTTGCGCCGGTGCATGGTGAGGTCGGTGTCCTCGTCGAACGCGATCTCGTGCGTGCCGGCCAGGCGCAGCCGCCCGGACTCGCGGATTTCCGCGATGCGGACGGGCACGGTGTCGGTGTCGATCTCTTCGGGACGCTCACCCGAGAGCCCGAGCAGGACGGCTTTGTCGCTGCCGTGGCCGAAGCCGGTCGCGCCGAGCGAGCCGAACAGCTCGGCCTGCACGCGGGACGTCCGCGCGAGGTCGTCGCCGAGTCCGTCCACAAAGGTCAGTGCGGCCCGCATCGGCCCGACGGTGTGGGAGCTCGACGGGCCGATGCCGATGGAAAACAGGTCGAAGACGCTGATCGCCATTGATCCGCCCCTTCCTATCGCGCCAGCAGGGAGCTGGCTTCTTGCGAAGCCGGGCCCTGGTCGGGGAGGTGGGCCAGGTTTTCCGGCAGCTCTTCTCCACGGTAACGCTTGGTCTGGGCGTAGAGCCGTCCCGCGCGGTACGAAGACCGCACCAACGGCCCCGCCATCACACCCGCGAAACCCATCGCCTCCGCGGCCTTGGAGTGCTCCACGAACTCCTCCGGCTTCACCCACCGATCCACCGGGTGATGCCGCGGCGAAGGACGCAGATACTGCGTGATCGTCAAGATCTCGCACCCCGCGTCCACCAGATCCCGCATCGCCGGCGCCACCTCGTCAGGCGTCTCACCCATACCCAGGATCAAATTCGACTTCGTCACCAGCCCAGCCTCACGCGCCGCCGTGATGACCTCCAACGACCGCGCGTACCGGAAACCGGGACGGATCCGCTTGAAAATCCGCGGCACCGTCTCCACGTTGTGCGCCAGCACCTCCGGCCGCGACCCGAACACCTCGGCCAACTGCGCCGGATCCGCGTTGAAGTCCGGGATCAGCAGCTCCACACCGGTACCGGGGTTGAGAGCGTGAATCTGACGCACGGTCTCGGCATACAGCCACGCGCCGCCGTCCTCCAGGTCGTCGCGAGCGACACCGGTGACGGTGGAGTACCGCAAGCCCATGGCCTGCACCGACTCCGCCACCTTCCGCGGCTCAGCCCGGTCGAGAACCGCGGGTTTCCCCGTGTCGATCTGACAGAAATCACACCGCCGCGTGCACTGATCCCCACCGATCAGAAACGTCGCCTCACGATCCTCCCAGCACTCGTAAATGTTGGGACAACCCGCCTCTTCACACACCGTGTGCAGACCCTCACGACGAACCAGACCCTTGAGCTCCGTGAACTCCGGCCCCATCCGCACCCGCGTCTTGATCCACGACGGCTTCTTCTCGATCGGCGTCTCACTGTTGCGAACCTCGAGACGCAGCAGCTTCCGCCCTTCGGGCTGAGCGCTCATCGGGACAGGTCCGCGTACAGCGGGTGCTTCTTCGCGAGGGTCTCGACGCGGTCGCGCAGCTTGGCGCGCACGGCGTCGTCGAAGTCCGGCTTCAGCGCCTCGGCGATGACGTCGGCGACCTCGGTGAAATCTTCCGCCTGGAACCCGCGGGTGGCCAGCGCCGGCGTGCCGATCCGCAGGCCGGAGGTGATCATCGGCGGCCGCGGGTCGAACGGGACGGCGTTGCGGTTGACCGTGATGCCGACCTCGTGCAGCCGGTCCTCGGCCTGCTGGCCGTCCAGAGTGGACTGGACGAGGTCGACGAGCACCAGGTGGACGTCGGTGCCGCCGGTCAGCACCCGGACCCCGGCGTCGGCGCAGTCCGACTGCGACAGCCGCTCGGCCAGGATCCGCGAGCCTTCGAGGGTGCGCTGCTGGCGCTCCTTGAACTCCTCGCTCGCGGCGATCTTCAACGCGACAGCCTTGGCCGCGATGACGTGTTCCAGCGGCCCGCCCTGCTGGCCGGGGAACACCGCCGAGTTGATCTTCTTCGCCAGCTCCTCGCGGCTGAGGATGAGCCCGCCGCGCGGGCCGCCGAGGGTCTTGTGCGTGGTCGTGGTGACGATGTCGGCGTGCGGCACCGGCGACGGGTGCAGCCCGGCCGCGACCAGCCCGGCGAAGTGCGCCATGTCCACCATCAGCTTCGCGCCGACCTTGTCGGCGATCCGGCGGAACTCGGCGAAGTCGAGCTGACGCGGGTAGGCCGACCAGCCGGCGATGATCAGCTTCGGCTCGTGCTCGACGGCCAGCCGCTCGATCTCGGCCAGGTCGACGATCCCGGTCTCCTTGTCGACGTGGTAGGCGACCACGTTGTAGAGCTTGCCCGAGAAGTTGATCTTCATCCCGTGCGTCAGGTGGCCGCCGTGCGCCAGGTCGAGGCCGAGGATCGTGTCGCCCGGCTTGAGCACGGCGAACATCGCGGCCGCGTTGGCCTGCGCGCCCGAGTGCGGCTGGACGTTGGCGTGCTCGGCGCCGAAGAGGGCCTTCGCGCGGTCGATGGCGAGCTGCTCGACGACGTCGACGTGCTCGCAGCCGCCGTAGTAGCGGCGGCCGGGGTAACCCTCGGCGTACTTGTTGGTCAGCACCGAGCCCTGCGCCTCGAGCACGCCCACCGGGGCGAAGTTCTCGGAAGCGATCATCTCCAGGGTGGACTGCTGGCGGGTCAGCTCGTCGGCGACGGCCGCGGCGACCTCGGGGTCGACGTCGGCGAGGTGGGCGTCGAAAGTCGTCATCAGTTCTCCTGGGTGTGCGCGGCGTAGGCGGCGGCGTCGAGCAGGTCCGGCACGTCCCCGGTCAGACGCACCTTCAGGAGCCATCCTTCGGTGTACGGGTCGGAGTTGATGACCTCGGGGGTGTCCGATGTGGTGCCGTTCACCTCGACGACCTCGCCGGAGACCGGCGCGTACAGCTCGCTGACCGACTTGGTCGACTCGACCTCGCCGAACACCTCGCCGGCGGTGATGGCCGAGCCCGGGTCGGGCAGCTGGACGAACACGATGTCACCGAGGGATTCGGCGGCGAAGGCGGTGATGCCGACGGTGGCGATGCCGTCCTCGACCTTCAGCCACTCGTGTTCCTTGGTGTACTGCAGGTTCTCGGGGATGCTCACAGGGGAAGTCCTTTACGCGCGGGAGTAGAAGGGCAGGGCGACGACCTCGACGGGCTCGATCCTGCCCCGGATGTCGACGGAGAGCTCGGTGCCGGGCTCGGCGTACGCCCGATCGACGTACGCCATGGCGATCGGGTAACCCAGCGTGGGCGACAGCGCGCCGCTGGTCACTTCCCCGATCTCGGTGCCGTCGGCCAGCAGCTTGTAGCCGTGCCGCGGGGCTCGGCGACCGGCGCCCTTCAGCCCCACCCGCACGCGCGGGACGTCCTGCTTGGACCGCTCCTCCAGAGCCGCGCGGCCGACGAAGTCGCCCGGCTTCTCGAACTTGACCACGCGGCCGAGCCCGGCTTCGAAGGGGCTCTGCTCGACGGTGAGTTCGTTGCCGTACAACGGCATCCCGGCTTCGAGGCGCAGCGTGTCACGGCAGGCGAGACCGGCCGGGACCAGGCCGTGCGGCTCGCCGGCTTCCAGCAGCAGGCGCCACAGCGCCGGGGCCTCGTCGGCGTCGACGAACAGCTCGAAGCCGTCCTCGCCGGTGTAGCCGGTGCGGGCCAGGAGGACGTCGTGGCCCTTCACCGAGGCCGGGACGCTGGCGTAGTACTTCAGCGCGTCCAGGTCGGCGTCGGTGACCGCGCCCAGGATCTCGACGGCCTTGGGGCCCTGGACGGCGATCAGCGCCGTGGTCTCGCTGCGGTCGTCGACTTTCGCGTCGAAGCCCGCGACCCGCTCGGCGAGGGCGTCCGCGACGACCTTCGCGTTGCCCGCGTTCGCGACGACCAGGTAGTGCTCGTCTTCCAGCCGGTAGACGACCAGGTCGTCCAGGACGCCGCCGTCGGCGTTGCAGATCATCGTGTACCGCGCCCGGCCCGGCTTGACCCCGGTCAGGTTGCCGACCAGCGCGAAGTCCAGGACGTCGGCCGCCTGCTTGCCGGTGACGTGGATCTCGGCCATGTGCGAGAGGTCGAACAGCCCGGCCGCCTCGCGGACGGCCTTGTGCTCGGCCAGCTCGCTGGCGTAGCGGACCGGCATGGACCAGCCGGCGAAGTCGGTGAACAGCGCACCGAGTCCCTTGTGGACTCCGTGCAGAGAGGTTTCGCGAGACACGGGTTCAGCCTTCGTAAGCGTTGAGGGGCGGGCAGGAGCACACGAGGTTACGGTCGCCGCGGGCGCCGTCGATGCGACGCACCGGGGGCCAGTACTTGTTCTTGCGCGAAACACCCGCCGGGTACACGGCCAGCTCCCGGTCGTAGCGCTTGTCCCACTCCCCGACCAGCGTCTCGGCCGTGTGCGGGGCCCCGCGCAGCGGCGACTCCTCGGCGCTCCACTTGCCGCCTGCGACCTCGTCGATCTCGGCGCGGATGGCGATCATCGCGTCGCAGAACCGGTCGATCTCGCCCAGGTCCTCGGACTCGGTCGGCTCGACCATCAGCGTGCCGGCGACCGGGAACGACATGGTCGGCGCGTGGAAGCCGTAGTCGATGAGCCGCTTGGCGACGTCGTCGACCGTCACGCCGGTCTCCTTGGTGATCTGGCGCAGGTCGAGGATGCACTCGTGCGCGACCAGGCCGTCCTGGCCGGTGTAGAGCACCGGGTAGTGCGGCGCGAGCCGCGAAGCCACGTAGTTCGCGGCCAGCACGGCGACCTTGGTGGCCGCGGTCAGGCCGGGCGCGCCCATCATCCGGACGTAGGCCCAGGAAATCGGCAGGATCGACGCCGAGCCGTAGGGCGCGCCGCTGATCGGGCCGACGCCGGTCTCGGGACCGGCCGCGTCGAGCAGCGGGTGGTTCGGCAGGTAGGGCGCGAGGTGCGCGCGCACCGCGACCGGGCCGACGCCGGGGCCGCCACCGCCGTGCGGGATGCAGAAGGTCTTGTGCAGGTTCAGGTGCGAGACGTCGCCGCCGAACTCGCCCGGCTTGGCCAGGCCGAGCAGCGCGTTGAGGTTCGCGCCGTCGACGTACACCTGGCCGCCGCCGTCGTGGACGATCTTCGCCAGCTCGTCGATGTCGTGCTCGTACACGCCGTGCGTGGACGGGTACGTCACCATGATCGCGGCGAGCGTGTCCTTGTGGGCGTCCACCTTGGACCGCAGGTCGGCCAGGTCGACGTTTCCCTCGTCGGTGCACTTGACGACGACCACGCGCATCCCGGCGAGCACCGCGGAGGCGGCGTTGGTGCCGTGCGCGGACGACGGGATCAGGCAGACGTCCCGGGCCTCGTCGCCGTTCGCGCGGTGGTACGCGCGGATGGCCAGGAGCCCGGCCAGCTCGCCCTGGCTGCCCGCGTTCGGCTGCAGCGACACCTTGTCGTAGCCGGTGACCTCGGCCAGCCACTCGGCGAGCTGGGCGACGAGGACGTGGTAGCCCTCGGCGTCCTCGGCCGGGGCGAACGGGTGGATGCCGGCGAACTCGCGCCAGCTGATCGGCTCCATCTCGGTGGTGGCGTTGAGCTTCATCGTGCAGGAGCCGAGCGGGATCATGCCGCGGTCGAGGGCGTAGTCCAGGTCGGACAGCTTGCGCAGGTAGCGCAGCATCGCCGTCTCGGAGCGGTGGGTGCCGAAGACCTCGTGGCCCATGAAGCCGCTCTCGCGGGCCAGGCCGCTGGGCAGCGCGACACCGTCGCCGGCCTCTTCTTCGACGCCGAACGCGCGAAGGACCTTCGCGGTGATCGCGGGGGTGCTGACCTCGTCGAAGGCGACGCGGACGTGGTCGGCGTCGACGTGCCCGAGGTTGATCCCGGCCTCGCGGGCGGCCGCGTGGACCTCGGCGGCCCCGCCCGGGACGCGCGCGACGACGGTGTCGAAGAAGGACTCGTGCACGACCTCGACGCCGGTCCTGCGCAGCGCCTCGGCGAAGCCCGCGGCGAGGCCGTGGACGCGCTGGGCGATCTTCTTCAGGCCGTCCGGGCCGTGGTAGACGGCGTACATCGCGGCCAGAACGGCCGGGAGGACCTGCGCGGTGCAGATGTTCGACGTCGCCTTCTCGCGGCGGATGTGCTGCTCCCGCGTCTGCAGCGCGAGCCGGTAGGCGGGGTTGCCGTCGGCGTCGACCGAGACACCGACCAGGCGGCCGGGCAGCGAGCGCTCGAGGCCGGCGCGGACGGACATGTACCCGGCGTGCGGGCCGCCGTAGCCGAGCGGGACGCCGAAGCGCTGGGTCGAGCCCGCGGCGACGTCGGCGCCGAACTCGCCGGGCGAGGTGATCAGGGTGAGCGCGAGCAGGTCGGCGGCGACGGTGTACAGCGCGCCCGCGGCCTTGGCCGACTCGGAAATCGCGTGGTAGAAGCCGCGGCCGCGCAGCACACCGGACGCGCCGGGGTACTGGACGACGACGCCGAAGAACTCGTCGGGCAGGCCGGTGAGCAGGTCGCGGACCTCGACCTCGATGCCCAGGGCCTCGACGCGGGTGCGCACGACGGCGATGGTCTGCGGCAGGCACTCGGCGTCCAGCACGACCTTGTTCGACTTGGACTTCGACGCGCGGCGCATCAGCGTGACGGCTTCGGCGACGGCGGTCGACTCGTCCAGCAGCGAGGCGTTCGCGGTGGCCAGGCCGGTCAGGTCGGCGACCATCGTCTGGAAGTTGAGGAGGGCTTCGAGGCGCCCCTGCGAGATTTCCGGCTGGTAGGGCGTGTACGCGGTGTACCAGGCCGGGTTCTCGAGGACGTTCCGGCGGATCACGCCGGGGGTGACGGTGTCGGAGTAGCCCAGGCCGATCATCTGCGTCATCGGCCGGTTGCGCGCGGCGAGGGCACGCAGCTCCGCGGTGGCCTCTTCTTCGGAGGCGGCGGGCGGGAGGACCAGGTCACGGGTGGCGCGGATGGCGCTCGGGACGGCGGCGCCGACGAGGGCGTCCAGGCTGCCGTAGCCGCACTCGGCCAGCATTTTCGCGCGTTCGGCCTCGGACGGGCCGATGTGGCGGGCGTCGAACTGCGTGGAGGTGATCGGGAGCTCCTTGGGCCGGGCACACACTGGTGCGCTGGAACTCCCCCTCTGTCATGGCACCTGAGAGTTTCACCGCTCGTGGAGCGGCTTTCACCTTGGGTGAGACGCGGGTGCGCCTGCTTTCCAGAGTGGCCTCGCGCGAAGCGGTAGCGGGTACCTGAGAGATTCCGGGGAGTTTGCTCCTTCGGTGCCCCACCGACTTCGTGAGGGCTCTCCCGCCTCGGCTCGACGGCCCGATCTGCAGTTGTGACGGTCACGGTACCTGCCGGGTTCGAGGTCCGTCTACATCACCCGGCCAACACCACATCAGTCTTCGAGCCGGGCTCGATCCGCGCCCCGGCGGACCACCCGGCCGGCCAGCACGGGCGGGCGGCGCACCCGGCCGGACGGCAGGACCAGGCGTTTCAACGGGCCGCCGAGCGGCACCGGCGGCAGGCCCGCGCCCAGCAGGACCTGTTCGACGACCTGCTCGGCGTGCCAGGCCACCGCGTCGTTGAGCCGGTCGAGCGAGGGGCGGTCGCCGTCGAAGACGTCCTCGTCCGCCAGCGTCACCTCGAAGTACGCGCAGCCCGGCGGGACCGAGAGGGCGTCTTCGATCGCTTTCGCGCCCTCTTCGGGGTCGGCGAACCCGGCCTCCAGGAGCGGCTCGCGGTAGATGCGCGCCGCGCGGGCGCGCATGCGGGGGCCGTAGCGGACCACGATCGGCAGGCGGCCGGTCAGGTCCGGCACGGCGAGGCCGTGCAGCAGCATGATCGGCGGCACCGAGTGCACCAGCCGCGGCGCGGGTCCGGCCAGCTCACGCGCGGTGAGGCGGACCCGGTCGGCCATCGCGTCGGGGAGGCCGGAGTAGCGGAAGTCGACGTTGCCGAACCCGAGCCCGTCGGCGACCAGCGAGGCCAGCAGCTCGCCGTAGCCCCAGATCGGCGACAGCACGACGACCGGCGGCGCGGCGACGACCGGCGACGGCACGGGCGGCCGCGTCGCCTCCTGCTCGGGCACCTGGATGACCAGCCGGGGCGGCTCGTGCCAGTCGTGCACCTCGGCGACCCGCCAGTAGAGCCCGAGCGGCCGCCACAGCTCGCCGAGGACGTCGTGCTCGATGATCCGGCGCACCTCGGCGTCGTCGTGCGGCAGGTCCCGCGGCGGCACGATCCCGACGTAGTGGTGGTAGGTGATGCGGACCTCGTCGCCGCGGGTGGCCGAGCGGATCCGCATCTCCCAGTCGATCGGCGACGCGGCGATCGCGTTGGCCACCTGCGTGCCGGGCGAGGAGTAGACGAGCGCGGTGGCCTGCCGGAGGAACTGCCCGGCCCGGTCGATGCCTTCCCGCAGCGCCTTCGCCGCCTGGGCCACGTGCACCGGGCTCGCGAGGCTGTCGGGCAGGACCCCGGCGACGCGCAGCAGCTCGGCCTCCCCCAGCCCGGTGACCTCGGCGAGCTGGGCCCAGTGGTCGAACACCGTCACCTTCGGCGCGTGCCGGTGCTCGATCCAGCTCCGCAGGGTCGACGTCGGAACGCCGATGCGCCGGGCGGCCTCGTCCAGGGAGAGGCCCCGCGAGCGGATGCCGGCCCGGACCGCATCCGCCCACTCGTCGGCGCGCCAGTGCGTCACCTCACAAAGCTAACGAAACCGGCTAGCTTTGCGCAGGGACGACCCGCCCGCGGCGCTCCGACGCTGGTCACCATGACCACCACCGTCATCGCCCTGACCCTGATCGTCGGCGTGCTGACCTTCGCCGCCGGCGCCTTCCTCGCCTCCGAGGTCGCCACCCGCGTCCTTCGCCGCCGCGAACGGCTCCTGTCCGAGGAGCGCAAGCGGCTCAACGCCGCCTGGAAGTTCCTCAAGGAGGTCTACGGCGTCAAGAAACCGACGCGCCGCTAGAACGTGGCGATCGGGTTGACCGGGCTGCCGGACGTGCCGGCGAAGCGGACCGGCGCGACAGCGAGCTGGAAGTCCCACTGGCCGAGTTCGGCGGCCGTCGCCGCGCACGCCTCGAGGTCGCAGTTGTCGAGCAGCCAGAGGCCCATCGCGACGAGGCCCACGGTGTGCACCGGCATCGCCAGGTCGTCGTACCCCGACGGCTGGACGTCGGTGGGCGTGTCGGCACCGATCAGCGCCACTCCCCGTTCGTGCAGCCACGGCAGGCAGGACGCGTGCCAGCCGGCCTGCGTGACGCCGCCGGACGCCCCGGCCTCGTGCCGGACGCGGCCGTAGCCGGTCCGCAGGAGGACCGCGTCGCCGGAGCGCACCCGGACACCCTGGCGGCGCTCGGCCTCCTCGAGGTCGCCGGGGAACACCCCATCACCCGGTTCCAGCGAAGGCACACCGCGGACCTTCGCGATGTCCAGCAGGACCCCGCGCGTGACGATTCCGTCCGCCGCCGCCGTGACGGCTCCCCACGCCGCTCCCGTCTCGGCGCCGACCAGCGCGTGCGACCGCCCGTTGTACATCTTGCCGTCCCAGAAGATGTGGCACGGCGAGTCGACGTGGGTGACCGTGTTGCCGTGGAACAGGATGCCGAGGCGCTCGTTCGAGTAGCCCCAGTGCCGGTCGTTGCGGAACCCGGGCAACGGCATGTTCTCCGCACCCGGCATCTCGGCGAAGCACGGGCACGTCGTCGTCGACCGCTCCATCTCTTCGGGCACGGCCACCTCCCACGCGCACGACACGCTCCGGCCGTGGCGCACGGCCCGCGCCGACGCCAGCCGGACGGCGTCGGTGATGTGGTTCAGCGTGCCGAGCTCGTCGTCTTCGCCCCACCGCCCCCAGTTCGACAGCGCGTCGAAGTACCCGAGCACGTCGTCCTGGGTGGGCACCAACCGCTCTGCCGTCATCGCGCCAGCTTGTCAGATCGGGGTGACGTACGCCCCCGAAATGCCGCCGTCGACCAGGAACTGCGAGGCCGTGATGAAGCTGGCGTCGTCGCTGGCCAGGAACGCCACCGCGGCCGCGATCTCCTCGGGCTCGGCGAAGCGGCCGACCGGGACGTGCACCAGCCGCCGCGCCGCGCGTTCCGGGTCCTTGGCGAACAGCTCCTTGAGCAGCGGGGTGTTCACCGGTCCCGGGCACAGCGCGTTGACGCGGATGTTCTCCCGCGCGAACTGGACGCCCAGCTCGCGGCTCATCGCGAGCACGCCGCCCTTGGACGCGGTGTAGGAGATCTGCGAGGTCGCCGCGCCCATCACCGCCACGAACGACGCCGTGTTGATGATCGAGCCCTTGCCCTGGCGCTGCATGTGCGGCAGGACGGCCTTGCAGCAGTGGTACACCGAGGTCAGGTTGACCCGCTGCACGCGGTCCCACGCCTCGATGCCGGTGGTCAGGATGGAGTCGTCCTCGGGCGGGGAGATGCCGGCGTTGTTGAACGCGACGTCGACCGAGCCGAACTGCTCGACCGTGCTGTGGAACAGGTTCTCGACCTGCTCGGCGTCGGTGACGTCGGTCTGGATGAACGCGCCGCCGATCTCGTCGGCGGCCGCCTTGCCCTCGGCCGGCGAGAGGTCCGCGATGACGACCTTCGCGCCTTCGCTCGCCAGGCGCCGGGCCGAGGCGAGCCCGATGCCGCTGGCGCCGCCGGTGATGACCGCGACGCGGCCTTCGAAACGCTGGACCATTACTCCTCCGTGCTCAGAAAGACGTTCTTGGTTTCGGTGAACGCCGCGGCGGCGTCCGGGCCGAGCTCGCGGCCGAGACCGGACTGCTTGAAGCCGCCGAACGGCGTCCAGTAGCGCACCGACGAGTGCGAGTTCACCGAGAGGTTGCCGGATTCGACGCCGCGCGCAACTCGGAACGCGCGACCGGCGTCGCGGGTCCAGATCGACCCCGACAGGCCGTACTCGGTCGCGTTGGCCATCCGGATCGCGTCGGCCTCCTCCGCGAACGGCACGACGGCGACGACCGGGCCGAAGACCTCCTCCGCCGCGGCCGGGTGCCGCAGGTCGGGCGGGGTCAGGACGGTCGGCGGGAACCAGAAGCCGCGGCCATCGGGGGCGGTGCCGCGGAACGCGACGGGCGCGTCTTCCGGGACGTAGGAGGCGACCTTCGCCCGGTGCGCGGCCGAGATCAGCGGGCCCATCTCGGTCTTCTCGTCGCCGGGGTCGCCGACGACGACGCCGTGCACCGCGGGCTCCAGGAGTTCCATGAAGCGGTCGTACGCGCTCGCCTGCACCAGGATGAGCGAGCGGGCGCAGCAGTCCTGGCCGGCGTTGTCGAAGACGCCGTAGGGCGCGGTCGCGGCGGCTTTCTCCAGGTCGGAGTCGGCGAAGACGATGTTCGCGTTCTTGCCGCCCAGCTCCAGCGTCACGCGCTTCACCTGCGCCGCGCAGCCGGCCATGATCTGCTTGCCGACCTCGGTCGAGCCGGTGAAGACGACCTTGCGCACGCCCGGGTGGTCCACGAACCGCTGCCCCACCACGGACCCCTTGCCGGGCAGCACCTGGAAGACGTCCTCGGGGATGCCCGCCTCCCGCGCCAGCTCGGCCAGCCGGATGGCGGTCAGCGGCGTCAGCTCGGCGGGCTTGAGGACGACGGTGTTCCCGGCGGCGAGCGCGGGCGCGAACCCCCAGCCGGCGATCGGCATCGGGAAGTTCCACGGGACGATCACGCCGACCACGCCCAGGGGCTCCTGGAAGGTGACGTTGATGCCGCCCGGCACCGGGATCTGCTTGCCGATCAGGCGTTCCGGGGCGGCGGAGTAGTAGTTGAGGACGTCGCGGACGTTGCCTGCTTCCCAGCGGGCGTTGCCGATGGTGTGCCCGGAGTTCTCGACCTCCAGGCGGGCGAGGTTTTCGATGTCGGCCTCGACGGCGTCGGCGAACCGGCGCAGCAGCCGGGCCCGGTCGCCGGGGGTGACGTCGCGCCAGCCCGGGAAGGCCGCGTGGGCGCGGGCGATCGCCGCGTCGGTCTCCTCCGCGCTGGTGAGGGGGACGCTCCGCACCACCTCCTCGGTGGCCGGGTTGAGGACGTCAAAGGTGGTCATCGGTTCTCCTTGCTCGCTTCGACGAGAGCCTGGAACAGCCGGACGTCGTCGCTGTCCTGCTCGGGGTGCCACTGGACGCCGAGGGTGAACTCACCGGGGAGTTCAGCGGCCTCGATCGTGCCGTCGGCGGCCCACCCGACCGGCTCCAGCCCGGCGCCGAGCCGGTCGATCGCCTGGTGGTGGTAGCAGAGCGTCTTGGTTTCGGGACCGAGGATCGCCGCCGCCCGGCTGCCCTCGGCGAGGGTGACCGTGCCGCGGCCGAACGTCGCCGGCGCGGGCTGGTGTTCGGTCGTTTCCCTGGCCTCCGGCAGGTGCTGGGTCAGGGTGCCGCCCAGGGCGACGCTCATCACCTGCAGGCCGCGGCACACGCCGAGCACCGGCTTGCCTGCTTTGCGCGCGGCTTCGAACAGGCCGAACTCGAAGGCGTCCCGCTCCGGCCGGACGTAGGTGGCCGGGTGCGGCTCGGCGCCGTAGCGCCCGGGCTCGACGTCGGCGCCGCCGGTGAGCACCAGCCCGTCCACAGTGGACACCAGGCGCTCGTAGGCGTCGGACACCGGGGGCAGCAGCACCGGGATGCCGCCCGCGGCGACCACGCAGTCGACGTAGACCCGGTGCAGCAGCGCGGCTTCGGTTTCCCAGACCAGGAACTTGGCCGGCTCCAGATAGCTGGTGAGGCCGATGACCGGTCGGTCGTCAGAGCCGTTCGAAGCCACGGATCAGCTCCCAGTCGGTGACGGCGGCGTTGTAGGCGTCGATTTCGATCTTCGCCGCGTTCAGGTAGTGGTCGACGACCTCGTCGCCGAAGGCCGCGCGCGCCAGCTCGCTGCCGGCCAGGGCCGCGGCGGCCTCGGGCAGCGTCGTCGGCACGGTGTCCCGGCCGGAGTGGTAGGCGTTGCCGGTGAAGGGTTCTTCGAGCTCCAGCTCGTTCTCGATGCCGTGGAGCCCGGCGGCGATCAGCGCGGCGACGGCGAGGTACGGGTTGACGTCCCGCCCGGCACGCGGTTCTCGACGCGCAGCGACTCGCCGTGCCCGACGACACGCAGCGCGCACGTGCGGTTGTCGGTGCCCCAGGCGATCGCGGTCGGCGCGAAGCTGCCGGGTACGAACCGCTTGTAGGAGTTGACGTTCGGCGCGAAGAAGTAGGTCAGCTCGTGCAGCCCGGCGAGCTGGCCGGCCAGGAAGTGCTCCATCAGCTTCGAGAAGCCGTGCTCGCTGTCGCCCGCGAGGACGGCCCGGCCCTCGGCCGAGCGCAGGCTGATGTGGATGTGGCAGGAGTTGCCCTCGCGCTCGTTGTACTTCGCCATGAAGGTGAGGCTCTTGCCCTCCTGCGCGGCGATCTCCTTGGCGCCGTTCTTGTAGACGCTGTGGTTGTCGCAGGTGGCGAGCGCGTCGGTGTAGCGGAAGGCGATCTCCTGCTGGCCGGGGTTGCACTCGCCCTTGGCGGATTCGGGGTAGAGCCCGGCGCCCGCCATGTCGTTGCGGATGCGGCGCAGCAGCGGCTCGAGGCGCGCCGTGCCGAGCATCGAGTAGTCGACGTTGTACTGGTTGGCGGGCTTGAGGCCGTGGTAGCGCTTGTCCCAGGCGGCCTCGTAGGTGTCGTCGAAGACGATGAACTCGAGCTCGGTGCCGACGAAGGCGGCGAGCCCGCGTTCGGCGAGCCGGTCGAGCTGCCGGCGCAGGATCTGCCGCGGCGACACGCTCACCGCGCCGCCCTGCACGCGCTCGACGTCGGCCAGCACCAGGGCGGTGCCCTCCTGCCAGGGGATCTCCCGCAGGGTGTCGAAGTCGGGGCGCAGCACGAAGTCGCCGTAGCCGCTGTCCCAGGAGGAGAGCGCGTAGCCGTCGACGGTGTTCATGTCGACGTCGACGGCGAGGAGGTAGTTGCAGGCCTCGGTGGCGTGGCCGACGACCTCGTCCAGGAAGTACTCGGCCGAGCAGCGCTTGCCCTGCAGCCTGCCCTGCATGTCGGTGAGCGCGACGAGCACGGTGTCGATCGTGCCCGCGTCCACGCGCGCCCGCAGTTCGTCGAGCGTGAGCATGCCTCGCCTGCGTGCCATCCGTCGCCCCAAAGGTTTGGTATGAATCCTTTGTCGGTCCTTCCTACCCGGTGACCCCGTCCGGGTCAACCGGGGAAAAGGTATCTTTTTGAACCTTTGGAGTGGTGTCCGGATTGTCCGGGCTGCCCGGCTGAGAAGAGTCTGTGAATTCGCCCGTCCGGGAGGAAACCGGGGTCGCCGTGCGTTGGACGGGACAAGAGAGGTGAGATCGATGACCACAGCATTCACGCAGCAGACCACGATCGGACAGCAGCAGGCCCGGCCCCAGCTGCCGACCCTGCCCACCGGCTGGCCGATCGGTTCGTACGAGTCCTACGAGCAGGCACAGCGGGCGGTCGACCACCTCGCGGGCGCGGACTTCCCCGTCACCGACGTCACGATCGTGGGCGTGGAACCGATGCTCGTCGAGCGGGTCGCGGGCAAGATGTCCTGGGGCCGCGTCCTGAGCAGCGCGGCGACCTCCGGTGCGCTGTTCGGCCTGTTCCTCGGCTTGATGCTCAGCCTGCTGAACCCCGGCGCCGGCCTGGTCCCGATCGTGATCGGCCTCGTCGCCGGTCTCGGGTTCAACCTGCTGTTCGGTGCGCTGGGCTACGCGGTGAGCCGGAACAAGCGCGGGTTCATCTCGCAGAGCCAGCTGGTGGCCCGGCGGTACGACGTGCTGTCCCAGCCGCGTAACGCGGAGAAGGGGCGCGCGTTGCTGGCCGACCTTGCGGCGCGGAGCGCGTTCGGCCACTGACCCGGTAGCGCGTTCGGCAGCTGATCCGGTAGTTCACGAAGGCCGCCTCCTGCGGGAGGCGGCCTTCGCCGTGTCGGAGCAGCCCCCGATTTCCACGCTACCGGCAGGGTCCGACAGATCCGGGCGCGCTCACCACGCGGGGCCCGAGTTGTCCACAACACCGAGCCGAAGCCCCGCTTGTCCACACCCACCCGGCCGGTGGCCCGGACCGGGGAGGGTCCAAGCAGCCCGCGATTCCCCCACCGTGTCCGCGCAGCCGGCGTTTTCGCACTCGCGAGGATCCGAGCAGCCCCCGAATCCACGCTACCGGCACGGGCCGACAGATCCAGGCGCATTCACCACCCCCGGCCCAAGTTGTCCACAACACCGAGCCGAAGCCCGCTTGTCCACACCCACCCGGCCGATGACCCGGAACCGTCGGTGCCCACCGGTAGCGTGGAAAACGGGGGCTGCTCAGGTGCCCGAGGACACCGTCGGCGCGTCGGGGATCTCCGCCGTGTCCAGCCGCTGCTGTTGTGGGCGGCCCGCGCGGAGCAGCTTCCCCCAGCGCGCGCGGTCGTACTGGGCCGGCGGTGTCTCCGCCAGGAACTCGCGCAGGATCTCCAGGAACCGCTCCGGGTCCGACCGGTGGGGGAAGTGGCCGGCGCCCTCGAAGAGGACCAGCCTGCTGCCCGGCATCGCCCGGTGCGCCCGCAGCGCGTGGCCGCTCGGCACCACGCTGTCCTCCGTGCCCCACACCAGCAGCGTCGGGATGCCCTCGGTCAGGTAGCACCGGTCCAGCATGTTGACCACCTGCCCGCGCCAGTCGACGACCGAGCGCAGCGTCCGCAGGAACGCCGAGCGCGTGTCCCGCTCGAGCAGCCGCGCGTACCGGGTCAGCACGTAGTCCAGGTCCGTGTCCTCGAAAACCCGCAGCAGGCCGGCGAACCCGCGCAGCGCCGCGACCGCGGGCGGCGTCCCCAGCAGCGGCAGCACCAGCCCCGCCCCCGGCGCCGCGGCCAGGCGCAGCAGCGGGTGGACGCCCGCACCGACCCCGCCCGAGCCCACCAGCACGAGCCGTTCGCAGCGCTCCGGGAACTGGTAGGCGAACTGCATCGCGACCCCGCCGCCGAGGGAGTGCCCGACCACCGTCACCCGGTCGACGTCGAGGGTGGTCAGCAGGTCTCGCATGCCGCACGCGTAGGCGGCCACCGAGTAGTCCGCGCGCGGTTTCGCCGAGAAGCCGTGGCCGAGCAGGTCGGGCGCGATGACCGTGAAGTCGCCGGCCAGCGACTCCAGCAGGTCCAGCCACGTCGACGAGTCGTCGCCGATGCCGTGCAGGAAGAGCAGCACGGGGCCGCGCCCGGCCATCCGGTAGGCGCGCTCGTAGCCGTGGATCACCCGGGTCTGCGGGGCGAAGGCTTCCGGAAGCACCCACCCAGCTCAGCACGCCCGCGTTCGCGGCACGTTTCGGGCGCGTTCGGATCGGGTGAACGCCAGGAGCGGCCCCGACCTCCGCTCCTGGCGTCCGTTCCCTACCTCGTCGGTGTCGGTGTCGCGGGCGGCACCGTCACCTTCGGGATCGCCGCGCTGAACGGCACGCCCGCCAGCTCGCGGCAGGCACCGCGGTAGCCGTTGTACCCGTTGTAGCTGCCCTGGTCGTCGGTGACGCCCTGCTCGATCTTCGGCCGGGGGAACCGGTTGTCCTCGCCGATCTTCTGCTTCCCGCCGGTCGAGCGCTCGCAGGCGTAGCGGGTCAGCGTGAGCGGCCTGCCCTCTTCGTCGTAGAGGTAGACCTCGGTCAGCGGTTTGCCGTCGGCGTCGAAGGCGTAGACGTTGTCGACGTCACGGCCGCCGTAGGTCAGCTGGTCGTTGCCGTAGTTGTCGGCCGACGGGTAGTACGTCGACGGGCCCGAGTAGGACTTCCCGCGGGCGAAGAGGTCGAGGGCGGCGCCGAAGCCGCCCAGCGCGCCGCCGATGACGAACGCCGAGATCGGCACGGCCACCCACAGCAGCCGCCGGTCCGCGCGGACCCTCGGGCCCGCCCACAGGGCCGCGACCGCCGCGAGGATCAGGAACGGCAGCAGCAGCACCGCATCCCGGTGCCGCAGCATGAACACCAGCCCGAAGCAGATCAGCGCGATGGCGCACAGCACCCACCAGGCCGGCTTGAGCGAACCGGCGTAGCGCAGGAACCTGCCGGCGTCCTCCTGCTCGCGCCCCTTGGCCATGGTGGTGCGCAGCCAGCCGACTTCGGGCAGCGCCAGCACCGGCTCGACCCCGCCGCGCAGCAGCAGCACCAGGCTGACGACGAACACCGGCGCGAACAGCAGCAAGCCGGCGAAGACGTCCGGGTTGACGGTGATGGTGGCGCCGAACGCGAGCAGCGCGAGCCCCAGCGCGGAGAACACCAGGCCCCACAACGCGATCCGCGGCTTCGCCAGGCCGGGCGCGGGCGTCGCGAGCACCTGCGTCGCGCCTTCCGCCGGCGCCGGGTACCCACCGGACGCGCGCAGCTCGGCGGCGTAGCTCTCCGGAGACCCGAGCCGTTCGATGAGCGCCTCGACGCGGGCGCCCTCCCCCAGCTCGGCCTCCAGTTCCGCCAGGTGCGGGCGGACGTCCTCGAGGATCTCTTCGATCTCGCTCGCGGGCAGGTCGGCGAGCGCGGTCCGGACCCGCGCCAGATACACCCGCACGGCGGTCGGCTTGTCGCTCATGCTGCCTCTCCCAAAAGCACGTTCATCGTCGATGCGAAGCTCTGCCACGTCTTGCCCGACTCCGCCAGGCGCGTCCGGCCCGGCTCGTTCAGGCTGTAGTACTTGCGGTGGGGACCCTCTTCGCTGGGCACGACGTACGAGGTGAGCAGGCCGGCCTTGTAGAGCCTCCGCAACGTCCCGTACACCGACGCGTCCCCCACCTCGTCCAGGCCGGCGGCCCGGAGTCTTCTCAGCACGTCGTACCCGTAGCCGTCTTCTTCGCGGAGGACCGCGAGGACGGCGAGGTCGAGCACACCCTTGAGCAGCTGACTGATCTCCACTGCACCCTCCAGTCTTACGCTTGGGAAGGTACCACGCATTGCACAGTAGTGTGCACGGCGGAGGGCCATTCTGGGGTGATGGACCTGGTCAAAACGGATTTCCAGCTGCTGGACGAGCGGTTCCGGCCGATCAACGGTGACGAGTGGATGCAGCGCCTGCACACCGGCTGCCGGTGGACCGAGGGCCCGGCGTACTTCCCGGCGGGCCGGTACCTGGTGTTCAGCGACATCCCGAACGACCGCACGCTGCGCTGGGACGAGACGACGGGTCACGTGGGGGTCTTCCGTCAGCCGTCCGGGTACGCGAACGGTCACACGGTGGACCGCCGTGGCCGGCTGATCAGCTGCGAGCAGGGTCCCCGCCGGGTGACGCGCACCGAACACGACGGCTCGGTCACGGTGCTGGCGTCGGAGTACCGCGGGAAGCGGCTGAACAGCCCGAACGACGTGGTCGAGCACTCGGACGGGTCAATCTGGTTCACCGACCCGAGTTACGGCATCGACAGCGATTACGAGGGGTACAAGGCGGAGAGCGAGATCGGCGCGTGCCACGTGTACCGGGCGGCGCCGGACGGCTCGGTGGAGATCGTCGCGGACGACTTCAGCAGGCCCAACGGCTTGGCGTTCTCGGCCGACGAGTCGCGGTTGTACATCGCGGACACGCGCCAGGACCCGAGCCACATCAGGGTGTTCGAGGTCGGCCCGGACGGGAAGCTGACGGGCGGCGAGGTCTTCGCCACGAGCGACAGCGGCGGCTTCGACGGGGTAAGGGTGGACAGCGAGGGCCAGGTCTGGGCGGCGGCGCACGACGGGCTGCACTGCTTCGCGACGGACGGCACGCGGATCGGGAAGCTGCGGATCCCGGAGGTGTGCTCGAACTTCACGTTCGGCGGCGCGAGGGGGAACGAGCTGTTCATCACGGCTTCGAGCTCGGTGTACACGCTGCGGGTGACGGTGAGCGGGGCCCGGTATCCGCGGTGAGGGACGGGTGCACTCGGGTCGCGGCGGCGGGCGGGCCGCAGGTGAATCGGGTACAGCCTCTGAAGCTCGCTAGCCGGGCGTGGCCGCTTCCACCTTCTCCACCACCGCGTCGCGGCGGCGCCAAGCTCGGCTCACCTGGACCAGCCAGGCCGCCTCGGCGGCCACGTCCGCGTCGGCCTCCGGTTGCTCGCTGCGGTCCGGCTCGCGTTCGAAGCGGCGGCCCGCCCGGCCCGCCTCGATCGCCGCGGCCAGGGTCACTGCTTCCACCGTTGCCGCCACCTCGGCCTCGCGGACTCTCGCCCGGCGGGCCGCCGCCTCCGCCCGGGCCGGGAGGTCCGGGTCGAAGTGGGCTCGGAGGGCCAGGTGGCCGTCGCGGATCTCGATCACCCTGCGGTACAGCGCGAACTCCGCTCCCCCCGCCAGCTTGCGGCCCGGGTCCAGCGCGATGCCCGGGACCGCCGTGCGCAGCGCCGTCCACAGTGGCTCGATGCGGCGGTACGCCCGGTACGCGCGGAAGCGGCCGAGCACCGATGTCACCGCCGGCGACCACGCGCTGAGCGTCGCGCCCGCCGCCACGAACACGACCGTCACCGCGGCGAGGATCGACGACGGGAGGTCCTCGCGGGCGCCGATCCGGGCCGTCTTCGCCAGCTGGACGACGTCGTCGACGTCCCAGAACGTCCACCCGGTCGCCGCGCCCACGCCGACCACCAGCAGCCACAGCCCCGCGCGCAACGGCCCCGGCTCCGCGTGCCACGCGCTGCGGACGAACACCGCGAACAGCAGGCCGAGGCTGACCAGGCTGTAGAGCAGGAACACCACCTTGTCGGCCAGGGCGAACGGCACGCCCGCGTCCGAAAAGACCGTGCTGTCACCGATGCGTCGCGGCTCCGAGAGCGCGAAGCACACCGCCAGGAGCACCATCGTCGCTCCGGTGAACAGCGCGTGCGGGGCGAGCCGGGCGCCTTCGCCGCGCCACACCGACTGGGTGAACGCCACCGCGAAGCCGATCGCCCCCAGCTTCAGCTCGTCGCCGGCCAGGCTCAGGACCCACTCGGCCACCGGGCCCGGACCGGCGAGGGCCGACATCGCCGGCGTCAGCACGACGATGCCGGCGGCGATGCAGATGCCGAACCCGGCGAGGAACCACATGGTGCGCGCCGGCTGGCTGCGGCGGGCCTCGATCAGCTTGTAGCCGAACCCGGCGAAGCCGGCGAGGCAGAGGTAGTAGGCGAGGCTTTCGATCACGGCGTGCGGCGGCCGAAGAGGGAATCGAAGCGCCGCACGCCGTCCGGGACGCCGGGCGCGGGTTCGCGCGGCTCGGCAGGCCGGACGACGCGCTGCGCGAGCAGGCTGGCGACGAGTTCGGCTTCGCGCTCTTCGGTTTCGGTGTAGGTGGTGCGCCCGAGCACGCGCCGGACGAGCTCGGGCGAGAGGTTCGGCATGAGCTGCCGCCCGGCGGCGGCGTCGATGGCGATGCCGTCGGCGCCGGCGTCGGCACCGACGTGGCCGCACAGCAGGTGCCCGACCTCGTGCAGCAGGATGTGCTGCCGGTGCAGGGCGGTCGTGTTGGTCGGGTAGAGGATGTAGTCGGCGCGTTCGGTGCTCATCAGCAACCCGCACGGCGCGCCTTCGGGAGCGCTGACGGGCATCAGCTCGATGGGCCGCCCCCGCTCGGCGGCCAGTCCGGCGACGAAGCCGGCGGCATCGAACGGCTGGGGCAGGCTGACAGCATCGGCGACCCGACGGGCCCGCTGCCAGAGCGAGCGGGCGGGTCGCCGCCGCCACGATGGTCGCGCCACCTCAGCCCTCCTTCACCACGCCGCGGACGGACGGTTCCAGCCGGATCAACGCGGCAGAGCGCCACTGGTTGCGCGGCCGGGGAAAATCCGACGTGCGGACCCGGCCGGCGGTTCCCCACAGCGGGCTCGGCGGTTCGCGACGATACCCGGACGGCCTCGGGACGCGAGACGTGGTGCCCCGCGGACAACTTCGCGCGGACACTGCGAGCTCGCGGCGGCTGCGCGCCATCCTGCCGCAGCCAGACCCGATTCCCGCGAGCCTGCCCACGCCACCGGCGCGGCGTTGGTTCGCACACCTACCGCCCCTCCCGGCAGTCAGGCCCGATCCCCCGCGAGCCCGCCGACCCCACCGCCTCGCCGCGACCGCTCGCAAGCCCCATCGCCGACCCGCCGCAGCCGACCGCAATCCCCTGCCGACACCGGGCCCACCCGGGCGGCGACCCTCAGCCCTCCCTCTTCGGGGTGCCGCGGCCGGCCTCCCTTCGGGCTATTGCGTCGATCATGTCGCTGATCGTGTCCAGGCCGTCCGACGACAATGTCACCGCGCGCAGCGCCAGGTCCCTCACCCCCGCGTCGCGCAACGCGCCCAGCAGGGCCAGCTCCTCCGCGATCTTGCGGCTCTGCTCGTCGTCGAAGAAGTACGCCGGGGGGACTCCGAAGAACTGGGCCAGTGCCTCGAGGTGGCGCTTGGTCGGGTTGTCGCGGCGGCCCGTGCGCAGCTGCCACAGGTACGTCGTCGAAAAACTCTCGCCCGTCGCTTCGCGGCAGGCCTTCGCCACCTCTTCGTTGCTGTACGGCTCCCGATCGGGCCTGCGGACCACGTGGAACAGCCGGTCGATCTTGTCGGCCAGTGTCGACTTTCCGGGCTCCTTGACCACGATGCACTCCCTCAGCTACCAGGCATATTCATCCTAGCTGAAAGGCAAACCCCCGTTATCTACCCGAGTTCGGCCGCCGCTGGCACCGCGGGCACGAGAACGACGAGCGGTTCATGAACGGCTCCCGCCGGATCGCCGTGCCGCAGCGGTGGCACGGCAGCCCCTCCTGGCCGTACGCGTCCAGCGAGCGGTCGAAGTACCCCGACTGCCCGTTCACGTTCACGTACAACGCGTCGAACGACGTGCCGCCCGCGCCCAGGGCCGCGTTCATCACGTCCGACGCCGCCGTCAGCAGCTCGCGGCCCTTCGCCATGGTCAGCTTCTCCGTCGGGCGGGACCAGTGCAGGCGGGCGCGCCACAACGCTTCGTCCGCGTAGATGTTGCCGATGCCCGACACCAGCGTCTGATCCAGCAGGGCCCGCTTGACCTCCGTGCGCCGCGACCGCAGCGCGCGCACCGCCGTGTCGAGGTCGAACTGCGGGTCCATCGGGTCGCGGGCGATGTGGGCGATCGTGTCCGGCAGCAGCACGTCGCCGCCGATGTCGCTGAGGTCGTCCAGCGCCAGGCCGCCGAACGTCCGCTGGTCGACGAAGCGCAGCTCCGGCCCGTCGTCGTCGAAGCGCAGCCGGACCCGCAGGTGCTTCTCGTCCGGCGCGCCCTCCGGCTGGACGAGCATCTGCCCGCTCATCCCCAGGTGGGCCAGCAACGCCTCCTTGTCGGACAGCTCCAGCCACAGGTACTTGCCCCGCCGCCGCGCCGCTTCGACGCGGGTGCCGGCGAGCCGCAGCGTGAAGTCATCCGCGCCCAGTGCGTGCCGGCGGATGGCGCGCGGGTGCAGGACCTCCGCCTCGCGGATGGTCCGCCCCGCGACGTGCGCCTGCAGACCCAGGCGGACCACTTCGACCTCGGGAAGTTCGGGCATGCCGCCATTGTGCCCGGGGGGTCCGACAGTTTTCGGAAAGGCACCTACGGCGCGGTGGGGCCGACGTCGGCCTTCGTCAGCGGAACGCGGGTCGTCCCCGAGGCGAAGTACTCGTCCGCGCCGACGTCGAAGGTGCCCGAGCGGGCCTGCAGGTCGAAGTCCTTCGCCGCGTACGGGTACGACCCGGCACCGGCGTCGATCGCCGGGCTGCCGGACGAAAGCCGGTACAGCCCGGCGGCGTCCTTGACCAGCTTCGGGTCGACGCTGCGCGACGGGATCCCCGCCGTGCCGCCGAAGGTGATGTTGCCCTCGTACTTCACCGTCGACCCGCTGGGCAGCGTCACCAGCGTCCCGGACGTTCCCTTGACGATGTTGTCCGCGACCACGCAGTCCTTCGGCTTGAAGTTCCCGCCGTCGCCGTCGATGACGCTGCTCGACCCGATCACCGTGTTGTAGGCGACGGTGTCGCGGTCCGGCCGGTCGTGGAGCTTGCTCGTCGGCCCGCTGTCGGCTTCGTCACCGGAGCCGAACACGATCGCCCGCCCGCCGGAGTTGGCGACGTAGTTGCCGACGATCTTGTGGTCGTTGCCGTGGAACCGGATGCCGGAGCCGAACAGCACGTTCCTCTCGACGGTGCTGCGGTTGCCGTGACGCAGCACGATGTAGCCCCGGCTGTCCCGGATCGTGTTGTCCCGCACCACGTTGTCGGACGACTTGACCGAGATCGCCTCGCTGTCGCCGTCGGCCTTCTCGAAGAGGTTGTTCTCGATCAGCGCGTTCGCGGTGTACGACTGGCGGTCGCTCAGCCCCAGCCGGATCGACTCGCCGCCGTTCGAGCCGGAGAACTGATGGTTGTAGAAGTAGTTGTGGTGCACGTGGACGCGCTTCGCCATCGCGCCGGAGGGGCCGAGGATCTGCAGGAAGACGCCCTGGCTGGTGCGGTTCTGGAAGACGTTGCGGTCGACCACCGTGTCGTCGCCGCTGACCGTGACCCAGTTCCCGTCGGCGGTGAGCTGGAAGTCGTTGCGGGTCAACCGGTTGTTCGACGCGCCCGCGGGCACCGACAGCGAAGCGCTGCCGCGGAACTTGAACCCGCGCAGCACCACATTGGAGACGCCTCCGGAGAAGGAGAACGTCTTCGAGCCGGTGATCGTCGCCGCGCCGGTGTGCTCGGCGGCGATCGTCACGGGCGCCGAAGCGGTGCCGGACCGCTTGATCGACAACGTCGAGCCCGCGGAGTACGAACCGTCGGCGAGGACGATCGTGTCACCGGGGTTCGCCTTGTCCATCGCGGACTGCAGTGCCGTCAGCGAGGTGACGCGGACCTGCGCGGCCGACGCCGGCGAACCGGGGACGACGACGAGCGCCGCGGCGATCAGGGGTACGAAGAACAGACGCATCCGCCCAAACCTCTCCATCGAGTACGAGCGCGCGGCGGATGATCAACACGCTACGGAGGGAAGGGCGGTGCCGTCAACGGGGGTTCCCGCTGATCAGGACTCCGGTTCGGCCTGCTTCTGCGCCTCGAGTTCGGCGGACAGCGAACGCCAGGCCGTCTCGGCGGCCTTCTGCTCGGCTTCCTTCTTCGTCGACCCGGTGCCGTGCCCGAGCGGGCGGCCGGCGACCAGCACCGTGGCCGTGAACTCCTTGCGGTGGTCCGGCCCGGTGTCCTCGACCTTGTACTCGGGCACGCCGAGTCCGGCCGACGCGGTCAGCTCCTGCAGGCTCGTCTTCCAGTCGAGGCCGGCACCGCGCAGCGGCGCTTCGGCGAGCAGGCCGTCGAAGAGGTGGTGCACGAGCTTGCGCGCGATCTCGATGCCGTGTTCCAGGTAGACGGCACCGATCACCGCTTCCAGGCCGTCGGCGAGGATGCTCGCCTTGTCCCGGCCGCCGGTGAGCTCTTCGCCCTTGCCCAGCAGCAGGTGTGCCCCGAGGCCGCCCTCGCCGAGCCCGCGCGCGACCCGCGCCAGTGCGTGCATGTTGACGACGCTGGCGCGGAGCTTCGCGAGCTGCCCTTCGGGCAGGTCGGGGTGTGTGTTGTACAGGTGATCGGTGACGACGACGCTGAGCACGGCGTCACCGAGGAACTCCAGCCGCTCGTTCGGCGGCAGACCCCCGTTTTCGTACGCGTACGAACGGTGGGTCAGCGAAAGCCGGAGCAGCTCGGGGTCGAGAGTGACCCCGAGCGCTTCGAGCAACGGCGCCGGATCGGCTGCGGGTCCCCCGGGCGTCTTGCCCCCCATGTCGGCTACCCGATCAGGCGGGCTCGACGACCTGGCGGCCGTTGTGCTGGCCGCACGACGGGCACGCGACGTGCTGGAGCTTCGGCTGCTTGCAGGCGCGGTTGGAGCAGGGCACCAGCTGCACCGGAGCCGCCTTCCACTGGCTGCGGCGGGAGCGCGTGTTGGATCGCGACATCTTCCGCTTCGGGACGGCCACGAGTGAATCTCCTTATGACGGTCTGCTCGCGGTCGTGCGAGCGAACTTTCCTCCGGAACGAGCTGGCGCTCGTCAGGCTTGCTCAGCGGGGCCCGGCGCAGGCTTTTCGCCCGCGTTCTCGTCGAATCGCTCCACGAGTGCGGCCCACCGAGGATCTATCTTCTCATGCCCGTGTCCGGGCTCGAGATCGGCCCACTTGACGCCGCAGTCCGTGCAGAGCCCGGCGCAGTCCTCGGTGCACAGCGGAGCCAGCGGCAGGGCCAGCACGACGGCGTCGCGGACGATGGGCTCGAGATCGATCCGGTCGTCGACCAGCCGGGGGATCTCGTCCTCTTCGGTGGTCTCCTCGGTGGCCGACCCCGGGTAGGCGAACAGCTCCTGGACCTCGACCTCGACCTCTTCGGTCAGCGGGTCGAGGCAGCGGGCGCAGGTGCCCTTCGCGGTCGCGCGGGCGGTGCCGCTGACCAGGACGCCTTCCACGACGGACTCGAGCAGCAGGTCGAGTTCCAGCTCGGAGCCGGCTTCGATGGTGATGACGTCGGGGACGCCGAGCGGCGTCTCCACCGGCACGCTGCGCCGGACGGCGCGGCTGAGGCCGGCGTGACGGCCGAGCTCACGGGTGTCGATCACCCACGGGCTGCGGTCGTCGAGCTGGGGGGTCTTGTTCTCGGACATCCCGTCCAGGGTACGCACCGGTCGCCACCCCTTTTGAGCTGGGACACCCCGCCGGGCGGGTGACGGCCGAGAGCCTTGTCACACCTGGTAGTCGTAGAGCGTCGGCCGTCCGCCCGAGCTGGGCAGGTTGGCCGGCGAGCGCAGGTGGTTGCGGCCCGAGTCCACCGTCCGCAGCGTGGTGGCGAGCAGCTCGGAGAACTCCGCCAGCTTGCCGTCCACGTACGCGTCGCACTCCGCTCGCTGGCGGTCGGCCTCCGCGTGGGCCTCGTCGACGATCCGGGCCGACTCCGCGTGGGCCGCCTGGACCACCTCGGTCTGGGCCACCAGCCGGGCCTGCTCGGCGCGGCCGTCCTCGATGGCCCGGTCGTAGGCGTCGCGGCCGGCCTGGATCATCCGTTCGGACTCCGCGCGGGAGCGGTCGGTGAGGTTCTGGTACTCGGCCTGGCCCGCCGCGACCGTGCGGTCGGCCTGGTCGTGGGCGTCGGCGAGCATCTGCTCGGCGCGGGCGCGGGCGTCGGCGAGGATGCGCTCGGCTTCGTCGGTCGCGTCGGCGATCGCGCGCTCGGCCTCGGCGTTCGCGCCCGCCACCGTCTCGCCCGCCTCCTTGCGGGCGGCGTGGATCAGGTCGTCGCGCTTGTCGAGGACGTCCTGGGCGTCGTCGACCTCCGCCGGGAGGGCGTCGCGGACGTCGTCGAGGAGTTCGAGCACGTCGCCGCGGGGCACCACGCAGCTGGACGTCATCGGGACGCCGCGCGCCTCCTCGACGATGGTGACGAGCTCGTCGAGCGCCTCGAAAACCCGGTACACGGCAACTCCAATCCCCTGTCGCTGTGAACCAGTCTGCCCGCATCGGGCGCCGAAGCGGTGAACGCGACCGGCGCCGGGCGTGTCCCCCGGGACCACGCCCGGCGCCGGAGTCACCCGGACAGCGTGAAAGCCGGATCGGTGATCACCTTCACGAGCTGCTCCTCGGTCAGCTGCACCGAGTCGGCGGCGTCGTCGGCGGCGTCCAGGATGGTCACCGCCGAGCCGTCGGCCCGGCGGAGGACGCCGTTGAGGCCGCGGAGCTTCACGAACGACTCCTCGCTGACGTAGGCGGCCTCGGACACCAGCAGCACGGCCCCGGCGGGCTGGGGGATCCGATCGCAGCGCAGCCCGGCGGGATTCAGCTCCGAGCAGGACCGGGCCACCGGCACGTGGTCGCCCGGCGACCGCCTGCCGTAGACCGTCAGCTGGAAGGACCCGGGCTGCCCGGACGCGTCGGCGAAGGTGGCGGTCACCGCCATCCGGGCGGGGCCGATGGCGTCGGCGGGCGACGTGCCGACCGTCAGGTTCCGCACCCCGGGGTACAGGCCCGTCACGGCGGCGGCGAGCGCCTGCCGGATTCTCGCCTGCTCGGCGAGCGAAGGCGGGGACGGCGGACCGGCAGCCGGCACCGGCCCGGGAGCGAACACCACCACGGCCGCGACGGCCGCGGCGAGCGCGAAGGTGCCGGCGATCCCCACGTGCCGCTGCCGGACGTGCCGGGCCGCGCGGTCGGCGACCTCGTCGGTGTCGAAGCCGAGCGGCGGCTCCGGGACGGCCACCTCGCGCAGGCGGGTTTCGAGGTCGGGCATCACGCGCTCCTCTCCGCGCTGTGCTCCAGCACGCCCCGGAGCGTCTCGAGACCGCGTGCGGCCTGGCTCCGGACCGTCCCCTCCGAGCAGCGCAGCACCTCGGCGACTTCGGCCGCCGGGAGGTCGGCGCAGTAGCGGAGCACGACGGCGGCGCGCTGCTTCGGCGGGACTTCGGCGAGGGCACGCAGGAGCGGATCGGAAATCCCGGTCTCGGGAGCGGACGCGGGCCGGTCCGGCACCACGCCGTCACGGCGTTCCCGGCGCCGCCACGGCCGCCGCTGCTCGTCGAGCCAGCAGCGCAGCAGGACCTGCCGGGCGTAGTTGTCCACCGGCCCCCGCCGGGTGATCTTCGGCCAGACCCGGTACAGCTTGAGCAGCGTCACCTGGACGAGGTCCTCCGCGAGGTGCCAGTCGCCGCAGAGCAGGTACGCCGTCCGCCTCAGCGCGCTCGCGCGCGCCCGGGCGAACTCCCGGAAGTCCGCGTCGTCCGCAGCCCGCATCGCGCCTCCTCGACCGTCATCCGGTGTACCTCACGGACGAGGGGGCGCGACGCGTTGCACGGGATCAGGAATTCAGGTCGATCCTCTTGAAGGTCGCGTAGTGGTCGGGCGTGTAGGCCAGTTCGCCGGCCTTGCCGGAGATCACGCGGTCGTTCGTGCCGACGGTGAAGAGCTTGTAGTAGCCGGAGGCGCACGACGGCAGCACGCCTTCGCGGTTCTCGTAGGTCGTGCCGGTGGCCGTGCCGCTGCGGACGTTGCCCACCACGGTCTTCGCGGCCGAGGACAGCTGCGAGTAGCCGATCTTCGCCAGGCCGGAGAGGTCGCCGCACGCGTGCGTGCCGCCACCGCCGATGTCGATGAGCTTGAAGGTGGCGTAGTGGTCGCCGGTGTAGAAGTACTCGCCGGCGCTGCCGGTCACGATCCGGCGCGTGCCGCGGGTGCTCGAGCCCGGCGTCGGCACCGTGTACTCGTGGTAGTAGCCCGACGCGCAGGCGGGGAGGATGCCCTCGCGGTTGTCGAAGACGACGCCGTCGTTGTTCGGGTACGGGAACGGCCCGTCCGTCTGGATCAGGTTGTACGTCGTCGTCGCTTCCGCCGGCAGCGCGGAGAGCGTCGTGTGCGAGAAGCCGGACAGGTTCCCGCAGGCGTTCTGCGCGGCGACGGCCGGAGACGGCGTGGCGGTCCCGGCGAACAGCGTCGCCAGGAGCGCAAGCAGGACGGCAGCCAGGCGCGATCGGTAGTTGGTCATTTTCGGACCGTAACCCGATCGAATGATCGTCAGGAGACGCCGACGTGAACTCCCGCAGCTCGGGGCCGAAGTCCCGACGAACGGAGGGGGCCGAACGACGGGAACCGGACACGCGTCCCTTGTGGAGGGTCAGCCGCCGAGCTTCGGGAACTTCTCCGAGAGGCGCTCGTAGACCGTCGGCGGCACGAACCGCTCGATGTCGCCGCCGAGCGCGGCGATCTCCTTGACCAGCGAGCTGGACACGAAACCGTACGCCGGGTTGTTCGCCATCAGCAGCGTCTCGACGCCGGTGAGCTCGCGGTTCATCTGCGCCATCTGCAGCTCGTAGTCGAAGTCGCTGACCGAGCGCAGGCCCTTGACGACCGCCGCGATGTCGTTGTCGCGGCAGTAGTCGACCAGCAGGCCCTCCCACGAGTCGATCCGCACGTTGCCGAGCTTCGCGGTGATCTCACCGAGGATCTCGAGCCGTTCGGAGACCTCGAAGAGCCCCTTCTTCGACCGGTTGACCCCCACCGCGACGACGACCTCGTCGAACAGCCGGCTGGCCCGCTCGATGATGTCGAGGTGGCCGTTGGTGGCCGGGTCGTAGGAACCGGGACAGACCGCACGCCGCATGGCGCGGACGCTACCGTGCCGGAGCCGGTTTCCGCCGCGTGGTTCACGCCACAGCCGTGAACTCCGCCCAGAAGACGGCCGTGTCGCCGTACTTCTTCGTCCGGGTCGGCTCGAAGCCCGGCGGCCAGTCCGGCTCGCCGTCGCGGGCGGCCCGCTCGACCACCACCAGCGCCGACGCCGCCAGCCAGCCGCCCGCGCCCAGCGCGGCCAGCACGGACCCGAGCGCGGCCGCGTCGACGGCGTACGGCGGGTCGGCCAGCACGAGGTCGAACGCCGAGGGCGCGGGGGCCGCGACGACCGCCTCGACCTGCCCGGCCCGGACGGTGCCGCCCAGGCCCAGCGCCGCGACGTTGCCGCGCAGGACGTCCACCGCCCGCCGGTCTGACTCGACGAACAGCGCGTCCGCCGCGCCGCGCGAGAGGGCTTCGAGACCGAGGGCACCGGAGCCGGCGTAGAGGTCGAGAACGCGGCTGCCGTCCAGCTCGCCGGCCGTCTCCAGGGCGTTGAACAGGGCTTCCCGCACGCGTTCCGATGTCGGCCGGGTGCCCTTCGGCGGCACCTTCAGCCGCCGCCCGCCCGCCGTCCCGGCCACGATCCTGGTCACCCCCCGATTGTGCGGGGGAGGCACACCGCGCGGATGACCGGGACACGGGTGTCCCCGCCCGGGCCACCGCGTAGAGTCGTTCTTCGCCCTCGGAGGCGATCCCAAAGCTGTCAAGGAGCCATGCGTGTCCGAACCTCGGGTCAGACGGGCCGAGATCGCCATCGAACAAGCCCACGTCGATCGCGTGTACACCCGTCTGGACGAACTGAAGGCCCAGGCCGAGGCGATGCGTACGAAGGGCTACGAGATCGGCCAGGGCGCGCAGCGCGAGGCGATCTTCGAGCAGGCGTCGATGCTGTTCGAGCGCGACATGATGGTCCACCACGCCAACCAGACGCTGCAGACGCTCGACGCCGAGTACGAGGGTCTCGTCTTCGGCCGGCTCGACCACCTCGACTCCGAGCGGGTGTACGTCGGGCGGCTCGGCATCCGGGACGCCGAGTTCGACAACCTGGTCACGGACTGGCGCGCGCCGGCCGCGGCGGCGTTCTACCAGGCCACCGCCGAGGAGCCGATGGACGTCGTGCGGCGGCGGGTGATCCGCTGCTCCGGCCAGAACGTCCTCGACGTCGACGACGACGTGCTGATCGCCGACGCCGTCCCCGAGGACATGCAGATCGTCGGCGAGGGCGCGCTGATGGCCGCGCTCGGCCGCTCCCGCGGCGAGAAGATGCGCGACATCGTCGCGACCATCCAGAAGGAGCAGGACGAGGTCATCCGGGCGCCGTGGCGCGGCGTCACCGAGATCACCGGCGGGCCGGGCACCGGCAAGACGGCGGTCGCCCTGCACCGCGCGGCCTACCTGCTCTACCGCTACCGGCGGCAGCTCGGCGGGGCAGGCGTGCTGGTCATCGGGCCGTCGGGGGTGTTCACCAGCTACATCTCGCGGGTCCTGCCCTCGATGGGCGAGACGAACGTCGAACTGCGTGCGTTGGGCGAGGTCCTCGACGGCCTGGAGGCGACCCGGCAGGACGCGGCGCCGCTGGCCGCCGTCAAGGGGTCGCTGCGGATGCGGAAGGTGCTGCTGCGCGCGCTGCGCGACACGCCGCCGGAAGCACCCGAGGAGATGCGGATCGTCTACCGCGGCGAAGTGCTGAAGCTGAACGCGCGCGAGCTGGAGAAGGTCCGTCGCAAGGCCCACACGCAGGGCGCGCCGCCGAACCGGTCGCGGATCCGGGCGGCGGAGCTGCTGCTGGATGCTCTGGCCGCGAAGGCCGAGGAGCACGCGAAGGACGACGGCAGGCAGCTCGACCGGGCCGAGCTGATCACCGACCTCGGCGAGCGGATCGACTTCCACCGCTTCCTGGTCGTCTGGTGGCCGGTGCTGTACCCGGCGCAGATCCTCAAGTGGCTGGGCGACGAAAAGCGCCTGGCCGCGGCGGCCAAGGGCATCCTGAACCGGCCGGAGATCGCGATGCTGGCCGCGGACTTCGCGGACCGGTCGCGGGGCTGGTCGATCGCGGACGTGGCGCTGCTGGACGAGCTGCGCGTGCTGGTCGGGCCGCCGCCGAAGCGCAAGCGCCGCCAGGTGATCGAGGTCGAGCCGCAGCGCTCGGGCGGGGCACCGACGCGGCCGGAGCACTACGACGAGTACTCGCACGTGGTCGTCGACGAGTCCCAGGACCTGTCGCCGATGCAGTGGCGGATGGTGGGCAGGCGCGGCAAGTACGCGAGCTGGACGGTGGTCGGCGACCCGGTCCAGAGCTCCTGGCCGGACCCCGCGGAGGCGGCCTCGGCCCGCGACCAGGCCTTCGGCGTCAAGACGGCGCGGAGGCGGTACACGCTGCGCACGAACTACCGCAACTCGGCGGAGATCTTCGACCTGGCGGCGAAGGTCGTGGCGAACCACGCGGAGTCCGGCGAGCTGCCGGTGGCGGTCCGCCGCACGGGGGTGGAGCCGGAGGTCCGCCCGGTGGAGGCGGCGGGGCTGGCGTCCGCGACCCAGGCGGCGGTGAAGGAGCTGCTGGGCGCGGTCGAGGGCACGGTCGGCGTCATCACGGCGATGGACCGGGTGCCGGAGGTCACGGGCTGGCTGGCCGGCCAGGCGGACGAGCGGCTCAAGGTCGTCGGCAGCCTGGACTCGAAGGGCCTGGAGTACGACGCGGTGGTGCTGGTGGAGCCGGTGGACCTGATCAGCGAGTCGACGACGGGCCGCCGGGTGCTGTACGTGGCGCTGACCCGGGCGACGCAGCAGCTGATCGTGCTGGCCTCGGACCCGGACTGGATCCCGTCCGCTTGAGCTCGGTCCGGCCGGCGCGCTCGGCCCGGGTTCGCCCGGCGCCGTCGCGGCCCCGGCTCGGGCCGGCGCGCCAGCCAGGCTCTGTCCCGCACGGCGGCAAGGCCCCAGCGGATCGCGCCGGCTTCGGCCCGGACCTCGGTTCCCCCACCGCTTGACCGCGGCTCGGCGTGGGCCTCGGCTCGCGGCCCGGCTCGACGAGCCACAGCCCAGCGCGTGCCTCGGGCTCGCGGCTCGGGCTCGCCAGGCGGCCATCCCGCCCGCGGCCCAGCCGGTGGTCGGCGCGAACCGAGCTTGCGTTCGGCGAGCGCGGCCCCGGCTCCAGCTCGGCGAGCCACCCCAGCCCCCCGCGAAGACCCGAGCGCCCCGGCGCGGCTCGGTGGCGGGGAGGCGTGCGAACCGCGTCGGGGCGCTCTTGCCGGGGGCCGGTCAAACGCTGAAGGGCCCCTTCGCGGGGCGGGGAGGCGGGTTTCCCGTGCCCTCGAAGGAGCCCTTCAGACCCCCGGTGAAATGAACGTCGTGGGGACGACATCGTCCGAGGGCATGTCTACTCGATCCGGGTTGTTCGGTGTCCGCGCTCACCCACCGAACAACAACGCCGAACAACCCGGTCAGGGGCAGGGCGGGGTGTAGCCGAGGTCCGGGAAGCTTCCGGTCCACTCAGTCTCGCTGATCCGGGGCGACACCGCCGCGCAGATCCGCTCGGCCGCGCGGTCCGGGTCGCCCTCCCAGAAGCGGATCGTGCCGTCCGCTCCCGCGCCCGCCAGCGTGTGGCCGTTCGGCGCGTACTGGGCGGCGTACACGCGGTCGCGCTGCTCGGGCAGGACCGCGTACGGCGTCGCCGCCGCGACGTCCCACAGGCGGATCGTGCGGTCGTAGCTGCCCGAGGCCAGCGTGCGGCCGTCGCCGCCGAAGGACACCGACATGACGACGTCCGTGTGTCCGGCCAGCACCGCCGGGGGCGGTACGTGCGCCGGGTCGGTGACGTCCCACAGGCGGACCATGCGATCCGCGCTCGCCGTGGCCACATGCCTGCCGTCGGGGCTGTAGGCGATCGAGAAGATCGTGTCCGTGTGGCCCGCCAGCTTCGCCAGCGGCCGCGGGGCCCGGGGCGCGGAGATGTCCCAGAGCCGCGCGGTGTGGTCCCAGCCGGCGGTGGCGAGCGTCCGGCCGTCGGGGCTGAAGGCGAGCGTGTGGACGTCGTCGTCGTGGCCCTCGAGCTTCGCGATCTCCACCGGGCGCAGGCGGTCGGCCAGGTCCCACAGCCGGGCCGTGTGGCCGTCGCCCGCCGTGGCCAGCAGGCGGCCGTCCGGGCTGAACGCGACCGCGTCGATGTCGTCGTGGGTCCGGTTGAACACCACCGACGGCCCTGGCTTCGCCGGGTCGGTGATGTCCCGCAGCGTCATCGTGTGGTCCCAGCTGCCGGTGGCCAGGGTGCGGCCGTCGGGGCTGACGGCGACGCCGCAGACCGCGTCGCCGAACCCGCCGATCGTGGCCAGCTCCCGCGGCGCGCGCGGGTCCGCGAGGTCGTGCAGCCGCACTGTCCGGTCGTAGCTGCCGGAGACCAGCAGCTTGCCGCCGTTGCCGTAGGCGACGTGGCACGCCTGGGCCGTGTGCGCGGGGATGGCGGGACCGGGCAGGTCCCAGAGCCGGGCGGACTGGTCGTCGCTGGCCGTGGCGAGCGTGCGGCCGTCGCGGGTGAACACCGCGGAGACGACCGCGCCGGTGTGCCCGGGCAGCGACTGCAGCTCGCGCGGCTGCTTCGGGTCGGCGACGTCCCACAGCCGGGCCGTGCGGTCGAAGCCGGTGGTGGCGAGCGTGCGCCCGTCCCCGGCGAAGGCCACCGAGCGCACGATCGCCTTGTGCGTGGTCAGCGACGCCAGCGCCACCGGGTGGGCCGGGTCGGCGATGTCCCACAGCCGCGCGGTCTGGTCCTGGCTCGCCGTGGCGAGGACGGGCCCGCCGGGGTTGAACGCGACCGAGTGCACGACGTCGGTGTGCCCGGCGACGACGCCGAGCTGCGTCCGCGAAGCGACGTCCCAGATGCGCGCGGTCTTGTCGGCCGACGCCGAGGCGAGCAGCCTGCCGTCGCCGCTGAAGGCGAGGTTGTTGACGTAGGAGGTGTGCCCGGTCAGCTCCCCCGACGGCCGCGGGTGGGCGGGGTCGGTCGTGTCGTAGAACCGGATCGTGCCTTCGACGTCGGCGGTCGCCAGTAGCGGCCCGGCCGGGCTGAAGGCCACCGCGTAGGCCTTGCCCTCGTGCTTCTCGATCGTGGTGCCGGGGCCCGGGCGCGCCGGGTCGGAGACGTCCCAGACGCGGACGGTGCCGTCGAAGCCCGCGGTGGCGACGGTCCGGCCGTCGGCGGCGAAGGCGACGTTGTTCACGTTGCCCTGGTGCCCGGCGAGCACGCCGAGCGGCGCCGGGTGGTGCGGGTCGTGGACGTCCCAGAGCCGGGCCGTGCCGTCCCAGCTGGCCGTGGCGATGACCTGCCCGTCCGGCCGGAGTGCGACGGTGTTGATCCGGCCGGTGTGCCCGGTCAGCCGTGTCGCGTACGGCGAGCCGAACATGCCGAGCAGGCCGCTGCGTTCCTCGGCGCCGGGATCCAGGCGGTACGCGGCGAGGGCGAGCTGCGCGGCCAGCGCCGGGTTGGTGGCGCGCATGGCCAGCGCCTGGCCGGCGACCTTCTGGGCGAGCGCGTCGTTGCGCTGCTCGGTGGCCGTGGTCTCGGCACGCACGGCGTAGACGGTGGCGGCCACCGCGAAGACCAGCAGCACCGCCAGCAGGGCGACCAGCTGGCGCAGCCGGCGGGTGCGGCGGCGGTCGCGTTCCTCCTCGGCGTGCTCGACGGCGAGGCTCGCGTCGAGGAACCGCCGCTCACGCCGGGACAGCGCCGAGTCCTGGTGCGCGGCCCACTCCCGGGCGATGGCCAGCCGGGTGCCGCGGTAGAGCCAGCCGGGGTCCTCGTCGACCGACTCCCAGGCCCCGGTCGCCTCGGTGAGCTGCCGGTGCACGCGCAGGCCTTCCCGGTCTTCGGTGAGCCACTCGCGCAGCCGCGGCCAGCCGCGGATGAGGGCTTCGTGGGCGATCTCGATGCCGGTGTCGTCGAGGGTGACCAGCCGGGCCGCGGCCAGCTCGCCGAGGACGACGGCGGTGTCGGGGTCGTCGGCGTCGAGCTCGGCGCGGCCGATGCGCCGCTTGGTGTCTTCGGTGCCTTCGCCGAGCGCGGTCATCCGGAGGAAGATCTGGCGCGCCAGCCGCTGCTGGCGCGGGGAAAGTTTCGCGTACGTGCCTTCGGACGTCTGCGCGATGGCCCGCTCGATGCCGCCGGTGGACTCGTAGGCGGTCAGGGTCAGCGTGGTGCCGCGGCGGCGGCGCCACGTCTCCAGCAGCGCGTGCGAAAGCAGCGGGAGCACGCCGGGCTGGCCGGTGGCGTCGGCGACCAGGCGGGAGACCAGTGCGGTCTCGACGCGGTAGCCGGTGTCGACGGCGGGCCGGGTGATCGCCTGGCGGAGCTCCTCGGTCGTCATCGGGCCGACCAGGACCTGGGCGTCCTGCATGGCCTCGGCGAGCTCGGCGTGCCGCGCGCAGTGGGTGTAGAAGTCGGTGCGGATGCCGAGGACGACCCGGGTGCGGCTGCCGGGCTCGGTGGTCGCGGTGACCAGCGCGTCGAGGAAGCGGGCCTGCTCCTGGTCGTCCTGGCAGAGGGTGAAGACCTCCTCGAACTGGTCGACGACCAGCACGACGTCCTCACCGCCCTCGTCGGCCAGCTGGCGGGCGGCGAGGCCGAGGTTGCGCGGGTGCGCGGCGAAGTCGTCGAGCAGGGCACCGGGCGCGACGCCGAGCGCGGCGGCGAACTTGACCGCGCACTCCTGCAGCGGGCGGTGCCCCGGGGTCAGCAGCACGGCCGGGCCCTTCACCGAAGGCAGCAGACCGGCCCGCAGCAGGGAGGACTTCCCGGAGCCGGAGGCGCCGAGGACGGCGAGAAAACGCTGTCTCCCGAGTCGTTCGACGAGCTTTTCGACGAGTCGTTCGCGACCGAAGAATCGACCCGCGTCGGCGGGGGTGAAAGCGGCCAGCCCGACGTACGGCGGAATTTCCCCGGATTCCGGCTCGGGCGGTGAATCGGCACCCTCGGCGCGCGACTCTTCGGCGACCGCGTGCCAGCGTTCCTCCCATTCACCCGGTACCCCGCCACAGGCCCGGACGTAGGCCAAGGTCACCGCCAGGCTGGGGAGTTTCCGCCCGCCGGCGGCCTCCGACAGCGTGCCGGCCGAGTAGTGCGCCCGCCGTCCGAGCTCGCGGTAGGTCGGATTCCCGGCGCTCTCCCGCAACCGCCGGAGATCGGCGGCGAATTCGGTCAGCTGATCGTCTCCGGGATCCAACGGTCGCTCGGGACGCGGCACCCCGTCCTCCTGTTGTTCATTTTCCGGTTCGCCCACCGTAGCCAATCCCGCGCGGCCGGGTGCGGAAATCGGAACTCCGGTCCGCACCGGTCGCGCGGAGACCGGCGGCGCGGGGCGTGAAGGTCGTCACAGACGACCCTCGGGAAGCATTGGCGGCACCGGGGCGTTGACCCCGGTTGTGAGCTCACTGCCTGACGTGCCGCTGTCCGTGCTCGACCTGTCCCCCATCTCGGAGGGGAACACCGTCGGCGAGACGCTGCGCAACACCCTGGACCTCGCCCGCGCCGCGGAACGGCTGGGCTACCGCCGCTACTGGCTGGCCGAGCACCACAACATGCCCGGGATCGCCAGCTCCGCCACCGCCGTGCTGATCGGGCACGTCGCCGACGCCACCGAGCGCATCCGCGTCGGGTCCGGCGGGGTGATGCTGCCCAACCACGCGCCGCTGGTCGTCGCCGAGCAGTTCGGCACCCTGGAGGCGTTCCACCCCGGCCGGATCGACCTCGGCATCGGCCGCGCGCCCGGCACCGACCAGCGGACCGCGCTCGCCCTGCGGGGGCCGGGCGGGCTGTCGGCCGAGAACTTCCCGGAGCACCTGCAGGAGCTGATCGGCTACTTCACCCATTCGGAGGCGCGCGGGGTCAACGCGGCCGTCGCCGAGGGCAACCAGCCGCCGGTGTGGCTGCTCGGTTCGAGCGGCTTCAGCGCCCAGCTCGCCGCCCGGCTCGGGCTGCCGTTCTCCTTCGCGCACCACTTCGCCGCCGAGAACACCATCCCGGCCGTGCAGCTCTACCGCGACAACTTCCGGCCCGGCGTGCTCGACGAGCCGTACGTGATGCTCGGGGTGTCCGTGGTCGCCGCCGAAACCGACGAGCGCGCCCGGTTCCTGGCCGGCCCGAGCGGGCTGACGTTCCTCAGCCTCCGCCGCGGCCGCCCGATCGCCCTGCCGACCCCGGAAGAGGCCGCGGAGTACCCGTACACCGAAATGGACCGCGCGTTCCTGGCCGAGCGCTTCGGGTCCAGCATCGTCGGCTCGCCCGAAACCGTCCAAAAGGGACTCGAGCAGCTGCTGGCCGACACCGGCGCGGACGAGCTGATGGTCACCACGATGGTCCACGGCCACGCCGACCGCGTCCGCTCCTACGAACTCCTCGCCGCCCTCAAGTCCTGACCGTGCGGGAAGGGTCGACACGCGTGATCCGGAGGTCGACACGCGTGATTGGAGGGTCGACACGGCGGGGCCCACGGTGCCGCGGCGTGTCGTCTCCCTGATCACGCGTGTCGACCCTTCAGACACGCGTGTCGGCCGTTCCGGTACGCGGGAATTGACAAAGCCGGACGTATTGTCAAGGCCGGGTGCGGGCGGAGCGGGAGTTCTTTTCCTTCGTTGACAACAAGATCAGGTCCGTTTGTCATTGCCGGACAAGAAATGCTCGGTTACCAGCCCGTGACCCCGTGATCCTGCTCAAGTTCTTGTCTCCCAGCAAGGCCGTCGTTAGCGTACCGACCAGTAGGAAACGGCACGGTGCCCCCGAGACCGTGAATGGCCGGCAATTGTTACTCCGTTCGGTCCATTTTCCATTGGCCTTCTCGGGCGTATTCGTCGTGCCGCCGAAACCGCTGGAGGCACACGAATGGCCGAACGGACGACGACGGCGTCGTTCCCGGGGGCGGCCGCACTGCGGCAGACCGGACGGCTCTACGGACTCGGCCTCGACGTCGTCCGGCTGACCTTCCGGCGCCCGTTCCAGGTGCGCGAGCTGATCCAGCAGTTCTGGTTCATCGCGAGCGTGTCGATCCTGCCGACGGCGCTGGTCTCGATCCCGTTCGGCGCGGTGATCGCGCTGCACATCGGGTCGCTGACCACGCAGATCGGCGCACAGTCGTTCACCGGCGCGGCGAGCGTGCTCGCGATCATCCAGCAGGCCAGCCCGATCGTCACGGCGCTGCTGATCGCCGGCGCGGGCGGCAGCGCGATGTGCGCCGACCTCGGTTCCCGCACCATCCGCGAAGAGATCGACGCGATGGAGGTGCTCGGCGTCTCGCCGATCCAGCGCCTGATCGTGCCGCGGGTGCTCGCCGCGATGGGCGTCGCGATCTTCCTCAACGGCATGGTCAGCGTCGTCGGCGTGCTCGGCGGCTACTTCTTCAACGTGATCATGCAGCACGGCACCCCGGGCGCCTACCTGGCGAGCTTCTCGGCCCTGGCGCAGCTGCCCGACCTGTGGATCAGCGAGATCAAGGCGGTCATCTTCGGGTTCGTCGCCGGGGTGGTCGCCTCCTACCGCGGCCTCAACCCCAAGGGCGGCCCGAAGGGCGTCGGCGACGCGGTCAACCAGTCCGTCGTGATCACGTTCCTGCTGCTGTTCGTGCTGAACCTGATCCTCACGACCGTCTACCTGCAACTCGTCCCGCCCAAGGGGAGCTGAGAAGTGACGACCACGGACCTCCCGAGAGCGGCTCGGGTACGCGAGGCCGTCGACCGCCGGTTCGGCTTCCTCGACACCCTCGGCGACCAGATCCTCTTCTTCCTCCGCGCCATCGCGTGGACTCCGCGGGCCCTGCACCGCTACCTGCGCGAAGTCGTCCGCCTGCTGGCCGAGGTCAGCTTCGGCAGCGGCGCGCTGGCCGTCATCGGCGGCACGGTCGGCGTGATGATCGGGATGACCGTGGCCACCGGCACGGTCGTCGGCCTCCAGGGTTACTCCGCGCTCAACCAGGTCGGGACGTCGGCGTTCGCCGGGTTCGTCTCCGCCTACTTCAACACCCGCGAGGTCGCGCCGCTGGTCTCCGGGCTCGCACTGAGTGCCACGGTCGGCTGCGGCTTCACCGCCCAGCTCGGCGCGATGCGGATCTCCGAGGAGATCGACGCGCTGGAGGTGATGGGCATCCCCAGCGTCCCGTACCTGGTGACGACCAGGGTGATCGCCGGTTTCCTCGCCGTCATCCCGCTCTACGCGATCGGGCTGCTGTCGAGCTACCTCGCCTCGCGCCAGGTCACCGTGTGGTTCTTCGGCCAGTCCGCCGGCACCTACGACCACTACTTCCTGCTGTTCCTCCCGCCCGGCGACGTGCTGTGGTCCTTCGGGAAGGTGCTGGCGTTCAGCGTCGTGGTGGTGCTGGCGCACTGCTACTACGGCTTCCGCGCGAGCGGCGGGCCGGCCGGCGTCGGCGTCGCGGTGGGCCGCGCGGTGCGCACCGCGATCGTCGCGATCAGCGTCCTCGACTTCTTCCTCTCCCTCGCGATCTGGGGCGCGACGACGACCGTGCAGGTGGCCGGATGAGCCGGGAAACCCGCCGCAAGGCCGGGATCCGCACCGCGGGCGTGCTGTTCCTCGTGGTGATGGGTGCGCTGGTGACGCTCTCGATCAAGGTCTACGACAAGGACTTCGTCACCACGGTCCCGGTCACGCTCAAGGCGAGCCGGATCGGCAACCAGCTCTCCCCCGGCGGCCAGGTCAAGGCCCGTGGCGTGCTCGTCGGCGAGATCCGCGGCGTCCGGGCGACGCCGCAGGGCGCCGAGATAGCGCTTGCTCTGGAACCGGGCAAGGTGGACATGCTGCCCCGCAACGTCTCCGCGCTGCTCGTGCCGAAGACGCTGTTCGGCGAGCGGTACGTCCAGCTGTCCATCCCGGACGGCGAGCGCGCCCCGCACCTGGTCGCCGGCGACGTCATCGAGCAGGACCACTCGGCGAACGCGGTCGAGCTGGAACGGGTCTTCGGCAACCTGCTGCCGGTGCTGCAGGCGGTCCAGCCCCAGAAGCTGGCCACGACGCTGACCGCGGTGTCCACGGCGCTGGAGGGACGCGGCGAGCAGCTCGGCAAGACCATCGGCACCGCCGCGGACTACCTCGAGCAGTTCAACCCCGACCTTCCGCAGCTGACCTCGGACGTCCGAGACCTCGCCTCGGTTTCCCGGCTCTACGGCGACATCGCGCCCGACCTGCTGGACGCGCTCACCGACTCCGCCGTCACGCTCAACACGGTCAAGGAGAAGCAGGCCGACCTCGCCGGGGTGTACCAGCAGGTGACGTCGTCGTCCCAGGAGGTCGCCGCGTTCCTGGCCCGCAACCGGGACAACCTCATCTCCCTGGCCGCCGACAGCCGCGCGCCGCTGGAGGTCGCGGCGAAGTACTCCCCCAGCTTCGCCTGCACGATCGGCTCGCTCAACGCACTGAGGAAATCCATGGACAAGGTGCTCGGCGCGGGCACGGACGAGCCGGGCTTCCACGCCGAAGTCTCGGTGACCGCCAACAGCGGCAAGTACCTGCCCGGCCGGGACGACCCGCGCTTCACCGACAGCGGCGAGCCCCGCTGCTACCCCTCCGGCGTCGCCCCCACCGCCGGCACCGCGGCCGCGGCCCCCGGCACCACCGGGCACCCGCTGCTGACCGGCGGCCAGGGCGACCTCGGTGTCGCCAACTCGCCGCAGGAGGAGCAGCTGCTGTCCACCCTGGTCGCGCCGTCGATCGGGGTGCCCACCGGCGAGGTCCCGGCCTGGAGCAGCGTGCTCGTCGGCCCGCTCTACCGCGGCACGGAGGTGACGCTCAAGTGAGGAACATCGCCGCCCCGCTGGTCAAGAGCCTCGTCTTCATCGCCGTCACGGCGCTGGCGACGGCCCTGCTGGCCATCTCGATCACCAACGCCGGTGTCGGCGCCACCGAGCGCTACACGGCCAAGTTCCTCGACGCCACCGCGCTCAACGTCGGCGACGACGTGCGCATCTCCGGGGTCCGCGTCGGCCAGGTGGAGTCCCTGGAGATCGGCGACCGCAACCGCGCGGTGGTCGGGTTCTCCCTCGACCAGGGCCGCCGGCTCCCCGCCGACGTGCACGCGGTCATCAAGTACCGCAACATGGTCGGCCAGCGGTACGTCGCGCTGGAGCGCGGGACCACCGGCACCCGGGACCAGCTGCCCCAGGGCGGCGAGATCCCGCTGGACCGCACGACCCCCGCGCTGGACCTCACCGACCTGTTCAACGGCTTCAAGCCGCTGTTCCAGGCGCTGTCGCCCAACGACGTCAACGAGCTCTCCGGCGAGATCGTCCAGGTGCTGCAGGGCGAAGGCGGCACCGTCGAGAGCCTGCTGCAGCACACCGGCTCGCTGACCACCACCCTCGCCTCGCGCGACAAGGTGATCGGCGAGGTGATCGGCAACCTCAACGACGTGCTCAAGACGGTCAACGGCAAGGGTGACGCGCTCGCGAACCTGGTGTCCACCCTGCGGCAGCTGGTGTCCGGCCTGGCCGGTGACCGCGCCGCGATCGGCGACGCCATCAGCGGGATCGGCGCGCTGACCGAGTCCACCGCCGGCCTGTTCGAGCAGGCCCGGCCGCCGCTGAAGGACAGCATCGCCGGCCTGAAGGGCGTCGCGGGCACGCTGGCCCAGAACCAGTCCGATGTGGACAGTTTCTTGACGAACCTGCCGGTGAAGTTCAACGAGATCGCCCGGACCGCGTCCTACGGCTCGTGGATGAACTTCTTCCTCTGCCGCGCCACGCTCGAAACCACGCCCCAGCGCGGCGTGTTCGTCCCCACGCAGAGGTGCGAATCGTGAAGTCCTTCAAGGAGCGCAACCCGATCGTCCTCGGCGTGATCGGCAGCGTCGCGCTGGCCGCGCTGCTGACCGTGACGTTCAACTACGACAACCTGCCGATCGTCGGCGGCGGCACCACCTACGAGGCCGAGTTCTCCGAGGCCGCGGGCCTGCAGCCGGACGACGAGGTGCGGATCGCCGGCATCAAGGTCGGCGAGGTCCGCGACGTCCGGCTGGCCGACGACCACGTCCTGGTCTCCTTCCGGGTCAAGAACGCCTGGGTCGGCGACCGCACGTCGGCCGAGATCAAGATCAAGACGTTGCTGGGCCGCAAGTTCCTCGCGCTCAACCCGACCGGTGACGCCGTCCAGAACCCGGACCAGCCGATCCCGCGGGCCCGGACCGTCACGCCCTACGACGTCACCGACGCCTTCAACGGCCTCGCCGACACCGTGGGCGCGATCGACACCAAGCAGCTCGCGGACAGCTTCACCACGTTGTCGGACACCTTCCGCAACTCTCCCGAGCACGTCCGCAGCGCGCTCGACGGCCTGTCCCGGCTGTCCAAGACGGTCTCCAGCCGCGACAGCCAGATCGCCGACCTGCTGGCCAACGCCCGGAAGCTGACCACGACGCTGGCGAACTCCAACGACGACTTCGAAAAGCTGATCGGCGACGGCAACCTGCTGCTCACCGAGCTCAACAGCCGCCGGGACGCGATCCGCGAGCTGCTGACCGGCTCGGCGCGGCTGGGCGAGCAGCTCAGCGGGCTGGTGCGGGACAACACCGACGCGCTCAAGCCCGCCCTGCAGTCGCTCGGCCAGGTCACCGACCTGCTCAAGCGGCAGAACGACAACCTCACCAGGGGCCTGCAGCTGGCCGGCCCGTACTTCCGGGTGCTCACCAACACGACCGGCAACGGCCGCTGGATCGACGCCTACCTCTGCGGGCTGCTGCCCGAGAACCACGACCCCTGCACCCCGCCGAAGAACCCGGGAGGGGCGAAGTGAGCGCGTTGACCACCACCCGCGCCGGCGTCCTGGCGAGCCGTTTCGTCGCCGCCGCGCTGCTGCTCGCCCTCGTCGTCTCCGCGGCGCTGTGGTGGGTGTTCTCCGGCTCCGGCCAGCACCACGTCACGGCCTTCTTCACCCGCGCGGTCGGCGTCTACCCCGGCTCGGACGTCCGTGTGCTCGGCGTCCGGATCGGCCAGGTGGACAAGGTCACCCCGCGCGGTGACCAGGTGCAGGTCGACCTGAGCGTCGACGGCTCGGTCGGCGTCGCCGAGGACACCACGCTGCTGGTGATCGCCCCCAGCGTCGTCGCCGACCGGTACCTGCAGTTCGCCAAGCCGGCCCGCGGCGGGCCGCGGCTGCCGGACGGCGCGACGATCCCGGTCCAGCGCACGGCCACCCCGGTGGAGCTCGACCAGCTCTACGCCAGCCTGGACACGATTTCGAAGGCGCTCGGCCCGGACGGCGCCAACGCACAGGGCGCGCTTTCGGACCTGCTTAAGACCGGCGCGCAGAACCTGCAGGGCAACGGCCGCGCGTTCAACGACAGCGTCCGCAACTTCGCCCAGCTGGCCCGCACGCTGGCCGGCAACTCGAGCGACCTGTTCGGCACGGTCGGCGAGCTGCAGCAGTTCACCACCATGCTGGCCACCAACGACAGCCAGGTGAGCAACGTCAACCAGCAGCTGGCGCAGATCTCCGGCACGCTGGCCGCCAACAGCGGCGACCTGGCCAAGGCGCTCGAGGGCCTCGGCCGCGCGCTGGCCGACGTCCAGGGGTTCATCCGCGACAACCGCGGCGCGCTCAAGGCCAACGTGGACAACTTGGTGACGACCACGCAGACCCTCGTCGAGCAGCGCGCGGCGCTGGCCGAGACGCTCGACGACGTCCCGCTCGCGGTGTCCAACGTGCTCAACGCGGTCGACCCGGCCACCGGGCAGCTGCGGGGCCGCGGCAACTTCGACTACTACCTCCAGCCGCTGCCGCTGCCGGTCACCGGCGACGTGTACACGAACGGAGGCGGGCGGTGAAGCGGATCTTCGCGGCCGTGGCCGTCGGGTGCCTGACCCTCGCGGGCTGCTCCTCAGGCGAGTTCAAGGGCGTCTACGACCTGCCCCTGCCGGGCGGCGCGGACGTCGGCGACCACCCGTACTCGGTGACCGTGCAGTTCGCCGACGTGCTCGACCTGGTGCCGCAGGCCGCGGTGAAGGTCGGGGACGTCCCGGTCGGGCGGGTGCAGGAAGTCCGGCTGGGCGGGGACGGCTGGACGGCCGAAACGGTGCTGAAGGTCAACGGCGACGTCGTGCTGCCCGCCAACGCGGTCGCGCGGCTGCGCCAGTCCAGCCTGCTGGGCGAGAAGTTCGTCGAACTGGCCGCGCCGGACGGCGACCCGAAACCCGCGGGCACCGGGCGGCTGGCGAACGGCGCCACGATCACCCTGGACCGCACCAACCGCAACCCCGAGTTCGAAGAGATCTTCGGCGCCCTTTCCCTGCTGCTCAACGGCGGCGGCATCGGGCAGCTGCAGACGATCAACCGTGAACTGTCGAAGGTGATGAACGGCAACGAAGACCAGATCCGGTCGTTCCTGTCCGGGGTGGACACCCTGGTGACCGACCTGGACGCGCACCGCTCGGACATCACCGAGGCGCTCGACGGGCTGAACCGGCTCTCGGCCACCCTGGCGAACCGCCACGAGCAGGTCTCCGGCGCGCTGACCGACCTGACGCCGGGGCTGCGGACGCTCACCGACCAGCGCACGCAGCTGGTGTCGATGCTGCAGGCGCTGGACCGGCTCGGGACGGTCGCCACCGACGTCGTCGACCGCACGCGCGACGACATGGTCGCCGACCTCCGTGCGCTCGCCCCGATCCTGGGGCAGCTGGCCGCGGCCGGGCAGGACCTGCCGCAGTCGCTGCAGATGCTGCCGACGTTCCCGTTCCCGGACTCGGTGCTCGGCGCGGTCAAGGGCGACTACGTCAACTCCTACGTCTCGATGATCCCGGCACCCGGTGTGCCGCTGCCCCCGCCCGGCGAAGGTGTCCCGCCGGGCCTGCCGACGCTCCCGCTGCCGAGCAGCGGGACCCGGGTCTCCGGAGGCAGCTGATGCTGAGCCGCAGAGTCCGTGTCCAGGTCGTCCTGTTCGTGGTGATCGCGCTGGCCACGACCGCGTTCGTCGGCGCGAACTACGCCGGGCTGGGCCGGTTGTTCGGGTCCGGCAGCTACACGGTGAAGCTCGAGCTCGCCGAAGGCGGCGGGCTGTTCACCAACGGCGAGGTGACCTACCGCGGCGTCGCCGTCGGCCGGGTCGGCGAGCTGCGGCTCACCGTCACCGGGATGGAGGCGGACCTGCTCATCGACGACGGCGCCCCGCCGATCCCGGCGGACTCGCGGGCGGTGGTGGCGAACCGCTCGGCGGTCGGCGAGCAGTACGTCGACCTGCAGCCGCGCACGGCCGACGCGCCCTACCTCGGCGGCGGCTCGGTGATCCGCCGCGAGTCGACGACGCTGCCGCTGCCGGTGAACAGCCTGCTGACCGACCTGGACTCGTTCACCGCGTCGGTGCCGACCCAGGACCTGCGCACGGTGGTGGACGAGCTCGACGACGCCCTGCGCGGCAGCGGCCCGGACCTGCAGACGCTGATGGACTCGGCGACGACGTTCACCCAGGAGGCGAGCAACCATCTGCCGCAGACGTCGAAGCTGATCGACGACGGCGCGACGGTGCTGCGCACGCAGCTCGGCTCGTCGGCGGAGTGGCGCTCGTTCAGCAGCAACGCCCGCATCTTCGCCCAGCAGCTGGCGAACTCCGACGGCGACCTGCGGCGGCTGATCGCGGCCGCCCCGCCGGCGGCGTCGGAGCTCAGCGGGCTGCTGAAGGAGAACGACCCCGGCCTGCCGATCCTGCTGGCCAACCTGCTGACGACGTCCCGGGTGTTCGCCACCCGCACCGCGGCGGAACAGCAGTTCCTCGCCGACACCCCGAAGGCGGTGGCGGCGGTCGGCTCGGCGCTGAACGACTCGGGGAACGCACTGCGGCTGGGGCTGTCGCTGAACTTCAACGACCCGCCGCCGTGCCTGGCGGGCTACGAGAAGACCCCGCACCGGCCGAGCAGCGACCTGTCGCCGCTGCCGTTCAACACGGACGCGGCCTGCACGCTGCCCTACGGCAGCGAGAGCTCGGTGCGCGGCGCGCAGAACGCCCCGCACCCGCCGGTGCCGGCCCCGGCGGTGCCGGGCGGCGTGACGAGCCCGCTGGCCCTGGGCACCCAGGCGACGGCGACGAGCCTCGAGGAGATGCTGTGGCTGCGGTGAGGGTGATCCCGGTGGCGCTGGCGGCAGCGGCGGCGGTGTTCGCGGGCTGGTCGGGCTATTCGTGGTACGCGGCGGCCCACGCCTCCTCGGTGACGTACGGGGCGGCGCGCGACGAAGCACTGGCGACCGGCCGCACGCTGGTGGCCGAGCTGAACACCCTGGACTACCACGACGTCGAGGGCGGCCTCGGCAAGTGGCTGTCGGCCTCGACGGGCCCCCTGCACGACCAGCTGGCCCGGACGGACGAGACGACGAAGAAGACGCTGTCGGCGAACGCGACGGTGGCCACGGGCCGCGTGGTGGACGCGGCCCTGAGCGAACTGGACGAGCACGCGGGCACGGCGAAGATGCTGGCCTCGGTGGAGATCACGATGGCCAAGCAGGGAACGGCCCCGGCGGTGAAGCGCAACCGCTTCGCGGCGGCGCTCAGCCGGACGCCGGACGGGTGGAAACTCAGCGCGCTGGACCAGCTGCCGGTGGGGGCCCGATGAGCCGCACGGTGGGTGCCGCCGGGCCCGTTGACGCGAACACGGCCGAGGGTGCCGCGGGCGAGGAGACTCGCGCGGCTGCGGGCGGACCCGACGCCACCACCGCCGACGCCACCACGGGCAACGCGACCACCGACAACACCCCCGCCACCCCCGACGAGCGCACCGCTCTCGACGGCTCTGCCGCCAAGAGCAACACCGCCACCGAGGAAACTCGCCCGACCGCGGGCGGGCCCGCGGCCGCCACCACGGGCAACGCGACCACCGACAACACCCCCGCCACCCCCGACGAGCGCACCGCTCTCGGCGGCTCTGCCGCCGAGAGCAACACCGCCACCGAGCGCGAGGCGGCCGAGCCCGAAGCCGCCGAAACCGAAGCCGACCAGGCCGAAACCGAGCCGGCGGAAGCCGAGGCCGAAGCCGCCGAGCCCGAGGCCACCCCCGCCGAAGCCCGCCCCGCCTGGCGTCGTCTCCCCGTGCTCCTCCTCGCCGCCGCCGTCCTCCTCACCGGCGCCGGTGTCTGGTTCACCCTCGAAGCCCGCTCCGCCGCCGCCAACCCCGCCGCGGCGAACCGCGCTCTCACCGATGTTGCGGCCACCGCCGATGTCACCTCCGCGGTCACCCTCGCCGTCAACCGGATCTTCTCCTATTCCTACGACCGGACCGACGTCACCGAAAAGGCGGCCGCCGCCGTGTTGCGTGGGTCGGCCAAGGATTCCTACGAAAAGCTCTTCGCCGAAGTCAGGCGCAAAGCACCGGAACAGAAACTCGTGCTCACTTCGCGCGTTTCGGCCATCGCGGTACAAGAACTCGAAAATGGTCACGCGCGGTTACTCGTCTTTCTCGACCAATCCGCCGTCCGTGCCGACAACAATGCGACCGACAGCGCCGCGGCTCAGCTTTCCGTGACCGCGGAGCACACCAACGGCGGCTGGGTCGTCACCGAACTCGAGCCCCGCTGAGACGGTCCACCGCACTACCGCACGTCACCGTTTCCGGGAGCACCCGGAAACGGCCGGGAAAACGCAAAAGGAGGACAACCATGTCCGTGGCAACGCAGCTGAAGAGACTGGCCGTGCTCACGTCGGCGACGGCCGTCGTGCTCGGTGGGGTGGCCGTGACGCCGGCTTCGGCCGACATCATCGAGATCCCCGTGTCCTACAGCGTCGCCGGCACCACCACGGTGAAGAAGACCGGCAGCACCATGAAACTCGGCCCCGGCTCGCTCCAGGGCAACCTCATCATCGACGACCAGACCGGCTCGGTCGGCCTCAAGGCGGACCTGACGCTGCCGCCGTCGCAGGCCGACATCTCCCTGGTCTCCGGCCTGTTCCGGATCAAGGCCAAGGTCAAGGTGATCCCGCTCGGCCCGGCCACCGGCACCATCGCCGACGGCACGCTGACCACGCACGCCAAGGCCAACATGGAGATCTCCGACATCTGGGTCGGGCTGCTCGCGCCGGTGATCCCGCTGCCGACGGTGCCCGGCGCCTGCCGGACGAAGACCCCGGTGGAGCTGAACCTGGTCGCCCCGGACATCGACATCACCGCGCCGAAGATCACCGTCGGCGCCACGTACACGATTCCGGAGTTCAGCAACTGCTTCATCGCCGACCTCGCGCTCGGCGCCCTGGTTTCCGGGCCGGGCAACACCATTTCGCTCGATCTGACCGCTCCGCAGAGCTGACCCACCGGGTGGCGGGCGCCCCGCCCGCCACCCGTCCGCTCAGCAGGGCGCGTTGATGTCTTCCTTGACCACGAAACTGTCATTCTCGCCCGCGGAGATCGCGAAGACCGGCCCGCAGGTGGTCGGGCTCGACTCCCCGACGAGGTTCGAGCCCCACACGACGATGTCGCCGTTGGCCTTGACCGCCAGGTTGTGGTTGGACCCGGCGTCGATGCCCACGACGTCCGAGAGTGCTTCCGGGGGAACGGTCGTCTGCCCGTAGTTGTTGCGGCCCCACGCGTAGACGCGGCCGTCCTTCAGCGCCAGGCTGTGCTGGGCCCCGGCGGACACCGCGGTGACCCCCGAGGACAGGCCCGCCGGCACGGTCGCCTGACCGTAGGCGTTGTTCCCCCACGCCAGCACGCCGCCGTTCTTGATCACCAGGTTGTGGTCGGCGCCGGCGGCGATCGCGGTCACGCCGGACTGAGCGGCCGCCGGCACGTCGGTCCGGCTGCCCCAGCTCACCACCTGGCCGTTCTGCTTGAGCGCCAGGCTGTGCAGGTAGGACGTCGAGATCGCGGTGACACCGCTGGTCACCGCGGCGGGCAGGTCGGTCTGGCCGTACCAGTCGTTGCCCCAGGCCAGGACCTGGCCGTTCTTGAGCGCGAGTTCGTGCCCCCAGCCCGACGCGATCTGACCGACCCCGGACAGCGCCGCGGCGGGCACCTCGTTGGCGCCCCAGTTGTTCGCGCCCCACGCGAGGACCGCCCCGCCCTTCAACGCGAGCACGCTCGTCGTGCCCGCCGACACGGCCGTGACCCCGGACAGCGCCTCGGCGGGGGGAACGGTGACGGCGAAGTCCTGCTTCCCCCACGCGATCACCCCGCCGGCGGTGGCCGCCGACGCCGGCGACGTGCACAGCGACAGGGCCAGTGCCGCCGAGACCGTCAATGCGGCTCCCCTGACCGATACCCGTTCACAACGTGAAGCAAGTGGCACGGTAGCCTCCTTTCTCCCGATTCCTTATCCGCGATTGCTTCGGCAAGATCGTGAATGGTAGACCGTTCCCGGCGTCGTTCCGCCACGCGATGGATCTTTGTCAAAATCCGATGAAACCACCGCCGGTCCTGCGCGAGGACGAACAAGAAACCCGGACCACCCCGAAGCGGCGGACTGCCGATGCCGCAAAGTCTTGTTCCCTACTGAACTCGCGAGTAGCCTCATTCCCGGCAGATGGACCTCCACCTCGCACGTCGGTGAATTCGCGTCCCGCCGCTCGGGGCAATGGGGGCGGGCGAACGTGAGCGGCACAGCACGACGGCGAGCAATCGATCAGCCAAAGCCGAGACTGTACTGAATCAAAGGAGATGGGTATGTCCCGACTCAGCAGGCTGTCCGCCGGAATCGCGACCACCGCTACCGCCGTCGGCGCCATCGCGGTGCTGACCGCGGGCACCGCGGCCGCCGCCACGGTCACCTACACCGCCGGTGGCACCACGCCCCTGACCTACACCTGCACCTTCCCGGGCGTCACGCCGCAGCCGGTCCTGGTGACCTCGCACCTGGACGCCGAGGACTCCGTCGCGGCAGGCGGCACCCTCACCCCGGCCAACGTGGGCGGCTCCGCGACGATCAGCGCCGGCGTGCACGCGCTGCTCACCGCGGTCGGCTACGACGGCATCCGCGGCACCGCCACGGTGCCGGTGACGGCGGCCTCGGGCACCCTGTCGCAGCCGGCGGCCACCGGGCTGAACATCCCGGAGACCATCTACCCGGCCGGCGGCCCGATCACGGTGAACATCTCGCAGGTCGCGACCTCGAGCGTGCCGAGCTACACGGCGCCGGCGACGGCGGGCACCGACACGCTGTCGATGGGCACCACGGTCACCGCGGCCCTCGAGTTCCACAAGAAGGCCAACAACACCTGGACGCCGTGGTCGATGAGCTGCACGCTCAAGGTCACCAACCCGGCGCAGAACACCGCGTTCAGCCCGAGCATCACCGTCAGCTGACGCCGGATCCCGGTGCGGGCGCCCTCACGCGAGGGGCCCGCACCGGGATTGGCGTCTTTTCCGGACCACCGAACACACAGGGAAACCGATGCCACGTCGACTCCGGCCCCGCTCCGTCACGGTGACCGCGCTGGCGGCCGCCGGCCTGCTGTCCGCGGCGAACGGCGCACTGACCGGGGTCGGCTCGGCCGCCCCCGCCCCCGCGGCCCCACCGGAGAAGGCGGCGACGGCGTCGGTCTCGGTGACCTGTCCCTTCGCCGATCCGCTCGGCTCGCGCAAGCTCACCGTCGAAACGTCGGCGACCCTGCCCACCCAGGCGAAGACGGGCAACTCGGCGACGATCGGCAGGTATTCCGCGCAGTTCAGCCTTCCTCGCGACATCGCGCTGTCGCTCCTGCCCGCCGGTGCCACCACCGGTTCGCTGCAGGGCGCGGTGCAACTCGCCCTCACCGTGCACCAGGGCGAGCGCTCGGACCAGATCCCGGTGCCGTTGACCGTGGCGCCGACGCCCCTGCCGGAGACCGGCGACGTCACCCTCACCGCGATCGGCGCCGTGCCGGAGATCGCGATCAACACCGTCGGCGCCGTCACCTTCGACGTCACCGCGCCGAAGCTCGCGCTGGCCGCCGTCCCCGCGCCGGGCGCGACCGCCACGCCCGCGCCCGAGGCCGCCCCGGCGCAGCCGATCGCGTGCACGCTCGACCCCGACCAGCAGACGACGCTGGGCACGGTCCTCGTCCTGCCGACGGCGAAGCCGGGTGCCGAGCAGAAGGCCGCGCTCGGCGCGAAGGCCGCTCTGGACGACGAACCGCCGCCGCCGAACGAGTACACCGTGCCGCTCGGCCTGATCACGATCATGACGAAGTCGACCGTCGCCCGGCTGGGCGCGACGGTCACCGCGGACCCGGCCTTCCTGCTCAACGCGTTCTTCACGGTGGACATCGACACCGCCGCGTCCCGGGTCTCCGGGGCGGCGATCTTCAAGCCGGCGACCACCTCGTTTCTCGGCTTCGGGTTCGTGCCGGTGACCGCGACGGTCGAGTTCCTGCCGCTCGACTACAAGAACAGCAAGATGATCGAGGTCGGCGGCGGCCTGTTCACCGGCGACGACGGCTTCACGTACCTGCGCACCGAGCTGAAGGTGATGGGCAAGCTGAGCGGCGCGAAGATCAACGGCGTCCCGCTCGACGTCGGCCCCGACTGCGTGACGAGCGAGCCCGTGTCGCTCGAGATCACCGGTCCCTACGACCCGTTCACCACCGGCCACGTCCGCACCGACCCGGAGAAGGGCTTCTACCTGCCCCCGTTCCGCGGCTGCGGCGCCGACGGCCAGGACCTGACCCCGCTGCTCAGCGGGATGAGCACGGGCTGGGGCAACCAGGCCTTCATCGACACCTACAACCTGAACGGGTGCACCGAGCCCGACCACACCAACTGCCCGCCCGACACCCTGCCGCCCATCCCCGGCGCGGCGGCGGCGGCGGCGAAGAAGGCGGCCGCGAAACCGAGGTAGCCGAGCGCCTCCCCTGACAGGCAATCAACTAGACCCATTCACTGGTTGTTTCCGCTATGTCAATTCCAAGGCATACAACCTCATAGTGCCCATGCTCGTCGAAACCGATTCGATAATGATGCAAATCAGCATCTCTCGCGCCGGGCATCCATTCATTTTCCGGGGCAATATTCCGATACCAGCCCCTGCCGAGCATTCGCTCTTTGAGTTGCGAATCGACGACCTCGATCAACGCAAACGCGAAATCTTCCGAATTGGATTCGAAATAGGCGATTTTGGATTCGATGAATCGATACTCGAACACTTCGGCGAACGTCAGCCTGGTCGTCGGCCCCGGACCGGTCCCGCTCCACGCGGCACAGGGGAACTCCATGGTCAGGGTGGGCAGGCTGCCCGCTCGAGCGGCAACGGTGATCCGAGGAGCGGGTGTGTATCGAGTGCGTGTTTCATCGCCTCCGACGCGTCGGTGAGTCATGGCGCCTCCCTGGTGTGTAGATCATGCCTGACTGCTGAAATTCGCCGCATACCCCGTCAGCCACATTCTCTACCCGAAAACAGAACAGGCCGAACAACCGACGAACCATTGACAGGGCAACGGGCAGGAACCCGACCAAATCGCCTCGGACGGCGGCGCCGGAGCCCAGCCCCTTATTGATTCGTCCACTGTGGACGCGACCCACCGGACCGCTGCGACGGCAGCAGCTCGCTCACCGGGTACCGCAGCGGCAGCGGAGCCGCGCCGGCCCGCAGGGCCAGCTCCATCTCGAACCGCGCCGCCGGGTCGCGCAGGCTGTCCCCGAACGTCGCCTGCAGCTGGCGCATGCGGTAGCGGACCGTCTGCGGGTGCACCCCGAGGCGTTCGGCGATCTCCACCACGTTGCCCTGGCTGTCCAGCCACGCCCGCAGCGTCTCCAGCAGCCGTTCCTGCTGCTTGCCCGTCATGTCCGCCAGCGGCGCGAACAACCGGTGCCGCAGCGTGCCGACCAGGCCCGTGTCCGAGTTGACCAGCAGTGTCGCCAGGTGCTCCTCCGCGCGCAGGACCGGGCGGGCCGCCAGGACGCCGCGGTCGGCCAGCTGCAGGGCGTTGCGGGCCCAGCGCAGGGAATCCGCGACCGACGCCAGCGCGACGCACGGCCCGATCGACAGGCGGCAGTCCGGCAGCGCCACCTGCAGCGCCGCCAGGCGGGCGCCGCTCAGCTCGCCGGGGACCACCAGTTTCGGGTCGGGGGTGTCGAGTTCGGCGAGGACGTCCGCGTCGAGGCCGGCGTGGCGGCGGGCCGGGGCGACGCCGCCCGCCGGGCTCACCGCCACCGGGGTCGCGTCGGACGGGACCGGCCAGCCGATCAGCTGGGCCAGCTCGGCAATCGCTTTCGGGGACGCCGGCGGCGTCTCCAGGATCAGGTGGAGCAGCTTGCGGCGCCACGTGTCCAGCGCGCCCGCCGTGCGCGCCTTCGCCTCCAAGTAGCCGTCGAGGGCCACCGACGCGAGCTCGTCCATGAACGCCAGCATCGCGTCGGCCAGCTGCGACATCACCGCCGACGAAAGGCCGCTGCGCCGCCCGACGCGCATGATGCGCCGCCACGACACGCGCGCGCCGACGCGGTAGGCCGACTGCAGCGTGTCGAGGCTGCGGCCTTCGCGCATTTCGTTCTGCCCCAGGCGGTGGTGCACCTCGTGGGACTGCTCCTTCGACACGGTCGGGTCGGCGATCTGCGCGACGAACAGCGTGATCGCGTATTCGACACCGGCCCGGATGGACTTGCCGTACGGCCCGTCGAGCGGACGCGCGTACGCCGGGATCGTCGCGCGGATTTCTTCGACGATTTCAGCAGCGAGACTGGCCAGTTCCGGCCGCAGGATGTCGGCCAGCTTGCGCGGTAGAGCGGCGGTGGGCGGCGGCGCAGCGTGATCGAATCCGCGCTCCACCGACATCGCAGCTCCTTTGCTCCGCCCCGGGACACCGGTCGCAGGTACCTCGCGGCCGGGCACCCGCGCCTGTTGCGGGATGACAACCGACACATCGAAAAACTAACGCCAAACGTGTCACACCCGTGAAGGAAAACCGATTATTTGTCATCGCGGTGACAAATTCCCGCGGCTCGGCTGCCGTCGGCTGACAAGCGTCCCGCCGACTGCCCGCTGTCGTGCCTGCGAACGGACGAACCTCCAACGAGCGGTGCGCGGCGGGGTTACGCGGCATCTTGTATCGTGTGGTTGATACAAGACGAGGAGGATCCGCATGCCGTGGGACAACGTGCTCGGGGTCGCCGTGATCACGGGCCTGGTCGGCCTGGCCATCCTGATCGTGCTCTGGCCGGGGAAGAAGCACGGTAAGCGCTTGCTGGAGCGCTGGGGCGTGGCCGAGCCGGACGCCGCCGAGGTCGAGCTGGCCGTCCGCTACCTCAAGCGGCGCCGGCTCTGGTACCCGTGGCTGTTCCTCGCGATCCCGCCGCTGCTCGGCGACGGCGGCACGGGCACGATCCTGGCGACGCTGCTGCTGGGCGGCCTGATCGCCGAGCTGCTGGCCCAGCGCCCGGCCCGCGGCCCGCGCCGCGAAGCCGAGCTGGCGCCGCGGACGCTGCTCGGGATCGTCCCGGCGTGGATCCTGGTGCTGGGCGGGCTGGCGGCCGCCGGATCGCTGCTGCACCTGGGCCTGACGGCGCAGTGGAAGCTGCTGGCGGTGGCGGCGGGCACGGCACTGGTCAGCGCGGCGATCACGCTGCTGGCGGTGCGCCGCCCGGCGGTGGGAGCCGCGCGGGCCGACCTGGCGCTGCGCTGCCGCAGCGCACGGGTGGCGGTCGGGCTGGGCATCGGCGCGTGCACGGCGGTCGGCTGGCCGGTGGGTGACTTCGGTTCGTTCCTGGCGGTCGTGGCGGGCCTGACGGCGTTCCTGGCGGTGACGGCCCCGGCGAAGCGCCTGCCGGCGGCGGCGTGAAGATCGTCGTCGACACCGAGAACGGCGTCCCACCTTGGCGCCAGGTCCACGACCAGGTGATCCGCGCGGCGACGACGGGGGCGCTGCCGGAGGGGACGAGGCTGCCCCCGATCCGCCAGCTGGCGCGCGACCTGGGCCTGGCATCGGGAACGGTGGCGAGGGCGTACCGCGAGCTGGAGACGGCGGGCTGGGTGGCGACGGCCCGCGCCCGCGGCACGGTGGTGACGATCCCGTCCGGCCGTCCGGACCGCGAAGCCCTGCTGGCGGCCGCCGCCGCGGAGTTCGCGGCCCAGGCGCGTGACCTGGGCGCGGACCTGGCGAACGCGCTGAAGGCCGTCCGCGAGGCCTACAAGGGATAGCGGGTCGGCACCCCTACTCACCGCTCGTGAGCAGCCGGCCGATCGCCGCGATCACCGGCTCCAGGACCTCGACCTCGCGCGGTGTGCCCACGCACTCGGTGATCCCCGCCCCGACCACCTCGAACCGGGCCAGCGCGTCCAGCTCCGCCACCAGCCGCTCGATCGTCCAGCCTCCCGGCTCCGGGTAGTTCAGCCCCGCGAACTCGCCCGGGTCCAGCACGTCCAGGTCCACGTGCACGTACAGCTTCTCCACGCCCGTCAAGGCGGCCACCGACGTCACCGCCAGCCCGCGCGCCAAAGCCGCCTCTTCGTCCGGGTCGAACACCCGCGTCCCGGGCAGCGCCACGTTCCCGGGCGAAAGGGCCGGCGCCGCCGCGAACTCCGGGTCGCCTTCTCCCAGCAGCGATCGCAGCACCATCCCGTGGAACGCCCCCGACGGCGACGAATCCGCGGTGTTCAGGTCCGCGTGGGCGTCGAACCACACGACACCCAGCCCGGGCCCGTGGCGGAAGCGGGCCACGCCGATCGGGACCAGCTCGACGCCGCAGTCGCCGCCGATCGTCAGCACCGGGCCGCCCGGGGCCTCCAGTGCGGCCAGCTGGGCCGCGCGATTCGCGCCGGTCAGCACCGCTCGGGACGCGATTCCCCTGTCCACTTCGGACACCGAGCGGGTCTGCCGGACGTGGTGCACGGGCCGGCCGAGCACGTGCCCGGCCAGCTCCGCGAGCGCCACGCAGCCGTCCGGCAGTTCCGCCGCGCGCGGGCCGGCCGCGCCCTGCCGTTGCGGTACCGCGTTGATCAGCATCCGGCGAGCGTATCGCTCATTCCAGGACCAGCAGAAGGTCACCGCCCTCGACCTGCTGCACCGACGTGATCGCCAGCCTGCCCACCTTGCCGCCGGTCGACGCGGTGATCGAGGCCTCCATCTTCATCGCCTCGATCGTCGCGACCGTCGCACCGGCCTCGACCGTGTCACCCTCGGCGACCTGCAGCGTCACCACGCCCGCGAACGGCGCCGCGACCTGCTTCGGGTTGCCCTTCTCGGCCTTCTCCGTCGCCGGGATGTCCGAGGCGATCGAGCGGTCGCGGATCTGGATCGGCCGCAGCTGGCCGTTCAGCGTCGACATCACCGTGCGGACGCCGCGCTCGTCGGCCTCGCCGATCGCCTCCAGCTCGATGAGCAGCCGGACACCCGGTTCGAGGTCGACCGGGTACTCCTCGCCCGGACGCAGGCCGTAGAAGAAGTCCTTGCTGGGCAGCACCGACGTGTCGCCGTAGGCCTCCCGGTGCGCCTCGAACTCCTTCGTCGGGCCGGGGAACAGCAGCCGGTTGAGCGTCCGGCGCGGCTCCGAAGCCAGCGCGGCACGGTCCTCTTCGGACAGTTCGACGACCGGCTTCGCCGCCGCGCGCCCTTCGAGGGCCTTGGTGCGGAACGGCTCCGGCCAGCCACCCGGCGGGTCGCCGAGCTCGCCGCGCAGGAAGCCGATCACCGAGTCGGGGATGTCGAACTTGTTCGGCTCCGCCTCGAAGTCGGCCGGCGAGACGCCCGCGCCGACCAGGTGCAGCGCGAGGTCGCCGACGACCTTGGACGACGGCGTCACCTTCACCAGGTGGCCGAGGATCTTGTCCGCCGCCGCGTACATGGCCTCGATGTCCTCGAACCGGTCGCCCAGGCCCAGCGCGATGGCCTGCGTGCGCAGGTTCGACAGCTGCCCGCCGGGGATCTCGTGGTCGTAGACGCGCCCGGTCGGCGACGCGAGCCCGGCCTCGAAGGGCGCGTAGATCTTGCGCACGCTCTCCCAGTACGGCTCCAGGTCGCCGATCGCCCGCAGGTCCAGCCCGGTGGTCCGGGCCGAGTGGTCGGTGGCCGCCACGATCGAGGACAGCGACGGCTGCGACGTCGTGCCCGCCATCGACGACACCGCGCCGTCGACGGCGTCCGCGCCCGCGTTGATCGCCGCGAGGTAGGTGGCCAGCTGGCCACCCGCGGTGTCGTGGGTGTGGATGTGCACCGGCAGGTCGAACTCCTTGCGCAGCGCGGTGACCAGCTTGGTCGCCGCGGGCGCGCGCAGCAGCCCGGCCATGTCCTTGATCGCCAGGACGTGCGCCCCGGCGCCGACGATCTGCTCGGCCAGCTTGAGGTAGTAGTCGAGCGTGTAGAGCTTCTCGCCCGGGTCCGACAGGTCCGAGGTGTAGCAGAGCGCCACCTCGGCGACGGCGGAGCCGGTCTCGCGCACGGCTTCGATGGCCGGGCGCATCTGCTCGACGTCGTTGAGCGCGTCGAAGATCCGGAAGATGTCGATGCCGGTCTTCGTGGCTTCCTGGACGAAGGCGGTCGTCACCTCGGTGGGGTACGGCGTGTACCCGACGGTGTTGCGCCCGCGCAGCAGCATCTGCAGGCAGATGTTCGGCACGGCTTCGCGCAGCGCGGCCAGCCGCTCCCACGGGTCCTCGGCGAGGAACCGCAGGGCGACGTCGTAGGTGGCGCCGCCCCAGCACTCCAGCGACAGCAGCTGCGGCAGCGTATTCGCGACGACCGGCGCCACCGCGAGGAGGTCCTTGGTGCGGACGCGGGTGGCGAGCAGCGACTGGTGCGCGTCGCGGAACGTCGTGTCGGTGACGCCGATGTGCGGCGACTTCCGCAGCCATTCGGCGAACGCGGCCGGGCCCAGCTCGACGAGCTTCTGCTTCGAACCCGGCGCCGGCTCGGCGTCCTTCGGCAGCTTCGGGAGCTTGACCGTGGCGTCCGGGGTCTTCGGGCGCTCGCCGTGCGGCTTGTTGACCGTCTGGTCGGCGAGGTAGGTCAGCAGCCGCGTGCCGCGGTCGGCGGACTGCCGCGCGGTGAGCAGCTGCGGGCGCTGTTCGATGAACGATGTCGTGACGCGGCCGGCGCGGAAGTCCGGGTCGTCGAGGACGGCCTGCAGGAACGGGATGTTCGTCGCGACGCCGCGGATCCGGAACTCCGCGACGGCCCGGCGCGCGCGGCCGACGGCGGTCTTGAAGTCGCGGCCGCGGCAGGTGAGCTTGACCAGCAGCGAGTCGAAGTGCGCGCTGATCTCGGTGCCGGAGAAGGCGGTGCCGCCGTCGAGCCGGATGCCGGAGCCGCCCGGCGAGCGGTAGGCGGAGATCATGCCGGTGTCCGGGCGGAAGCCGTTGGCCGGGTCTTCGGTGGTGATGCGGCACTGGAGAGCGGCGCCGCGCAGGTAGATCTTGTCCTGGGAGAGCCCGAGGTCGGCGAGCGTTTCCCCGGAGGCGATCCGCAGCTGCGACTGCACGAGGTCGACGTCGGTGACCTCTTCGGTGACCGTGTGCTCGACCTGGATGCGCGGGTTCATCTCGATGAAGACGTGGTTGCCGTGCTTGTCGAGCAGGAACTCGACGGTGCCGGCGTTGCGGTAGCCGATCTGCCGGGCGAACTTGACGGCGTCGGCGCAGATGCGGTCGCGCAGCTCGGGTCGAGGTTCGGCGCCGGCGCGAGCTCGACGACCTTCTGGTGGCGCCGCTGCACGGAGCAGTCGCGCTCGAAGAGGTGGATGACGTTGCCCTCGCCGTCGGCGAGGATCTGCACCTCGATGTGCCGCGGCTCGACGACGGCCTTCTCGAGGAAGACGGTGGGGTCGCCGAAGGCGGACTCGGCCTCCCGCGCGGCGGCCTCGATGGACTCGCGCAGCACGGCGGGGTCCTCGACCCGCCGCATGCCCCGGCCACCACCACCGGCGACGGCCTTGACGAAGACGGGGAAGCCCAGCTCTTCGGCCGCGGCGACCAGGGCGTCGACGTCGCTGGACGGTTCGGAGGACCCGAGCACGGGAACACCGGCCTCGCGCGCGGCCTTGACCGCGCGAGCCTTGTTACCGGTGAGTTCGAGGATCTCGGCAGGCGGCCCGACGAAGGTGATGCCCGCTTCTTCGCAGGCGCGCGCGAGATCGGGGTTCTCCGAGAGGAAGCCGTAGCCGGGGTAGACGGCGTCGGCTTTGGCCTTCTTCGCGGCGGCGACGATCTCGTCGACCGAGAGGTAGGCGCGCACGGGGTGACCGGGTTCGCCGATCTCGTACGCCTCATCGGCCTTCAGCCGGTGCAGCGAGTTGCGGTCTTCGTGCGGAAACACGGCGACCGTCCCGGCGCCCAGCTCGTAGCCGGCGCGGAACGCCCGGATCGCGATCTCCCCGCGGTTGGCCACCAGAACCTTGCGGAACATGCCCGGTCCTTCCCTCTTGGATCGGTAAGTCAACGCACGTTACCCGGTTCTTCCCGCTCTGCGGGAGTTCGGTCCCGGGTGATGGACATCATGCGGACCAGGGGGTTCGCTGGTCACCCTTGGTGGCAGTCTTCGACGACACCTCGGCGCGTGGTGAGCCGGATGCGGTTGGGGCGCAGTTCGAGGGTGACCGCCTCGGTCGTTCCGTCGATGACCTGGACTTGGAAGCCGTCGCGTTCGCAGCGTTCGGTGGCGTCTTCGGTTTTTCGGCCGACCAGCTCGGCCAGGTCGAACGTGGGTTGGCGGGGGACTGGCGGGAACCGGGGCATGGGGACCTCCTCGGGGTCAGCTTTCCGGAGTCCGGGCTCAGCCGCCAGACGGCGCGTGGGGCAACCGGTCGGCCGTCGCTGACGCGAGGCGCAGGCTTGCCCCAGGCGAGACCGACTGCTGACTGCCACTTCGTGATACCTCCCTCGGCGACGCGGCCGCTCGTTGCAGGCGGAAAGGCGTACTTCGCTGTTCCGGGTAGGGGACGGCGCAGCTGCTCGAGTGGATCGGCGATCTTGGCGGGCAGCCGGGTGGCGGTGCGGCCCTCGGACAACGGCGACAGCAGCGGGCGCGGGTCTCGGCGGCCCAACCGCCACGCCGAGCCTTTGCCAGGGGCCCCGCCAGCAACCAGACAGCCCCCACCCGAGCCCTGGGGGGCGTCCCCTAGACGAGTAACGCGTAAGTCTGGGTGGTGACCAGAGATGGACGAAGGGTGTTCAAGATCCGTGATGCGGTGACTGGCGGCGGACACCGACCTGTGGACCGACACCACCTGGATCGTCGACTCGACCCCGGCGGAGTGCGGGCGGTCGCGGCCGACGGTCAAGCGTTCGGAGCTGGCCGGCTGGGCCAAGTACGGCTTCTGCCGCTCACACTCGCGCTGGTTCTGGGGCCTGCGGCTGCATCTGGTCTGCACCCCGGCCGGACTCCCGATCGCCTGGGCGCTGGCCGATCCGAAGGTCGACGAGCGGCAGGTAATCATGGCCATCTGCGACCACGAACCCCACCTGCTCACCGACCGCCCCAGTCTGCTGATCATCGCCGACGAGGGCTACGTCTCCGCCGAACTGGATCGCTTCCTGGCCGAGCGCCGAGTTACGCATTACTCGTCTGGGCCAGTCTATCGGCCCCACCTGACAAAAACCCCAAAAAAGCCGCATATCGGACACGCCATCCCCACCCCGGCCAAGTTGTGGACAACTACCCCTCAGCCGCCCGGCGGTGCGTAGAGCAGCCGGTTGGCCGTCCCGTCCGGGACCCCCTTCAGCACGTCCGGCGTCGACGCGCGGATCAGGGCGTCGTCCACCTGGGCCGGCGTGTCGCCGGGGTGCCGGGCCCGGTACACCGCCGCCACTCCGGCCGCGAAGGCCGCCGCCATCGAGGTGCCCGATTCCGGCCCCGCCGTCGCTCCGCCCGCTATCGGGGACGGGATGTCCGCGCCCGGGGCGTACAGGTCCACGTCCTGGCCCGAGTTCGACGTCTTGTCCGGGCGGTCCTGGGTGTCGGACGCCGCCACCGTCAGGGCCTCCGGCACGCGGCCCGGCGAGTAGCCGCTCGCGTCGGCCGTCTCGCTGCCCGCCGGGACTGCGATCGGGACCACCGCCGCCAGCCTCTTCACCGCCGCGTCGAGCTGGTCGTTCGGGACGCCTCCGATGCCCAGGACCGCGACCGCCGGCTGCTGGGCGTTCTGCGCCACCCAGTCGATCCCCGCGATGATCTTGTCGGTGGCGCCACCACCGTCCTTGTCCAGCACCCGCACCGGCACGATCTGCGCGCCCTTCGCGACGCCGTAGTCCTTGCCCGCCGCGATGCCGGCGAGGCGGGTGCCGTGGCCGTTCGTGTCCGTGGTGTCGGAGCCGCCGTCGAGGAAGTCGCGGCCGGGCGCGACGCGGCCCTGGAAGTCGGGATGCTTCGCGTCGACGCCGCTGTCGATCACGTAGATCGTCACGCCCGAGGCGTCGCTCGCGTAGTGGTACGCGTGGTCGAGGCCGGTGCGCTGGTCGATCCGGTCCAGCCCCCAGTTCGGCGGATCCGGCTGCACCCCACCGCTCGAGACCTGCCCGGCGAGCACGGCCACGGCCGCGAGAAGCATCCTCATGATCGTCGTGGTACCCCTGCGGGTCCGGGACGACAACTCAGGACTGTCGCCCGTTCGGCTGATTCCGCAGGACGAGGACCACGGTGTCGATCGCCAGCAGGACCAGCGCCGACACGGCGATCGCCTGCCCCGCGTAGGTCAGCGACGAGTAGTCCGCCAGCACGGCGAAGGTCGGCCCGAGGACGCCGGCCAGGCCGGCGATGCCCGTCACCAGCACCGCGGGGCTCAGCACCACGGCGACGACGGGCACGAGCACGGCCAGCAGCGCGCCGAGGACGTAGTAGGCGGCGTTGCGGCCGGCGCTGTCGGAGTCGTAGGCGGACAGCTCCACGAGCTGGGTGAGCCACCCGACGCCGAGCAGCACGCCCAGGCCGATCGCCGACCAGGCCGGCCACCCGCGCACCGGCCCGGCACGCAGGCCGACGGCGGGGTTCCGGCGCAGCGCCACGAGCGCGCAGGCCCCGGCGAGCACCCACGCGAGGTGGGCGAGGAGGACGAAGGTGAAGCCGGCGTTCAGCCCGGTGCCCGACGAGCTGTCCGAGGCGAACGCGACCAGGGTGTACCCGGTGCCCCGCCCGGCGGCGGAGGCCGCGGAGAGGGTGATGATCTCGCCGACGAACCGCGCCAGCCCGAACAAGGCGGCCAGCCCGGCGCCGGCCAGCAGCGCGGGGCCGGTGCGCGCTCGCGTCCGCGGGACGAGGGTGAGCAGGCCGGCGACCAGCGCGCAGACGGCCACGAGCACGACGTAGACCTGCATGCCGGGGCGGTATTCGGCGAGGAGGTAGCTGTCCCAGCGGTACTTCATCGGCAACCCGACGACGGCGAACACCGACCCGGCGATCGCGGCCACCCCGGCGAACCCGCCGACGGGATCCACGGCTCCCGGCTGGCCGGTTCGTGCGGCGGCCACCGGCGTGGCCTCGGGTGCCGCAGGGCTCCCTGGCCCGGCAACGGGCTTTCGCTCGGTCGCCGCGGCGGGGTCCGGATCGAGCGCCGGCTCGGCCACCACCGGCGCCACGGGGGCATTCGCCGGCTCGGCCACCTCCGGCCGCGCCGCGGGCGCAGCCGCGGACTCAGCCACCGCGATCGGCTCAGCCACCTCCGCCTGCGCCGCCGGCGCAGCCGCGGACTCGGCCACCGCGACCGGCTCGGCCACCTCCGGCCGCGCCGCCGGCGCAGCCGCGGACTCGGCCTCCGCGACCACCGGCTGCGCAACCAGCGCTTGCTCGACCGGCGCGACCGGCTCCGGCTCCGGCTCCGCCACAACACCCGGCAGGGTCTCGATCTCCACCGCCACGACCGCCTCCCCGGTCGGCCCGCTCACCACCACCTCCCCGCGCCGCACCCCCGCGTCCCCCGCCTCCACCGACAGCGAAGCCCCGCCCGGCACCTCAGCCACCGCGATCCACGCGTCCGAGGCCTCGAACCGCACCTCCCGCGCCACCGGCGGCCCCAGCACCCGCAGGGAAGCCGACGCCGACGACCCCGGCGAGGCCGACAACCGGACCGACGGCACGTCCACCCGGACCACCGCCGACGACAACGCGTCCGATGCCGCCGCCGCCACGTGCTCGATGTCCGTCGATGCCATGGCCCGCAGCGCCTCGAACGCCCCCATCGCCACCGGCAGGTTGGCACTCGACAACCGACGACGCAGCTCCGCCACCGCCCCGAGACGGGTGAACGGGTTCTCCGCCTCGATCGCCGCCGCCAGGTCCGAGGGGATCGGGGACGGCCTGATCCGGCGGCGCCTGCTCTTCGCCAGGTACAGCTCGCCCTGCATCTCGATGTCGCGGCTCGGCGTCTGCTTCGGGTTGCGCTCCCTGACCCGGTCGAACAGGTACTCGTACAGCTCCCCCAGCGCGATCCAGCCGTCCTCGTCACGGTCCGCTTCGCCCGTGCGCAGGCCCTCCACCAGCGCCGAGGTGAACACCGACGGCCGGGCCGGCTGGCCCGCCGCCAGGGTCGCGCCTTCGAACGCGTACTCGATCGAGTTCGACGCCGTGATCACTGCCCGGCCGCGGCCGCCGCGGAAGCTGTCGAGGACGTTCGCGTCACCCGACGCCCGGACCGCGACGCCCTGGCTGAACGCCCCGCCGTAACAACAGTCCAGCAGCAGGACGATGCTGCGCGAGCGGCTCTGCCGGATGCACTGCTGCACGAACTGCGCGGACACCGCCGTCGACCGGAGGCGGTCCGGGCGCGTGTTGCGGGCGGCGAAGTACAGCCCGCCCGCGTCGTCCTTCAGGCCGTGGCAGGAAAAGTGCATCAGGAGGACGTCGTCGGGCTTGCCCTCCAGGCACAGGTCCTCGATCTCCGCCTGCACCACGTGCGCGGTCTCGTTGCGGACGACGCCGACCTCGAAGTCGCTGATCGCCCGGTCGCCGAGCACCGCGGCCAGGGCGTCGGCGTCCGCCGCGGGAGAGCCCAGCCGCTGCAGTCCCGCGTTGTCGTACTCGCCGTTGGCGACGATCAGCGCCCGCCTCCGCCCGGCCATACCGGTAGGAAACGCCCATCGCGGGCACTACGGCAAGCAGCCGAACGGGCACACCTATTCAGCGGCGGACCGGAAAATCGTTTCCTGCTTCTCCAGGCAGACAACCGCGTCGAACGCCGACGCGACGTCGACCGGCACAGCCGTGTGCGCGTGCCGGATGCCCGACGCCGCCGGGTGCTCGGCCACGCACGGCGCCCGCGACGCCAGCACTGCCTCGACACTGCCTTCGGCCGGTTCCCCGAGCGCCTGCTCGAACATCCGGAACCCCAGCGGGTACGCCGGGTCGGGCGCCAGCCCGGTCGTCGTCCCCGAAACGGCGGTGAGCGCCAAGGCGAAGTAACGGTCGCCCAGCTCGGCCGCCAGGTGCGTGCCCGCGGACGGCGCCGTCATGCCCGGCATCGGCGAGAACGGCACCCGCTGGAGGTGTCCGTTGTGGAGCATCAGCACGATCTTCTCGCCCGGGAACCGCCGCCGCAGCAGGCGCACGGTGGCCGCCATGTAGGTGTCCCGCGACGAACTCTGCGGCTCGGGCGCGCGGCCGGCCATCAGCGCGTCCAGCTCCCGCAGATACAGGTCGACGCGCAATGCGCCTTCCGCGTCGTGCGCGGCTTCGGGCGCCAGCGAGTCGACGTGTCCTTTGAGGACAGTCAACGCGGCCGTGGCCGCATCCCGCGCCGCGACACCCAGCTCCCGGTACCGGCCCGGCGCGACCGCACTGCTGACCGACGCGTACGGCTCGCACGCCGCCAACGCGGTGTCCACAAGGGACACGTTCGCGGGATCCACCCGCGACAGGACTTCACGGACCGCCCGCAACGCGGGCACCGGCGAACCGGCCGAGCTCGGCACGTCGAGCCCGGAGAACCGGACACCGCGGCCGCGCAGCCAGGTCAGCATCTCGTGCACCTCGGCCGAGTCGCCGAGACCGAACGTGAAACCGTCCCGCGCGACGTCCGCGACCTCGCCCGGACCACCCTGGAGCCACGCGTCGACCAGACGCCCCTCCGCGAAGCCGCTCTCGAACCCGAGCACGGTGAACCCGCGCTCGGTCACCAGGTGGCGCAGGAGGCGGTCGCGCAGCACGCCGAACTCGCGGATGTGGTGGTTGTTCTCGCCGATGGCGACGACTTCGGCGTCGCCGGCCAGCTCGGCGATCTCGGCAACGTCGACGGTTCCTGTCATACTGGAGACACTAACGCAACAGGAGTAGCAGTTGGCAACCGAGATTTCCGGGACCAGGCGCCCCGGCGGCCGCACCGAGCGGACCCGCCTCGCCGCGTTGAACGCCACCCTCGAGCTGCTCGGCGAACGCGGGTACGCCGAGCTGACCGTCGAGGCGGTCGCCGAACGCTCCGGCGTGCACAAGACGACGCTGTACCGCCGCTGGGAGTCCGCCGAGGGCCTGGTCGCGGCGGCCCTGCAGATGGGCACCGAGCAGGAGTGGGCCGCCCCGGACACCGGCTCGCTCGAAGGTGACCTGCGCGGGATCAACCTGGAGCTGGTGCGCTACTTCACCACGCCGGGCGAGCGCGAGCTGCCGACGGCGTCGATCTCGGCCGCGTTCCTCTCCGCCCGGGCCGCCGGCGCCCTGCAGGAGTTCTACGTCGACCGCCACGCCCGCTCGGCCGCCGCCGTGCACCGGGCGATCGAGCGCGGCGAGGTCCCGGCAGGCACGGACGCCGTCGAGGTGGTTCGGGTGGCCTGCGGGCCGATCTTCTACCGGCTGTTCGTCTCCCGGGAAGGCGTGACCCCGCAGGACGCCGACGTCGCCGCGAAAGCCGCCGCGGCGGCCGCGAAAGCGGGGGTGTTCACGGCAGCGGGCGGCGGTAGCGCATCTCCTCCAGGGTGACGCGCCCGTCGTCGATCGTCTCGGTCTGGCGGGCGTCGTCGTCCACCCAGCCTTGGCGGACGTAGAACGCCTTCGCCCGCTCGTTCGTCGCGAGCACCCACAGGATGGCGCTGTCGCCGGACATTTCCGCGACCACGCGGTCGTGCAGCGCCCGGCCGAGGCCACGGCCCAGAACTCCGGCAGCAAGTACAACGCGTAGAGCTGCGAAGGCCCGAAGGCGGCGAAGCCGACGACGCCTTCCTCCTCGACCACCAGCACCGGGCCACCGTCGCCGATGCGCCGCGCCCACGCCGCCGCGCGCGAGGACGCCGAAAGCCGGGCGAGGAAGTCCGCCGGGATGAGGCCCTCGTACGCCGCCTGCCAGGACCGCACGTGGACCTCGCCGATCGCGTCGGCGTCGGCCACCGTGGCCGGGCGGATCAACTCTTCTCCAGGTACTCCGCGCGGTCCACGTCGACAACGTCACCCACCATCTGGGCCAAGCCGTGGTACTTCGTCAGTTCCGGGTCCTTCTCGACGATCTCCTGCGCGCTCTGCCGGGACGCGGCGATCACGTCCTCGTCCCGCAGCAGCGACAGCAGCTTGAGCGTGGACCGCTTCCCGGACTGCGCCGCACCGAGGATGTCGCCTTCGCGGCGCAGCTCCAGGTCCAGCCGTGAAAGCTCGAAGCCGTCCGTCGTGGACTCGACCGCGGCCAGCCGTTCGCGGGTCGCGGTGCCGTCCAGGGCCTCGGTGACCAGCAGGCACAGCCCCGGCACGCTGCCCCGGCCGACGCGGCCGCGCAGCTGGTGCAGCTGGCTGACGCCGAACCGGTCGGCGTCCATGATCACCATCGCGGTGGCGTTCGGCACGTTCACGCCGACCTCGATCACCGTCGTGGCCACCAGGACGTCCAGCTGCCCCGCCGAAAACGCCCGCATCACCGCGTCCTTGTCGTCGGGCGGCATCCGGCCGTGCAGCACCCCGATCTTCAGGCCCTGCAGCGGACCGTGCTCCAGCTCGGGGGCGACGTCCAGAACGGCGAGCGGCGGCCGCTTGTCGCTCTTGTCCGACGGCGGCTCGTCGCCGATCCGCGGGCAGACGACGTACGCCTGGTGCCCCTTGCCGACCTCTTCGCGCACGCGCTGCCAGATCCGCTCGAACCAGGCCGGCTTTTCGGCGACCGGCACGACGGTGGTCGAGATCGGCGACCGCCCGACCGGCATCTCGCGCAGCGCGGAGACCTCCAGGTCGCCGTACACGGTCATCGCGACCGTGCGCGGGATCGGCGTCGCGGTCATCACGAGGACGTGCGGGCTCGTGTCGCCGGCCCCGCGGGTGCGCAGCGCGTCCCGCTGTTCGACGCCGAAGCGGTGCTGCTCGTCGACGACGGCGAGGCCGAGGTCGGCGAACTCGACGTGGTCCTGGATCAGCGCGTGCGTGCCGACGACGATACCCGCTTCGCCGCTGACGATCTCCAGCAGCGACTTCTTGCGTTCCTTCGCGCCCATCGACCCGGTGAGCAGCGTGACGCGCGTGGCGTTCTCCGCCGCGCCCAGCTCGCCCGCTTGGCCGAGGTCGCCGAGCATCTCCCGCAGCGACCGCGCGTGCTGGGCGGCCAGGACTTCGGTCGGCGCCAGCATCGCGGCCTGCCGCCCGTTGTCGACGATCTGCAGCATGGCCCGCAGCGCGACCACCGTCTTGCCCGAGCCGACCTCGCCCTGCAGCAGCCGGTTCATCGGGTGCTCGGAGGCCAGGTCGGCGGCGATCTCGTCGCCGATCCCCCGCTGGCCCGCGGTCAGGTCGAAGGGCAGCCGCTTGTCGAAGGCGTCCAGGAGACCGCCGCTGACGTGCGGGTTCGCCTTCGCCGGCCGCGAGATGGCCGAGTGCCGCCGCTGCGCGAAGATCAGCTGGACGGCCATGGCCTCGTCCCACTTGAGCCGCTTCTTCGACGCCTCCAGGTGCGCCCAGTTCTCCGGGCGGTGGATACCGCGCAGCGCGTTGTCGAGGTCGGCCAGCTTGTGCAGCCGCCGCAGCTCCGCGGGCATCGGGTCGTCGTCGACCTCGAGGACGTCGAGGACCTGGCGCACGCACTTGGCGATCGACCAGGTCGGCATGCCCTGCGCCGCCGGGTAGACCGGGATGATCGCGGCGAGGAAGTTGTCCATCGCCTCGGCTTCGTTCTCGGCGTCGAACAGCTCGTACTCGGGGTTCGTCAGCTGCAGCGTGTCGCGGAAGGCGGACACCTTGCCGGCGAACAGGCCGGTCTTGCCGGGGACGAGGTCCTTCTCCCGCCAGGCCTGGTTGAAGAACGCGCAGGTCAGCCGCCGTTTCCCGTCGGTGATGACCATGTCGAGGATGGTGCCGTTGCGCGCCTTCATCCGCCGCTTGCTCACCTTTTCGATGCGCGCCAGCACGGTGGCGTGCTCGCCCAGCTCGAGGCCGTGGATGTCGGTGAGCTCGCCGCGCTCGGCGTAGCGGCGCGGGTAGTGGCGCAGCAGGTCGCTGACCGTCTCGATGTCCAGCGAAGTGGCGAGCGCCTTCGCCGTCTTGGCGCCCAGCAGCAGCGGCAGCTTGTCGCGCAGTCCGGCCATCTCGCTATTCGACTCCCATCAGCAGCACGGCGCCGGTCTGGCCGCTGGCGTAGCTGGTCAGTTCCACCTCCGGGTGCTCGACCCGCAGCTGCTCCTCGAGCTCTTCGGCGATCCCCGGCGGGGCCGCCGCCCCGCTGAGCACCGTCACCAGCTCGCCGCCGAGCGCCAGCATCCGGTTCAGCACCTTCATCGCGGCCGCGACCAGGTTGGTCTCGGACGCGGGCGCGGGCTCGATCAGCACCACCTCGTCGTCGACCAGGCCGACCACGTCACCGGACTGGGCCCGGCCCACCCAGGTTAGCGACTCCTCCTGCGCGATCCGCAGTTCGCCACGCCTGGTCGCGGCGGCCGCTTCGGCCATCGCGACGACGTCGTCGTTGGTGCGGCGGCCGGCGTCGTGCACGGCGAGGGCGGCCAGCACCTGCACCGGGGACGCGCACGGGATGACCACGACGTCGCGGTCGGCGGCCATGGCGTGCCCGGCCGCGGTGTCGGCCGCGGCGGTCAGGGCGACGCTGCCCGGCAGCACGGTGACCTGCCGGCCGGCGGCCTCGTTGAGCAGGCCGATCATGTCCTCGACGCTCGGCGTCCCGCCCTCGGGCACGGCCAGCACCGGGATGCTTTCCGCGCGCAGCAGCTCGGCCAGCGCCCCGCCGTGCACGACCGCGACGACCGTGCGGTCGATCCCGCCGCCCGGCTCGATCGGCGTCGGCGTGAGCAGCGGCTCGACCCGGATCCGGCGCGGGCGGCCGAGCGCCAGCCCGGCCTCGATGGCGGCGCCGATGTCGGCGCAGTGGACGTGCACGGCGTGGCTGCCCGAGCCGTCGCCGGCCACCGTGACGCTGTCGCCGAGGCCGCTCAGCTCCTTGCGCAGGGTCGGCAGGTTCGCCTCGTCGACGCCGTCGAGCAGGTACATGACCTCCCAGGCGTAGGCCTCGTCGTGCGCGTGGGCTTCGAGCACGTGCTCGTGCTCGACGGGAGCGCCGGTGAGCACGCCGACCAGCGCGTCGAGCACGGCGACCAGCCCGCGCGCCCCGGCGTCGACGACCCCGGCCTTGGCCAGCGCGGGCAGCTGCTCGGGCGTCTTCTCGAGGGCGTGCGCGGCCTCTTTCGCGGCCTTCCGCGCGATGTCGCCCAGGGGGCTCGTGTCGCCGCGGACGGCGAGGGCGACGGCGTGCAGGACGGTCAGGATGGTCCCGGCGACCGGGCGGCTGACGGCGCCGGTGGCGACCTCGTCGGCGTGCCCGAGGGCACCGGCCAGCCACGGGCCGTCCAGCTCGCCTTCGGCGCGGTCGGCCAGCCCGCGGATGACCTGGGAGAGGATGACGCCGGAGTTGCCCTTGGCGGCGGCCACGGCTCCCCGCGCGAGCACCTTCAGCGCCTCGGCGGCGTCCTCCGGGGCGGCATCGGCGAGTTCCGCGGCGGCGCCGGTCATCGTGAAGAGCATGTTGGAGCCGGTGTCGGAGTCCGCGACGGGGTAGACGTTGATGTCGTCGATGGCCGGCCGCAGGCTCGCCAGGCTGCGCACACAACCCGCCGCCCAGGCCGACACCGCCGCCGCGTCCAGCACCCGCACCCCGTAACCTCCTACCCGGTCCCCGGGCAGCGTATCGACCCGGTGCTCGGGGCCTCGATCGCAGTAGTTACTATGGTCGAGTTGCCCAGTCCGTCTGGGCTCATTTCTATGACCCAGATCCAAAGGAGTTCGACGTGGCTGCCGTGTGCGACGTCTGTGGCAAGGGACCGGGCTTCGGCAAGGCGGTCTCGCACTCCCACCGCCGTACCAACCGCCGGTGGAACCCGAACATCCAGACCGTCCACGCCAAGGTGGGTGTGTCCCAGCGCAAGCGCCTGAACGTGTGCACCTCGTGCATCAAGGCGGGCAAGGTCGTTCGAGGCTGACGCTGAAGCGAAATTCAGGGTGGCGAGTGCTCGTGGAGAGCACTCGCCATTTTTTTCGCTTCAGGTGTCTTCTGGGGGTCGAACCCCCAGACCCCCGCCAGGGGGCAAGCCCCCTGGACCCCCGGCGGGGTCACCTGAGCGGTCAACTCACTTCAGGAAATCGGTCAGCAGGTCCTTGAGGGTCTCCGGGTACTGCAGCACCCCGTGGTCCTGGCCTTCCAGCGTCTCGTGACGGGCGCCGGGCACCGCCGCGGCCGCCGCGCGGGCGCCTGACTGCAGCGCGTCGTCGCTCGCGCCGCCGCCGATCACCAGGGTCGGCACCTGGATGCGGGCCAGGTTCTGCGAAGGGCGGGCGTCCGGGCCGCAGATCGTCAGGTCGTACGGCAGCGTGTGCGCCAGCGCCGTGAACCAGCCCCACACCGGGGCCTGCTTCATCCCCTCGATCATCTCCGCCGGCGTGCCCGCGACCTGCAGAAACGTCGCCACCGCGGCGTCGCGGTCCCCCGCCGCGAGGTGGGCGCGCACCTCGTCCACCACGTCGGCCCGCGGGTGCTCGTCGGTCGCGTACGGCGGCTCGTACGCGACCACCTTCTCGATGCCGATGCCCGCCGCGGCCGCCTCCAGGGCCAGGATCGCGCCCGACGAGTGCCCGAACACCGTCGCCGTCCCGCCCGCCTGGGCGATCAGCGCCGCGAGGTCCTCGATCTCCCGCTCGACGGCGTACGAAGGAGCGTCACCGGAGCCCCCGCGCCCGCGGCGGTCGAAAGTGATCGCCGTGAAGTCGCCAGCCAGGACCTCCGCCAGGCCGACCGTGGTCGTGCGGTCGTTGAACGCGCCGCCGACCAGGATCACCGGCGGGCCGTCCCCGCGCTGCTCGAAGAAGATCGACGTGCCGTCGGCCGATGTGACGTTCATGCTTCCTCCAAAAGGTTCACCCCTTGGTCGGAGCCGTCACGCCGATCCGGACACCGATCGTCAGGGAAGTTTCCAGTCCACCGGCGCCGCGCCCTGCTGCTCCAGCAGCTGGTTGGCCCGGCTGAACGGCCGGGACCCGAAGAAGCCGTTGTGCGCCGAGAGCGGGCTCGGGTGCGCGGACTCGATGCACGGCACGTCGCCCAGCATCGGGCGCAGGTTGCGGGCGTTGCGGCCCCAGAGGATCGCCACCATCGGCTCCGACCGGGCCGCGAGGGCCTTGATCGCCTGCTCGGTGACCGCTTCCCAGCCCTTGCCCTGGTGCGAGTTGGACTTGCCGGGCTGCACGGTCAGCGACCGGTTGAGCAGCAGCACGCCCTGCTCGGCCCACGGTGTCAGGTCGCCGTTGGACGGCAGCGGGTGGCCGAGGTCGTCGACGTACTCCTTGTAGATGTTGATCAGGCTCTTCGGGATCGGCCGGACGTCGGGCGCGACCGAGAAGCTCAGGCCGACCGCGTGCCCCGGCGTCGGGTACGGGTCCTGGCCGACGATCAGCACCCGGACGTCGTGGAACGGCTGCTTGAACGCCCGCAGCACGTGCTCACCCGCCGGCAGGTAGGTGCGGCCCGCGGCGATCTCCGCGCGGAGGAACTCCCCCATCGCGGCGACCTGCGGCGCCACCGGTTCGAGGGCTTTCGCCCAGCCTGCCTCGACGATGTCCTGCAGCGGTCGTGCGGTCACGGCGCGCAAGCCTACCGGGCGTGGCCGGCGTCACCCGAGCGGGTCGAGCCGCCTCAGCTCGGCCCGGAACCGCTTGCCTCGCTCGACGTAGGAGTCCACCACCATGGCGATGCTCTCCGGGCCGAACGACTTGTTCTCCCGCACCTTCCCCGGCACGCCCAGCGCGATCTCGCCGGTCTTGACGTGCGAGCCGTAGGACAGCACCGCGCCCGCGCCGACCATGCCGCCGTCCTCGATCACCGAGCCGTTCAGCACCACCGAACCGGACGCGATCAGGCAGCCGGTCCCGATCGTCGCGCCCTCGACGTGCACCGCGTGCCCGATCGCCGACGACGGCCCGAGGATCGTCGGGTGCCGCTCGGTGCAGTGCAGGACGCAGCCGTCCTGGACGTTCGACCGCTCGCCGATCTCGATGTAGCCGTGGTCGCCGCGCAGCACGGTCTGCGGCCAGACGGACGCGAGCGCGCCGATCCGGACGTCGCCGATGACCGTCGCGTCCGGGTGGACGTAGGCGTCGGGGTGGATCGTCGGTTCGAGATCACCGAGTGCGTAGATGGGCATGCCGCCTCCGGGTGACTGCGGTTTCACGTGTCCTGCGATTGGATCACGCCATCACCGCCAAGCCGAAAACCAGCCTGCTCCTGATCTTCCTCGTCGTGCTGACGTGGCTGCTCAGCGTGCCCGTGCCCACCCCGGCGCTCGCCAACGGACTGGCCGGGACACCGCCGATGGGCTGGAACAGCTGGAACCAGGTCCGCTGCCACGACCTCACCGAGGACGTGGTGCGCAGGGCCGCCGACGCGCTCGCCGACACCGGCCTGCGTGACGCGGGTTACGAGTACGTCGTCGTCGACGACTGCTGGCAGGCCGCCACCCGGGCCGCCGACGGCTCGCTGCAGCCGGACCCGAAGCGGTTCCCGCACGGCATCGCCGACCTCGCCGACTACGTCCACTCCCGCGGGCTGCTGTTCGGCATCTACGCCGTGCCCGGCAGCCGGACCTGCGCCATGGCGAACGACGCCTACCCGGCGTCCGGCATCGGCTCGCTCGGCCACGAGCGCCAGGACGCCGAGACGTTCGACCGCTGGGGCGTCGACTACCTCAAGTACGACTGGTGCTACGCCGACACCGTCGACGGCCTCGACCGGAAGGCCGCGTTCGAGAAGATGCGCGACGAGCTGGCCGCGTTGCCCCGCCCGATCGTCTACGCGATCTCCGAGTACGGCGTCTCCAGCCCGTGGACCTGGGCGCGGCCGGTGGCGAACCTCTGGCGCACCACCGACGACCTCTTCGCGACCTGGGATTCCGTCCTCGCGACGATCGACCGGCAGGCCGCCGTCGCCGTCCACAGCGGCTCCCCCGGCGGCTGGAACGACCCGGACATGCTGCAGGTCGGCAACGGCACGCTGACCGCCGACGAGTCGCGCGCGCACTTCAGCGTCTGGGCCGTGCTGAACGCGCCGCTGTTCGCGGGCACCGACCCGGCGAAGCTGAGCGGCACCGACCTCGCGACGCTCGGGAACGCCGAGGCCATCACCGTCGACCAGGACTTCGCGGGCAGCCAGGGACGGCGGCTCGCCGCGGGCCCCGGCTACCAGGTGTGGGGAAAACCGTTGAGCGACGGCGGGTTCGCGGTGGTGCTGCTCAACACCGGCAGCACCACCGCAACCGTTTCCGCCGTGATTCCCGGCGCCTGGAACGTCCGGGACCTCTGGGCCCACCGGGACGTCGGCACCGCGGTGAGCGCGTCCCTGCGGCCGCACGCGGCGGCCCTGCTGAAGCTCACCCCGAGGTGAGGTCCTTGCCGAAGCAGCGGCTCTCCGGCTCGTTCTTGTAGACACCGAACTTCGGGATCTCGGTGTAGCCCGACGACGTGTAGAGCGCGATCGCCTCCGGCTGCTTCGTCCCGGTCTCGAGGACCGCGCGCTTGCGGCCGGACAGCGCCGCCGTGCGTTCCAGCTCGAACAGGATCATCCGCGCGAACCCGCGGCCGCGCGCCACGTCGGAGACGTACATCCGCTTGAACTCGGCGTCACCCGGCCGGAAGTCGGGCTCGGGACCGTCGTGGGCGCGCCACGCCCCGCAGGCGACGGCTTCCTCGCCCTGGTAGCCGACGAGGAACAGGCCCTGAGGCGGATCGAAGTCCGCGGGGCTCATCGGCGTGGCGTCTTCGCTGCCGTAACGCTCGACGTACACCTGCTGCACCGCGGCCATGAGCTTGGCCGCGTCGGGGTGGTCGTAGGGGACTGGAACGATTCTCACGCTTCCGGAGCCTAGATCAGCGCCAGTGCGCCCATCCGGCTTCTCGCGAAAACGGTTTCCCGTCGACGGTGATCCCGGAGCCCGCCATGGTGACCACCCCGATGGTGCGCCAGCCCTCCGGCAGCTCGGTGAACGGCGGGAAGGTGGCCGCCAGCGCGTGGTCCTCGCCGCCGGTGAGCACCCAGTCCAGTGGATCCGCGCCGAGGGCGGCGCCGACCTCGGTGAGCCGGGCGGGGACGTCGAGGTCGGCGGTGCGGACGTCGATTCCGACGTCGGAGGCCTCGCCGATGTGGCCGAGGTCGGCGAGCAGGCCGTCGGAGACGTCGATCATCGCGGTGGCCCGGCGAGGGCGGCCCGCGGCCCGGCCTCGTAGGGCGGTTCCGGGCAGCGCTGGGCGTTGACGACACCGACCGGGGATCGGAAGCCGCGGCCGAGCACGGCCAGGCCGGCCGCGGCCCAGCCGAGCCGCCCGTTCACCGCGAGGACGTCACCGGGGCGGGCCCCCGAGCGCGTCACCGGCTCGCGGTCGCCCAGGTCGCCCAGCGCCGTGACACTGATCACGAGCTGGTCGGCGCGGACCATGTCGCCGCCGGAGACGCCGATGCCGGCCCGGTCGGCTTCGGCCCACATACCGTCGGTGATCCCCTTCACGACGTCGCTGGGCGTCTCGGGAGGGCAGGCCAGGCCGACCAGGACGGTGGTCGGGGTGGCGCCCATGGCGGCGATGTCGGCCAGGTTGACCGCGACGGCCTTGCGCCCGACGTGCTCGGGCGTCGACCAGTCCAGGCGGAAGTGGACGCCCTGGACGAGCACGTCGGTGCTGGCGACCACCCGGCCGTCCGGGGCCGCGACGACGGCGGCGTCGTCGCCCGGGCCGAGCAGCGTGCCCGGCGGCTGGCGCCGTCCTTCGGTGACGGCGCGGATGAGCGCGAACTCCCCGGTCTCGGCGACCGTTCCGTCGTTCGGTGACACCGGTCACCTCTGCTTTCTCTACCGGGACAAAGATCGATCACCGATAGTCGGATGCCCTATGTTTTTCCGTGAGCTGGCGATACGTTGCTGGTGACGTTCCTACCTTGAGGAACAAGATCCCGACGAAAGGGCGCGCCGTGGTCCACGCATACATCCTCATCCAGACCGAGGTCGGCAAGGCGGCCGCGGTGGCTGCCGAGATCTCCAGCATCCCGGGTGTGACCAGCTCGGAGGATGTCACCGGACCGTACGACGTGATCGTCCGCGCCGCCGCCGACAACGTGGACCAGCTGGGCCAGCTCGTGGTCGCGAAGGTGCAGAACGTGGAGGGCATCACGCGGACGCTGACCTGCCCGGTCGTCCACCTCTGAGCAATGGTGTAGTGGTCGGGTGCCTGATTCCGACACCGGTGCGCCGCCCCGGGTGGTGCTCGTCACCGCGGCCGCGCTCGCCGTGGCGCTGGCGGTCGCCGTCGCCGTGTTCGCCCTGACCCGGCCGTCCCCCGCGGACTCCGCCGGTCCGCTGCCGCTCGTCCCGGTTCCCGCACCCGAGTCGGGGTCGCCGGGCTGCACCACGCTACTGGGCGCGGTCCCGGCGGAGCTGACGTCGAACGGCGCTTCCTTGAAGGTGCGCGAGCTGGCGTCCCCCGCCCCGCCGGCGACGGTGGCCTGGGGCACGGACGACCCGCTGGTCCTGCGCTGCGGCCTCAACCGGCCGCCGGAGCTGACCCCGACGGCGCAGCTGCGGCTGGTGAACAAGGTGCAGTGGCTGCAGGTACCCGGCGAGGGCGCGTCGACGTGGTACGTGGTGGACCGCGAGGTCTACGCGGCGCTGACCGTGCCGGACACCGCCGGCACCGGGCCGCTGCAGGAGATTTCGGACACCGTGGCGGCGAAGCTGCCCGCGCGCCCGCTGCGCTTTTCCTAGGCCCCGCGGGTCGATGACCTTCGGGTGATCAACGGGATGTTGTTCAAGGCCAAGACCGGAGTGGCGTGGCGGGACCTGCCGGAACGCTATGGGCCGTGGAAGACGGTCTACAACCACAGGGGAAACCCGCTCGGTCGGCGGGCACAGCGAGCCAGGTGATCATGCCATCGGCCGGTCCCGCGGCGGACCCACCACCGAAATCCACCTCGCCTGCGACGGCCACGGACGGCCTCTGTCGGTCGCGCTGACCGGCGGCAACGTCCACGATTGCCCTATGTTCACCCAGGTCATGGCGGGAATCGAGTTCCGCCGGTCAGGCCCGGACCTCCGTCGAACAGGCCGAGCAGTGTGCTGGCGTACAAGGGCTACTCCAGCAGGCCAACCGGCGGCGACGCGGCCGGGCAGGCGGGCACCCACCGGCTTTCGACCGCATCGCTTACTGGCGTCGCAAGCAGTTCCGTGCGATCGCCACGCGGTGCGACAAGACCGCTATCTCCTACCGAGGCATGATCGATCTGGCGACGCTGCTCAGCCGGCTTTGAGGACAGGCCCTAGCGGAGGCCGGTTCCGCGGGCGATCGCCGTCTCGACGAGGGTGGTCAGCAGGGTCGCGTAGTCCATGCCGGTGACCTCCCACATCTTCGGGTAGGCGGACTTCGTGGTGAAGCCCGGCATGGTGTTGACCTCGTTGATGATCAGCTCGTGGTCTTCGGTGACGAAGAAGTCGACGCGGGCCAGGCCCTGGCAGTCCAGCGCCCGGAAGGCTTCGACGGCCATCGCGCGGAGCTTCTCGGTCAGTGCGTCGTCGAGCTTGGCGGGGATGTCGAGCTCGGCGTCGTCGCCGAGGTACTTGGTTTCGAAGTCGTACCAGGCGTCTTCGTCCTCCGACAGCACCCGGATCTCGGCGGGCAGCGAGGCTTCGACGCGGCCGTCGGGGAACTCCAGGACGCCGCACTCGACCTCACGCCCGACGACGGCGGCCTCCACCAGGACCTTCGGGTCGGTCGCGCGGGCGAGTCCGATGGCCGCGTCGAGCTCGGCCCAGTCCGCCACGCGCGAGATCCCGACGGAACTGCCGGCTCGCGACGGCTTGACGAACACGGGCAGCCCGAGCGCGGCCCGGTCCCCTTCATCCAAAGTGGACTGGTCACGACGGAGGGCGCGGTAGGTCCCGACCGGAAGCCCTTCGGCGGCAAGCAGTTTCTTGGCCGTTTCCTTGTCCATGGCGGCCGCGCTGGCGAGCACGCCGGGCCCGACGTAGGGGATGCCGGCGAGCTCGAGGAGCCCCTGGATGGTGCCGTCCTCGCCGAAGGCGCCGTGCAGGACGGGGAAGACGACGTCGACGTGGGACAGCAGTTCGCTTTCCCGGCCGGGTTCCACCGCGACCAGGCCCTGGCTGGAGGGGTCGCCGGCGAGCACGAGCCCCTTGCCGTCGTCCACGGAGGGCAGTTCGCGGCCGCGGATGGCGAGCTGGGCGGAGTCCCCGGAGCCGAGCACCCACCGGCCCTCGCGCGTGATGCCGACCGGGACGGCCTCGAACCGTTCGGGGTCGAGGTGCCCGAGCACGCTGCCGGCGGACAGGCACGAGATGGTGTGCTCGCTGCTGCGCCCGCCGAACACCACGGCCACCCGGATCTTCTCGCTCATGGTGAGCCACCGTACCCGGTGACCTCGCGGAACAGCCCAGCCCCGTGCGACGGGGGGACGGCGGCGAGCGGTGAACGCAACCGGTGACGGCCCCGGCACGTCTTGTCCGTCGAGGCCCGTCTCAGCGCAGCAACGCCACCAGCGTCGGCAGAGCCGCCACCAACGCCTCCCGCGCACACCCCGCGTACCCGATCGCCACCCCGAACGCCGACGGCGCTCCGGCGAAGTGCCGCGCCAGCCCGTCCAGCCGGATCCCCCGCCGCTCGGCGGAAGCGATCACCGACGCCTCCACTTCGGCCGACGGGAACGGCACCACCAGGTGCGCCCCCGCGTCGTCGCCGCGGACCGGGATGTCCGCGGCCGACAGCGCGCCCGCCAGCAGTGATCGCCTCTCCGCCATCTCGCGGCGCAGTTTGCGCAGGTGACGGCCCAGGTCGCCGTTGCGCGCGAACTCGTACAGCACCCGCTGTCCCGCCGGGGACGGCCGGGTTCCGGTCAGGTCGCGGTACGCCAGGACCGCCGAGGTGATCGCCTCCGGCGCCACCATCCAGCCCGCGCCCAGCGTCGGGGTGAGGATCTTCGACGTCGTCCCCAGGTGCGCCACGACGTCCGGGGCCAGCGACGCCAGCATCGGCAGCGGTGCCACGTCGAACCGCAGCTCGCCGTCGTAGTCGTCCTCGATGACCAGCATCCCCGACGATCGGGCGCGCTCGACCAGCGAGACCCGCCGGGCCGCGCTCAGCCTGCTGCCCATCGGGTACTGGTGCGCCGGCGAGCAGTACACCGCCCGCGCGCCCTCCGGGATCGCGTCCGGCCGCAGCCCTTCGAGGTCCACCGGCACGCCGACCACGCGCATGCCCGCGCGCCGGAACGCCTGGACCGCCCGCTGGTAGCCGGGCTCCTCGACGGCGACGACATCCCCGCGTTCCAGCACCGCCGCGGCCAGCTCCACCACCGCCGCCGTCGTGCCGCCGGTGGCCAGTACCGAACCCGCCGCGAGGCCGCGGTGGCGCAGCAGGTGCTCCGACACCGCCGCGCGGTACTCCGGCAGCCCGGCCCGGTGGGCGCGGACCAGCGGTTCCGGGTCCGCCGCCGCTCGCCACGCGCGGCGCCAGGCCGCCCGGTCCAGCCCCGCCGCCCACGGCGTGCCCGGGCCCAGGTCCAGCAGCGACGGCGTGGCGGCCTCGGGCGTCGGCACGGCGGGCGCGGGGACCTCGGAAGCGGAGAACGACGGTGGGGTCGTCACGTACGTGCCGGAGCCGTGCCGCCCGGCGATCCAGCCTTCGGCGTGCAGCTGCTCATACGCCGCCGACGTCACCGTGCGGCTGACGCCGAGCCGCCCGGCCAGTGCCCGCGTCGAGGGCAGCCGGTCGCCGCCGCGCAGGTGGCCGCTCGCCGCCGCTTCGCGCAGCGCGTCGGCCAGCTGGACGGCCAGCGGGGTCACCGCCGAACGGTCGAGGCTCACCGGGAGCGCGGTGTCGGACACGGGACCTCCAACTCGGAGTGGACTTCCCAAGTGTACGAGAAGTGGCCATTTTCCGAGGCCACTGCGGCGGGAGACGCTGGTCGCATGTTGTCGACCACGCCCCGCACCACGCTCGGCCGCAAGAAGCACCGCGCCGTCACCGACCGGTCCGCACTGCACGCGGTCCTCGACGAAGGCCTGATCTGCCACCTCGGGGTGGTCCGCGACGGCGTGCCGCTGGTCCTCCCGACCGGCTACGGCCGCGACGGCGACACGCTCTACCTGCACGGGTCGACCGGCGCGGCCAGCCTCCGCACCGCCGCGCACGGCGTCGACGTCTGCGTGACGGTGACGCTGCTCGACGGCATCGTCTATTCGCGCTCGGTCAACAACCACTCGATGAACTACCGCAGCGCCGTCATCCTCGGCCAGGCGAAGCCGGTCCTCGACGCCGAAGCGAAGCTGCACGGCCTGAAGGTGCTCACCGACCACCTCGCACCGGGCTCGTGGCAGCACGCGCGCGAGGTCAACGCCAAGGAGTTCGCCGCGGTGTCGGTGCTCGCGCTGGACCTCGCCGAGGCGTCGGTGAAGATGCGGGCCGAGGGCCCGGACGACGAGCCCGAAGACGTCGAGGCGGACACGGCCTGGGCGGGTGTCCTCCCGGTGCGGACGGTCTACGGCGTGCCCGAGCCGTCCGCAGACCTCTCCCCCGGCTGGACGACCCCGCCGCACGTCACCGCGCGAGCGGCAACCGGACGGTGAACGTGGTCCGGCCGGACCCGGACGCCACCGAGACCGTGCCGCCGTGCGCGGTCACCAGGGACTGGACCACCGACAGCCCGAGCCCGGTGCCGCCGTTGCCGCGGGTGCGGGAGTCGTCGACGCGGAAGAACCGGTCGAAGATCCGCTCCCGGTCCTCCGCCGCGATGCCCGGCCCGGTGTCGGTCACCTGCACGACGGCCTCGCCGTCCGAAGCGGTCACCGACACGTGCACCGCCGTCCCGGGCGGGGTGTGCACGGCCGCGTTGGCCAGCAGGTTGTCCAGCACCTGGCGCAGCCGCACCGGGTCGGCGTGCACGAACGCCGCCGAAAGCGCCGAAGTGAGCGGGTGGTCCGGCCGCCCGGCGGCGAACGCGTCCGCCGCGTCACCGGCCAGCTCGGCCAGGTCGAGGCGTTCGGGCCGCAGCGGCGTCTCGGCGGCCCGCGCGTCGAGCCGGGCCAGCAGCAGGAGGTCGTCGACGAGCACGGTCATCCGCGCGGTCTCCTCGCGGATCTTCGCCAGGTGCGCCTCCCGCTCGGCCGGCTCGTTCGCCGCGGCGTAGCGGAAGAGGTCGGCGTACCCGCGGATCGACGTCAGCGGGGTCCGCAGCTCGTGGGAGGCGTCCGCGACGAACCGCCGCAGCCGCTCGGTGGCCGCGGTCTTCGCGGCCAGTGACGTGTCGATGTGGGCCAGCATCACGTTGAACGCCGTCCGCAGCTCGTCGACTTCGGCGCCGCCGCCGGTGCCCGCCGCGCGCACCGGCAGGTCCGGGTTCACGGTGAGGTCGTGGGTGGCGATGTCGTGCGCGGTGCCCGCCATGTCGGCCAGCGGGCGCAGGCCGCGGCGCAGCACCAGCCGTCCCACGACCACCAGCACGGCCAGCGCGAGCGCGAACGCGCCGACCTCGACCCAGACCAGCTGCCGGACCGTGGCGTCGAGGTCCTGCTGCGGCGCCGCCGACAGCAGCACCGAGTCGGTGTCCACCGGGCAGGCGCGCACCCGGTACGGGCCGTCGTCGCGCAGGTAGATGTTCCGGGTGACGTCCCCGCTCACCGCCTCGGCGGCGATCTTCGCCAGTTGCTTGGCATCGCCCGGCAGCCGGCCGCCGGGCTCGGGGACGGCGACTCCGTCCTGCACTTTGTAGAGCGCCGAGTACCACGAGTACACCGACTGCGGCGAGCCGTGCGTTTCGCGCAGCAGCGGCAGCTGGGTGTTCTGGCTCTTGGACAGCTGCTCGTCGAGCCGCCGGTCGAGGTAGCCGTGCATGATCCCGACCGTCGTGACGCCCACGGCCGCGAACACCACCAGCGCGAGCGCGCCGAGGCCGAGGGTGATCCGGGTGCCCAGCCGGGTGCGCCGCCAGGCGCCGTACCACCGGGTGAAGAGGCCCTTCACCGGTGCGCCTGCCGCACGACGTACCCGACGCCGCGGACGGTGTGGATCAGCGGTTCGCCGTCACCCGCGTCGACCTTGCGCCGCAGGTGCGAGATCACCAGTTCGACCACATTGGACCGGCCGCCGAAGTCGTACTCCCAGACGTGGTCGAGGATCTGCGCCTTGGTCAGCACCGCGGGCGAGCGGCGCATGAGGTAGCGCAGCAGCTCGTACTCGGTCGGGGTCAGCTCGGCCAGGACGTCGCCGCGGCGGACCTCGCGGGTGTCCTCGTCCAGGGTGAGGTCGCCGACGCGCAGCACGGCCCCGCGGGCCTCGGGCTGGTGCGCGACCCCGGCACTGCGCCGCAGCACCGCCCGCAGCCGCGCCATCAGCTCCTCGACCGAGAACGGCTTGACGAGGTAGTCGTCACCCCCGCGGGTGAGCCCGGCGATCCGGTCGGCCGTCGCGTCCTTGGCCGTGAGGAACACCACGGGCACCGCGTTGCCGCCCGCCCGCAGCCGGTCCAGCACGGTGAAGCCGTCGAAGTCGGGCAGCATCAGGTCGAGCACGACGATGTCCGGCCCGAACTCCGCGGCCCGGCTCAGCGCGGCCTGCCCGGTGCCGGCCGTGACCGCCTGCCAGCCCTCGTACCGGGCGACGGTGGCGACGAGGTCGGCGATGTGCGGCTCGTCGTCGACGACGAGCAGGCGCACGGGGTCGGGAGTCTGCACCCCTGCATCTTCTCCCCCGCGTGCGCGGCGGGCGAGGCGGCGCCCGCGGCCGACAGGATTCCGACAGCCGGTACCCAGACTCGCCACAGCCTGCGTGGCGAGGCTGACCTTCGTGAACCGAACCGAAGGGGGATCCGTGTGACCACCATGACGCAGACCGCCGAGGCCGCGCGCCCGGCGATCCGCCCCCGGATCGCCGCGAAATCCGGCCTTTTCCTCTTCCTCGGCGCCAACGTGGCCGCCGTCACCGTCCTGTTCGTGCAGGCCGGGGTGTCGCAGAACGTGCTGATCACGATCGGCAGGCTGGCCGGCCTCTACGGCGCGCTGGCGATGGCGTTCCAGCTGCTGCTGGTGGCCCGGCTGCCCTGGCTGGACCGGCGGCTCGGGATGGACCGGCTGACCACCTGGCACCGCTGGACCGGCTTCACGATCCTTTGGACGCTGCTGGCGCACCTGGTGTTCATCACCATGGGCTACGCGGAAGTCTCGGACAAGGGCGTCGTCGACGAGCTGGTCGAGATGGCCGACACGCTCGAAGGGATCCTGCGGGCGCTGGTCGCCTTCGCGGTGATCCTCATCGTCGGGGCCGCTTCGGCGAAGTTCGCGCGCAAGCGGCTGGCCTACGAGACGTGGCACTTCATCCACCTCTACACCTACGCCGCGGTGCTGCTGGCCTTCACCCACCAGATCGCGCTGGGCCAGTCGTTCGCCGGCTCGGAACCGGCGAAGGCGTACTGGTGGACGCTGTGGCTCGGGGCCGGCGCGGCCGTGCTCGCCGGGCGGGTCGTGCTGCCGCTGTGGCGGAACCTGCGCCACCAGCTGCGGGTCACGGCCGTGGTGTCCGAGTCACCGGACGTCGTTTCGGTGTACATGTCCGGCAAGCACCTGGACAAGATGCCGGCCAAGGCGGGGCAGTTCTTCCTGTGGCGGTTCCTGACCAAAGACCGGTGGTGGCAGGCCAATCCCTTCTCCCTGTCGGCCGCGCCCGACGGCCGTTCCCTGCGGCTGACGGCGAAGGCGCTCGGGGACTCCAGCGCCGGGCTGCGCAACCTGCGCGTCGGGACGCGCGTGTTCGCCGAAGGCCCGTACGGCGCCTTCACGACGATCCACCAGCGGCGGCCCAACGCGCTGCTCGTCGCGGGCGGGGTCGGGATCACGCCGATCCGCGCGCTGCTGGAGGACATCGACGGCCACGTCGTCGTGCTGTACCGGGTGCGGTCGCAGGCGGACGCGGTGCTGCTGCCGGAGCTGAACGAGCTGGCCAAGGCCCGCGGCGCCAGCGTCAGCGTCCTCACCGGACCGGACCAGGCGGTCGGGCCGCGCGGGGTGATGCTCGGGCCGGCGAACCTGCACATGATGGTGCCGGACGTGCACGAGCGGGACGTGTTCGTCTGCGGCCCGCCGGGGATGACGTCCGCGGTGCTGCGCAGCCTGCGCGAGCTGCGCGTGCCGGGTTCCCAGGTCCACGCCGAACGTTTCAGCCTCGCGGCCTAGGGGGATTGCTGTGAAGAAGACCATTTTCGTCGTCGCGCTGTCCATCGCCGGGTTCATCGCCGTCTGGCGGTTCGAGCCGGGGCCGGTGCACAACACCGCCGCCGTCGCCCAGGCGCCGCCGCCGGCGGCCACCGCACCGTCCACACCGGTCACTTCGGCGGCCCCGACGAGCACACCGGCGGCTCCGGCCACTTCGTCCGGTCCGGCACCGTCCACTTCGGAGGTTCCGTCGTCCAGGGACACCGCGGGCGAGACGGTGACGACGAAGGGCAGCGCCGAGTCGAGCCGCTACGGCACCGTGCAGGTGCAGGTGACGTTCACCGGCGCCCGGCTCACCGCCATCACCCTGCTGCAGGCCCCGGACGGCGGCCGCTCGCTCACCGCCCTCCCGAAGCTGCAGGAGGAGGCGATCAAGGCGCAGAGCGCCGACATCGACACGGTGACCGGCGCCACCGAGACCAGCGAGTCCTACAAGACGTCCCTGCAGGCCGCGATCGACGCGAGGGGTAACCGATGACGAACCGGGTCGAACAGGTCATGGGGCTGCCGATCTCGCTGGACCTGCGGGACGAGGACGACTTCACCGAGGTCGTCGACGACGTCTTCGCGTGGTTCCGGTACGTCGACGCCCGGTTCAGCCCGTTCCGGGAGGACAGCGAGGTCAGCCGGTACGACCGCGGCGAGCTGACGGCCGCCGAGCTGAGCGACGACCTGATCGAGGTGCTGGAGCTGTGCGCGTACTACGAGCAGCTTTCCGGCGGCGCGTTCCGCGCGCGGCTGCCGGGCCGCGGCCTCGACCCGTGCGCGGTGGTGAAGGGCTGGGCGGTGCAGCGCGCGGCCGAGATGCTGAAGGCCGAAGGCGCGACGACGTTCTGCCTCAACGCCGGCGGCGACGTCGTCACCGCGGGCGAGCCGGAGCCGGGCCGTCCGTGGCGGGTCGGGGTGCGCCACCCCGAGCAGCCGCTGGCCGTGTGCGCGGTCCTGGAGTCCCGCAACGGCGCGATCGCGACCTCGGCGGCGTACGAGCGCGGCTCGCACATCCTCGACGGCCGGTCCGGGACACCGGCGACCGGACTGATGAGCGTCACCGTCGTGGCCGGCGACCTGGTGACGGCGGACGCGCTGGCCACGGCGGCGTTCGCGATGGGCACCGAGGGCATCACCTGGGCGGCCGACCGGCCGGACTGCGAGATCCTCATCGTCGACGACAGCCGCCGGGTGCACCGGACGGCCGGGCTGGCACTGGCGTCCTAAATCGGTTCGCTCTCTCCACGGGGCTGGGCCAGACTCGGGCGCACCCGACTTTTCGAGGAGTGCCATGCCGTCGTCCGTGCTGAACGTGTCCGTGGACTGCGCCGACCCGTACACGCTCTGCCAGTTCTGGAGCCAGGTGACCGGGAAGCCGATCCCGGACGAGGACCAGCCGGGCGACGACGAAGTCGGCTTCGAGCTGAACGACGGAACGAACCTGCTCTTCCTGCGTGTGCCCGAGCCGAAGACGGTGAAGAACCGGCTCCACCTGTGCCTGCAGCCGGACATCCCGCGCGACGAGGAGGTCGCACGGCTCCTGGGCCTCGGCGCGACGCTGGTGAACGACCTCCGCAAGCCGGACGGCACGGGCTGGGCGGTGCTCGCCGACCCCGAAGGCAACGAGTTCTGCGTGCTGCGCAGCGCGGCCGAGCGCGCGGCGGTGTCATAACGTCGTGACGGACTCGTTCGCGGCCACCAAGGCCGACCGGGACGAACGCGCGGTCCTGCACGCGGCGTCGCCGGACCACGCCTTCGCGCGGTTCGCCGAGGATCCGGCGCACCTGAGCGGGGTGGTGCGGTTCGACCGGCCTCGCCGACGCGGCGGGTGCCTCGATCGGCGCTGGGCGGCGCTGCTGGAGAACGGGTCGGCGCTGACCGCGTTCGCCGAGCACGACAGCGTCCCGTGGAACGCACTGCCCGGCCGGCTGGTGCTCGACGAGGCCACCGGCGAGTGGCGGCTGGCGACGACCTACACGCTCCAGGCGGTCAAAGGCGGCTGAATAGGGTGGCCGCATGCCTTTGATCGCCCTCGCCTCCCTCGGCGGCACCATCTCGATGGCCCCGGACAGCGGCGGCGGGGCCGTCCCGCGGCTCGGCGCGGCCGACCTGCTCGGCGGCTCGGCGACCTGCCGATGGACGTCCTGGCCGAGACGCTGGCCGGGATCGGCAGCGCGTCGCTGGACTTCGCGACGCTGCTGCGCTGCCGCGAATGGGGCCTGCGCCAGGACGCCGACGGGTTCGTCGTCGTCCAGGGCACGGACACCCTCGAGGAAACGGCGTACTTCCTGGACCTGCACTGGCCCTCGGACGTCCCGGTGGTGGTCACCGGCGCGATGCGCAACGCCGGGCTGTTCAGCCCGGACGGCCCGGCGAACCTGCGCAACGCGCTCACCGTCGCGGCCGATCCGCGCAGCCGCGGCCGGGGCGTGCTGGTCACGCTCAACGACGACGTCCACGCGGCCCGCTGGGTGCGGAAGGCGCACTCGAGCCACTTGGACGCGTTCTCCTCGGCGCCGGCCGGGCCGCTGGGCATGGTCGTCGAGCACGCGGTGCACTGGTTCCATCCGTCCCCGCCGCGGCTGCCGTCCTTCGACGGCGGTGGCTTCGACGGCCTGGTCCCGATCGTGGAAACCGGTCTCGACGACTCGGGCGCGTTCCTGGAGCACACGGCTTCGCAGCCGGACGTGCGCGGCGTGGTGATCGCCGCGACGGGGGTGGGCCACGTCTCGGGCGGCACGGCGGACGTGATCGCGCGGCTGGTGCCGTCCCTGCCCGTGGTCGTCGCCTCGCGGACGGGCGCCGGGCCGACGCTGCGCTCGACGTACGGTTTCCACGGCTCGGAGTCGAGCCTGATCGCGCTGGGCGCGACGATGGCGGGCTGGCTGGACGCGCGGAAGGCGCGGATCCTGCTGCACACGCTGCTGGCCGCGGGTGCGGACCGCTCCCGGATCGAGCAGGGGTTCCGGGCCCGCGGCGACCTGGACTGATCAGCCGGGGAGCGGGCCGTCGACCGGGTCCAGGTGGTACGGGCGCATCGCGCGGCCGGCGTCGCGGTAGACGTGGATCGAGACGGCCGGGTCCGGGCCGTCGTTGCGGACCTCGTGCACGTACCCGGGGCCGAACACCCGCGACTGCCCGGCGGACAGGGCGTGCAGCTCGGTGACCGCGCGGCCGCCCGGCGCCCGGCGGGCCACGGCCTCGGTGAGGTGGCCGCCGACCACGGTGAACGCGCCGCTGGCGAAGGCGTGGTCGTGCAGGTCGGTGCGCTGGCCGGGCAGCCAGCTCATCAGCCACACCTCCTCCCGCTCGTCCTTCGACACCAGCGTCGCGAAGCGCTCGTCGGGGTCGTAGCGCAGCAGGTGGCGCCAGCGGTCGCGGTCGGCGGCGACCTCGAGGGCGACGCGCACCGGGTGGCGCAGGGCGGGGTTTTCGGGACGCAGCAGGGTGTTGTCCGGAACGGCGAACATGAGGGTCCTCACGCAGAAGATAGGGGGTGTCGAGCTGGGCCGGGGCTGGGTTCACCGACAACAGCGACACGCGCGCACGGCGGAGCGGAGGCCGGTGCGGCCCCTCGACTCGGACATGGCGTACGCGAACATGCGACAAGCGTCGCAGTCGCGTCCTTCCCGGTCAAGCCGTCCCAAGGATCAGGACCACTCGTGTTTCTGCGACCGGCCGAGCAGCTCGGCACCGGCCCGGCGCGGGTCGACGCCTTCGTGGCAGACGCGGTGCATGGCGTCGGTGATCGGCATGTCGACGCCGAGGCTCATGGCGAGGGCCCGGATCGACGAGCACGACATGACGCCCTCGGCGACCTGCCCGCCGGCCGCCGCCTGCGCCTGTTCGAGCGTCTCGCCGCGGCCGAGGCGTTCGCCGAAGGTGCGGTTGCGCGAAAGCGGCGAAGAGCAGGTGGCGACCAGGTCGCCGACGCCGGCGAGCCCGGCGAAGGTGAGCGGGTCGGCGCCCAGCTTCGCGCCGAGCCGGGCCATTTCGGCCAGGCCGCGGGTGATGAGCGTCGCCATCGTGTTGGTGCCGAGGCCGAGGCCCGCGGCCATCCCGGTGCTGAGCGCGATGACGTTCTTGCAGGCCCCGCCGAGCTCGCAGCCGACGACGTCGGTGTTGGTGTACGGGCGGAAGTAGGAGTTGGCGCAGGCGCGCTGGATCGCGACGGCGCGTTCGTGGTCGGCGCAGGCGAGCACGGAGGCCGACGGCTGCCCGGCGGCGATCTCCTTGGCCAGGTTCGGCCCGGTGACGACGACGACCTCGCCTCCGTCGATGCCGACGATCTCGCCGATCACCTCGCTCATCCGCTTGAGCGTGCCGAGCTCGACGCCCTTGGCGAGGCTGACGAGGATCGCGTCGTCCGGCAGCAGCTCGCGCCACGCGGTCAGGTTGGCCCGCAGGCTCTGGCTGGGCACGGCGAGGACGACGGCTTCGGCTGCTTCGAGGGCCTTCGCCGGGTCGCTGGTCGCGGTGATGTTCGGCGGCAGGGTGACACCGGGCAGGTAGGCGCTGTTGGTGTGCCGGTCCCGGATGTCCTCGGCGACCTGGTCCCGGCGCGCCCAGACGGTGACGTCCCGGCCGGCGTCGCCGAGCACCTTGGCGAAGGCGGTGCCCCACGAGCCGGCCCCGAGCACGGTGACCCGCTGCACGTCGGCGCGCATCAGACGGGATCCCCCGGCTTGGCCGACGGCGGTTCCTCGTGCCGGATTCCGGCCAGGAGCCGGGTCACCTCGTCCATCATGACCTTGGTGACCTCGCGCAGTTTCGTGGCGCTGCGGGTGTTGCCGCCGCGGTAGGCGGACAGGTCGAGCGGGTCGCCGACGGAGTGGGTGATCGTCTTGCGCGGGAAGGGCGTGAACTTCTTCGTGTAGCCGTTGAAGATCTGGCTGGTCCCCCACCGGGCGATGGGGATGACGGGAACGTCGTTCTGCAGCGCGAGCCGGGCGGCGCCGGTGAAGGACTCCTTCGGCCACCCGGCGGGATCCTTGGTGATGGTGCCCTCGGGGTAGATGACGACGATCTTCCCCTCTTCGAGGGCCTGGTGAGCGGCCTTGAGACTGTCCCCGGCGGCGGCCGACCCCCGCGAGACGGGGATCTGCCCGGACCCCCCGACGAT